>NZ_FOWD01000018.1 GCF_900115365.1 Anaerocolumna aminovalerica
ATCCACAAGTAACAAAATGAGCAAACGAGGTTCACCGTATCTTAGAAAAGCTCTTTTTCAAGCTGCCTTTATTGCTTCCTACTATGACCCTGTATTTTCTACCTACTATCAACAAAAACGAGCAGAGGGTAAGCATCACAAAGTAGCTGTCGGAGCAGTTGCCAGAAAACTATGCCATACCATTCATGCAGTCTTAAAAAACAATACACCATATGAAATCAGACAATAAAAACTAATCTCATATGATTTTAGGCTTGTGAAAACAGGTCTTTTTGTTATGCATAAATTTACATCTGATATTCAAAAACTTTTTCACTTACCTATTGACTTTTAATAGTTGGTCTTTCTAATCACAAAAGTATAATATATTTTTTCGTCTGTATAGGATTTTATAAATTCCTTGAATTGATTAGTATTTCTTCGAATTAGAATAAGTAAGTGCTAAAGCTATAGCTAAGACACCGCCTTTTACAATATCCATTGCGTAATATGGAACAGACATCATAATAAGTCCGTTTTCCAACATACCGATTAAAGCCGCTCCCACCAGCGTTCCTATTGCATTTGCTTTTCCTGCACCGGCTACGGAGAAGCCGATATAAGCAGCCGCTACAGAAGGCATCAGGTAAGCCGCACCGGCATTTACTTGTGCAGTTCCTACACGTGCCGCTATAAATATACCACCTAAAGCAGCAAAAGCTGAAGATAAGAAATAAGCAAGTATTCGGTATTTATTTACCGGTATACCGGAAAGTCTGGCTGCTTCCGGATTACCCCCTACTGCATACATAAATCTTCCGTGTTTTGTGTACTTTAAGAAGAAATGTGCAAAGGCTACTACCAATAACATAATTATAATAAGCCATGGTTCTTTTCCCAATGCTCTAAAAGCCTCCGGAACCAATCCTGTTGCAACCTCACCATTTGGTCTTGTCATACGCTGGGTAATTGCGCCACCGTTAGAATATGTCATTGCTACACCCTGGAACATAAACATAACCGATAAAGCGGCAACCATATCAGGTATCTTTAATTTTACAATTAATATACAGTTAATAACCGCAGCAGCTAAACCAATGATTAAAGTAAGTATAATAGAGGTTCCTATGCTCATGTTGTACCAAACAAACATAGTCATAACCACAAAGTCTGCTAAGTTTGCATTAGCACCGATAGATAAGTCCATACCATTTACAGCCAGTGAAAAAGTAAGACCAATTGCTATAATAGCTGTAATGGATATACTTCTTAAAATCGTTATCATATTATTACTTGTAAGGAATATACTTGAATTGGTTTCTTTGCTCCAGTTAGCAAAAGTAAATATAACAAATACAATTAATACTGTGCATAAAGTTCCCCATTTTGTAATAAAGTTCTTTAATTTATCTGGATTTTTTTTCTTTAATCCGCTTTTATCTGCCATCTTAATTTCCTCCTGTCGAAAAATAAAGCAATTCTTTTTCGTCAGTGTCTGCAACGTTTAATTCTTTTACAATCTCTCCATCATACATTACATACACTCTATCAGCTAATGTTAATATCTCCTGAAACTCACAAGATGCGTAAATAACACCTTTTCCCTGAGCAACCAGCCTTTCAATTAACTCGTACATATCACGTTTTGCACCAACGTCAATACCTTTGGTTGGTTCATCAAAAATATAGATTTCTGATTCAGAATTAAGCCATTTTCCTAAAACGACTTTTTGCTGATTTCCTCCTGAAAGCAAAGCAACTTCTTGATTTTCCGAAGGAGTCTTAATACCCAAATCTTTTATCATTTGACAGGCGTCTTTTCTTTCTTTTAAACTATTTACCACTGAAAATAATCCTGTATATTTCTTCATTGATGCTATACTAATATTGGAATAAACCGGATCTGTAATTAATACGCCTTCTCTACGTCTTTCTTCCGGTACCAGAGCAAACCCATGCTTTACTGCCGCATTAGGACTCTTATATTTAATTGCTTTTCCATTCAATTTAACGGTACCACTACTTTGTTTTAATGCTGAAAATAAAGTTTTGCATAACTCTGTTTTTCCCGCTCCCACAAGGCCTGCTATACCGATAATTTCACCTCTTTTTACATTAAGGGAAATATTCTTAACTCTTCCCTCTTCTTCTGTAAGTCCCTCTACTTCAAGAAGGACATCCCCAATATTGACATTTTTCTTTTTGTAGTTTTCTTCCATCTTACGGCCCAGCATTAATTCAACAATATCTTTTGTTTGCAGCTGTGGGGTAATGGGCATATTTTCAACTACTTTTCCATTTCTCATAACGGTAATGGTTTCACATATTTCAAAAAGTTCATTTAATCTGTGAGAAATAAAAATAATACCTACGCCGTCTTTTTTAAGTTCACGAACAATTCGGAATAATTCTTCTGTTTCTGAGTTAGATAAAGGCGCAGTAGGTTCATCCAAAATCAATAAACGACACTTTCCTACAACGCATCTTGCAATAAGTACCATTTGTTTCTGTGCCAGAGTCAAATCTGATACAATGGTATTGACATCCAAGTCAACATTGAGCCTTTCCAATGTTTCTTTTGCGGTTTTTCGAATGTCTTTCCAATTAACTACCTGCTTTCTTTTCATGTTATTTACCATTTCATTAAACATAACATTCTCTGCAACTGATAAATATGGAATCAAAGCAGTGTCAACCTCCTGGAATACAATTTCAATTCCAAGATCTTTCGCACTCTTAGGGGAACGAATTTCTACCGGTTCACCGTCCACATATATTTCACCGGTATAAGTGGTGTTGGCACCAGCAATTACTTTCATCAAAGTAGATTTTCCGGCACCATTTGCGCCAATAAGAGCATGTATGGTTCCGCCTGTCATTTTAAAATCTACATCGCTAAGGGCCTTAACACCAGGAAATTCGATAGATATATTTTTCATTTCAAGTTTAATTTCATTCATTCTGCTTCATCCTATTCCTATCATCATAACTACTATAAGGTAATCTACTTGATGAACGTAGCCGTTAATCAAAGAGTGAAATATCTTTTATTTATATGGGACTGCCTGAAACTGTCATTCTTCATATAGAATCCAGCACAATTGAAGTTTTATATAAGAATCTCTTTATGAAACGGTTTTCTTTCAGCTTAAACACTATTTCTAAATTACATTCTCAAAATGACAGTTCCGGCAGCTTTAAGGTTTAAAATTAAGGTTTAAATTTAGGGTTTAAAAGTATAATAGGTTTAAATATTGGAAGTTTATTTATTTTTTGATCTTAAAGCATCCATCCATTCAAGGTTGAAGGAATCAGAGGAAGATGCATCACCCCAACCATCCACTACTGTGTTAAGGTTTGTCATGTTAATATCAGCATTTAATGTAGTTGTTTCTACGTTTTGAGCTGATAAATTAAAGAAATCCTGAGTTTCTTCACCAGCAAATTTCATTGCCAATAATCTCATATTAACGATACCGATTAATTTAGGGTCAACAGCTGCAGTTGATTTCCAAACATCACTGTTAGAGATCATTAATTGAATATCATCGTTAGAAATATCAATTGTGTACATAGGAATATCTGTACGCCCTGCATCATTTAATGCCTGTAGAACACCTTTTGCCAATTCGTCATAGCATCCCCATATAGCATCTACAGTACCTTCCGGATATTTAGGAAGAATAGCAGATGTTTTGTTCGTCATATCACCACGAACGTTAGCTGTATCAGATGGAGCTATAATTTCAACTGTTTTAATCTTTCCTTCTGCTTCAAGCTGAGTATAGATTTCATTACGTCTGTCTAATGGAGGGATTCCAGGGCCCATAAAAGTTTTAAGAACTTTCATCGGATATTGGCCGCCTTTTTCTTCGAATTCTTTCATCATGAATCCTAAAGATAATTCTGCTAAAGCATAATCGTCTTGAGCTGTTGATGTAACACCTTGTAACAATTCGCCGCTGGCATCACCATCTTTAAATGGCATACTATCGAATGTAACGACTTGCATACCGGCATCTCTTGCAGGCTTAAGCATATCGTATGTATAAGATAGTTGGCCATGAGAAAGTATGATACCATCATATCCCTTAGAGATAACTTGTGCTACAACTTCCTGTGTTTTAGCGTCATCGCCGTCTGTAACATAAGTATCAACTGTAAATCCGAAAGCAGTGCCTTCAGATACACAACCATCAAGGAATTGTTGGGTATGGTCTCCAGCTGCCAGGTTACGAACAACTGCTACTTTCTTGCCTTCAAGTCCTTCAGGAATATCAGCATCAGAAACATTCCCGGATGTTGCGGGTTCTTCTGTCTTTTCTTCTGTTTTGCCTTGTGTTTCTGTAGTTTCCTGCTCTTTTGATGTTTCATAGGTATTGCCTTTTTTTCCGCCACATGCAGCCAGTGACAATACCATAACCAGTGTTAACAGTAGCGCTAATACCTTCTTCATAAAAAAACCTCCTCTTTGAGTTATGTTGTTTTTGTGGAATCTGACCATACTTTTATGGTTTTTCTTCCTAAACAATTATATAGTAACACTAACACTCAAAAATTACAACATTTTTATGAAAAAATTTCTTTATTTGATGTTTTAGCTGAAATTATTCATTTATTTTTATATATAAAGCACAAAAATTCACCGTAAAATGAGAATATAGAGTACAAATTATGGTCTGTTTCTATTCTGCTTCTTAGATGTATATCTAATTTTTTCTTTGTAAATACTTAATTTTAATTGTTTTGTGTTGTTTTGTTACTTTGTTTTATTGTGACTTTTGTTTGCTTATATATAAAAGTTCTTTATTTTACTTTGGGAAATTTTAGTTATCATTGAAGTCAGAATTTCTAAAGATTATGGAGAATATCATTGCGATTTCATGTAATTGTGGTTATAATGAAAAGGTATATTGATATAGTAAGTTATTGTAAAAACAAGATTTAGAATATTAATACATAGAAAGGAACTTATTATGATTTACAAAACTTCCGGTGTTTGTTGCTCCGAAATATCATTTGAAATTGAAGAAAATATTGTAAAAGATGTGAATTTTAAAGGTGGATGCTCAGGAAATGCTGCCGGAATCTCAAAACTGGTAGTAGGCATGTCCGTAGATGATGTAATTACTCGTTTAGAGGGTATTCAATGTGGTTATAAATCTACATCATGTCCTGACCAATTATCTAAAGCCTTAAAAGAATGGAGGAAATAGGTAATGAAGCGCATAGTCTTAACCGGCGGTGGAACTGCAGGACATGTTACCCCTAACATTGCTCTTTTACCGGCACTTACTAAAGAAGGCTTTGATATACATTACATTGGTTCCTATGATGGAATAGAAAGAAAACTAATTGAAGAGCTTGGAATCCCTTATTACGGAATATCCTCCGGTAAATTGAGAAGGTATTTTGATCCAAAGAATTTCAGCGATCCCTTTAAAGTAATAAAAGGAATGTTTGAAGCCAACTCTTTACTAAAGAAGTTAAAACCTAATGTAGTTTTTTCCAAAGGGGGATTTGTTACAGTCCCTGTAGTTTTAGCCGCCAAAAGAAGGGGTGTCCCGGCTATTATTCACGAGTCTGATATGACTCCCGGCCTGGCAAATAAAATCTGTATTTCTTCTGCAAAAAAAGTATGTGCTAATTTCCCTGAAACTGTAAAATACCTTCCTGAGGGAAAAGCCATATTAACCGGAACTCCCATCAGACAGGAGCTATTCTCAGGAAACAAACTGGCAGGTCTGGATTTTTGTGGTTTTACTGCTAATAAGCCGGTTATTCTGGTTATCGGCGGCAGCACAGGTTCTGTTGTGGTAAATGAAGCTGTTAGGAAAGTCCTTCCAACTTTGCTTAAACAGTATCAGGTAATACACTTATGCGGAAAAGACAAGGCTGATCCGGAGTTTAATAACCTGCCCGGATACATCCAGTTTGAATATATCAAGAAAGAATTAAGCGATTTATTAGATGCTGCCGATATTGTTATCTCAAGAGCCGGCGCCAATGCAATCTGTGAACTGCTGGCTTTAAGAAAACCTAATATTCTAATACCTTTATCCGCAGCTTCCAGCCGCGGAGATCAGATTCTCAATGCAGAATCCTTTGAGCGTCAAGGTTTTAGTTATGTTTTAAAAGAAGAAGCCTTAACTCCAGATTCTTTACTGGAGGCTGTGCATACTGTATATAACAGCCGCACGACTTATATAGATGCAATGAGCAAAAGTAAATTAAACAATTCCATTGATACTATTATGAATATTATAAAAGAAACAGCCTTATAGAAAACTGATGGCGTATCAATATTTTCAACACCGGCAAAACCCCGGGATAGAATATTGACACGCCTTTTTCTTTGAAATTATACTACCGGTATTAGCCTTCAATTGGCAGTTTATAGATTATAATCTTTTACGTATAGCATCTGCCAGTGCTGCAGCTTCTCCCTCACCATATTTTCCCGGATTCCAGGTTATATTCACCTGATCATCTTTGTACCTTGGTATTAAATGTATATGGAGATGGAATACCGTTTGTCCTGCTGCTTCACCATTGTTTTGTAATATATTCAGCCCGTCACATTTCAATTCTTCCTTCATAGCTTTTGCCACTTTAGATACAACAACCAAAGCTTTTGAAGCAAGTTCTGCATCCAGTTCAAATATATTAGGAACATGTTCTTTTACCAATAAAATAGCATGTCCTTTGGAAGCCGGAGAAATATCCATAATAATACAAAAATCATCATCTTCATATAGTGTGGTAGAGGGAATTTCTTTCCCAATTATCTTACAAAATATACAATTATCATTCATTTTTCTTCCTCCTTTACTTGTCGAATTTGGTTTTATTATATTTCTAATGCTAATATTTTATTTTTTTCTAAGTTTTAATTTGGCTTGGTTGTCGTTTCTTGTATATGAGTTTTTATTGTATAAAATCTTATATTCTGCTAAGATTACCCCAGGAGGTGAAAAAAATGTACACTAAGGAAGAAGAATTACAATTACAAGAATTAATAAAATCCAATAAAGAATTTGCTTATTTCATAAATAAATCTGATGAAAATTGCAAACTATTAATTTCCCACTTTTCTCATGAATTAAGAAATCCTTTAACCTTAATTAAGAGTACCGTTCAATTAATTGAATCAAATCACCCTGAGGCCAGGGACTTTAAATACTGGACCCAGTTAAATGAAGATATTAACGAATTAGAAGTTTTACTAACAGATCTTAGTTTTTATAATAATAGCGAAAAAATCTCTATTGAAAAGCAGGATTTACTTCTATTACTTAATTCAGTATTAAGTGCCTTTTATCCTCAAGCGGAACAACGTGGTATCCATTTATCATTAACAGTTGATGACAATGATAAGCCTTATTTTACCCAATTTCCTCATGATAGAATTAAAATAAAACAGGTGTTTACCAATTTAATTCGTAATGCATTTGATGCAACCAAGGCAGGAAATTATATTCACATTGAATGCAAGGCTTATTCTCCCACACATATTGCCATAGCCGTTCATAATAACGGGCATATGATACCGGAAGATGAAATATCTACTATCTTTGACCCCTTTGTTACATATAAAGCAGGAGGAACAGGTCTTGGATTAGCAATTTCATCAAGAATTATCAAAGCCCATGAAGGAACCATGAAAGTATCCTCTACCGAGGAAAAAACAAGTTTTCTCATTACATTACCTTTGTAGGTGACTATGCTTATTAATCAAACCTTATTATATTTTTTTATACTTATATCGATTATAGAACCTCTAAAAAATCCTTGCAGAAAAGTAAAGTACGTTTACACCCTTGAATTTATGGGTTTTTGCAAGGATTTTTAGTAAGGTTTTAGTGAAAGATCAGTATTGCTCCATTAAATATAATACCCATACTCTGAAATGTTGATAAGTAAGCATCTTAATTAGTTTCTACAAGGTTTTGAAGCGAAATACCTGATCGAATGTACGTAAAATTTTAAAGTTTCCTTTGGCAGTTAATTCTCCCGACATAAAAGCCCTTTGAAATGTCATTCTTCCGTTTGTTAACTTATTCATAACATCATATGTAGTTTTTGCAATGACATCTGCATCATTTTTTTCTCCATAGAAGCATTTTAGATCGTCACCATTTACCTCAACTACAAATGTTTTATTCAAATCTGATATTGTTATGGCATAACTTGCAATAAATTCATTAATAGGATAAAAACTATCTTTAAAGTTCTTTGCAAATTCCTCATTGGTACCTTCCTCTTGGTTACCCAGCATACCTTTAAATAATTGTGTCAATTCCTCAATGTCTTCTTTTTGCTTTTTCACATAAGCATCATCAGAGACATATATGGATAATTGTTCACTTTCCTGAGGTGTTAATTCCAATGCATTGGCCTTTAACAAATTCTTTTTTATTACAGAGTTACTGGTAGGCAATATTTTTGCTTTTTTATTTACAACTTTATAAAAGTTTTCTGCCTTTTTCTCTATAATCTGCGCATATGACAGATTTGTTTCAAAATCTACATGATCTTCCACATAGGCAGAGATACCCTCATATGGGATTCCCCCAAGAATCTCCCAAGACTTTATCAGAGTCAGCTCTGCTTCCCTCTCTCCATAGGCACTGGCAGTGACTACCGGCATCATATATAGTTTACTTAGATGCTCCTTGTCTCCATAAAGCCAGCAGGCGTCTAAAAATTGCTGCATAAATCCGCCAATACCCATCCATTCCACTGTAGTTGCCAAAATAACTCCATCGGCTTCTTTTAATGTCTTAGGTAGCATAGTGATACCATTCTTTTCTTCATATAAATTATATCGAACAACATTAACACGAAGTTCATTTAATACTTCTGTTATTTTATTGATTACATAAATTGTCGGATCTTCTATAAAACCTCTTCCGCCATAATATATGTTTATCTGCATCCTCTCATCCCCTTTCGAATTTTCTCTTATGCATTCTATAAAGAACAGCAGCTAGTATAGCTCCTGATAGTAAGCCTCCAATATGGGCAGCATTATCTATGCCCTGACTAGTCAATCCTCCATAAAGACTTAACAGGACAAACACCACCATCTGCCTTGAACTGATATCTTTGATTCTTCCCTTATTTATTAGAACAATAAAGGCCATTGCACCAACTACTCCAAAGATAGCCCCGGAAGCACCTGCTGATACTACATAATTATTTTTTACCATATTATACCCCAAGGAAGCCATCCCTGCAAGAAGTCCAGAGATAAAATAAATACAAAGATATTTTGCTTTTCCCACAATTTTCTCTAACTTATCTCCGATAAAGAATAAAACAAGCATATTATTGACTAAATGATCTATTCCAAAATGCAGGAACATATAAGTAAAGAATCGATAATATTCATGAGAGAATTCCATAGCAGGCCAGTACAATGCACCTTTATCCAACATATAATACAAATCATGGGTGGAGCCCCTTATTTCCATTATAAAAAACACCAATCCATTAATTAAAATAAGCAGATTTGTAACTGTAAATATAGAACCGTTACCTTTAGTTCTTCTTTCATAGGTTCTTTCCTGATTATACTGGTATTGAGTATATTCTTCTCCGCGACCACTGTGGCCTCTTCTCACATCATGATAGTAATTTTCCTTATCACCGGAAGCTTCATTATCTGGGGTAGTTCCATATAAAATATTATCAATCTCTTTTTGCAGCCCTAAAAACTCATCCCTGTGATTTTCATAGATAATCAACCTCTTATTTCGATTATCCAAGTACCAAACGTTGCTGTCCATTCCGGACATTTCTCGGACCTTCTCCATATTATCGGTATAGATTATGGTTAGAAAATGCACTATTTTATCTGGCTTATTAAAATTATTATAAATCTGACTTTGGATATAACGGAATTGCTCCTGCGTAAATTCTTGCCCTGTCGAAGCTTCATATACCGTTAAAAGATATATTTCCTGCTCCATATCCTTAAAATAAACACAGATATTCTCTACATTTACCTTAATCTTTCTAAACCCTTTTTCCATCATACAAGAATTCAACTTATCTAAAATCATATTTTATATTCCTTTATATTCTGTGTTTTCACATATATGTGATCTGCTTCTTTTTACGAATGTAAAGCTCTATTTCATATAAGATGCTTGGCCAAAAGATCGTTTAACTGCTTCTTTCCAACCGGCTATCAATTCTTGCCGCTCTTTCTCCTCCATATTGGAGGTAAATGTTCTGGATAGTGCCCAATTCTCTTTTATTTCTTTTTTATCTTTCCAGAATCCGGTTGCCAATCCTGCTAAATAGGATGCCCCTAAAGCAGTGGTCTCTATACAATCTGGCCGCATAACAGTTGTATCTAAAATATCAGCCTGAAATTGCATTAAAAAATTATTGGCACAAGCTCCCCCATCTACCTTCAGATGTTTAATGGTTAAAGATGCATCCTGTTCCATGGCTTTTATAACGTCATAAACCTCATAAGCAATGGATTCCAAAACAGCACGAACAATGTGGTTCTTATTGACACCTCTTGTTATACCAATTATAGTACCTCTTGCATATTGATCCCAATAGGGCGCCCCAAGGCCGGAGAAAGCAGGAACTACATATACTCCATTACTATTCTTTACTTCCATTGCACATTCCTCTGACTCTGCTGCGGTTTTTATAACTTGTAATTCATCTCTTAACCACTGTATGGCTGCACCTGCAACAAATACACTTCCTTCCAAAGCATATTGTACTTTATCATTGTCACTGGCTGCAATGGTAGTTAATAAACCATGTTGGGACTGAATAGCTTCTTCTCCTGTGTTCATCAGCAGGAAGCAGCCAGTTCCATATGTATTTTTGCATTCACCCGGTTCAAAGCAGCCTTGTCCAAATAATGCTGCCTGTTGGTCTCCTGCTACTCCTGCAATAGGAATCTCATTGCTAAATATTCCAGGTGCTGTTAATCCATATACATAACTGGAAGGTTTCACTTCCGGTAACATTGACCTTGGAATATCTAATCTGGCAAGAATTTCTTCATCCCACTCAAGGGTATGAATATTATATAACATGGTTCTTGAGGCATTGGTGTAATCAGTTGCATGTACTTTACCTCTTGTCAGATTCCAGATCAACCAGGTGTCAACTGTACCAAATAGCAGATTTCCTGCCTCCGCTTCTGCCTTGGCTCCTTCTACATGTTCTAATATCCATTTTATCTTGGTTCCCGAAAAATATGCATCCGGGATTAAACCGGTTTTACTTTGAATTACTTTATCAAAGCCAGAGTCTTTCAGCTCCATAATCATATCAGATGTTCTTCTGCATTGCCAAACAATGGCATTATAAACAGGTTGTCCGGTATGTTTATTCCACACAACGGTAGTTTCTCTTTGATTGGTAATTCCGATACCTGCAATTTCTTCCCCGCAAGCTCCTATTTTACTAATTGCCTCTGCTGCAACACCTATTTGGGTAGACCATATCTCCATAGGATTATGTTCTACCCAACCGGACTTAGGATAAATTTGTGCGAACTCTTTCTGAGCCATGCTGCATATCCGGCCCCTCTTATCAAATAATATACACCGGGAACTGGTAGTTCCCTGATCCAATGCCATTACATACTTTTTCATATACATCCTCTTTCTGCATACCCCATATATGCCTTAATAAGCTGAATTGTAATCTGAAAATCTAATCTTTCCACGTAATTCTTTTGAAATCATTATACTATTTGTTTTTTATTATTACAAGTTGGCAATGTGCTGCTTTTAATTAAGTTTTCAATTAACCTAGCTTATATTTTAACCTTCAAAATAATTCACTTTTTCCTACTAATTAGATAAACTGTTAAATTCAACATTTTTATATATTAATTCTTACATGCCGAAAAAAAATTAGCTTATTTATGTTAATATATCCTTGTCGGAACTTCACATAAGTAATACTACGGCGGTATATTTGAAAGTTTATAAACTCCAGTATACCATAAGAATATCAAGGAAATTGATGTCATAAAACCTTAGTATTAAATTTGTGAAATCAATAAAAATGTATCTCCTATAATACTAAAAAAAGGCATTCAGGTTAACCTGGATGCCTTTTTTTAACATGGAATCTAATTAAAAAATCAACAGATTTACTTTACTGTTTTTTGTATGTAACAGTGGAACTTTTCCCTAGATAGTTAAGTTTGACTTACATCGGGATTTAACTTTTTGCTGCTAAGCAATTTTTGATTTTACCTGCTATAAGCATTAAACTTAGAGCTAAAAGTGATATAGATACAGACAATGCAACAAATTTAAAACCAATACTAAGTAATATTACTATTAAGATTACTTCAACTAGTAATACATATAAGGATCTTTTTCTGTAAACAGTCCTCTCCGTTTTATCCAAAGGCTTGTTACGGTCTTCAACCGGTGATAAACTGAATACAATAATACAGCTAATTATTGTAATGATAATAATATATAGGTTTGTTTCGGGTATATATTTATTGGCATATATTACGGCTATTGTTAAGAACATCGAAAATATATAGCATCTTAACTGAGTTTTAGTATGATAACCTCCTGCATATACACGTAATGGCGAATATGCAATCATAAAAATTACAGCCTGCCATACATTTTTAAAAATATACCCCAATAAAATTGTGGTCAAGAGATTTATAATTATAAAAAGACCCTGGCGTAAGCCATATTTATATAATTCTTTATCTTCTTCCTTAATATTATCATTAACACTAATAACTTTATCAAAAATATCCATTACTAGAATTTACGGAGTTTTTCCGCTCCTTTTGGTAATTCTGGCTGATGTGCGAATAACATACAAGATGCATTCACATTTAATACCGTTACCAATAAAGCTAGGTTTGCTACAACGCCACAAGTTTTGAAAATTAGTTTTTTCATTATGTAAATCCCCTTTCTTAATTAAAAAAAATTAATAAGTTATATGTAGTTTATTTTATCATAAAAATAAGTTCTATAGGACAGATTGTAGAAATTAATATATGTTTTTGTAGAAATTAATATATATGTTTATGTAGAGATTAAATTTTTTCAATCTGTTAGTTAAAATCACATAGACTTAATTAATATACAAGAATATATCTACTGTAAAATTATTATTTGTGTGATTTATTTCCATAGTTCCATTATATTTTTTTATTGCCTTTTCTATATTTTTCAAACCAATACCATGATTTTCTTTGTCTTTATGTGTAGAAATAATTTGATCATCCTCATAAAAAACAGCTCCGTCAAATGTATTATTTACATGAATATATAAGGTGTTTTTCCTATAATTTAAGCGCACTTTTATCTTTTTATCATTACTCAATTTAGAAACTGCTTCAAAAGCGTTATCCAGAAGATTTCCAATAATTATTGCTATATCAAAAGACTCAATATTTATTTTTTGTGGAATCTTAGCTTCTACAATAACTTCTATACCTTTAGATTTCGCATTCTGTAATTTATAATTTAAGATACTATCAAAATCAAAATTCCCCGATCTTGCCAGCTCCTGTTCACCATAAGAGGAGTTAAGGATATTCTGTATGTAATTTATAGCTTTTTCTGTATTATTTTTATATATATAACTTTCTATTATAGATAAATGATTTTTTATATCATGACGTACAGATTTCATATTTTTATATGAATTGTCCATTATTTCAAATTGTTTATGATAATAATTATTTTGCTGCTTTAATAAGGCCTTTTCGATTTTATCTTCATATACGCTATTTAAAACGTCATATAAATAGAACGCTACGATGTTAATAATAAGTAAAATAGATACGCTTATAACTATTCTGTAGTTAGATAAGTTATTGCTTTCTAAAATTAAAAAGGTAACATATAAAGTACCAAAAGGAATTATAAATAAAGAAAGCCAATAGCTATTAGGTACATCTATACCCTTTTTTATATTTTTATAATTCTGAATGATTAATACTATAATATAAGAAAATAATTTTATACTCATTATACCTGCTATAGATGAATACTGGGAATCCACACTAAATACAGATAAATCTATATAACCTGTTAATACTACCATAACCAATTCAACAGTCATTAAAATAACATACATGTATATGGTGGAAATAACTCTTCTTTTAAAATTTGCTTTATAATTAAAAGTCAGTAAGAAAAATGCTATTATATTGGTTGTAAAGGTAATTATCGGTATATGAATTACAAGATGTACGTAACTACTTACTAAAAAATATACCATGTAAAAGATAATTTCGAACATCCTTTTTTCTTTTGTTCTCTCGAAGAAAATACACATAAACTTAAAAACTGTATAGGTACCTAAAGCATTTGAGATTAAAAATACATAGTCATAACTATTCATAATCAAAAGTTTCCCTTTCCAATTCTAATAATTTATCTCTAACTTTCTTTCTGTTATTTTGACTAATTGGCAATACAATGCTATTTAAAAGAGTTAACTGATGATATTCTATTTTAAAAACATAATTATAATTTACTAAATAAGACTTGTGTATATTTATAAAATAAGGTAACTTCTCAGATATTTCTTCTAAAAATCCATAAAAGGTATCAACTTCATTTACAGTTATTATATTTACTTTACGATTTTTGCTTTCAAAATAAATAATATCTTTGATTGGTACCTTATAACTTGTCTGGCCTTTTTTATAAAGAAAAAGTTTTTTATTACCATTTATTATTTTTAGTGCATATTTTAAAGGTGCGGCAATCTTATCATAAGTCAAAGGTTTAATTATAAAATCCAATGGCCTTATTTTAAATAGTTGCATAGCATAATTTTCTTTTCCAGATATATAAATAATCTGTGTTATTTCATTTAGCATTTGTTCGCGTATTATTTTTCCGACTTCAATTCCATTTAATAACTTTAATTCTATATCTAAGAATATAATATCAAAGAAAACACCTTCATTTAAACGCTGACACAATTCTTCTCCTGATAAAAATGATTCAACATCCATTTCTTCCATAATCGTTGTCTCATAAACGTGCAGTAAATCTTCTAACTGGTCGCAAATAAAACCATCGTTATCACAAATTGCTATTCTTATCACAAAAATCACCCCATCATCATTTTGTCATTCGTTGTTCGAATCTAACTACTATTTATTATAGCATAGTCATTTCCTTAAGCAAAGGAGTAAAATACCATTAAATGGTTTCATACCTGACTGTAATGGTTGGTCTCCGTGTAATATTGCTATTTTTGTTTGGTTTGTTAATACTAATGTTTTATCAAAGTCACCTTTCTCTTCATTCTACAAGACTAATGCGTAAAAGGGAGCGCTGGCTCCCTTTTACTACAATAATATTTAATATAAATAAAATTCTTTAATATAACTAAACACTTAAAATAATTACTTAAATTGTTCCCGGATGAGGTCATTAAACTTATCATCACTTGCTTCAAAAACTTTATCATCCACAAAAATCTGATTAGATAATATAGCAATACTTCTATAGCTACCATCTGAATAATTAAATCGATAAAATGAATGACCAACCTTTACACGTGTTGGATCCGTTTCTCTCTCTTTTACTTCAGTTAATCTTAGTTCGGATAGAGCTTGACATATTACTTGTAATTTATCTTTATCTTTGATACTTAATCTTCTGGGTGTATCCTCTATCTCCACAAGGTTTTTAAAATATTCATTTGTAAACACATTATTCGCCTCTCCGGTAACATGAATTATATTATCCTTTTTATTTATATGATAATACAATACACCGCTTGCTAATAGCAATAAAAGAACAAATAAAATAATTGTTCCTATTTTTTTATCTATATATTTTCTAGTCATAAATATAACCTTCTATCCTATTTTTACTAACTTGGTAGCAAAAAATAAACACTATAAATTAGTATATTGTAGCTTCCCAAGTAAGAAGATCTCCATTTACAGTATATTTAGGCCAACTATATTCAAAAGACCTATAATAGCCATTTGGATCATAAAATAGTACATTTTCTGTTGCAAAATTATAAAAATATCCGATACAAACAAGTGAATGTCCACCTTTCAAATCGCTCTTTAAGAGTTGCATAATAAAAGGCTTATCAGAATTAATTCTACTTTTTGCAGTACTATATGATATTTTACTACCACTCAAAGAATAGTAAATAGCATGATTTGCTAAAGCTTTTTGAATGTCTATTGCATTACCCCCATCATTATATCCTATTCCCATTTCATCACAAATATTTTCAGCTGTATAATACATTGCTGGAGGAAGAGATCCGTTTCTATAATTAATAACTGTAGCGGCTGTGGCTGCCCAACAATTATTATATCTCTGAATTACAGCTGCATTAGATATGTCAAGTGTAAAAGAGGTATAAGGATCAGCTGCTACCGTATTTAATATATAAGATTCACCAATAAATGGCTGTAACGATATTAAAGTATTTTCGTTATCATCTAATTCAATTAAATTACAAGAAAATTCACTTTCAATAAAATCAATTTTTTGATTAAAATCAAGGTTTTCGTTACTATTATCCTTTATTTCTACTTTACCATTTTCCTTGCTGTAATCTACTAGTAAATTTTTTTCGTCCTGATTTTCAATAAACAATTTACTGTCATAAATGTTTAATAAATATTTAGAGTTGCTTTGTTTTATTTTAGCTAATTGGTCATAAACTCTTACATCATTCGAAATTGAAATTCCTGAACTATCAGTTCGGCTAGCCATTAAAACACACTTACTATTTAAATATATTGGGTAATAAAATACCCTTTCTTTTATATCTAAATTATAACAGATAATATCGTTACCAACTATAAACTGAGAATCGGAATCTGCACTAACTATATCTTTAAATAGTGGAAGTTGACTATTAATATCATTAATATAGTTATCAATACTTCCATTATTCCTATTGTCGGAATATATACTTAAACTTTGTAGAGATAAATCATTATTCTCCTCGGCAAATGCTGTAGCTGATAAACCAAATGCGAATATTATTGACAAAAACAAACAAAATATTTTTCTTAATCTTCTACTCATAAAAATATACCTCCTTGAAATTATTAATTGATAAACCACAAGCTTTTATATGTATCCTAATTATTAATTCAAGGGTATTACCTCCTTTCATATATATTTATTATTACAATTGTATAGTAACATAAATTCACTTTATGTGCGGAGGGTTGTAGAAAAATATATATGTTATTGTAGAAATTTAAATTAATTATCTATAAGTATTAATATATTGATGCTGTAATAAATCTTCTAATAGGCCACAAAAGGGGTATAACAAATCAATTTTTTATATATCAATACGCCTCTCCATTTTTAGTGTATTAGTAAAGTGGTAGAGATTCCTAAAACTCTTATTTTATCTTCCAACGAAATTTATTTTGTGCGATAAGTATCTCATCATTGAAAGATAGTTTATATAATTTATGAGCAGTTAACCGTACACCATTTAGAAATGTACCGTTTGTTGAACCTAAATCTATCAGATAGATATCTTCCTTTTCTCTCATGAATTTAGCATGTCTACGGCTTACCGCCGGATCTTGTATTTTATGATTCACACCAGCGACAAGCTTCCCAATAATGAAAGGGAATACACTTACAGATATTACAGTATTATTAGCATCATCGCAGGACTCCAGATAATATTGTACTTTCGGTGTCAGGTCTGCCAGAATTTTTGTTTTCTCAGAGTCATTTTCTTCTTCCTTCCATAGGACTGTTGTATCTTCCTGCTCGCCATCAAAATCACCTTTACTACCCTTATTATTATCTTTTCCTATCCATAATTCGCTTTCTGCAATCATGTCTAAATGTACTTGTCCACCTAAGTTTGAATGAATTGTTTTTTCACTATTGGATTGTATTTCAGACTGTATTTCTATATCTATGGTTGACTGTTTGTCCGAATATAACTTTCTATGGTTTTTTATTTCCATCACTTCTTCTAAATTAGGTTCTATATATTCCACACTGGTAACCATTTTAGTAATTCGATTATCTTTGTTAAATAGTTTACTAAAAATATAGATTTCTCCGGAACATATTATAAGTAATGAACCAATCAGTTTTACACTGTCTATTTGGGTTCCAAAAGTATTATATAAAAGCTTTAGATGAAGGATAACCGCTAGCAGAATAACACCAAGTAAAATTGCCCCTAAAGCCATTACATACGTTTTCTTTTCATAAACTAATACCTCTTTATCACTTTCAACTTCTTCTATAAATGGATAATCATTTTCTTGGTTTCTGCAATTTTCGTTTTGTGTATATCTACTACTTCTTTCCCTTTCGTGAATTTTCTTATCTTTATGAAACCAGTTGTTTTTATCTAAAAGTTTCTGTATCTGCCTCCATTTGTTTCCCAAAGAAGATGAAAGTGTAGGATTATTATTACTTTCCTTAATGTCTGCTCTCTTTTTAAAATCATTATTTGTTTTTTTATCTCTATTTGCTTTTTCTTTTTTACTTGTTCTTGTGTTTTTATTTGTCCGTGTATCTTTATTTGTTCTTGTATCTTTATTTGTTCTTGAATCTTTACTGGTTCTTGAATCTTTATTTGTTGTTCTTGTATCTCTTGTATCTCTATTTGCTTTCTCATCTTTATGTACTTTAGAATTTTTATTTATACTTAAATCTTTATATTGTTTTGAATCTCCAAGGTATCCTGTATTATAATTCGTATGTTTCCATGTCTCATGAACTTGGGAAATGTAATTATCTTCTACATTGTATTTTTCTGTATTTTCACCATTTTTAATATCTGACTTTTCATTTTGGAGAGGCAGTTTCTTCTCTATTTCTTTCATTAGTCTTTCATATGTACAATCTTCTTCTCGGCTTTCTTTATACAATCCATATGTTAATACCACTGCATTTTCATCTTTATAGTTAATTTTATTCATAAGATATTCCATAAGCTTACTAAACTGAATTAGCATATTTGTTTGATATCCCTCAAGATAGCACATATAAACAGTGTTCATATTATCTGAAACAAAGATATACTCCGGATCTATGATAAAATCATTTTCTGAAAGCAAATATTCTCCACTTCCATTAATGGTTTTCAAAATGCCTCCAAGTAGCTTTTTTATATCCTCATATTGTAGAGATTTGTTTTCATAAGCAGCCGCTAATGATTTTTTTCCCGTAATATCATAATAGAATAAATCCATTTGATCAATAAACTTTAACTCAACTTTTATTAGTCCTTCAATGGTGTTATTCAACAAAATCTTTGTCCTAAATCCATATGGGCAATCTTTTATTCCTTTTAATATTAAGTAATTATTATGAATATCTCTTACATACTCTGCATGTAACATAATCTCCACCTCATTTTGCACTTCACTATTTAAATGAACCAATTAACTTTTGTAATTTTTGCAGTATCTCATCTATGAATTTTACTTTTTCGGCCACTCCTGAAAAAACATCAAAGGTTCGTATAAATTCCACCGTATTATGTATTTCCATTGTGTTTTCACTGCTAAATGTTAATCCGTTATTAGTAAAAAACTGTTTTACCTCTCTAAATGGAATGTCCATATGTCCATTAACCAATACATGAATCCTATTAAAAGAGGCCGATACAGTAACAGAATCAACCTTTGCAATAAACAAACCTCTATTTAATTGTTTCACAAGGTATGCATTTATTTTATATTCCTTTTCCGTAAAATCAGTAAAGTAGGGATAAAGTAAAGAACGGTTTTGATAATAGTCATAATCAATAAGACCTGTTTCTAAATCAGCTTCATACTGAATCAGTTCTCGTCCTCTTGTAGAAGCGTCATTAATAACGGATTGTATCTTTACTTTATCATGTAAGTAAAATCCCAAATATAATAATCCTATTATGATAAAAAGAATAATAGGAAGGATTAAGGCAGCTTCTACCGTATAGCTGCCTTTTACTGTTGATTTATCCAAAGAGCAGCACCCCCATGTAACCAAAGAGCAGAAATGGTACAAAAGGAATGGTTTTCTTTCTCCCTGCTAATTTGAATGTTAGCAGAACAATAGAGAATATGGCAGAGGCGAGCAAGCTGACTGCCAGAAGCATGGCATTCCTTGAAAATCCCAGGCATAATCCTGTAATACATACAATCAAGCCATCTCCGGTACCAATTTGGCCTTTCGTGATAAAACTAAGGCATAACAGGATGAGCCCCAAGCTCATTCCTCCAAGGCAAAATAAAAAATTAAATTCTCCATTCCATGTCATACTAATTAAAAGTACAAAAAACCCGGCTAATCCGGCCAATATTAAATAAATATTAATCTTCTTCTTTTTTATATCCTGTATACTGCATAAAAGCAGCCATAGGAACAAAATGGTATAAGTAATGTGCAATTGATTCATAAATCCCCTTTTCTAAATGCAATTTTTATAACATTTCCATGTGTTGTTTTATTATAGCCAATGCTGCTTTGCCCCTAGCTTTAAAATCATATATACATATTTTGTTCGCTTTTAAACTCTACTTTCCACATCTTTTGCAAGGACTTCTATCTCCCACTTCTGATTTTGGAATGGCTATTATTGTTCTTTTTAATCCGCTGCAACCTAAACTTTTATGATAGCGATCACCGTAATCCGTAATATACACTTTATGATTCTCCAATCCCGTCTCATATTTATCACATATTTCACACTCTTTATATTTTCCACCGGCAGCATTCCTTAATCCCTTGATATCATCTATGTGAACCTCTTTAATAGATAAATTTAAATGACTGCATTCTTTGCTTAAATGATATACTCTTCCATGTTCCGTAATATAAACTATTTCAGAGTCTTCATTGGTTTCTTCCGTATCACTTTTTAATTCAATCTTAGTACCGCTCCAGCCCCGAAGTTTAACCCGCTGAACCATTGGGAAACCATCTACTTTAATAAAAAGAAGAGGCAGCTTTACTTTATAAACAAGTATAATATCAATAGTATCCTCTTCTTCCATAAAACTAGATAAATAAGTATGAATTCCGGAATACCCTCCTTGGATACAAGATTGATTTATACTTTCCACATCAACATAATCTTTTAATTTTATCTTATAAAAGGTACTATCAATTGCTTTGGCTATAAGACCTTCCACACTGTTCTCTATTTTGTCCCTTTTATCGTCAAAGGTTTTTTCTTCATTGTCAGTATAATCTTCCGGCACATTATTTACTCTGTTACCCTGACTTTTTGAAATACTCTCCTCTGAGGGTTTTATACTATGATTACCTTCATAATTATGCATATAGTCATACACATACCCATACTTAGCTGCAAAATAACCGGTCTCAGTAATACCATTTTGAAGATTCTCCTGCAACCAAAGTATTTGAAGAAAATAAACAATGGCTAATATAGCATAAATAAAAATTGGAAGCACCAAAGCCACCTCAACCGTTAGCAACCCTTTTAACTCTTTATTATTTTCACTATAGATAATTTTCAATCACTTCATTTCTAATATTTAATTACGTTTTCTTTAAAATTAATAATAATGCTATTTACTATAATATTAATCTTTATAGAATGAATTGGGATATCCGTCCTTGTAAGAGAAGGTTGCTTGGATGAAATGCTTTCTTGGAGAGAGATTGTTTTCTATTTTATATGTTTTTAGAACCTGTAGATAAGAACGGATATCCCAATCCATTCTATAAAGATTTAATAAAAACAGTTCATTATAGCAGTTCTTTAATGATTTTTTATCTAGTAAGAGTATTCCTTGATTATTTTAAATGAATAGGAACTCTCACCGGCATTGAGGAAGTCCTTTACAAAAGGTAATGCAATGAATTTTTCTTCCATACCAAATTCTCCATTGATACCAAAGCCATATAAACAGTTTTGCATAAGAAAGGAATCCTCATAACGAAGTTGAAGGTTTTCCTGAATTAAATCCATTGACCTAAAATTTTTACTCCTTTGGCTTTCCATAAAAAGAAAAATTCTTAAATAATCTTTATAACTTAAAGCAAATGAACTATTGTTTTCTTTTATACTATCTGCTTTGCTTTTTATAAATGTTTTATTGATCAGGATTATTTCATGAAGTTCTAACAGAATGTCATTCTTACCCTTAAGAAAAGGTATTTCTTTACCTTCCAGAAGGGCCGCCACGTCCACTATAGATTCTACAAAAGACCAAATAAATAGAATTAATGTTTTTACAATGGTAACAAGGGCCGGAAGCCCTGTAAATCCAACAAATGCTGCTGCCAGCAGCCTGGCATCCCCATTTCTTTTACCATCACCCATAAGAGAGATTACATTCATTATAGTTCGAATTAGTAAAATTCTCATAATAATTGCTTTCAGATTATTAACATCTTTCCGTTTTCCCATAATGATATACTCAAGTTCATAGTCTAAAGCAGTAAGGGCATCTTTTAAATCCTTTTCATTGTAATGCTGAAAATGTTCAAAAAGGTATTCCTGAAATAAAATTAGCTCACCAATTCCTTCTACTATATTCCCTGCACCCATTATGTCATCTGAACTATCAAAAGTACCGATAATAGATTCTATTCCACTTTCTAAATTTACATAAGCATATATCGCTGATATATCATCCGGTTCTTTGCTTTCCTCAACCTTTAATATGGCAGAAGGCAAATCTTCAATATCTAATACTTTATCTGATAATCCCTCCGTATTTTCTATAACCAATCCTATTATTCCACTTTCAACCAGATTTCTTACGCTTTCAAAAAATCCTTCACTTTCTTCCGGCTCTTTTAAGCCTGTATAGTCAAAAATTAAATAATCGTACTTATATTGCATCACTGCCATTTTCATATTTTGAAAAGATGATTTTGCTTGTAAAAGTTCTGGTTCTGTTGGTGAAATATTAGTAACCAGAAAGTTCTTTGCGTTACCAACTACTTTTTGATTGGAAATCAGGGTATTTTTCATTCCCTCAAAATCATATCCTTCCAATCCGCATTCATGATTGCCTTTATATTTTTCCATCATAAGAAAATCTTCCAGCAAACCTTCATAAAAGTCCTGGTTTAGCTGGTCCTTACTTGTATTCAACAAAGTTTCATATTTATTAATTTCTCCGGTTATCTCAACCTGCTTTATAATTAAATCCTCTGTTACCGGAATTGCTTTTTCAATAGATATTAAAGTTCCATTTATTAGCTTTTCCAAACTTCCTGTCTTTTCTGAAACTGCTTTTAGTAAGGATTGCTCTATCTGAATATAATTTTGTAAAGTTTCATAGGCATTTAGAAGTGCCTGTTGATGCTGTAATAATTCTTCCTCATCTGTAAAAACACTTTGGTCAATTAAGCTTAAAAACTTATAGGTTATTCTTGCTTCATCTATTAAATTCAAGTTATCACCAATAGCATCCAGGGTTGAAATAATCTCATCAATAATGGCTATAGGATTAGTATAGTGATTTTGTAAGGGATTAAAGACAATGGGATTATAAACCCCAGCATTAACAGAACTTACAGGTAATACAAATAACTTTTTTACAAAACTTTCTTGAACCTTAATTCCATTTCTACCCTTTTCAATACCCTTTTCGCTAATAGTAATCCCATCAATTAATTTCATTAGCTTGGTAATATTTTTATCAAACTTATATATACTTTCTTCCGTCTTAAACTTTTCATTTAAAATGCTCTGTGCTTGTTCTGTTTCCTCTATTAGAGAAATTTTGCTCAGAAATTTCTCTGACAAATTTCCTAATTCTTTATATTTTATGTAGGAAATAGACTGGGAAGCAAAGAAATCACCATTGTAATCTAACAAGGTATTAACATTATCAATTTCTAGTTTAGTGGTTTGGATATCCAATATATTCACATTTTCCACCGGAATATAGTTGTCTATGTAATATAAATCTTTATTAGGTTCAAATGTGTATTCCATAGAGTTCTTTATCTTTGTTTCTATAGAACCTGGCTGCAATGTTTTCTTTCCATAACTGCCTTCCAATCCAAATATATGATATTCCTGAAACAGGGGCCCATAAAATTCTGCTAAGACAGAATCCATTGCCAAAGCTAAAGCTCTATTAGCATACACTTTTCCCGCATTGACTCTGGCTGACTCAATTGTTGTCATAATTACAGCCATAACCAGCAATAATACAAGACTTAAAAATACTGTAATGGAGCCTTTCTGATTTTCTTTCATATATATAACCATGCTCCTTTCAAAGTTCTGGATACTTTATTGCATAGCACAAATCTCCCGTTGAAAAAATTTCAACCTTCAATCCTGCAAAGATCCGGTTATGTTTTCCGTTTTGCCGGTTATATTATTAAAGATGCCTTTTACAAGTGACTCAATACTGTCTCTGAAAATAATAACCAGACCTATTAGAACCACAATAATCAATATAATTTCTACAACTCCTATACCGTCCTCCTCTTTAATAAATTCTTTTATATAATTATTTATTTTATCCATGTTAACCTCCCTTCTGCGCCTTAGCACTTTTTATAATGAGATATTCAATTCCAGCAACCTGCATTTAGATTTTTTTGATAAAAGTTGACCCTATTAGAAGATTTATTATTCATTTTTGATATAACTTCCTTGGCAGCCACATACGGTGCATAAAACCAGAGAAACATAATAGTAAACACAATGCTGCTAATTATAATCCAAAAGACAACATCCCAGGTACCATGATAATGGATAGTACTATTAATAACATTAACACCATTGGTATTAGAAGTTTGGTCGCGGCTTCCTCTCCCAATCTTTTGGCTAATTCTTTTCTTTCTTCAAAAGCTTCTGCCGCCTCCAGTTCTAATTGATTCAGCAGTTCTCCGGAGCCTTTTTTTACATTTTGGGCTATTAAGGAACTAAACCTTAGATAGGGAAGTAATTTCACTCTTCTTCCAAATCTCTCATAAGCAATTACTTCAGAAGTACCAAGCATTAATTCACTTGCTGTTATATTAATTTCTTCATACGCAAACCGTTTCTTTGCTATTTTTTCCTTGTAATCTTTTGCAATCTTAATCCAAGCATTTGATAAAGACATTCCGGCACCTACTAAAAGTGTGAATTTATTAATAATTTCCGGATAATCCATTAGCATTTCCTTATTTCTTTTATCTACCAAACTAATTAAGTTCTGATCCATTATGATAAATATCAAAACCCCAGCAAGGGTCCCGAATATGAAAAGTATAGCTGTAGTATGATCCTCTTTTTCTGCCCATGTAACTTTTTGTTCATCTATAGAATTAGGAAGCTTAAAAACAGTTTCTTTCTTTGAATTGATATCCTCTTCTCTAAGGATTTCTTGAAGCCTTATTCTTACAAGTTCTTCTTTTGTATATTCTTTTGGAAATACTTTAAAAAACATAGTATACAACTCCTTTGTATCCTTATAGGAAAGTGTGGCAGTTACTTCTACCAGCTCACTATTTAAAAGGCTTTTATTATACACGGTTCCATCCTTGTCAATAAGCTTGATATTATTCGTTTCCCAAGATACCCGTATTTTTGTTTCCGGTATTCCCGTAACGAAATTTAAATTTGTTCTGATTTCATCAGCATTCACATTGTTTCCCAAAACTTTTTTATCTATATATTGTTTTCCATAGGCAAACTTTCTCTCCAGTTCCTGCGTATCATATTCTGCTTCCTTTACCTCTAGCGTTATTTCTTCTTCTAGTATAGGCCCATTATCTTCTGATACCAATACATCAAGAGTAATGGATTTGCTGCCTTCATTCTCCCCTGGTCTTTTTATATAGCTTCCATTAAAAATTATATTTTCTTCCTTGATTGCGTATCCTAACGCAAATAGGTTTGTCAACAAAAGAATGACTACTGTTAATACAACTTTTTTGCAGATATATATTCGTTTTACCTGATTTAATGGTTCTCCTACATGAAGGGCCTTTAGAGAATCATCGATATATATTATCTTGTCTAACAGTCCTTTTAGAGGTGTTTTATCACATAAATATAACCCTAAAGGGTACATCTTTTTTAACGGATGTACTTTATCATCCAATTCCTGAATGGATTCTATGTCGTATCTTTTAGTTTTAATCCATAAGATGAGGAATAGGAATAAAAAAATGATATTAATTGCTACCACATCTTTTCACCTCCTTTCCGGGAAAGTTCATATTATCCTCGGTTCTGATGCTTTAAGCAAATATCCTAATCTGTTACATTTGCTTAATTTAATCTCCAAGAAAAGTAGGGCTTATTTAAATTTCTATTTTCATAATTTTATGTGCCAGTTTATATACAAAATAATACAGAATCAATACAATTGTCATGAATACCGCTCCAAAGGTATTATTATAAAGAGGTTCCAAAAATCCTGCTGAAAATAATCTTAAATACAGAATGATGCAAAATGGAATCAAACACATAATAGAGGTTTCAAATTTCTTTCCTGTAATCATAGTCAGAATTTCCCGTTTCACTTCCACCTTATCTCCAATGGTTTTGCAGGTTCTGCGTATAATCTTCACAATATCTCCCCCTGTTCTCTTGGCAGTAACAAATACTTCTGCGAAATTTGTAATGTCTTCTATTTTGCTTCGAATGGAAAAATCCATTAGAACCTCTTCAACAGTCATATTCATTTTAATCTGCCTTACCATTCCTTCAAATTCCTGTACAATAAAAGCATCTGCCGGGTACATAAGCTTAAGATCCATAACAGCCTGATGGAAAGCATTTTCTACGGAATATCCTGCGTTTAGAGCCGCAGAAACACTGGAAAGTCCATCTTTAAACTGTAGATTCAGAATCCATTTTCTCTCTTCTATCTTTTGCTTTTTCTTATTCTGAACAAAGATAAATCCATAGCTGCCAAGAAGTATTGCTCCTATAATACTAGAATAAAATAATATACCAATACAGAAACCTATAGCCCCACCTTGCAGAAATAACTTAATCCACTCTTTTTTTGAGTAAACATATACATTGTAATCTTCTATCACAATATCCCCGCTTTACTTAACTTTGATAAATTTATTAGTTCATTATTGGTTTTTTGTAAACGTCCCGTTACCCTTCCATTCTCGTCCTCACCCATTTCTTTAAAAACAAACAGCTTATTTACTTCAATTTCTCCATCTATACAATCCAATACTTCTGCAATTTCCAACACCCGCCGGCTTTTATCCCGCAATCGTCCTAAATGAACGATAATGTCAATGGCAGAAGCTATCTGTTTCCTTACTGCCATTAAGGGAATATCTGCTCCCATAAGGATCAGTGTTTCCAATCGGTTTAGCATGTCTACTGCCGAATTAGCATGTCCTGTGGACAAAGAACCATCATGTCCGCTATTCATAGCCTGAAGCATATCAATGGCCGCCGCGTCTCTAACTTCGCCCACAACAATTCGATCCGGCCGCATTCTTAAGGATGATTTAATAAGATCCCTGATAGTTACTGCATTCTTACCTTCAACATTTCCATTTCGAACTTCCAGCTTTACCAAATTAGGAATATTCTTAATCTGAAGTTCCGCCGAGTCTTCAATGGTTATTACCCTCTCTTCCTTGGGAATAAAGTTAGACAGTACATTTAAAAAAGTCGTTTTACCGGAACCGGTGCCCCCACTAATGAATATATTGTAGCCGGCAATTACAAGCTTTTCTAAGAAGTTAGCTGCCTCCTCTGTTATAGATTCCATTTCAATTAACTTTCTTATGGTAATAGGGTTCTCCGGAAACTTACGAATAGTAACCACCGGTCCATCCATTGCAACAGGAGGAAGTACAATATTTACCCGGGAGCCATCAGAAAGCCTTGCATCTACTATAGGACTTGCTTCATTAATGATCCTGTTGGACTTTGAAACAATTTGCTGAATCACATCTTCTAATTTTCTTTCTGATTCAAACTGTCCTTTCCACGGCCTTATGGAACCATTCTGTTCAATAAAAATATTTCGGGCTCCGTTAATCATAATCTCTGTTATAGAAGAATCCTCTATTAATTCTTGCAAAATATCCAGCCTGCGTATGGAATTAAAAATTTCTTTTCTAAGACGTCTTTTATCCTGCATACTAATATAGTTTTCCCGACTGCCGGACAATAATATCTCGTCAATAACCTCTAATATTTCATCATCTTGCAATTCCCTGGATAAATCTATTTTTGATATAACCAATTCCTGTAGTTTTTGTTTTAAACCATTCATTCAAACCTCCTGGAAGCTCTTCACGTATTCCATCACTATATCCCTATATTCTTCACTATATAAATCATTGGGAGTATAATACCCCAATCTGTTTTCCACATCTTTTGATATGGCCACCTCCGTTATCTGCACTAATACATCCCCATAACCTGCCAATTGCAATTGACTTCTAAAATTTAGGTATTTCTCTTCTTCCAGTCTTTGTTCTCCTATTAGTAAAAGTAGTTCATTGGAACTGCGGAATAACTCAAGTGTTGATTCAAAAAAACAACCCACATCAAAGATAATTACTTCATACTCTGAAGACTCTTTTAATGTTTTAATCCAGTAATATATATCTTCTGGAACCAATTCATAAATATCCGGACCAAAAGACACGCCCTGAATACAGTCCAGATTATTTATTTTTGTTATAATTCCATTCATTTTTGATATCAGATTGGGGTGACTCTGTTTTAGATAATAGATAAATTCAGACAGACCTTTTTCAAAATTACTTCCACTATTTTTAGTCCAAGGAGAAAACAGATCCAGATTAATATATAAAGTCCTTTTTATCTTCGCATATTCACTGGCTAAGAAATAAGAGAATACCTGCCTTTCATTCTCTTTTCCTACAGAAAACACACTGATAATATTCAAACTCCCATTGCCTGAAAGAAAAGCCCTTATTAAAGTATCTTCCAGTGGAAAGTAAGAGAACAGCTCCTCCATAACCTTTTGAGCCGATTGAAATTTGTAAATTACATGGCAGTTTTCTTCTTCTCTTGCAAAATTCCCTTCTGATAAGATACAAATATTCTTAATATTCCGGTGCAAAACTTCGTCCGTATTAATTTCCTCATTAAGCAGTAAAACATTTAATTTATCATGTTCTAAATACTCCATTAAACTCTTTGCATTGGTAAAAATCCTCACCTGTGTAATGGCTTTTTGCTTACGTTTTATATAGTCCATCAGTTGGTTTGCATAGTCTGTATCCGGATCAAAGATTCCCAAGATATAACTCAAATAAAATCCTCCTTTCTATAAAAATATGTTACTTTTTATATTCTTTTTTCCTGATTATTACTCAGTGAAAATCATATTGTATATTAAATTAAGTAACATCTAAGTTAAAAGTTTACATTTAGTAAGCTAAAAACACCTGAATAATAAATGCGCTTAATATTGCTATGGAAAAATGAATGGTTCCTCCATAGCCATCTTTTTTAATATCATAATAAGAAATCACAAATTGTTTCTTCCCTTTTTCACCCAGATAATTTACTTTACTGCCATAAGCTTGAATATATTCTGCAAGAAACTGCAGCCGGCAAATCAACTTTTTTGATTTAATAAGATGAATAATAGACATTAGCCCTCCAATGAGAAAAGCTATAATGATAGTTTGAAAGACAAAAGTTGCCCCGTAAAAACTTCCCACTATAGAAAATAATTTAATATCCCCTGCTCCCAGTACTTTAAATAGAAATAGAATAAATAATAATAAAATTGGCAGGAAACTACCGATTAAACCAGTTAATATGCCCTTTCTTCCAAATTCATATGTTTGAAAAGCAAAACCGATGGAAATACCTATGACGATAAGTAGATTACTGATTTTATAGGACTTCAAGTCTCTATAAACCCCAAAAAGAATTAAGAAGATTAGGCAAGCTATTTTAGCACTAATACGCTTCACCTCTTAGAAAATAAAATTTTTACTGTTAATAGAATTTAATTTTTATGTTGCTATTTTATACCACATTATACTAACTTTCAATACTATTTCATCATTTTTTGTTAATTCATTACATTAACTAATGATTACTAAAAATAATTATATATATTTACCTGTAAAAACCTCACATAATACTTACAAAAATATCTAATTAAATTTGTTATTATTACATATATACAAAATGAAACAACTTATATTTACTGCTCTTGGACATAATAAAATAAAAATAGCTAGGTAAAAAACAAACAAAAAACCTATTGTTTTTTAGTAGTTTTTAATAATAATTACTATTGATAACGGGTCCGGAGTTTGCATCCTAACTTTCATGTTAATATTGTAATTATTGTGCAAATAATATAAAATAAATGGGGATATAAAGTATGAAACACTTCAAACTTTATTAACATATTATTAAATATCGTTTCCATATAGGCAGTATTCACAGGTTTTTCTAAAGGTAAACCTTTACCATCCGTTGCTATTCAGTCTGTTCCGTAAGTACACGGCGTAGAAGCTGATACTCAGGGAGTCGAAGTAACTTTCACCAAGTTTCTTAATCCATGTAGCTGCATCATATATCTGCTGTAGAAAAAGCGGGTCTTTTCAAATTACGGAATTGAAAGCCTTGAATTGTAAAGCTTAGAGATTACGAGAATCTATTATTTAAAAAGGAGAATCTAACATGTCAAGTAATAAGAGCACTAAACAACATGCCTCTATTTTTCAGTTAGAAGGCCGCCCTGCAATGAAGGAAGCAATCCCTTTGGCTTTTCAGCATGTAATGGCCATGATAGTTGGATGCGTAACACCTGCAATTGTAGTAGCTGGAGTAGCTGGATTAAATACTCAGGATAAAGTTATCCTAATCCAGGCATCTCTTGTAATATCAGCAATCGCAACATTTATTCAGGTTTTCTCAATTGGTGGTTTTTTCGGATCACGTCTCCCGGTTATTCTTGGTATTAGCTTTGCCTATCTGCCAAGTTTAACGGCAATTGCTTCTGGATTTAATATGGCTACTATTTTCGGCGCCCAGATAGTTGGTGGTGTCTGTGCCATTCTATTTGGATTGTTTGTGGAAAAGCTGCGTAAATTCTTTCCACCTTTAATAACAGGAACCGTTGTATTTACCATCGGTCTCTCACTTTACCCTACAGCAATTAATTACATTGCAGGTGGTGCCGGCAGCCCTAATTATGGTTCATGGCAGAACTGGTTAGTGGGTTTACTTACTATGGCTATTGTTTTAGTTCTTAACCATTGGGGTAAAGGAATTGTAAAATTAGCTTCCCTATTAATAGGATTAATAATTGGTTATATTATATCAGCATTCTTTGGTATGATTAGTTTTGCTGACGTAGCCAATGCAGGTTATTTTCAAATACCCCAACCATTGCATTTTGGTGTGGAATTTGAAGTTTCCTCCATCATTACCATTGCTTTATTATTTATTATAAATTCTGTACAAGCTATAGGTGATTTTACTGCTACTACTTCCGGCGGACTGGATCGTCTTCCTACAGATAAGGAATTAAAAGGCGGAATCACAGGATATGGTCTTTTAAACATCCTGGGTGCATTCTTTGGCGGTATGCCAACTGCAACTTACAGCCAGAACGTTGGCATTGTTGCTACTACAAAGGTTGTAAACAGAGCTATATTTGGTATTGCTTCTGGTATCATTCTTGTTGCCGGATTAGTCCCTAAGTTTTCTGCTCTTTTAACTACAATTCCTTACTGTGTACTTGGCGGTGCTGTTATCGGTGTATTTGCCTCAATTACTATGACAGGTATGAAATTAATTGCAACTCAAGAATTAAATTACCGTAATACCTCTATTGTGGGACTTGCAGTTTCAATGGGTATTGGTATTACATTAGTTCCACAATCACTAGCATTATTCCCTGCATGGGTTACTACGGTATTTGGAAAGTCTCCAGTTGTTGTAGCAACCATTGTAGCAATCGTGCTCAACTTGGTGTTACCTGGTAAAGAGAAAGAAGATTCCGTTCAATCATAATCTGCTTTCTACATAATAATCTTGATTAGGCCCAAGTATGCTGGGTGCACACCCAAAAAAGAGCTATGCAATAATTGATTTAGCGCATAGCTCTTTCATGTTATAAAATCTCTTAGTAAGTCCAATGGTTATCCTCAACGACAACCTTACCCTTATCATCTAAACCTTGTATGGTTTTTCCTGAAGCACTTTCTTCATCTATTTTAGTAAAAAACAAACCATTATCTTTGGCAAGAGTGCATTCGTATGTTTTCCCTTTAGGTCCTGTAATTATAATTTTTCTTACATTAAGCTCGGGGTTACAAACTCCATAGATAAAAATTGTATCATTCCTATATACAGTATCTACATAGATTCCATTATTATTTAAAAAAAGACTCAGAACAGAATTTCCAGTAATAGCTAAGAATGACTTCCTCCAAGTGGAATCATCACGAGGTTCTAATTCCATAACTATAACCCCTTGATCTGTAAGAGTGCAGAATATACTCCTGTCATTATACTCTTTTTCAATCACTTCTATTATCGAAGCATTTTTCGTTTCTTCTTCGAATACATATTCTCTTGTATATTCCTTTTTAATGTTCTTTGGATTACCTAATATATAAGTAATTACAAGGTCTGCGATAAATATAGCAGAGATTACAATAATCATAAAAATTCTTGATATTTTATTTAACATTTCATTTTCCCACTTTAATAATTAGTATCATTAATCTTCATTTCTCTTATAATAAAATATATAAATTATACCAGACAGCATTATATAAATTATAATCGCAACAAAAGAATACACTTTATTTAAGTATAAATCATTTCCCATTCTATATGAGATTATAGAAAATCCAGTGGTAATCGGGTGCCAGTTTACTAGCTTACCATTTGAAATAAACACCCCTATTACTCCTACTATCATAGAAAATAAAGTCCCCCATATATATTTTCCTCTTGATTTTGAAAAAAAGAGAATTATTGGCAGCACACCTATATATGTACATACTTGCATAATAACAAGGGATGTAATTGCTTCAATAATTGTGTTCCTATTTATTCCCGAACATTGTAAGATAAAACCGGTACAAATTAATATAATAATGTTCAGTAAAGCAAGAAATAATGAATATATAAGCATTGTAATCATTTTTGCCTCTATTACCCTACTCCATTTAATTGGTACCACTAAAATATTCTTTTGTGTATCCTCTATCTGTTCTTTATTAATGATATACCCACCAATTAATGTAAGTGTAAAGGGCAGTATTATCGTTACATTGTTCCAGATATTCATATCTAATAAATTAGAAAAAAAAATTTTACCCTGGCTCTTGACAGTTTGTTGCATGATAGATATAACATGAGATAATACAATACTTATAATTCCTACACTAAGAATTTTTAATCTTTTTAATTTTTTTAATTCGCATCTAATAATTTGAAACATATCTCACCTTCTATATTTTCTGTTTTATATATATCAACATACTGGAAAATGCTGAAACTATAGCTGTTCCTGCCAATACAATGACTCCGGTACTTGCAGGATAATATAGTCTATCTATACCTTCCTGCAAAATAGATGTGTAATTCACAATTTGTAATGGATAAGTGATTCTATATGCAATTAAAAACGGCAAATGCAGATCAAGTAGTTTTAACATTGTCACCTGCCATAATAGTAGAAACTGAATAATAATAAAACAATTAACAAAAATCATTGATAGCAAATACCTTTTTCTAAAAATTACTATCACTAATAATATCGGCAAAGAAGCACTTATAGAGGCAATTGCTGTTAAAAGTAAAGCTGCAAATGTCCTTCCAACATAGCCGGAATCGTTTAAGAACATTCCTCCGATTAATGTATACAGACATGTAACAATATTAAATATAATTATTAAGAAAAGGGCTGTCACTAACTTTATTATATATATCTTCCACTTTTCTATTGTCGTTACCAGAATATTTTTCATCGTATCATTTTGCTCTTCAATCTGAAAAAGCAATAGTAATATTACTGAAAATAGACTAGGCGTTATCAGAAAGTTTCCAATCAAAATATTCAGGCCTACTAAACTTCTATATGGCAACTGATCCCTTATACATATTAATGTCCATAATACCGGCATAATCAGACCAAGAATGCAAATTATCCTTATTATTCTTTGTCGCTTGAGCTTTTTTAACTCATTAAAATATAATCTAAGCAATTCCTGTTCCCCCTGTCACCCTAATAAAATAGTCTTCCAGGCTTTCTTCATCAACATAAATTCTTTCTACTTTAATATTATTCAGAACCAGCGTTTTATTAAGCTCAGGTATAGATAATTGTTCCTCATAAATTCTTATTTCATTTTTTTTGACCACTTCAAATCTGTCTGTTTTATACTCTTTTTCTATTATTTCTTTTGCAACATCTATGTTAGAAACCATGAGCTGAATAAAATTCCTGCGCTTTTTCTGTAATTCCTCTCTACTTCCTTCATCTAACAATTTTCCCTGATCAATTATACCAATGTCATCAGCAAGCATTTCTATTTCTGAGAGAATATGACTGGATATTAATATGGTTTTTTCTCTTTTGTCACATAAATTTCTAATAAAGGTCCTAACCTCTGCAATACCAATAGGATCAAGTCCGTTTGTAGGCTCATCAAGAATTAACAAATCTGGAGAATGCATAATAGACAATGCAATCGCAAGTCTCTGCTTCATTCCCATAGAATATTGTGAAAATAACTTTTTATCATGATAAGGTAAGCCTACAAACTCCATCGCGTTTTTAATTACAATCTTATCATTTATCTTGCGTAACGTAGCAAATATTTCTAAATTTTCTGAACCAGTTAAGTTCGAATAAAATCCCGGAGATTCAATTAGGCTTCCAACCCTCGGAAGTATATCTTTTTTATGTAATCTAATATCTTTTCCCCATAAATAAGCATGTCCAGAAGTTGGCGTTAATAAATCTAGGAGCATTCTCATTGTAGTTGTTTTGCCTGCTCCATTCCTTCCCAGTAGTCCATATATCTTTCCTTTCTGTACATGAATATTTAAGTTATCAACACTTCTTTGATTACCATATAGTTTAGTTAAATCTTTAGTCTCAATTATTGATTCTTGCATTTTCAGCCTTCTTTCATTTCAATATATTTATATAATAATGTTACTCCTTAAATAGGAATTGTTGTTCCTCTTATTCCAATATTATAAATGTATTTTATACGGTGGGATGTTGAAATAACTACTTAATTATTTAAACCTAGTAGTAAGTAAAACTTGGTGAGTATCCATACATACTTTACGTACTACTGGTATATAACAAAAAAATTCAAAGACCTTTTACTTAGTGGCTAAAATTTCTTGTATTAAAAATCTAATAATAATTATATAAAAATAAATATTAGTTATATTTTTCTTCGAGAACTTCATTGTTGTTAAAAATTTAATCAACTACTTTTTCAATCCACTTCAGTGCTTTTTATAGATACCTTATTATGTTATTATAATAACATAATAAGGTATCTATGCGGGGTGGTGTTGAAATTACTATATATTATTGTAGAAACATAAAGTGTGATTTACTTACTAAAACATATCCTTGCTATATTAAAGTTGAAATAGTTCTAATTAAACCATATGTTAATCTTACAATTTATAGATAAAATTTAAGTATGGTATAAGATATAATCCAATTTGATTTCATATTGTTAAGAACCTTAAAGAATATGACTTAGATTTTTAGCTATTGAAAAGTTAACTCATTTTATATGCCTTAAAGTTTATTAAAATAAAAAAGATAGTATCCTTTCGGGTACTATCAAGTATTTTTACATTTTATACGGACATTTACTATACACTTAAACCGAATATGATCGATATTGTCCCTATATATCTTTAAAGATATTAATATATAATCCTTATAATTAAAAACCTACTACTTCCACTGGCTAAACAAAATAATAATAAAGCGCCACCCCATAAACCAACAAAAATCCCGGTATCCCAAGGCTTCCAATAGTCAGTGCCGTCAAACCGTTGGTACCAACTCCTAAAGCCAGTCCCAGTCCGTCTAAAATCATATTTACTATGTATATTCCTACTAAGCCAGCGAATACACGAAGGCCAAAGTTAACTAGCAAATCCATTCTTCTTTTGATTAATCCAATTGCTAAAAGTATTAAACATATTATAATAATTACTATAAATATTTTACTTTCCATACTGTCCTCCTATCAAAATTTTAGGCATATTTTTCTAATTACTGTAGTATATTCTAGTAAATCTTGGACTATACTATAAACAATAATAAATCTATTATTAGCTTATAGTAGTATAAGTAGAATGGAGTAAATATGAAGTTATTTTCAAAAAAGAAAAATCCAGAGGCCGAACTTTTGCTCAATGAAATTAAACGAACAAAAATTGCTTTAGAAGCGGCATATTCTAATTTTGAAAATGTTGTTGATCCGGACTTAATTGATTGTTACATTTACGAAGTAAATGCAGCTCAAAAAAGATACAAATTCCTTTTAAAACGAGCCAAAGAGTTAGACGCTCTCCTACCATGATATAATACAAACGAAGTGAAGAATTTGCAAGCTTGTTTGCAGATTTTCAGCATAGTGGCAAGTTCATGAACATTATGTCCATGATATAATAAACCCTTTCATTAAGAGAGCCTGAAACGAAAAGGACCTTACAATATTATCATTCAATACGAAAAGGCGAAGAATCTCATATCATATAGAAATTCTCCGCCTTTTTAGGAACTAGCCACCCGTTAATTAAAGCAAGGCATTTTGCGCTTTCCTTCCAATATTTATCCAGGGAACCAAAACGATTTATACTTCTTACTAAATCATGGTTCTCCATTACCAAAGCCACATTTCCATCTGCCGGTACCGCCTTTTGCCATCTTGTCAATCCTCCGGCTTCCAATACCTGCAAATTTAGGCGCAGGCACAATTTTCATGTTTGAAAAACTAACCTTTATACATTAATGCTTCAAAAGGCCTTAATCTGCCTGGTAAACTTAAACCATAATTAGATATGAGAACCTCTTTCTTATCTTCGTATTCCTTAGGCAGGTTATATTCCACTTCATCTGCATAAAAGTTACAAACTACTACTATTTTGGTATCTTTTAATGTTCTGACATATGCAAATATATTTTTGTCTTCAGGAAGCAACATTTCAAAATCCCCATATACAATTACTTCATTGTTTTTTCTTATTTCTATCAACTTTTTATAATAATTATAAATGGAGTCCGGATTACTTACCTGTTCTTTTGCATTTATCTCGGTAAAGTTTGGGTTTACCTCTATCCAAGGTGTACCGGTTGTAAATCCGCTATTTATCTCATCACTCCATTGCATGGGAGTTCTGGCATTATCTCTGCCTTTAGCATATATAGATTCCATAATTTCTTCATGGGTATATCCATTTTTTAATCTGTCCTTATACATATTAAGAGTTTCAATATCTTTATATTGATTGATATCTTTAAACTTAATATTGGTCATGCCTAATTCCTCTCCCTGATAGATATAAGGGGTTCCCTTAAGCCCATGCAGAAGTGTTGCCAACATTTTAGCACTTTCTACCCTGTATTCCTTGTCATTTCCCCATCTTGATACAATTCTTGGCACATCATGGTTGTTCCAGAACAGACTATTCCATCCGTCCTCATTAAAACAGTTCTGCCATTTATTAAAAACCTGTTTAAGAGAAATTAAATTCAGGGGCTGCAAATCCCATTTCTCTTTTCCCGGAATCTGATCCAACCCAATATGCTCGAATTGAAATACCATACTTAATTCACTGCCGTCTGGGTTAGAATACATTTTCGCTATTTCAGGAGTTGCACCCCAGCATTCGCCAACCGTTAACAAATCCTTACCACCAAAGGTATTCCTGTTCATTTCCCGGATATATTCATGGAGCATTGGACCGTTACCGGTAATTTTTTCATCCGGAACTTTACCAAGAAGCTCAATAACATCCATTCGAAATCCGCCGATACCTTTGTCAATCCAGAAATTCATACATTTCCAGATTTCTTCTCTGACTTTAGGGTTCTCCCAATTTAAATCCGGCTGTTTTTTACTAAATAAATGCAAATAATATTGTTCCGTTGCTTCATCCCATTCCCAGGCACTGCCGGAGAAAGTAGAGCCTAAATCATTAGGTTCATGGCCATCAACCGGATCTCTCCATATATAATAGTCCCTGTAAGGATTATCTTTTGATTTCCTTGACTGGGTAAACCATTTATGCTCATCTGAAGTATGATTGGCAACCAAGTCCATAAGAATTTTTATACCTCTTTCATTTGCTTCCTTTAAAAGAAGTTCCATATCTTCTAAAGTACCAAACTCATCCATAATATCCTCATAATCGCTGATATCATAGCCATTATCATCATTTGGGGACTTAAAAACGGGACTTAGCCAGATTACATCAATTCCCAGATTTTTTAGGTAATCCAATTTTTCAATAATGCCTTTCAGATCACCTATTCCATCCCCGTTGCTGTCATTAAAACTTCTTGGATATATCTGATATACAACTGAACTATGCCACCATTTTTTTACCATTTATACACCTCTAGCCTTTCTTTTTTTGTGTTTTTGCATACAACCTAAGCAAATTTTACCTAATCCCAATGGGATATAGACTCAATGGGAGCTATGCCCAACGGGCTCAATACACAATGGATTTTAGACTCCATACCATACTTTTTGCCTAACCTTGGCAGCTCAAAAGCCTTGTTAAGGATAACACAAGCTAAACTTCCAGCTTCTCAAGTTTAGCAAAAACTCTTAATAACTCACTGACACTCCAGGCCTGTGCAAAGCATCCCTGAGAAATCGTGGGGGTTTCTCCGTCATAAATTTCCGCAATCTGTCCGATACAACCTTCCCTCATACAAGGTTCTAAAGCTTCCAGCTGTTCTTTTACCCTTTTTACAGCTTCCGGTCTTTCATCATTTACTTTAAGATAGGCCAAATAATAAGCACCTAAAGGAAATGCCCATACTGTTCCCTGGTGATAAGCCATATCACGGTTAAAGAGTGAGCCTCCGTAAATGGCCTTAAAAGCCTTGTCATTCTTACTTAAGCTGCGAAGTCCATATGGTGTATATAAGGTTTCATATACCTTACTGACAACCAACCTCTCCTTTTCTTTATCCAATAGGGAAAAAGGCTGGGATACTGCCCATATTTGATTACAACGAATTTGATTATCCGCATCTTCTCCCGATACTAAATCCTTTAAGCAATTCTCTGATTCATTCCAGAATTTTTCTGAAAAGCTAACTCTTACTAACTCAGCAAGTTCTTCATACTGACTGTCTTCTTTGCCTAATAGTCTGGCAAACAGTCCCATGATTTTTAAGTCATTATACCAATAGGCATTGATTTCAACAGGTTTTCCATGTCTTGGGGTTGGTAAAATATCTTCAAACCGTACATCCATCCAGGTTACCTGTTCCAATCCGCTTCCCGCCATAATTAAACCGTCTGTATCCATTTTAATATGATAGTCCGTGCCTTGCTTATACCATTTTATAATATCCTCCATAATGGCGTATGCTTCCTCTACAAAGGCCAGATCATTACTTTCCAAATAATACTCATATACAGCACCAATAAAAAGCAGTGAGGCATCTACTGTGTTATACAAAGGGTCATTGCCGCCTTCCGGAAACATATTTGGCATTAAGCCTTTTTTACAATACTGCATAAAAGTACGGAATATACTTTTCACTTCCTCATACCGTTTTGTAGAAATACAGCAGCCTACCATGGATATCATAGTATCTCTTCCCCAATCAGCAAAGAATGGGTATCCTGCCATAAGGGTCTTTCCTTTGGTGGAGTCTCTGTTAACCAAAAATTGATCTGCGCTTTTAACTAATTGCTTACCTATTTCATTTTTTATTCCTGACTGCTTTACAAGACCTGTCAGTCTATTACTTTCATTCTCTATCATCTGCTCTATGGTAGCAGCAATAGAATCTGTACTATATATAATATCTAATACCTTTTCCTCATAAGCAGTTACGGTTACGGAAATATTATGATTGGATGCAGTCACACCGATTGCTTCCCGTCCATCTCTTGCATCGTAGCCATAATATAAATCTTTTGTATATTCTGTATTAGAAGTGGTAACTTTGCCATTGGTAAGATAATTTAACTTAATTCCATTACTGAATACTGCATTATTTTTATGTTCAAATATTTGATCTGTACTTAAAGTATCTCCTTTTGGAATAAATTGAAGCTGCGGTGTGATTGTTAATTTAACTTCCCGGTTCATGTCATTATGAATCACATAACGTATACCAATTGTATTCTCATCATAAGCCATTAATACAGTTTTCTTAATCTCAATTCCCTCTACCTGATATACCCAAACGGGATAATATTCAAACATAAATTGATTTAAATATCTATATCCCAGTTGGTTTTTAGCATGATTTACATATTCCTGACTGGATAAACTAAACTTTTCTTTATCCAATTCAATTACTTCATCCATTCTTGTAATTAAATGATACCTATGATTGGGGGCTACCGTACAAGCCATCAACAGTGCATGGTCATTGCGGCTGTTAGAACCAATCATTGTCAAAGAGGAATAACCTCCTAATCCATTTGTTATCAGATAACAATTTTCCTGGCCTCTGTCTAATGTCTTCCAATCATTTTTTCCATATATAAACTTCATTTCTTATACCCATTGCCTATCGCATCTGCTACAGATTTGATACTGCCACTTAAATTGTGGTTGAAAGAATCATTTCGTGGCATTCATCCTATTATTTATTTTCTTTCAACCTTTCAATGATGGGGCATGCTTTCCCATTTTTACTCCTGTTTCCGCCAACAACACAGAGTTTCCCCTTGTACTTTCATTTATTTCAATATAACAATTGAATACTTAGGCATTGATACCACGCCCTCTGACATTGTAACTGCATTTCCATCCACTGATAAGTATCCCCTGATATTTAAATCTATAAGACCCGCTTCTTTTAATGAAATGTTGGCCGGTTCTGTATTAATATTATAAAGGATTACAATTTCACTGCCCTTATACACCTTTTTAACTGCACTGATATCTTTTGTGCATAATTCTTCAATTACACTCATATCTCCTCTTGCAATCTCCGGATTCTCATTACGTATTCTCACAGCCCTTTTATAATAGTTATAAAGGGATAGAGGATCTTTCATTTGCTCATCTACAGGAGGAAACTTCTGTTCTACAGTGTCTGCATTATCCGGGGGAGTAGTAATTCCCTGGGTATCTGTAACGGACCACTGCATAGGCAGACGTTTATTTTCATCTTTGGTTCCCATGCTATTCATACCAATCTCTTCTCCATAATAGACATATGGGCTGCCATTCATAGTCAATAACATACCTGCTGACATTTTCATTTGATCTTCATCATTGACACATTGAGCAGATATTCTTGTGGTATCATGGTTACTAATAAAAGGAGCATCAATATACGCAGGATTACCCCTGCTATATTTCTCATATAAACTAAGCAAAGTTTTAGCAAAACTTTTACCGGAAGAAGCACCTAATTTTCTGGCTGCGTTTGTAATTAATCCATTATGCTGGGAAAGGGGGAAGTTAAATAAACTTGGGATTCCGCTTTCATAATAAGCTGCTATAGCCGCCTCTTCCTCCCAGACTTCCGCAACAATATAGGCATCCTCTTTCACACTTTTTACATAGTCTGTAAACCACTTAAGAACTTCAATATTTCTTTCTTTTTCACCGGAATAATATTCTTTTGCCGCATCCAGACGGAATCCATCCACACCAAGGTCAATCCAGAATTTAGCCATATTCTCAATTTCTTTTCTGACATTTTCATTTTCCAATGCCAAATCCGGCATCTGATCCCAAAAAACACCCTCATAGTACCAATCAGAGGTTCCTGCCTTATAATATGTCTTACTGCCATTGTAATCTTTCGTAAAATGATAGTATCCCACATAAGGGCATGTTTCTAAATCCGGTTCCTCTCCCTCTTTTAAACTTTCCAGATAAGAAACAGCTTCTATAAACCAGGGATGTTTTGAGGAGGTATGATTGAAAACAAAGTCAATAATTAAATGAATACCTCGTTTATGGCATTCTGAAACCAACTTTTTAAAATCCTCTAATGTTCCATACTGAGGATCAATATTGTAATAGTCCGTTACATCATATTTGTGATAGGTGGTGGAGGGCATAACAGGCATTAGCCAAATCCCGTTAAAGCCCAGATCTGAATCTGTTGCATCATTACCATCATTAATATAGTCTAATTTGGATATAACACCGTTAATGTCTCCAATGCCGTCACCGTTGCTGTCATAAAAAGAGTAAACGAATATTTCATAAAAATTGCGATAGTTATCATCGATTATATTTAAATCCTGTACGTAATCATAAGGAACAACCTCTGCCTTAGTATCGTCCTGTGACATTTCCACTTCCGGTGTGATTTCATCCTTCTTTTCCTTTTGGCTTTCCTCCTGACTTAAGTCAGGGGAATTATTTATGTCAGTTTTTTTACACCCACTTGCTGCCAAAACTACAATCATAAGACAGCTTATTAATAAAGTTCTCTTCCTCATACCAATCCTCCAGCTTTAATGACTTCCTTTTATAAAAAGAAGTACTGAAATGAGAGCTTTACAGTACTTCTTTCTACTTATTTTATTTTCTTCTTTCTCATCAATAGGAATGCTGCCGCTATCACCGCTGCTACAGTCAGTCCGATTGTTGCAAACACAATCACTTTATTGTTCTGTCCATCTTTAGACCTAGAAGTATTTGCTTCCTGTGTCTGCCCATTATCAGCGTTATCTTCAGGAGTGTCTGCTTTCTTATCCTCCTGTACCAATACCATTGTGGATATAGGCTCTACCGTAATAGTTCCTCCCTTTACGGTCTCAAGAATTTCTGTTCCGGCCTGCTGGCCTTTTACATAAACATTCCAATCTCCCTCTGGTATTGTAATGGCGGAAGTTTCTTTATTGGCATTATAGATAACACATAATGACTTTGCTGTTTCGCCATTCGGGGAATTATCTATAGTATAACCAACTACATTAGGCTCCAGGCCTTCTAAAAATTTGAGATTCTCCTGAATATCTGCTGTTTTTGTCATTCGAAGAGCACTATGGGCTTTTCTAAATGCAATGAGGCCCTTATAGTAGTTAAATACTTCTTTATTCTTAGTTAATGTATCCCACTTTAAACTATTTACAGAATCCGGTGAGTTGTAACTGTTATCAACAAAGGAAGTACCATCATCGGAAGGTTTACTTCTTAAGAATTCTTCACCTGCCTGGAAGAAAGGAATACCTTGGGATGTCAGTACAATAGCACCGGATAAAAGATTCATTTTAATCCGGTCTTCCTCTGAATCAGTTTCATTGGATATGGCTAGTTTATCCCAAAGAGTATTATTATCATGAGCAGATGCATAATTAATTGTCTGGGTTGGTTCTTTCGCCCACCAGGTATCAGAATAGTTAACTAAATCATAATCAATCTGGCTGTTTTCAGTAGAAGCCACTACACCAAATTTAATTGTCTCTTCCATTCCTGTTTTACCATTCACAAAGCCCTGGTCCATATCTTCAAAAACACTACCTTTAATACCATCCCTGATATCATCACTAAAGGCTCCTATATAAGCATCAAGAGAAGATACGTTGGCTTTTAATGCCTTCTCTTCATCAGGTAAAGGTGAACCACCTGCGGTCCAGCCTTCTCCGTATATCACTATGGTAGGATCCACCTCATTCAAGGCTTTTCTAACTTCGTTCATAGTTTGAATATCATGAATACCCATTAAATCAAAGCGAAAACCATCAACATGATATTCCTTTGCCCAATATACTACGGAGTCAACAATGTATTTACGCACCATGGCACGTTCGGAAGCAGTTTCATTGCCACAAGCAGAAGCATTTGAAAAGGTACCGTCTTCATTCATTCTATAGTAATAATTCGGAACCACTTTATTTAAGTTAGAATCCACACTTGATGAAGTATGATTATAAACCACATCCATAATTACACGTATTCCGTTTTTATGTAAGGATTGAACCATCTGTTTATATTCATTAATTCTTACTTCACCATGCTCCGGATCTGTGGAATAGGAACCCTCTGGTACATTATAGTTCTCCGGGTCATATCCCCAGTTAAATTGATTATCTTCCGGTTTTGATTCATCCACACTGGCATAATCAAAAGAAGGAAGCAAGTGTACATGAGTAATACCTAAGTCAACCAGATAATCCATACCTGTTTTTTCGCCAGTGGAGGACTTAGTACCAGTTTCCGTAAATGCTAAATATTTTCCCTTGTTCTGCATCCCTGAACTTTTATCGATGGAAAAATCTCTTATATGCAATTCGTAAATAATAGAATCCGTGGGACTAACCAATGCTGGTTTCTCATCCTGTAAGAATCCATCTGGATCGGTTGAATCTAAATCAATAACCATTCCCCGCTTTCCATTTACGCCTGCTGCTCTGGCATAAGGGTCTACTGCCTCTTTCGTCACACCATCTACAGTAACGGAATAGGTATAGTAAACGCCGTCTAAATCTCCTGGTTTCTCAGTAACCCAAGTCCCCTTTACATCTTTGGTCATTGCTATATTTTCAATATTATTATCTCCTGATCCCTCAGAATATAAATTAAGTACTACATCTGAGGCGGTTGGAGCCCAAAGACGAAATGCCGTCTTGTCTTTAGACCAGATTGCTCCAAGGTCATTTCCTTCATAAGTGAAGGCTTCTTCAAATTCAGCAGTTGAGAATACCTTAGTATTAGAGATAGACATTTCACCATACCCCTCAAATGCCAGTGTGTAGTTTTTTAACAAATCCAGCTCAGTGGACATGGTAACCCTTGCCCCTAATGCTTCTTTTCCTTTTTCCGATGAAATCTTATTAATGGCATAGGTCTTGCCATCAGCATCTTTTACTGTTATTTTTGATTTAATATCCGCTGCCGTACTGTCAAAGGCAGTGGATACTTTAAAGTCAATTGTAGTAGAATTTTCAATTGCTGCTTCCTTAATTTTGGGTGCCAAACTCATATCCTCCTGGGTATAGCCAAACTCTATCTCGTCCTGAACAACATAAATGTCAATTATGCCATTCTTTGCTTTTTTAATATCTATAAATCTGTCACTCTCCACATCTTTCATATCCCATTCATTGGTACTGGTAGAATGACGTACAATAAATCCAACCTGAGTGGTGTCATCTTCAACAGCCAGGGTATAGGTTGCTACCTTGCCAAATTTATCTTCTCCGGTAAATTCATAGGCGGCACCTTCTTTGCCATCAAGCCAGGACCAAATATTCCAGCCCTCATAATCTTCGCCGGATCGATGATAATGGACATTAATTGTCAACTCCTGCGCCGCCTTTACAAGGTAAGCCGGCTGGTAAGAACCCAGAATTGTAAAAACTATAAGGATAATTGCTGTGAATAGTGCCTTAATTCTTTTATGCATTTAAAATCCCCCTCTACTGTGCTAGTGGCCATAAGAAGATTTAACCCTTTACCGCACCTGATACACCTTCTACGTAGAATCTTTGTATAATTAAGAAGAGAATTGCAATTGGAATGGATATTAATACACAGCCTGCAAAGAACTGAGTATAATAATATTCAACAAACTCTTTCTCTAACATGGTCCATAAACCAATGGCAATGGTATAGTATTTTCTATCCTGACCAAGAATAACTTTTGCAAAAATGTAATCTACCCAAGGTGCCATAAAAGAATTCAAAATAGTTATTACAATAATGGGCTTTGATAAAGGTATTGTGATTTTACGAAATACATCCCATTTCGTTGCTCCATCAATAAATGCAGCTTCGTCAATGGTTTTGGGTATAGTATCAAAAAAACCTTTTGCCACAAGGAAACCTAACCCTGCACCACCCGAATATACCATGACCAGTGCTACTAATTTAAGAGGTCCTGCTTCCAGCATACCAAACCCCTTTAATATAAAGTAAATCGCATACATGGACATAAATCCAGGGAACATTCCTAAAATCATGGCAATATTTAAAAATTTCTTACGCATTTTAAACCTTAATCTTGACATAACATAGGACACACATAATACAAAAAATGCAGAGAAAAGGCAGGTAAAAATAGCTACAATCAGAGTATTGGTAAACCATCTGCCAAATGTTAAACTGCTTGCTTGGTCAAAAAGCTTTTTGTAATTATCCAGTGTATAAGCTCTGGGGAAAATATAGCTTTTATATTGTCCGGCTTCTTTACGAAATGAAGTTAATATTACAAAGAAGATAGGTAAAACCCATATAAATCCAAGAATGGATAAAAACACATGAACAATCGTATTGGTAATAAATTGTCTCATTTTCATAGAAGTTTTTTGTCTCTTCATTATTGGAATGCCTCCTCATCTTTATAAGAACCCGTATGACGATAGGTTAATAATGTTAAAGTTGCCATTATAATAAATACCAAAATACTGATAACGGCACCAAGGTTGTAGTCTTTATTTGTAATTGTCAGTTTATATAACCAGGTAACTAACAAATCTGTTTTTCCAGCATAATAGTAATCAATCGCTTCAGGACCGCCTCCTGACAACAGGAATATAACGTTAAAGTTATTAATATTACCAGCAAAAGCGGTAATTAAAGTTGGTGTAGTAACAAACAACATATAAGGTAACGTAATTTTAAAATAAGTAACAAAAGCATTGGCACCATCTACTTTTGCCGCTTCATACAATTCTTTCGGTATGTTCTGTAAAATGCCTGTGGTTGTTAGCATAGTAAAAGGTACGCCAATCCAAATATTAATACAGATAATTGTTATCTTAGCCAGTGTGGGATCTGTAAAAAATGGTATGGACTGAGTGGCACCGATTACTCCAATGCTTCGTAGCATAACATTAACAGGACCATTGGCATTAAAAATTGTTCTCATGGTAAGTAAAGATACAAATTGAGGCACTGCAATAGACAATACAAAGATAAATCTCCAGAACCCTTTAAATCTGGTACCTTTACGATTAATAAGCATCGCTAATAGCATTCCTAAAATATAACAGGAAAAGGTAGCAAAAATTGCCCAAATAAATGTCCAGCTAAGAACCGGCCAAAATGTACTGGATAATTTACTGCCTTTTGCAAACATGGCTATAAAATTATCAAATCCTACCCAGCCAAATAAATTACCCGGCGGCTGATGATTTCTATCATAGCTTGTAAATGCTATTAAAGCCATAAAAACCAGGGGAACTATAGTAAAGCATAATATTCCTATAATTGGGGCAAATAATAAAGTCTTGTGAAGATTTTGTTCTAGTAAAGAGCTCAGATCATCTTTAAATGTTGGAACAGGTTTTCCCTGTTCTGCTTTTTTCTGATTATCATATGCACTCTTTACAGAGGTTCTTAAAAACAAAATAAAGCCAAGAGTTAGAAATATGGTAATTACACCATATAGCAGGCACAACATGGAATTATCCCCTGTTACATACTCATAAATCTGCTTCGCTTCATTAAAAACCTCCTCCTGTACTTTAGTTCCTAATGTTATAAAGTTTTTAATTGAATCTAAACCAAAACTTATCATGTAATAAATATAAGCAATTTCCACGGACAACATAATTATTCCGCGGATAATCTGTTTATGAAGAAGATTGCCTAAACCAAATATTACTGCAGACAGTTTAGTAATTCCATTTCCTTGTATAAAAGCAGTTCCAAATCCTACATCACGTATTGAAGTATTCATTTTAGAACTCTTTTTCTTTTTGCCAGCCATAATCCAACTCCTTTTCTTAAGATAGAAGGGGAGCTGCAGGTTATTGGCAGCCTCCCCCATTTACAATATATTCCTTTCAAACAGCAGCATTTCAGCAGGAGCTTGAACTCCTGCTAAAACAGGCAAGTTTGCTTCTCTGATGAGGTTAAATCATTATTGTAAATTTCATTCTGATCTTTATAATTGTATACTGTTTTATTCTACCTTTAATGTAGAAACAAAAGTATCTAGTTTTTGTTGTACATTATCTTTATTTAGCTCACCACTTCTGATTTCAGTAGCAATACCACCTGCATTTGCCCAATATCTTGAACTGAATTCTGCAGATGTAGGTTGCATTATGGAAGCAGTATTAGCTTCTTCTACAATAACTTTAGCTACTTCGTCTGCCTGAACTGCTGCTGATCCACCAGCTTTAAGGTTTGTTGGAACCTGACCGGTTTCTTCAAAACGTTGTAACTGCATTTCTTCACTTCCTAGATATGCAGCAAAAGCTACTGCTACAGCGGGATTAGCTGCATGAGAGTTAACACCGATTGCTTTTGAACCGTAGAAACCTTTTAACTGATAATCATTTCCATCTGGATTAAATGTAGGAATTACTGCTAATCCTAAGTCATCCCCTAAAGCTTCTTTGTATAAGTTATAGTTCCAGGAACCATCAAACCAAGCACCAATTCTATGATCCGCTGCTAATTCAGATAAGGAAATTTCACCATCATAAGCTGTTTTCGGATTATTAATTAAGTCTATTAAATAATTTGTTACAGCAACACCTGTTTCATTGTTCCAGTTTGCACCTGCTGCAAAATCAGTCTGGCTTTCCCCATAGATTGTTAAACCGGCGCCATAATACCAAGCACCTAATTTCCAGCCACCTGCTGATTCAAAATAGAAATTGTATACATTTTCAGGAGTTTCTTTTGCCATAATGCTTTCAATAGATTTAATATCATCTTCATTTAAAAGTGTTTTATCATAGTACATAAAAAATGTATTATGTGTAAAAGGAATTGCATAAATAGCATCATCTACTTTTACTGTATTAACAACGGATTCCGCCATAGTTGATTTAACCATTTCTTCTGTAGAACCGCCAAGTCTTGCAATTGCACCTGCATTTACAAGTTCATTTAATTGATCGTTAGCAAAGAAAAATACATCCCCTGCTGCTCCAACATCTTTTAAAATTTCATCTTTTGCTGTGTCTTCACCCTGTGTTTCAACAGTAAATGTAATATTCCATTCTGGATGTAATGCCTGGAAGGATTTTGTCATGGAATCCATTGTTCCATCCTTGATTTGGTTTTCAGGTGCCCAAACCTTTAAAGTAACATCCTCTGCTTTTGTAGGTTCTTCCGTTTGACCAGGAGTCTGTGTTGTTTCTGCTTTGTTGTTATCAGTTGTTGGGTTTTCCGTTTTTTTACCACAGCCAACTAAAGATGCTACTAATGTGGTAACCATAATTAGACCAAAAAGTTTCTTTTTCATAAATTTACCTCTCCTTTAAATTTTTTTGATTCATTGAGATGACTTTTGTCACAGCCTTTATCATAAAATGCCCTAAACAAATATGTTCCTTCCAAAACATGTTTTACCAATAGCACATTATTGCTAAAACACATTTTAAACATAATATGTTTTTACATTTTACTTCATTAATTAGTGAATACTATACATTCCATATATCCCGATTGTACTCTAAAATAGTTCTGTCAGAAGAGAAGAATCCTGCTCTGCTGATGTTTTCTAACATCATTTTTGACCATTTTTCCCTATCTTCATAATCTGCTAGTATCTCTTCTTTTTTCTGCATGTACTCTTTAATATCTAACAAGGTCATAAACCAGTCTTTATTAATTAACTCATTGTGCAAGCGTTCTAAATTCTCTTTTTTACCGATTTTCATTAAGGTATCACTTACAATAAAGTCAACCATCTGACGGATTTCTTTATCTTTATTGTAGTAGTCTTTAGAAACATAATCTCTGTTTTCATAATGTGAAATTACTTCTTCACTGGACTTACCAAAGATGTAAATGTTATCTTCACCAACCAATTCTGCAATCTCTACGTTTGCACCATCCATAGTTCCTAATGTAATAGCACCGTTAAGCATGAATTTCATATTGCCGGTACCACTGGCTTCCTTTGAAGCCAAAGAGATTTGTTCTGATATATCACATGCAGGAATTAATTTTTCAGCTAGTGTTACGTTATAATTTTCCACCATAACTACTTTAAGATAAGGATTTACTTCTTTGTCATTATTTATCAATTCCTGAAGACATAAAATCAAATGGATAATGTCTTTGGCAATAATATAAGCAGGGGCTGCCTTTGCTCCGAATATTAATGTAATTGGTGTTGTAGGTATTTTGCCATTCTTAATTTCTAGATATTTATGAATGATATATAAAGCATTCATTTGCTGTCTCTTATATTCATGCAAACGTTTAATCTGAATATCAAAAATAGAATTTTCGTCAACTTCAATACCCTGATTCTTAAACAAATATTCTTTTAATGCTACTTTATTTCTATGCTTAATATCAAGTAAGGTATTTAAAACATTGGCATCTTCTTTAAAGTCTAAAAGTCTTTCCAGTTGGTCAGCATCCTTTTTAAACCCATCACCGATTAAATCCGTTAAAAATGCAGCTAAGTCATAATTACAATGTAATAACCAGCGGCGGAATGTAATTCCATTGGTTTTATTATTAAATTTTTCAGGATAGATCTTATAAAAATTATTTAGTTCATTCTGTTTTAAGATATCCGTGTGAAGTGCCGCAACACCATTTACACTAAAGCCATAGTGTATATCAATATGTGCCATATGCACCCTTTCCTGGTTATCTATAATTGCTACCGTAGGATCGTCAAATTTTCTTCTCACTTTATTATCTAATACTTCGATAATAGGAAGTAAATGAGGTACTACCTTTTTCAAATATTTAATAGGCCATTTTTCTAAGGCTTCTGATAAAATAGTATGGTTGGTATAAGCACAAGTTTTAGAAACAATATCAATTGCTTCATCCATTTCAATGCCACGCTCCATAAGCAGGCGGATTAATTCCGGTATTACCATAGTGGGATGGGTGTCATTAATCTGAATTACTGCATAATCATATAAGTCATGTAAATTACTTCCCTTAAGGATACATTCTTCTAAAATCATCTGTGCAGCGTTGCTTACCATAAAATACTGCTGATAAATTCTTAAAAGTTCGCCTTTTTCATCACTGTCATCAGGATATAAGAATAACGTAAGGTTTTTTTCAATATCTGATTTTTCAAAGGAAATTCCGTCTTTTACTATGGATTCATCAACTGTTTCTATATCAAATAAATGCAGCCAGTTGGTACGATTATCATAACCTGTAACTGCTATATCATATAGCTTTGATTTTACTGTAAAATCCTTAAAATTTACCCTATAAGACTTATCTCTCTTTATAAGCCAACTATCATCTGTAATCCATGGATTAATGGTTTCTTTCTGAAGATTTTCTTCAAATACCTGCTTAAATAATCCAAAATGATAGTTTAACCCAATACCATCTCCATTAAGCCCAAGTGATGCAATAGAATCCAGAAAGCATGCTGCTAACCTTCCAAGACCGCCATTTCCCAGAGAGGGCTCCAGTTCAATATTCTCAACTTCTGTAATGGATTTACCGCTCTGTTTTAATTCTTCTCTTATTTCATCATAAATCCCTAAATTTATCAGATTATTGGATAATAACTTACCGATTAAAAATTCTGCTGAAATATAGTAAATCTTTTTATTGGTATCTTTTATATATTTTTTTTCAGCCATTTCTTTTGTCATTTCCAATAGGCCGAAATATATCTCTTCATTACTGCATTCCTTAAGAGTCTTATTATATTTTTTTTGTAATATCTCTGCTAACATTCCTGCTCCTTCCTTATGCCATTACCGTCTGCTCGCTATAATGAGTTCCTTTAAATTACCGATTTCCTTTTTAAATTTACTAAAACTGTCTAACTTCCATTCCCAATTAGGTGAGCCAAGTGTACCGGGAGTGTTGATTCTGGCTTCATCCCCTAAATTTATTAGATCCTGTAAGGGCAGGATTGCCATTTCTGCAATACTGTCTAAAGTTAGCCTTACAAAGCGTTTGGAAATAATTCTATCGTCATAGCCTGATTTCTTCAGAGATTTTCTGATCCTATTCTGTGTCTTTTTATCCTGTGATAAATACCAGCCTCTTATGGTTTGATTGTCATGGCTTCCTGTATAAATAACCATATTTTCCATATCTTCAAAATTATTATTGTTTTCATTAGGATCAAATGTAAATTGAACGATTTTCATACCCTTTAATCCATAATGGTTTTTAAGTACATGAACTTCTTCTCTTAAATCCCCTAAATCTTCTGCAATAATCTCAACTTCCGGTAGTTTCTCACCGATTAAGTCAAATACTTCATAACCGGGGGCTTCTAACCATTCACCTTCAACAGCAGTTTCGCAGGTAGCAGGTATTTTCCAGTAGGTATCAAAAGCACGGAAATGATCAATGCGGATAATATCAAACAGTTTACTGTTATAAGCAATTCTGTCTAACCAAAACTGGTAATTTTGCTTTTTTAAATAATCCCAGTTATAGATTGGATTTCCCCACCTTTGGCCGGTAGCACTAAAATAATCCGGTGGAACCCCTGCAATAAATGTGGGTTTTCCCTCTGCTCCAAGTAAAAAGCATTCCTGATTTGCCCATACATCTAAAGAATCAATCCCTACGTAGAACGGAATGTCGCCCATAATCCGAATGCCGTTTTGATTGGCGTAAGTCTTTACTTTCATCCATTGTTTGTAGAAGATATACTGGACAAACATTTCGTAACGTATTTCTTCTTCGTATGCAGATACATCAAACTCTCTTGTTTTTATCCATTCTTTCTGCGCTTTATCCCATTCATTCCAACACCTTAAATCATTTTTCTTTTTTAGTGTAAGAAATACCGCATAAAGATACACCCATTCCTGTTTTATAAAGTCCTTATAATCCCCGTCTTCTGTAAAATTAAGAAAAGCTTCTTTAAAATAATTTTCTTTAAAATTTCTTACTTTTTCATAATCAATAGATTTACTGTTTTTTTGAAAACTTGCCGGTCTTTTTGTTAATAAACCATCCTTATATAGTTCATCAAGACTTATATAGATCTCATCACCTGCAAATGAGGAGTATGGCTGGTAAGGTGAGTTACCAAATCCCAGGGGATTAAGGGGTAATATCTGCCATATGTGAAAACCGCCTGTTTTTAATAAATCTATCAATTCAAAACTATATGAGCCCATATCTCCAATTCCATGATTTGACGGTAAGGATGATAAAGGTAATAGTATTCCTGCTTCTCTCATAAATCTTTTTCTCCTTCAAACTTGCCAGTATAACTAAAAATGAGTCTAATATGAATATAATAATTCTACATGACTTTCTGCTCGGAAATTGTATACAAGCTTGCCTGCCAGTGTTGTATCTCGCTCTTTCAGAAATACAAGCTTGCTCTTGATTTCACTACAGTTTCTTTATATCTGCTGAATAAAAACCCCTTTTGGTTGTAAAATTGTCTCTGCCTGTAATAGGCTAAATAATTCATTGCCTTTCCTTTGAACTACAATACTATCCTCAGAACAATTTAAAATAATTTCAACTTGGTTTTGATCTTCGTCTGTTTTTATATAGTGAATCACTCTTTGGTTGTTCTTATCCTCTATAAAATGAAAATGTCTGCTTTTAAAAGCTTTATTTGTTTTTCTTAAATGAATCAGCGCTTTTATGATATCAATTCTATCTTTATAAAGCCCTTCATCTATATCTTCCCAGGGCATACATCTGCGGCAGTCCGGATCATAGCTTCCTTCTATTGCAAGTTCTGTTCCATAATAAATACATGGACTGCCTGGCATGGTAAACATGAGAGCCAACTGCTGGTAGAAAATATGAATATCGTTTACCTTATCTATCAGCCTATTGGTATCATGAGAATCCAATAAGTTGAATAAAACATCATTAGTCTGCTGCATATACATGGTAAAGTTATGATTAATGGCACATTCAAAATCATAGTTGGTTTTCTCTGGGTAAACCCAAAAGTCTGCTATGGAAGTGGCTAATGGATAGTTCATAACCCCATCAAATTCATCTCCCTGCAGCCAGGTAATTGCATCGTGCCAGATTTCACCTAATATATAAAAATCCGGCTTTAGCTCTTTGGTCAGCCTTCGCAAATCCTTGCAGAATCTATGGGATACTTCATTGGCTACATCAAGTCTAAGACCATCAATATTAAAATTTTTCACCCAGTATTCCACAACATCCAGTAAATATTTAATGACTTCAGGATTATTGGTATTTAACTTTGGCATTCTGGAAGTAAAAGCAAAGGAATAAAATGACCCATTCTTTGTATTATGATCTTCTTTGTTAAAAGGCCATTTGTTAATCATGAACCAGTTAAAGTACTTGGAGCCGGGCCCCTTCTCTAAAACGTCCAGCCATGGAGCAAACTGGTTACCGCAATGATTAAATACACCGTCAAGCATAATACGAATGCCCTTTTCATGAGCTGCATCCACCAGGTTCTTAAATACTTTTTCATCACCAAAATGTGGATCAATCTTCATATAGTCTTTGGTATCGTATTTATGACTGGTATTTGCTTCAAAAATAGGTGTCAGATATATTCCGTTTATACCTAGATCCGCCAAATAATCCAGCCGGTCTATAATTCCCTGTAAATCCCCTCCATAAAACTCTTCATTGCTTACTGTATGATATCCCCATGGTTTCACATTCTTCGGATCATTCTTTTTATCTCCGTTATTAAAACGTTCCGGAAAAATCTGATACCACACTGTATCATTTACCCAGTCCGGTGTTTTGTTGATATCAATGCTATTCATCCATGGAAATGTAAAATAGACCAAGCTTTTCCCTTGATGGTTCATTTCCCCTTCTGTATAGAATCCATCTTCAAAATAGTAATAAGAAGTATTTTTAGCCACAAGTTTAAAATAGTATTTGCACCTTTTAAACTTAGGTTTTACTGTTGTTGTCCACCAGATATGATGTGTCAGGTTCTTTTTATAAATCAACTCTTCTTCCACACCATTCCATCTCCAATTACCACCTAAAATCCCATTTTCGAAAGGATCACCATAATATATAAAAACCCTCTCTATATCATGGCCTGTTTTTATATTAATAATAAGATCCTCTTCATTTAACGGATAACAATAATTATCAGAGGTTCTGTGGTAAACCGCTTCAAATTTCATAAGTAACTCCAATCCTGTTGTATAAAAAATATGAACTAGTTAAAATCAAATTATCTTTATCAATTTATATTTACAATATTATAATTGTCCGGAAAACGGTTTCCTTCAATGGATAAAAAATTATATTGACATTACCCCTCATTTCTGAATAACATCCATATAATTAATTGTACATACCTCATAAGGTATCTCCGTATGCTGTCCCTTTTCTCCGTCAAGTAGCTTTTTTAACTCATCAAACGCCTGTTTGGATTTTAGATTAAAATTCTGTTTTACTGTATTCATAGCTATCTTGGTATAACCCATTAACCGGATTCCATCAAAACCACAAACCGGTCTGTAAATATCCATTTCTGTAAGAGCAAACACTGCTCCAATTGCCATTAAATCCGATGCGCAAACAATTGCATTTGACTTTTTGCCAAATTTTAATGTAATCTCTCTGGCTTTATATTCGTTAAAATCACCATGTTTTACAATAAGTTCAAAACCAAACTCTTCCTGTAACTTCTTCATGGCATCCAAACGCCTATTGGTTATATAACCCCCTGCTCCCCCTGCTATATACAGCACCCGGTCAATGTAGGAATTCTCCTGCAAAGTTTTTTTAGCTACTTCATATTGGGCAGAATAATGGTCAAGAGATACGGAGGAAGTCCTGTCATTTGTAATAGGCGAATCCACTAAAACACAGTAAAATTCCTGTTTCTCAATTATCTTATATAAATTCTTATTCTCTATGGACAAATTGTATATAATTAAACAATTAATCCTTTGAGATTTTAAATAGGCTGTTACTTGTTTGTAATTCATCTCATCAAACTGGGAACTAAAGAAAGTTACCACTTCAATATGATATTCTTTTGCTTTTTCAAAGGCACCTGTTAAATACTGCATGCTGATTTCATCCACAAATTGGCTATTATGACGGATATCAACGATTAGACCCACCCTATTAAATACTTTCTTAGAAAGGGATACAGCTACTGAATTTGGAACATATCCCAGTTCCTCCACTGCCTTTTCAACTTTTGATCTGGTTTCATCACTTACTAAAGAATAGTTGTTTAGAACCTTAGATACTGTTGATTTTGCTACTCCTGCTTTTTTCGCCACGTCATTTATCGATACCATAAAATTGCCTCCTGCGGAAAACGGTTTCCTTACATATTACTATACAACTCCTTTTCATATTTGTCAATACGATTCTATAAAGTTTATATTTTAACAATTATTTCATTTACTTTTTTGGTGATTTTTTATAAACAGTTAATTATAAGAAATATTTCTAATAGGAATAGAAGTTCTTTACTAATCTTAAATGGGCAAGTGTATTAACGTTAATAAATTGAATTATAAAGAAGCAAGTTAAAATAGTTGAACTGATATAATAAACATTTAACTTTCTGGTAAAATGCGGTATACTTTTAATTAAAATTAGCAACGTTTGAAATTTGAGATAACTTATATAAAATTATAGGAGGTATGTTATGTCGGATGAGATATTAATTATTAATGAAAAGAATTTAGTCGGAAAGCATAAGGCAGAAAATGAGCCGTATGAATATGTTAAATATGAGATTACACCTCGTGATAAATTTAGCCAATGCTATATTGCCATATATGAAATTCCTCCTTTGAAATTTAATTATCCATATCATTATCATATAGCAAATAAGAAGCATTCTTTATTATAAGTGGACAGGGAATTTTGAAAACACCTAAGGGAGATAGAAAAATCAGCTCAGGGGATATAATTGTATGCCCTCCGTCGGAACTTGGAGCACATAAAATAATAAATACTTCCGATTATGAATTCCTTAAATACATAGATTTTGACACGACAAATTCACCTGATGTTGTATATTATCCAGATTCAGATAAAACGGGTATTATTATTCATAATAAATCAAATACATTTTTTAAAAATAAAAATAAGACAAACTATTATGAGGGCGAATAAATTTGCCCTCTCTTGCTTCGCAATTAAGAAATATTAGGCCATAACGATGGATGGAAAAATGATTTACTACTATAATTAGTCATCTGTTTATTTACAGTCATATTTCCCAATAAACAGCTTTGCCATCAAAAACTTAAATAAATAAGGGATATAGGTTTTTTGTGACTTTGGTAAATTCGCTATGGTTCTTATATTATTAGAATCGCACCAAAATTAAAAAATCAAGATGTTTGACAAGACAACGCCGAAGAGCTCTCGAGTTTTCAATATGATTTAAGCGATTACTATAATATTAGAACCATCGAGTTTTCCTATGGAACAAAAAACCTATATCCCCTATTCTCGAAGTTCTCACTAACTTTACGTGGGCAAAGCGCAGGTAAGGTTACTAAACTAAATTTTATTAAGCCATAAATCCCCTGTTTTGCTGCTGAGGATCTATAAATGTTTCGTTAAGTACCCCTTTTCCATAGGTTAGTCCAGCATAAAGTTGTTGTGTATTTTGCATAACAGACCCTGAATTATCTTGTTTTGAAACTTCTTTGAAACTGCTGTATAGCTTTTCAAGAATTGTTTCTGCTTCATCCAGTTTTTCAGGGGATTTCTTATATATTGCTGTTATGATAGCCTTATTAACAAATAGGTACAAGCTCATTAAATCATAGGATAAAATATAGGTATAATTTAAAGTTCCCATTAACTCATTTAAGAAACGCTGTCCATGTTTTAATTCTTTTGCATAGCCCTCTATATCATTATTTTTATAACATAATCTGGCTGTTTTTATATCTTCCAGAATTATCTCATATATAATAACAATCAACTCTGTTCTTGAGGCCTGGGTTACTCTGGCTGTATATGCTTGTATCTGATCTTTTGTCATGATTTAACCAGCCTTTCTTTTGTTGGTTTAAACTTTTATCAAATATGTTTAAAATCCACTTAATAATAATCTTTTATATTAGCCTTGTAAAAGTGTTAATATATTCTGTGGTCTCTCATTTGCCTGTGCTAACATAGCTGTTCCTGCCTGAGCCAATACATTCTTTTGAGTGTAAGTAGCCATTTCAGCTGCCATATCTGCATCTTCAATTCTGGAAAGGGCTTCAGACATGTTCTCAGAAGTTACATCTAAGTTTGCTATGGAGTGTTCCAAACGATTCTGATATGCTCCTAGTTTAGCACGAATTGCCGTAACCTCAAGCAAGGCTTTGTCACAGGATGAAATGGCCTCCTGTGCTCCTTTTTCTGTTCCCAGGTTGATATTATCTATACCTAATGTTTTTGGATTAATTTTAGGAATTCTAACTTCCATAATTTGTCCTTCGTTAGCACCGATTTGAAGTTGCATAGGACCTGCATCTAAAACAGTAATAGTAACCGTTGCTGACGCTGGAGGTGTTGCAGGATTCGTAACGGAAGCACTGCCTACCCCAGATACGTTATCTGTAAATTTGGTTCCTGCCACCCCTGGCTCTGTTTCAAATACCATCTCAAATCCATTGTTGTCCGTAACTTTAATTAGCTTTCCATTTGTAGAAACAGTAGCTGTATTGCTGGTAAAACCTGATATATCTGCTTTTGCATCCACACCCTCTCCAGACATTGTGGAAGTGGATAATCCTAATGCACTTGCTAAGGCTGGATTATTACATTGGACATCAATTCTATTTTTTGAACCATATCCTTCTGAAATAAAGAACAGTCTGGTTCCATCACCTATTGTATCTACGGAATAGCCTCCTGTTTCTTCATTTCCTGCTCCGGGAGCTGATGCTAAACTTGCTATTACTCTAATGTTAAGATTATCTCCGGCATTACGAATTTTCTCATATACCTGATCTAAGGTTTCCCCTTCTTCTATTTTGATTTCTATTCCATTTAAATTAATTACTCCAGAAGCACCTGTTGGTATCTTACCAGTTGGTGGTGTACCAGTATCAATTTCTCCACCTCCAACAATTGCCTGTCTGGCATCTTGAGTAACTTTTATTGTATAATTACCCGTTGCTACCGTATCGGATACTGATATTAAATTAACGGAAGAATTACTGGAATATGACATTTGATCGATATTACCATTTAATAAAGTTTTGGTGTTAAATTCCGTTGTATCTGATATTCTTTGAATTTCTTGTGTTAATTGGTCAATTTCTGCCTGAATGGAAGCACGGTCCTCCAATGTATTTGTCCCATTGGCAGCCTGTACTGCTAATTCTCTCATTCTTTGAAGCATAGTACCAACTTCAATCAGAGCACCTTCTGCTGTCTGAATAACAGATATTCCATCAGCAGCATTTCTGGAGGCTTGATCAAGTCCTGCAATTTGTGTTTTCATTTTTTGAGAGATTGCCATACCGGCAGCATCATCTGCTGCACGGTTGATACGAAATCCAGAAGATAATCTTTCTAAACTTTTATCAAGTGCATTATTTGTTTTAAATAACTGATTATTTGCTTTTAAGGCTGGTATATTGTGATTAATTCTCATACTGTTTTTTCTCACCTTTCTGATTGGTTTTATCTTTATTGTAGTTACTATTTTTAATTCCTATTAATCTTAATTCTCGATGCTTTAGTACTATTAACAACCACAGTAATTTTGACTCCGGTACAAATCTCCGGTTGAACAGTTTATCCTATAATTTTAATTTTTTGTAACTTCCATTTCTATATTTCTTATTTGAATTAAAAAAGTTTTTGCTACCTTATATAAGGTTTCCGTAGATATTTTTGCTTCTCCGGATTCACTGATAGTATCGGCTTTTCCTGCAAAAAGTTTATCACTTTGAGGAAATGGGGCGGATAGTTTTGAATTATACCGGCTCTTTGTTTTACCCTCTATGCCGAAATTCATCTGCTTTACTTCTATATCCCCTTGAAGAATAGACTGCTTTATTGTATCTTCGTAAGATTTTAATGTATCTAAACCTTTTTGATTATCACAGGTTATGAAACCTTTCAGTCCTTCTTTCTTTATGGAAAAACTTACGGCAATCTTTCCTAAGTTTTCAGAAGTGACGCTAATATCAACTTTTCCTGCTTCCTCTGTGTTTTTTAATATTGTTACATTTACATTGGTAACTTTATCTCCAACCGCTAAAGGTATTTCATAGCTTTCCCTAGCTGCAAGATTATTTAAGAAAACCATACCATTGCTGATTTGTTGAAGTGTTTTTATATCTTTTGCCGTAATAAGGGGATTCTCATATAATTGGGTAATGATACTTTCCACGTTTTGTTCAATGATGCTGTATTGCTCTATCATTGTATTATGATTTTCCATACCCCTTATTAAACCATCTGATATGGTATCAATACTTATGGGTTCTTCCGGGCTTTCAGTAAGGCTCTCAGAATCCAAGCTTAAAGTCCCCTCCGTATAATCATTATTCATATCCCTGGTAATTTTCATCCATTGCTTATAGAAAGATTGTTCCCCGCTTAATAAATCGGTGGCTGCCTGGATATTTTGAATGGTGACAGGCAATTGATTACTTTTCAGTAAATGGATCGCTTCTTCGGAGTTTTCTATTAATTCGCGGTAATTCTTTACCTTTTCCGACCAATATTCCTGTTCATTACTGCTATTTATTGAATCATTCCATGAAGAAGATCTCAGTTTATCCTGTAATACTTCAATAGGCATGTTCATAATATCTTCAGAAGTTCCAAGAGAAGCCAATTTACCAGGCTCTATTTCTTCTTTTATATCTTGAAGGATGTTCTTTTGGTATCCGGCATTTATTTGGTCTGTTATCTTTTCTCCGGTAAAACTTACATCTTCTAAAGTACCAAAATCATCATCAATGGAAGCTTCTATGCCACCCTTTTTCATGGTTCTAACGGCTGTAAGCAGGTTACTCATTGTAATTTCCTGGCCGGCTTTTATTACGGCACCTACTGCAGCCCCCTGGGTTTTCTCTACTGCATGTAATAAACGATAGATTCCTATGAAGGATTTCTTCTCTTCCTCTGTAATCTTTTGTTCTTTTTCCAACTTCCATAAAAACCTGCTATACTTTTCTTCTTCCCCACCAGTTACACCTAATTCCTGCTTTACTTGCCGGATTTGAAGGTCAAGCTGTTCTATTGGTGTATTCAGTGGATTGATACCGTCCTTGATTAACTGGGCAGTAACAGCCGGATGAAGATTCTTCATCATATGATTTACTTGCTGGTCATATGCTTTTACCTCAAGGATATTTTCTTCTGTGATTGCAATCTGGTTATAGCCTAATATTCTTACTGCTCTTTGATTATCAGCTGTAGTTTCCAGATTCAAATCTTTTAAAATTTCATCCACATTACGGAAAGCCTTTGTAATGGAATCCCCCATATCCGACCTTGGACTGGTCATAAGGGCTTCATATGTTTCATTTACTTTATCCAAAGCCTGCTTGCATTGGATACCGGCTTTTAATAACCCATCTACCGTTTCCACCGTTCGGTTTGCCAATGTTGAGCCTAATATGTAACTGGGCATAGTCTTTAATTGGTCAAGACTTTCATATGTATCCTTTATTAGTTCTATATTAGACTGGTTGACTGTTACATCGTTTTCTTGAAGTAGATCACGGTAGTACTGGTTTTCAATTTCTCTTAATCCATCAATAATTTTATTTAAGCTGTCTGTTTCCAGATGAATTCCGTTCTTTATTAATCTTTGTCCGGATTCTACAGTAAGCCTTAAACGAATTTCTTCCAATTGGCGTCTTACGGTAATTGTCTTTATATCGATAGATTGAATGTTTCCCTGATAGGAACTTTGCCCCTCTGTAGTAAAGTGACTATCTGTAAAAGAATTTTCCTGTACCTTCTTCTCGCCCTCTTTTACCTTTTTATGTTCTGCCTGCTCCCTGCTCTGTTCTACCTTTTTCTGGGCTTCATATAAATCCTTGTAATTTATTAAATCTATATTTTCTTTTGTGTCTACAGCCAAGTGAAGGGCCTCATCACTAATGGTATGGAATAAGTTATTCACTGTTTCTATTCGCTCTGCTTGAGTCATACTTAAATTGGCTGACTCCGGTACAGCACCTTTGTTAAATGCAGCAATTATTTTATTTAATATCTCTTCTTCCCCATTAGTGCCTTTAATTAAATTTAAATCCCGACATGCCCATAACGTGTCTTCCGTTACCGGTAATTTATGATTGATCAGCCATTTGGCAGAATTTAAACTCTCCTGGTTTATTTCCATTCCTGCGTCAGATATGACCTCAGAAACTTGGGGCAATAAACTGTTCCATGTAGCTTCGGATATTTGCTGGTATTGATAATAGTAACCGGTATATTGAGCCTTATATAGATTCTCAATAGTTGGTTCCAAGCCGTTTTTTATAATATAATGGATTTCTTTATCTGATAAAGCAGTAGCTGCCCCTGCCATATCCAACGCTTTGGATATTCTTTCAATATTTGCCTGAGTTATAGGTAAATCAGCTTCAATTAATTTCTCAATTATTCTTTTTGAAACCCCATGTACACCAGCTAAACTCTTTAGAGCTATATTTTGTTCATCCAGCTTTTGCTTTTGCTGCTCTAAACCTTCTGCTTTCATTACTTTCTGGTTTTTAATCCGGATTAATGCACGCTCTAATTGCTCTATGGTGTATTCTTCAAGAGTTATACCCTCTTCTGTTAAAGCCTTATAATCCTCTTCCGTCATTCGTTCCGAATTGGATTTCCATTTATCTTCTTCTGATTCTTCCTTGTTTGTAACTTCCTTGGGAGAAGAATCCTTCGTTTCTTCCTCATAAATATTGGGATTGGGTTCTAAACTTTGAAGGGTTACTTCATAGGGACTCTTTTTAGTATTAATACCCTCCGAATCCTTTTGGCCGATACTGGTACTTTTCTCTATTTCTTTACCAATACTATTTTCCCCTATTTGATTCTGAGTTGCACTATTACCATAGATAGAATTAATGTTCATAGAATTCACTCTCTCACTTTTCCTCTGTTAAAAACATTTATCTTTTGTTATTTCCAAATGCTTTTCCGTTGTTGAAACATATTTCGGCAAATCTTCATAAACTCTTTAATTATTTTTGTACCAAAATGTGGTATACTATATTTGTATAAATGAATATGGAAAGGCATGGATATAAAAAAGATGAGAATTAGAAGGATAAAAAGAATTTTCATCCTGAGTCTTGTTATGTTTTCCCTCCTGACTCTGCATGGATGTAATCCTTCCAAAGAGAAAATATCAGTATCCGTCTCTGATACCAACCTTACCTCAAGGATAACCGGGCAAATCCCTCCTGTTCCTATTATTTATACCAAAGAAGAAACTCCTGAAAAGACGGAGATCAATACCAAAAAAGAGCTTACGTTATTAGCTGTTGGTGATAATCTAATACACATCCAGACAATTAAAAGCGGCTTAAAAAAAGATGGAACTTATAATTTTGATCATTTATATTCCACACTGAAACCTGAAATAGAAGCTGCTGACATAGCTGTCATTAATCAGGAAACCATATTAGGGGGCAAAGAATTTCCTTATACCGGTTATCCGGTATTTAATTCACCCACTGAGATTGGAGATGCTCTTATTCATGCAGGTTTTGATGTTGTACTGCATGCCTCCAACCATGCATTGGACAAGGGTTATCCCGGTATTGAGAATACATTGGAATACTGGAGTAAATACCCCATGATTACAGTTCTGGGAATAAATAAATCCCAAGAAGACAAAGACAGAATTAAAATAATTGAGAAAAACGGAATTAAAGTAGCCATGTTAAATTATACTTATGGATTAAATGGTTTCTCTATGCCGAAAGATAAACCTTTTCTTGTTAACTTGTTGGACAAGTCTGAAATGAAAAAAGATATTAAAAAGGCGAAAGAACAAGCTGATTTTGTAATTGTATTTCCTCATTGGGGAACAGAATATGTATACGAACCGGATAACAACCAAGAGGATTTAGCACGTTTCTTTGCAGAGGAAGGTGTGGATCTGGTTATAGGCACTCATCCTCACGTGTTGCAGCCTGTAACATGGAATGTTTCAGATTCCGGTCATCCTATGTTAATTTATTATTCTTTAGGTAACTATGTTTCCTATCAAAAGGAAGCTCCCAGAATGTTGGGAGGAATGGCTCATATTACCCTTACAAAAGAAAATGACATTACTTATATCAGCAAAGCTGGAATTACTCCTATTGTTACCCATTATGAATCTGCCGGAGATTCTTCCTATAAGGTGTATAAATTAGAAGATTATACGGTGGATAAAGCTGTCCGTCATGGAATACTGAAGCTGCAAAAAGAAAGTTCCTTTACTGTAGCCGGTATAAGAAAGCTTGCCAAGCAGATACTTGGTGATTGGAATACTGATTATAAGCAGTATCCTTATCCAATAAAATAAATTCCCAATGAAAAACACCTGTAATCCTACGTTGAATCATCGGATTACAGGTGCTTTTATTATAGGAAATACTCCCCCAAAGCCTACTATACCTACTCTTTAAATATAACCTATTATTTGTCTTTTCTTAACTTCTGTAGAACCTCCGGTTCTTCTGGCTGGTAAGTACCATACCTTGAAGCAGCACCTGCTGCTTTTATTGCTGAGTTGTAACCAAGTTTTGCAATCACCCTTAACAAATCTTTTTTCATTCTAATAACTCCTTTCTCCTATTTATTTCTATTACCATTAACATTGCTATAATAACCAATGTAATAGTTAAAGTAATAGCATATTTCTTAGCAGTACAAAATAATACAATATCTACTGCTGACCATAAAATACTAATCCAAATACTAATTTTTCTGTATTTTTTTTTATCTTCTGCAGATATTTTTTTATGTTCATTATCTATAGGAGCATATTCCAAAATGCAGCCTATATAAATAAGAAACAGGATGAATAAGGATATAAATGAAGTATCATATAACATATTCGAAAAGCACAGTGTTACTAAACAAAGGGTTCCAAATAAAATGTTACATTTCAAGTATGTATTTGCATGGTAACCGCCGCAATATTGCCTTGTTATAACAAATACGATATAAAACAAAAATCCATCAATTACCTGATGTAATAATAACCCCAAAGAAAGAATTATTAAAAAGTTGACAATATTGGATATGATAATTTCATAACCATATATATAAATCTCTTTTTCTTCTTCCTTAATTGTATCATTATCGCATAAAAAATCAGCTACCATCTGAGCAAACTTATGAATCACAATCCCCTCCTGTTTATGATTTACATAATTTTCTCTTGTGCTTTGATGATAGCTGATTTGATATTACATTGCAATACCTTGGACATGTTTAGCATGCTGTGAAGCATGTTTGGTTAAAATAAATCAGTATTTAATCCTTTTTGTCTGGTTTTAGCCATATATCTGTTATAAATTGATTGTTTTTCTCATAAAAACGAATCATTCCATTGTGGTTCTTTACAATATCTTTAATACTTACAGTACCAAATCCATGTTTTAATTTATCTTTTTTGGTGGATTGCAGATTTGGATTATATTTCAACACAGAATCTTTTATGGAATTGGCAACTTTAATTACCAGATAATTACCCTCATTATAAATCTTAATGTCTATTTGGGGTGAATCCTCCACCTTTACACAGGCCTCTATTGCATTGTCCAATACATTCCCCAGTAAAATACTTAGATCCAACTCAGAAATTGAATTTAATCTGCCGCTGATTTGGTAGACCATCTTAATTCCATGTTCTTCACAAATTGACATTTTGGAATTCATAATTGCATTTGCAGCATCACTTTCTGTCAGGATATATTGTTTACCCAAACTGAGCCTGTTTTCCAAAAGGCTATCCAGATAATCTTTTGCCTCCGGATATTTTTCATTATGGAGCAGAGTTCCTATACAACCTAAATAATTCTTCATGTCATGTCTTAACTTTGTAATTTCGTCATATAAAAGTTTCATTTCAGAAAGATTCTTTTGCTGCTCCAGTAATTTGAATTCAAGAAAGGAATACTGCATCCTTTCTTTGTTTTTAGCACTTATTTTAATAAAAATATAATAACAAAATACATTGATTAAAACCAGGCATACAACCGCTGATACGGACAAAAAATTATTATAGGCATTATCAAGATTGATAATCAGCATTTGGAATACAAATACTCCTGTTATAAATGACATGATAAACACACCAAAAATAGCAATCCATTCAATATAGGACAGGGAAAATTTATTCCTTTTATTCATTCGCAATATAATTCTGGTTAAAAAGAAATAACTTCCCTTAGCCATGAAGATAATAAATATTCTTACAACTCCCTGATCCGTAATTAACTCACTGATATTGGAAGATGAAATATAATTGATTATTGTCAATACCGTAACACTGGTTAACATATTAAGTCCGTTGTCAATACAGGCAATGATGATCTTTTCAAATATAGAACCATTTAAACATATTATTCCGTAGCAAACTATAATGGCAGGGTAAATCAACCCTCCAATACCTTCAAATAAAGTAAGATGGTTCATTACTAAAGTAGACACTATTCCAAGGAGGAAGGTAATAATAAAACCCATATAATACTCTGCCTTTTTGGCTTTAAATCCTAAGTATTTGGTTATAAACTCTGTTGAAATAAAACATTCAAAAAAAGTTGGCACCACTTCTAATACCATCCAATTCATTCTTCTGTCCCTCGCCCATATAATTGAAGCTTATGTTTCACCCTTTCCGTCCGGTATCTGCTTAAAGGAATTTCTCTTCCGTCATTTAAAACAACCTGTGTCTTTTCAACAGAAAATACATAACGGGAATTTACAACGTACCCGCTATGAGTTCTAATAAATCCATGTGCTTCTAATTGATCTTCCAACTTGGTAAGGTTACTTTTGATCCTAAAAGTATCGTGAAATGTGTATATGTATATATCATGCTTACAGCTTTCTATATAATGAATGTCAATTATTTTAATATTTTTTTCCGCACCGTTAAAACTGACTGTAAGATATTTATTTTCTTTGTGTAAATTTTCAATCAATGCTTTAACTGCTTCCGGCAATTCGTTATCCAGATGATTCTTACGAATAAACCGAAATGGCCTGTACTGAATGGAATGAAACACCAAATCTTCCCGATTGGTAATGAATAGAATCTTAACATAGGGGTTTCTCATACGAACCTTATCTGCAACCTGAATTCCGGAAGCGCTTGGCATTTCTATATCCAGAAATAAAATATCATAAACCTCATTATCCCAGTTGCCCAATAAATTGGCACCATCCTGAAAGGAATCTATCTGATATTTCAGCCCCCAGGAGCTTTCCTCCCTTTGAAATAACAGTGAAATCTGCTTTACCAGCTTTTCCAGAAATATAGAATCATCATCACAAACAGCTATTTTAACAAACATATATCTCCGCCTTTAACTTATTAATAAAAAATAAAATAAGACTAACTAAAGATGTACCCCGAACTCCAAGTACACGTATCAGTTAGCCTTATTTTATCATAGTTTCTGCCCTCTCACGTTCCCCAACGCGCTTACATCCTCTAGTTCAATACCTTCGCGTATCGACTTATTTGATAATAACATTTATTGTGAGATATGTCAATAGATAGTGTACATTTTGTTTTATTATTGTTATTTTTACCAAATCAGTGTTTCTATTCTAAACCAAAAAATCCTTTTAATAAATTCTCTAACTGCTCCTGGTCATAAACACCCATAGTTTCCCTGGCAGAATGCATGGCCAGTAAAGGAACTCCAAGGTCTACCGTCTTCATAGGAAGCCAGGAAGATATGATGGGCCCTAAGGTTCCGCCTCCAGGCATATCGGAACGTTTTACAAACTTCTGATATTTAACACCTAATGTTTCACATATCTGCTGAATAATTGCAATGGCTTCTGTATCAAAAGAATATTTTTGATTACTGTCAATTTTAAATACCACGCCGCCATTTAAAGGTGTAATATTGGTGGGATCGTATTTCTCCGGTTTGTTTGGATGAAGTCCGTGGGCTACATCTACAGATAACAGTAATCCATCTGCCATAGCTTCATATAAGGCATTCTCATCCTTTACTCCTAATCCGGAATAAACCTTTTTCAAAATCATATTCAGAATAGCTGAGTCAGCACCTTGCTTTGTGTTACTTCCGATTTCCTCGTTATCATATAAACCAATAACATTAATTCCTGTGCTTCTCTTACCTTGTATAATTCCTTTTAACAATGCCCATACGGAAGTAAGGTTGTCTAATCTGGGTGAGGATATGAACTCTTCCTCTATTCCGATTACGCAGCCCTCTTCTGCATTATAAATATACATGTCAAAGTCTAAGATTTCCTCCTCATTAACCTCTAATTCTTTCGCCAGGTACTGCATGAAAAATCTGTCTTTATTTAAACTTTCCTTCATCATGGCTATGAGTGGAATGGTATCGATTTGTTTATTTAATTCAACACCTTTGTTTACTTCTCTGTTAATATGAATTGCAAGATTGGGTATGGTAATAACCGGTCTTTTCATATCCAGTACTCTTGCTATGGGATGAAAAGGATCTTTGCTTTTTAACATAACCCTTCCTGCTATTGACAATGGTCTGTCCAGCCAGGTATTAATAATGGGACCTCCATATACTTCCGTATTCAGCTTCAGATATTCACCGGAGATTAATTCTGCTTTCGGTTTGATCCGAAAACAAGGATGATCCGTATGGGCCGCCCCGATCCGTAGAGTCTGTCCTTCCTCCCACTGATTGCCTACTGTAAATGCAAACAAGGATGTGGGATAAGGCATTATATAATACCCTTCTCCCTTTTTTAAATTCCATTTCTCTTTCATATTCAATTCTTTAAAGCCAGCTGACTTAAGTGTCTCTATTCCCTTTTCAACAACCTGATAAGGAGAAGTTGCTGAATTTATATAATCTATTAATTCTTTTGCTGCTATATTTTGTGTCATATAATTTTCCTTTCCAAATTCAGTATTCTATATTTTACCATGCAATCTTATAGGTATTATAAGCCATGTTTCATAACTAAACAATAGTTTTTTCCTAACTTGACTAGATTATCTATGTATTATATCATGAACATAAATATTCATGATCTTGGCACTTCACTGGGAAATGCAAGTTTGCATTTTCCTCATTACGTTTTATTATCATGAATATAAAGCGGGTTTATGTTCCCAGCAATCCATTAGAATCCGCTGGCTATTTAATTTATATTAATTCCGGAGGTTCCCATGAACCAAATCTTATTTCAACAAGCCTGTGATAGAGTAATAAACCAAATTAAAGAAAGCCATGAGATTGGTACATTGAGCGAAAAGACCATTCATGCCGTTATTAAAAACTATTTAGCTCCTGATACTTCCTCTCATGAAATTAAAATAGGTAATTTTTATGCGGATATATTTAATAATCAGGAAATTATTGAAATTCAAACGAGAAACTTTGATAAACTAAGAAGAAAATTAGAGGTATTCTTAGAGTTACAACCGGTAACCATTGTTTACCCCATACCTCATATAAAGATGCTGCGATGGGTAAATGAAGAAACCGGCGAAATCAGTTCCCCTAGAAAATCCCCTAAAAAAGGATCTCCTTATATGATTTTCCCCGAACTTTATAAGATTAAAAATTATCTATTACATCCTAATCTAAAGTTACATATCATTCTCCTGGACTTAGAGGAATACCGTCTTTTAAACGGCTGGAGCAAGGATAAAAAGAAAGGCTCCACCAGAAGTGACGGCATTCCATCAAAACTGGTGGAGGAAATATATATTGGGGACCTTACTGAATATAAAAAACTAATACCTCCCAGCTTGAATGATAATTTTACAACAATGGACTTTAAAAAAGTTACCGGTCTCAGCCAAAAGTACGCCTTCTCCGCATTAAACATCTTAAATTATGTTGGTGCCATCAAAAAAGTTGGTAAAGAAAAACAAGCCTATCTTTATTCCAGATAGGCTTGTCTTTTTTTGTGCTTTTCTATTTTCAATTAACCATTTCCTTACTTGCCCGGTATTCAGCCAGCAAAAGATCTACCATTCTTCCATAGCTTTTCACTCCGTCTTCCTGCCTGTTTGCTTTTAAATACGTATCATTCATGGAATTTGAGATGGTACTGATTACCGTATCTTCAAACTGATTCCAATAATAATATTCTTCTCTAAGATCTGCTATCATATAAGGACTGTAAAGGTCTACAACTTTGTAATACAACTCACTATTCTCCTTATATAATTGATTGCTTACATAGGACAGAGCCAGCATGGCTCCACTATATTGGAACAATAGATTATCCGATTCTTTACAAACAAGATATGCTATAAAATTAGCTTCATCTTCCCTCATAAAACCCCTTAAATGGGCTAATTCATGACCCATAGTAGCGGGAATTGAATGTTTTGTAGTATCAACATTTATATTTGCCTCCAGCGTAAAAGGCCAATAGATACCTGTAATCTCCATTCTGGACATAAACCTGGAGAAAAAAACCGGTTTGGGAGTTCCATACTTTCCCTTTAATACAGGATATTTTTCAGCCGCTTTATCAAAAGCCTTTGCTGCTTCTACTCCCAATTCACCCCAATTGTCACTGCTAAACTGAATCACACCATTCTCATCCTCTGCGCCTTCCAAATGCAGAGTGTTTCGAATATCCGATGCATTTTTAGCTAGTGCAACATTTAAATTATAAAGTTCCTCTACGCTAGACTCTTTTACCTCTAACCCGCTGTAAGCGGCAAAAGAATATCTATGATAATTAACACCTGCAAATATAACATATAAGAATAAAGCAATACTGAATATACAGGCTCCATTCAATAAGCCATGTGCAATTATATAGCCTAAGTCACTTTCTTTTTTATAAATCCTGCTTATGATTCTCCATAAGAAGCGGAGAAATAAAATGGCAGCTAATATGGGAAGCAAAATTACCTGTGCTTCCATAATTGAGAATGGTACAATACCAGCCATTAGACTGAATACTTGTGCCAGCTGCTTATAAATTCCTCTGGCAAAAATATATTCCGCAATCCATGGATTCACCCGTGCCAGAAACAATACAACCAAAGCAACGGGAATCAAAATAAGTATCCATATCCGCTTTTTCTGTAATATGTTATGCCATTTAACAGGTCTTTTCTTCTCTAAATTATCTTTCACATTTGAAAAATGCCTTAATAAATAAAACTTATTACCTCTCTCATATGCCTTCACTCTTTCCATCCTTCCTATGGTGATGAATACTTATCTTTACTGCATCCCCTGACATACTGAGTATATCTTTAATTTCCTTTTCCGGTAATTTTGTATACCCAGCTAATTCATGTATATCCGCTTCCCTGCCTAAATCTTCTGCCAGTTCTTTAGCTGCACTGTTAAGAAAATTGGTTTTGTCAACCATACTGTTTCCGAAACTGCTGCTTTCCTTTTCTTCTTTAATAACAGCTTCTATAAAGTTTCTGACATACTGAGCTATTTGTTCCCCTATTGTTTCCTTTTTCCAAAACTCCTGAAGATGTTCTAAAGCACCCATAAGAGCTATATTTCCTTCCTGAATTAAATCTTCCAAAGTAACGCCCTGATTCCTGTACTCCTTAGCAATTTTTACTACATTTCTTAGATTTCCTTCAATATAGCGCTGCTTTGCAGGGAAATCCCCCTTCATAATATGCTCAATCAGTATCGATTCTTCTTCTGGTGTACAATCCTTTATGCCTTCTAAATCTTCCAGATACATCTTCAGATAGACGGAATCTTCTTCCTGTAATGTATTCTTATCCTGTGAAGTAGTTGAAGCTTTTTGTTCCGATACCTCTTTATCTAAATGTTCTTCTCTTATTTTTTCTTGATTTATGGCTTCTGTATATAGGGAGGCAGAATTTACATAACCTTTAATTTTAATCTTATTTGCGGCTAGATATGCGTAAATATGATCGTATTGCTCTTCGGTCAAATTCATGTCGCCAAATAAAGACTTTACATCCTCCATAGTTAGCTGATTGCCTTGTACTCTGGCAACTTCCATAATATCTGAAAGCATTTCATGAAATCTATTTGCATCACTCATTGAATTTCCTCATTCCTTATCACATTAATAGCGATTCTTTATAAAATTAATTATTAAGATTCGTTTCACTAATATTACATTGCCTATAGAAGTACTTATATTTTATCATACAAATAACCCCATCGCAATCTGATTATTACTAGAAAAATCAGTATTATTATGGTATAATGTTTAACATTATGAAAACTTTTTCATTCTGACCAAAGATTAGTATCAGAAAAAATGTGGATCAACACGGATAGGAGCATTGTATGAACGATTTAGAAAAGGATATTCAAAAAAAAGAACTAAATAAGGAAGAATTACAGGAAAATGAATCTGTAAATGCAGAAAATACGATTCCGGAAGAAGTCCCCTCTATGAACGATTTTGAAGAAGAGATCAGCCGTTCCCTTCATAAAGTAAATGAAGGCGAGCTTCTAAAAGGAACCGTAATCGGTATTTCTGAAACGGAAGTTACCGTTGACCTTGGTTATTATGCCGAAGGTATTATTCGATTAGAAGATCTTAGTAATGATCCCCGATTCTCAATTAAAGCCGACATTACAGTTGGTGAAGAAATCTACGGTGTTGTTATAAGAGAAGATGATGGTGAAGGAAATATATTGTTATCAAAGAAAGATGCCGATAACATTCTGTCCTGGACAAAACTAAAAGAATACATGGATAGTCAAGATGTAAAGAAGGTAAAAATTGCCCAAGCTGTCAATGGCGGTGTTGTAACATATTTGGAAGGAATCCGAGGCTTTATCCCTGCTTCTCAGCTTTCTCTTAATTATGTGGAAGATTTGGAATCCTGGGTGAATAAAGAAGTGGAAGTTATAGTTATAACAGCTGAAGAAGAAAATAGCAGATTGGTTTTATCCGGTAAAGAAGTGGAACGAAAAAAAGAAGAGGCGGATAGAAACAGTAAAATATCCAGGCTTCAAAAAGGTGTGGTTACCACCGGAACCGTTGAAAAAATTATGCCTTACGGTGCATTTATCAATATTGGTGACGGATTAACCGGATTAGTTCATATTTCTCAAATATGCGGTAAAAGAATTAAATCCCCTAACGAAATTATCAAAGAAGGAGAAGAAGTTACCGTAAAAATTACAGACATAAAAGATGGTAAAATCAGTTTAAGTATGAGGGCAGTGGAGGAAAACGCAGAAGTAGTAGAAGCTGTGGAGGATGTACCATTCGAATATACTTCAGGTGAAGAAGCGTCTACAGGATTGGGAAGTTTGTTGTCTAAAATTAAGTTGTAAATATTGCAGTAGGACGCTTTGCCTAATAGGAAGTGTCTAGACCTTAGAATATAGGGGAGGCTGTGTGGTTCTTGTTCCATAGGTAATAAGAACTACACAGCCTCCCCTACTCTCCAAGGTCTAAATAACCTATATGGCAAAGCTTCCTCTAAATAAATTTAAATATCTTAGATCTTTTTTCCTTCTTCTTTGTTTCAGCTGCATGATTTGTTTTCTTATCTTCCTTTTTCGGTGAGGGCGGTTCAGATTCTTCTACAACGCTAACTTCTTTTTGGGCATAGCTGACAGACTCTTCTTCATCCACTACGGTTCCGTAAGAGTCTTTAATCATGTGCTGAAAGGTGTCCGATACAATTTCCCTGTATTGGGCATCTTTATCTTCAAGGCTGCTGTAAGTTTTTACTTCTTCGTTGATAGATAACATTTTTTGATCAAGAAAGGCAACGATATCCGCGCATTCTCTTAATTCCTTGCGAATTCGTTCCGGTGCATTACCTTCAAATTTATAGTATATTTTATGTTCCAGACTTGCCCAAAAATCCATGGCAATGGTTCGAATCTGTACCTCTACCTTTGTATTTATCATGGTGTTGGACAGATAAATTGGTACGGACACTATCATATGGTAACTGGTGTAGCCATTTTCTTTCGGACACATAATATAGTCTTTTACTTTTAATACCTGTACATCACTTTGCTTGGCTAGCAGGTCTGCGATACGGTAAATATCTGAAGTAAACGAGCAAATGATTCGAATTCCTGCAACGTCGTTAATATATTTTACAATATTCTCTACCGTTAACTCTCTTCCGTTGTGGCGCATTTTCTTTGCTATGCTTTGCGGTGTCTTAATACGTGATGTAACGTGTTCAATTGGATTATACTGATGTGCTAGTTTAAATTCATTATTTAATATTTCAATTCTAGTGTTTACTTCTCTTAATGCAGAATCATACATAAGCATGACCTTTTTCCATTCTTCTTCTTCATTGTAAAACATAGGTAAATCCATAACTTCCTCCTATATGTTTCCCCAATATTCCATAAATTCAAATATCTCTTTTTACTCTTATATATCATAATCAGTCTTTTCGTTCTTTTCGTTTCATACTAGATACTTTTATTTATTGTTTATCTTCTATTTTTATTTTCAAACTTCTATCTTTTTTTACTTAAAACATTTCATCAATTAAAAACGCTGTCCTTTATATTTTAATCTGATATTTCAATTTTGTTACTAAAATTCCATCCTTGATTTGGCTATGTAAAGAACTTATTACATGTTAAATTATAACACCAAATTATGAACAATCTTTGAATAATTAAAGACTTAATAAAATATTAATGTTTATTTAATTTTAATTCATAAACTACTTTTTTTATAAATAATCCCTATAGGCAAAAAATATTTTTCTCAAAATATGTACACTTTATATAAAGAAATCTATAATCAGGGTCCATGAAAACTATTATCCTTAGATAAATAAAAACAGCTGTAAAGAGCTGGTTTTAAGCAACAATCTTTCTTCTGTTTTATAAGCTTGGTTTATATTTATTAATAAATTTTATAAATTTTAAATAAATTTATTGACTTTCTTTACATCTGTGCTATAATATGGAAAGACTATAAAAGAAAGAGAGGTAAAATCATGATTAAGTTTAGTAATAGTAACAACAACAATTTTATATGTAACACATTATGTAAGTTTACCTCTGAAATAGGATTGACCTTATAATTTGAAATGCTGCATATTTATGCTTTTGTGCAGGTTTATAATTTTTTAAAGGGATTCGTGTATTTGCCGTGGGTATCTTACCTTACGGCTTATTTTTTGCCCAAAAAAGGTTGCTCTTAGTTTAGAGGAAAGTAAGAAATCCGTACTTATCTATAAGATAGGTACATTTGAAATGGGGGAAATTATGAAAAAAATATCAAGTTATATACGTAAATATTGGTATTCCTATGTATTCGGCATCATATGTATGGTTATCAGTGTTTCACTGGATTTATTATCACCACAGATTACCAAACGTATTATTGATGATGTTATAAAGGGTGGAAAGTTAGAACTTCTTACCAAACTTTTATTAGGTATCCTTTTAGTTGGAGTTGGAAGGTGTATCTTTCAATATTTAAAGGAATTGACCTTTGACTTTGTAAGTTCAAAAATCGCCTGCGACATTCGTAGAACTCTATTTTGTCATATACAAGGATTGTCTGTCCAATTCTTTGATAAAACAAATTCCGGTGAGTTAATGTCAAGAGTGAAAGATGATGTGGATAAGCTATGGGGCGCATTGGGATTTGTAGGTATGTTAGTAGTAGAAGTAGTGATTCATACCAGTTTGGTTATCTATTGTATGATTAATCTTAGCTTTAAGTTAACCATTATTCCTTTAATAGCCATGCCTTTAGTAGGTCTTCTGGCAGTTTTAATGGAGAATAAACTGGGTAGTGTTTATGAAGATATCAGTGAAGAAAATGCTGTCTTAAATAGAGTAGCACAAGAGAATCTATCCGGTGTAAGAACTGTAAAAGCCTTTGCCAGAGAAAAGTTTGAGATACAAAAATTCCTGTCTCATAACAAAAAATATTATGACTTAAATATGAAACAATCGAAGGTTCTTGTAAAGTATTATCCATTTTTTCAGTTTATATCTAAACTTATGCCAGTTTTAGTTATTCTTTATGGTGGTATTTTAGTTATACAAGGTGAAATAACCCTTGGTACTTTAGGAGCCTTTACAGAATATTCTACTAACATTGTATGGCCTATGGAAATGCTGGGCTGGTTAGCCAATGATATTGCTTCTGCATTTGCATCCAATAAAAGAATTAAAAAGATTTATGAAGAAGTACCTGTTATTCAGGAAACTAATAACCCAGTAATATTAAATGAAGTAAAGGGCCACATCGAATTCAATCATGTTTCCTTTAGCCAGAATAAGAAACAGATATTATCTGACGTAAGCTTTAAACTTGAAGCAGGTAAGACCATTGGTATTATGGGTGCAACAGGAGCAGGTAAATCTACTATTGTAAACTTACTGCAAAGATTCTATGATACTGATGAAGGAGATATTAAATTAGACGGTGTTAACATCAAAGATTTAACATTAAATGAACTGCGCAGTAACATTTCCTTAGTTATGCAGGATGTTTTCCTTTTCTCTGATTCCGTAAGTGAAAACGTAAAACTAGGAAAACGTGCATATGTAGGTGAAGATGATGTAATGTTTGCACTTGATTATGCACAGGCAAAAGACTTTGTTGAAAGAATGGATCGGCAGTATGATACTATTATAGGTGAAAGAGGCGTTGGTTTATCCGGCGGTCAGAAACAAAGAATCAGTATTGCAAGAGCATTGGCTAAAAGAAATCCAATACTTATACTGGATGACTCTACCTCTGCTCTGGACATGGAAACAGAACATTCTATTCAACAATCCTTAAATGAGCTGAATGATACTACAAAAATAATCATTGCTCACCGAATTTCCGCTGTTCGTAATGCAGATGAAATCATTATTCTGGAGGACGGTTCCATAGCGGAAAGAGGTACTCATGAGGATTTATTAGAGAAAAAAGGCCTGTATTATAAAACATATATGGCACAGTATGGAGATATCTTAAATGATGATTTTCTAAAAGAAATGAAAGAATATAATATGGGTGCTGATAAATTAAATGGAGATGACTTAGATTCTCTTTCTACACAGACACCTGAATTTACACCCAGGGAGGTGATATAATGTCTATAAATGCCACACGTGATGATGAAGCATCGGTAAGCAGTAAAGGGAAACTTGCAACTCTCCTTCGACTATTTAAATATTTACTTGTATACAAAAAGGAAATTGCAATTGTACTTTTCATTATGGGCTGTATTGTAGCTATAACTTTAATTAATCCCTTAATTATTGAACGTGCCATTGACGTTCATATAGCAAATAAAGATATGAACGGATTAATTAAACTTGGCGTTTTTGCTGTAATCATGAATATTATTTTTGTTTGCATGGTAAAATTAAGAATCTACATTATGTCCAGAATCTCCAATAATGTATTACTGACAATCAGACAGGAACTTTATGAACATATACAAAAACTAAGTTTTAGTTTCTTTGACAGCAGGCCAACAGGAAAGATTCTGGCACGTATTATTGGTGACGTGAATTCACTAAAAGATGTTTTATCCAACAGTGTTACTACTTTAATTCCAGACTTTATATCTATTTGCGGAGTAGTAACTATCATGTTGGTAAAAAATTATAAGCTTGCACTGGCTTCTTTAATTAGTTTGCCATTGTTAATTATAGCCATGTGGTTTATACAGGTCTACTCCCATGTAAGATGGCAGATTCACCGTAAGAAAAGTTCAAACTTAAATGCATTTATACATGAGGATTTATCCGGCATGCGTATTATTCAAAGCTTTACGGCTGAAAAGGAAACCGAGGAGGACTTTGATCAACTGCTAAAGGAACATAGAGGCTCTTTTATAGATGCAATTCTGTTAAACGATGCTTTTGGTTCTGCTATTGATATTTGCTGGGGACTTGGAACTGTATGTTTGTATTATGTTGGTGTTAAAATGATTGGCAGAGAATCCGTTCCAATCGGAACTTTACTTGCATTTGGCTCCTACATATCCATGTTCTGGAGACCAATTATGAATTTAAGTAACTTTTATAACCAGTTAGTAACCAATATTTCTGGTGCGGAACGTATCTTTGAAATATTAGATACCAAACCGGATATATCTGACAAAGAAAAAGTAACTGATATACCGGAAATTAAAGGTGATATTGTTTTTAGCCATGTATCCTTTGCTTATGATAAAGATACGAAGGTGTTAAATGATGTAAACTTTCATATAAAGCCGGGTGAAACTATAGCTCTTGTAGGACCGACCGGTGCCGGAAAAACAACCATTGTTAATCTTATCAGCCGTTTTTATGATATTCAGGAAGGTGATATCATTATTGATGGCTACAATGTAAAAGACGTAACCATTGAAAGTTTAAGAATGCAGATGGGTGTTATGACTCAAGATAATTTCTTATTCTCAGGAACTGTAAAGGATAATATTCGTTATGGCAAATTAGATGCCACAGACGAAGAGGTTATTGCTGCTGCCAAAGCAGTTCATGCTCACGAATTTATTATGAAATTAGAAAAGGGCTATGAAACAGAACTAAAAGAAAGAGGTTCCGGATTATCCATAGGTCAACGGCAGCTATTAGCATTTGCCAGAACCATGGTATCCATGCCTAAAATATTAATTCTTGATGAAGCTACCTCCAGTATAGATACTCATACTGAAATCTTGGTACAGCAAGGAATCGAAGCATTATTAAAAGGAAGAACCTCCTTTGTTATTGCACACCGTCTCTCAACCATTCAAAAGGCAGACCGTATTTTTGTAATTGATGATGGCGGCATTAAAGAAGAAGGCAGTGCCCTGGAATTATTGGAGAAAAAGGGAATGTATTATGAATTGTATATGGCTCAGTTCAAAAATATATAATGTGATATTATGAAATAAGTTAAAATGGTTTGTTATTCTTCGCTTATTCACTTTAGAATAAGCGAAGAATCTTATAATTAATGATACAATCAATTCTTCGCCAGCTACTTGATATAATGTTAAATATATTATAATGAAGCAATAGTAATATTTTCCTGGGAGGATAAAGGGATGATGCTTGTTGATATAACAAAAGATAATTGGGAAAAGGTAATTTTCTTAACTACTAATACTGATAATAGTAATACAATTTGCGAAGAATTTGTAGCCTCTAATGCATATTCCATTTTACAATCAATTTATGAAGATGAATGGAAAATAAAAGCTATTGAGCATGAAGGTGAACTAATTGGTTTTGCCATGTATGGGTTTTGTGAAGAGAGAAACTTTTATGAGCTTTGCAGATTTATGATTGATAGAAAACATCAGGGAAAAGGATATGGAAAACAGGCATTATCCTTGATAGTTGAAGAGATTAAGAATAAATATAAATGTAATGAAATTTATTTATCTACTGATCCTGAAAACATAAAGGCAAAACACTTGTATGAAAAATTCGAATTTGTAAGTACAGGCGAAATTTGGGATGATGAAGAACTGTATGTATTGAATTTATAGTATTCTTTTGATGGGTAACATCAAAACTGACTTTTATATTCAAATATTACTTCCGAATTAAGATCATTAAATACGCCCCTTGTTGTAGAAGTTAAAGAGTTAACTGTCTACAGCAGGGGGCGTATTTCATATGTCTGAAATAGGGATGGATTTTTAATAGTCCTAACATTTTTACCTATATCTATTTTTATCTAATTGAACCTTTTACTGAATTATATTAATGTCTTCTTCGTGGTAAGGTAATTGTAAAAGTAGTTCCTTTCGTAAATTGAGACCTGATTTTGATTTTTCCTGTATGTCCCATTATAATTAATTTTGCAATAGATAAGCCTAAACCATGACCGCTGATTTTTTCATTTCTAACATGTTCTGAACGGTAGAATCGTTTAAAAATATTATCTACATCTTTTCTTGTCATACCAATACCTGTGTCCTGTACTGTTATAACACAATCTCCGCTTTTATTTTCGCATGTTATGGTTATAGTATCCCCCTCTTTCGTGTATTTTACAGCATTATCAATAAATACACGTATGGCCTGTTTTAGTGCCTGCTTGTCCCCATATACAATTACATTTTCAAGTATTGGACTTTCAATATGTCGATTGGTAGTTACCAAACGGGTTTCCTTTACCATATCTTCCACAACGGTACACATATTAAATCTTTTCTTCACAAGTTTTAAAGTCTTCTTATCATGTCTGGATAAAAATAAAAGTTTTTCCACTAAATCCTGCATGGATTTAGCTTCCTTGCTAATTGCTTCAATGGATTCCATTAATACATCTTCATCTTTGGTACCCCAGCGATTTAATAAATTAGCATATCCTTGTACTACTGCAATAGGGGTACGAAGCTCATGAGAGGCATCCGAAACAAACTGTTTCTGGCTTTCATAAGAGGTTTCAATACGGTCTAGCATAGCATTAATAACCATTGCCAGGTCTTTTAGTTCGTTCTTGGTTCCTTCTACATTTAATCTTTCACTATTGAGATTATTCACCGTTAATTTATTGGCAGTTGCGGACATCTCATAAATAGGTTGAAACAGTTTTCTGTCACTTTTCTTTCCCCTATGAATAATAATATATACAAGTACCAGATAAACTATGGACACATTTATTATTAACCAGTACAACTTACTGCTAGCCTGGGCAAAATCATATTGAAAATGAAATATATATGTTTCATTATTGTTAACAGTTTCCTTTTCTTCGTAAATAATCAGTTTCATTGGCTCATCGCCAACTTTATCTTCTGAATATACCTTATTTAATATCATCTTTTTCTCTGATATATCATATGAAATATCATTATACAATTCCTTATTGGTGGTTAGGTTATATACTTTAAATGATATTCCCTCTATATAATAAGGATTTATAGACTGGCTATGTCTAATCTCTCCATTTCCTGATGTACTACTTTGATATATATTATATAAAGTTTCTTCTTCCTCTACATTTGACATAAACTGATTGATTATAGTTTGGGCTTTATTTTCACAGTTTCGCCATTCGGCTAAATAATACAACAGTGAAATTGCTGCCATAAATATTACACCATTAATCAGCAATAATTTTAAATATTGCAGGGAAATACGAAATTCTATAGAAAAACGAAACTGCCCCAGAAATGTTTCCTTTTTCTTCCTTAAGGGAAGTATAATTTTAATTAATAATTGCCGTATTGCTTCTACTAATCTATTTTTCATCCTTAATTATATACCCTACCCCTCGTACTGTGTTTATTAGGCGGATACCGTATTTATCATCAATCTTCTGTCTTAGATAGCGGACATAAACATCTACCACATTGGTATCCCCCAAATATTCATAATCCCAAACATTATTCAGTAACTGTTCTCTGGTTATAGCAATATTCCTGTTTTTTAATAAATATTCCAATAGCTCAAATTCTTTCTTAGTAAGGACTATTTCATCTTCACCATAAAATGCACTATGACTTGTTAAATTTAATTTTAATTCCCCTATTTGTAATATATCTACCTTAGGCTGATGTAATTTGGACTGTCTGTTTAAGGCAACACGAATACGTGCCAACAGTTCTTCTATGGCAAAAGGCTTGGTCATATAATCATCTGCCCCTGTATCCAGGCCTGCTACTTTATCCGTAACATCATCTTTTGCCGTTAACATAATAATAGGAACCCTTGACTCTAACCGAATTCTTCTACAAACCTCAATCCCGCTTAAACCCGGTAACATAATATCCAAAAGTACAAGGTCAACATTATCATGTAATGCCATTTCCAAACCCGTCCTGCCATCCGATGCAATTTCTACTTCGTAACCTTCATATTTTAACTCTAATTCCACAAATCTAGCAATTTTATTTTCGTCCTCAATAATTAGTATCTTAGCCATTCCTTACTCCTCTCATATTAGATATATTAACTTTTATTTATTTTAAATGCATTATTTTACTTTAATTCTTATTCTATCGGTTCTTCTAAATGATTGCAATATGTATAAATTAAAGTTTAATTAGAAAAGTGTGACTAAAATCGGAAGTACATCCTGACAATTCAATGACAGACCTTTATATGGGCGAAAATCCATTTGGAAATAGTGAATTAAGACTTATAATACAAAATAGTAAACAGAAATTGAATAAAAATAGGATGGGTTTCAAAGAATCCCATCCTAAAATTTATTAAGTAAAAGACTTATTGCCTGGAGTAAATTATTTATTGCCAACTTTAAAGATCGCATAAACTTTTACGTTACTATTTTTAAGCGCTTATATCATTAATATCTTGAATCATTCTATCTTGTATTTTAATTATTTCCGAAATAGGTACACTTTCTTTTCTAATATTTGTAGAATCTCGTTCTTCAATTAATGATAAAATAATATCTTTAACTTTTGGGGAAGAAGCCATTGAAGCCTTAAATACATCTTCCGTACTATATTTATCTAAGACTGTTTTTAGTAATTTTGAATCAACATTAACAATATCTTCAAAATTTAAAAGTTTAGATGAAATACTCTGATATAGAGAATTATTATTTGATCTAATTATTTCATATAATACCTTCCTATTATCAGTATTTAAATTTTTTAGAACATCTTTAATTTCATCTTCCAAATTATCCACTTTTTTAAATGTACTTTTAATATAGTCATTAATATTATCCCATAAATCGTCACTAATAAATCCATCCCGTATTATTGATTCATAATATTTCATCTGAAGCTCTTCAGGTAATAAGCAGGTAAAAGAATATAATTTCATATAATACACCTCCGAAATGTAATAGATCCAAATATAATGGAATCTAATCATTAGTTACTAATTCTTATCAATCACTTGAAATTGCAGTAAGTATGTTTAATTCATTATTTCAAAAGTTTATAATTCCATCCGGTCAAATTAAATTGTGTAAAACAACTTCTCATTTGAATACATAGAACAAATTACATTAATTGCTCGTTCAAAATATTCTAGCTAAAGTGTAGTTTGATAAAGAAATCTCTACTTTAACTTTCATCTAATTTTGACAATAACATCTCCCCCTTTCCATAATTAGATAAAATTCTATTTAAAACACTATATTTTTAAAATGATTATACAATATCTAGTAATTATTTGCAATGTAGCGTTTAATAGAAAACAAGTGAATTAACAGAGAATAAAAGGTATGAATTAATCAATATTATTTTTAATAAAACCTAAAATACATTCTACATTCATAGCATTTCATCAATAGTATCTTTTCTCAAAGACAATACTTTTTTCATCTGCGCTAAAGCGTCTGATATTGTGATTGTACGATAAAGTAAACAACTTATTTGTTTAAGAATTTCTAATAAACAATAATCAATTTTACCTTTCATATGATCTATTAATTATACACTTTTAAAATTTGTTTTTTTACAACATAGAATTGATTCTTTAAAATGTAAAAAGCTAATTTAGGTAAAAGATTTTAATAATATAGTTTTATTAATAAGACTTTCAAAAATATCATCAAACAATTTACTTGTTTGTCTTTTATTATCAATACAAAAAAGAGTTTTTCTTTTGCGTATAAGCTAAAGAAAAACTCTTTATTATCTTAATTACTTTATTATATATAGCAATACTGTTTTTAATTATATCTTTAAATCACTTATTTCTATAATACAGATTTAACAGTTGCCACAACGTTTTCAACAGTAAAACCAAATTTTTTAAATAACTGATTTGCTGGTGCAGAAGCTCCAAAACTCTTCATTGTTACATATGCTCCATCTAAACCAACATATTTGCCCCAACCATAATCAATTGCTGCTTCTACTGCAACCCTTGCTCTTACACTATTGGGAAGAACCCTTTCCTTATACTCTTTCGGCTGAGCATCAAACAGTTCTAATGATGGCATACTTACTACTCTTACATCAATTCCTTCTTTGAAAAGTTCTGCTTTTGCTTGGATACTTAGTTCAACTTCAGAACCGCTTGCTAAAATAATTGCATCCGGTACTTCCTTCATAGAATCCTCTATAACATATCCGCCTTTTAAAGCATCCTTACTGGAACCGGTTAATTGAGACAGGTTCTGGCGTGTTAAAACTAAGGCGGTAGGCGTTGTTTTTGTGGTTATTGCATAATACCAGCCAGCTATTGTTTCAGTAGCATCTGCCGGTCTGAAAACAGTAAAGTTTGGCATTGCACGAAGCATTGCTAATTGCTCAATTGGTTCATGGGTAGGACCATCTTCACCAACACCGATACTATCATGAGTTAATACATAAGTTACCGGAACTCCCATTAAAGATGATAATCTTGCCATAGGTTTTACATAATCACTAAATACAAAGAAAGTAGAAACATATGGTCTTAATCCTCCATGAAGAGCTAGACCATTACCGATTCCCGCCATTGCAAGTTCTCTGACACCAAAATGAAGGTTACGTCCCTCATAATTTTCTCTTGAAAAGTCGCCTTCGTTCTTCATATATGTTTTAGTGGAAGGAGCAAGGTCTGCGGAACCGCCTATAAAACCTGGAACTAAGTCTTTGATTCTATTGATTACCATACCGGATAAATTTCTTGTTGCATCTGCTTTATCTTCATATGCCCAGAAATCTTCATTATTTATCAAGTCTTTGGCTATATCTAAATTATGCTGTTTCTCCCAAAGTTCTTTCATCTCCGGATAAGTTTCACAATATTTCTTAAACATTGCATTCCATGCTTCTTCTACCTTAGCATTCTGTTCTGCAATTGCTCTATAATTTGCATATACTTCTTCCGGAACATAGAAAGGCTCCATGGATGGCCAACCTAAGTTCTCTTTTAATGCGGTAATATTCTCTGCTCCTAAAGGTTCTCCATGGGCACTTGCTTTACCTTCCTTAGCAGGACATCCAAAACCAATTTTAGTCTTTACAACAATTAAAGATGGTTTTGTTTTATCAGCTTTTGCAGCTTCTATAGCAGCACCGATTTCCTCCGGATTATTACCATCTTCTACAACCAATGTCTGGAAACCATATGCTTCAAAACGCATTCTAACATCTTCTGTAAAGGCAATATCCGTATCACCTTCAATTGATATTTTATTGGAATCATATAAAACAATTAATTTATTTAAAGCTAGAGTACCTGCTAAAGAAAAAGCTTCCGATGAAATGCCTTCCATCATACAGCCGTCACCACCAAGTACATAAGTGTAATGATCTACTACTGGAAAATTATCTTTGTTAAACTTAGCTGCCAGATGCGCTTCTGCCATAGCCATTCCTACTGCCATAGCCATTCCCGCCCCAAGAGGTCCTGTAGTTGCCTCTACCCCAACGGTGTGGCCATATTCTGGATGACCGGGAGTTAATGAATCCAGCTGTCTAAACTGAGATAAATCTTCTACAGACAAATCTCCGTATCCAAATAAATGTAATAAAGAATATAATAAAGCTGATCCGTGACCGCCGGATAAAATAAAACGATCTCTGTTTGGCCATTTAGGATTTTTGGGATTATGGTTCATGTGTTTTGCCCATAGTTCATAGGCCATAGCTGCAGCTCCCAATGGAAGTCCGGGATGTCCTGAATTGGCTTTTTGAACTGCATCAGCCGACAAAACTCTAAGTGCATTTATTGACATGGAATCAATGGTACTCATTTTATTTCCTCCTAAAATTTATGATTTCATTATAAAATCAAGGTGCTATCTTAAATCTTATTAACAATTATAATACCACTTTGATTACTTTGACATAACTGGTTAAAATATACTATTCCCCAAATACTTCTCTATAATCCTTCTGAAATTTAGCAATACCTTGATCTGTTAAAGGATGTTTTATACATTGTTCCAATACACCGTAAGGAACCGTAGCAATATCTGCACCGGCTAAAGCACAATCTGTTATGTGTATATTATTACGTACACTTGCAGCGATAATCTCAGTATCTATATTATAAATATCGAATATTTCTGCTATTGTTCTAATCAAGTCAATACCTGGTGTAGATATATCATCCAATCGTCCTAAAAAAGGAGATACATAAGCTGCGCCAGCCCTTGCTGCCAGTAGTGCTTGATTTGCCGTAAATATTAAAGTTACATTTACTTTAATTCCCTCTTTTGATAAAGCCTTTGTTGCTTTTAAACCTTCTGCTGTCATAGGGATTTTAACAACCATATTGGGATGAATTTTAGCAATCTCTCTTCCTTCTGCAATCATACCCTCAGCATCTATAGTAGTAGCTTTAACTTCTCCACTAATTGGACCATCTACTATAGAGGCAATTTCTTTAATAACTTCTGTAAAATTTCTTCCTTCCTTAGCAATTAATGACGGATTAGTAGTTACTCCGCATATGATACCCATATCATTTGCCTTTATAATATCTTCTACATTAGCTGTATCAATAAAAAATTTCATACTATAAATCCTCCTTCAATTAAATATCTATAAAGTTTATATAAATATCTGTAAATTATCATTACAAGATTAATGGAAGAAAATTTACGAGTTGTTACTTGGATGCCATTCCACTATTAATCCAAATATACTATACTATATCAAAATCTATAATTCAATAGAAAAACGATAGAATAATACATAATTCTCATTATACAGTTGTAATATTTACATATTCTGTAGTTTGTTTTAGGGAATAAAAAAAAGACTTTTCAGTCTTAATTTTAATAAGTATATGAGACATCCGGGATTCGAACCCGGGACACCTTGATTAAAAGTCAAGTGCTCTACCGACTGAGCTAATATCCCAAATTTATTGAGTATATATATGTATCATTTCCCAATAAAAAATGCCCAGAGCCGGAATCGAACCAGCGACACGAGGATTTTCAGTCCTCTGCTCTACCGACTGAGCTATCTGGGCATTGCCTTCGACTTGCGAAGCAACTATTGCGAAAACCATATGTAGTTTTCGAGTTGCGGGGATAGGATTTGAACCTATGACCTTCGGGTTATGAGCCCGACGAGCTTCCAGACTGCTCCACCCCGCGATATAATATATGTTTGCTTTTCTAAATTTATTAGTAAAACAAAATGGATGGAGAAGGATTCGAACCTTCGAAAGCGTCGCTAACAGATTTACAGTCTGCCCCCTTTGGCCACTCGGGAACCCATCCAATTAATTTTGAACTACTAACAATAGTATATAATTTATTAGTAATTTGTCCATATGAATATAATTTTATTCACAAGCCGACGATCGGACTTGAACCGATAACCTGCTGATTACAAGTCAGCTGCTCTGCCAATTGAGCCACGTCGGCATTTTAGAACTTTAAAAAGTTCTAATGGGACCTACAGGGCTCGAACCTGTGACCCTCTGCTTGTAAGGCAGATGCTCTCCCAGCTGAGCTAAGATCCCATGGGAATATAAAACTATTGTCTTTCTTTATTTCTAAAGAACGACCCAGAAGGGACTCGAACCCTCGACCTCCGCCGTGACAGGGCGGCGCTCTAACCAACTGAGCCACTGGGCCAATACTTGACAATTACTATCACATTGAATGACATTTACCTTTAACAAATATGAACAATTCTTTAGGTCAAGCCCTCGACCTATTAGTATTAGTCAGCTGCATGCATTACTGCACTTCCACCTCTAACCTATCTACCTCGTCGTCTTCGAGGGGTCTTACTAGCTTATGCTATGGGATATCTCATCTTGAGGGGGGCTTCACGCTTAGATGCCTTCAGCGTTTATCCCTTCCAAACTTGGCTACTCGGCCATGCCATTGGTATGACAACCGATACACCAGCGGTTCGTCCAACCCGGTCCTCTCGTACTAAGG
>NZ_FOWD01000030.1 GCF_900115365.1 Anaerocolumna aminovalerica
CCCGTCCGCCACTAAGTTAACAAGCTTCCATCCGAAGACTTCCGCTTATTAACTCCGTTCGACTTGCATGTGTTAAGCACGCCGCCAGCGTTCATCCTGAGCCAGGATCAAACTCTCAAATTAAAGTTTAATCGTTCAGAATTAACATTGGCTTGTTTTAAGAATTAAAACAAACGTTAAATCCAATGAATTATTAATTCATTACTGTTTTTAAGGTTGTACCTATAATAAATAGATACGGTTCGTTATAAATCAGTCATTGAATCAAGTTCAATGCTTTTCTATAATATGAAAATTTTATTAGAATTTTCAGGGTTGTTTCACTGTTCAGTTATCAATGTTCTAACCTGTTAGAAACAGGTTTTCTGCTTACCTTTTTACTGCTTGTCTTCTTAGTAAGCATTGTTGGTGTCTCACACCAGCTCGACTATCTTATCACACTTAAAGGGACTTGTCAACAACTTTTTTTAAAAGTTTTTTACTTGATAAGTTATAACGGAGAAGGAGGGATTTGAACCCTCGCGCCGCTATTAACGACCTACTCCCTTTCCAGGGGAGCCCCTTCAGCCTCTTGGGTACTTCTCCAAATTAAGCTGATAATTAAGTCATATTCAACAATAAAATTGCACCAATTAATTGGTGCTTATTGTTAGCGGAGAAGGTGGGATTCGAACCCACGGCCCCTTACGGAGTCACCGGTTTTCAAGACCGGCTCCTTAAACCACTCGGACACCTCTCCGGACGTTGCTTGAACAGTATAACAAACGTAAAAGAATATGTCAAGTATTTTTCAAAACTTTTTTAATACTATTTTTTACCACATTCTACTAAGAATACTTTGTCCAATTATAAGGTCATCTGGAGTGGTTATCTTAATATTAGTGTAATCTCCCATAACTAATTTAACCGGGAAATTTAGTGTATATTCCACTACCATAGCATCATCTGTTATCTTCAGGTTCTCTTGATTATTCTTAAATAACATTTCATATGCTCTTTTTATAATCTCATAAGAAAACGCTTGAGGAGTTTGAACTGCCCACACCTTGTCTCTGTTAGGAGTCTCCATTACTATACCTTCTTCATTAACAATCTTCACTGTATCTTTTGAAGGTACTCCAACAACACAAGCATTATAGGTCCCTACTTCTTCAATGGTTCTATTAATAGTTTCTAAACTTATGAAAGGCCTTGCCCCATCATGTATTAAAATATAATCTGCATAATTTATAACATTTAATCCTTTAAAAACAGAATGATACCGTTCTGATCCACCTTCTAAGATCTTCCTGACCTTCTTAAATTTAAACTTGTCAACAATTTCTTCACGGCAATATTCTATTTCACCATTGCCTACCACAAGAATTATCTCATCTACATTACTTTCTTCAAAGGTTTTCAAAGAATAATACAGTATTGGTTTATCCTGCAGAACCAAGTATTGCTTTGGTATATTACTTTCCATTCTCTTCCCAGTACCTGCTGCCAAAATTATAGCCACAATCTTTTTATGTTCCATTGTCAATCCTTTCAGATAATGTTTCCATCATTTTACCCTCATATTAACACGTTAAAAAGTATGCCGTTTTTATCTCTGTCCAATCTTTAGATTAGGAACCGCATTTAAGTCTAATCCATGTCTTGTCCCTTTTATAAATTCATAATAAGCTGCTACCCCAATCATTGCCGCATTATCGGTGCAATAAATAGGGGAAGGATAACATAATTTTATACCTTGCTCCTTACAGCCATCACTCATAGCTTTACGCAGTGCCGAATTAGCAGCCACTCCTCCTGCTATGGCTATTTGATCTAAATTAAAATCTTTTGCTGCTGCTATAGTATTCCTAACCAACACATCAACAACTGCATCTTGAAAAGAGGCGGCAATATCGGCACGATTTACCTCTTCCTTTTTCATCTCACAAGAATTTAAGTAATTTAATACCGCAGACTTAACTCCGCTAAAACTAAAGTCATAGGGGGAACCTTCTATATGAGCTCTTGGAAATACAATCCCCTTCTTGTTCCCTTCTTTAGCCAGCTTGTCAATCTTAGGTCCGCCGGGATAGCCTAGACCTATGGCTCTTGCCACTTTATCAAAGGCCTCTCCGGCGGCATCATCCCTGGTCCTTCCTATAATTTCATAAACTCCATAATCTTTCACTATCACTAAATGGGTATGACCCCCGGATACAATCAGACATAAAAATGGAGGTTGTAAATCATTGTGTTCAATATAATTGGCCGATACATGACCCTCTATATGATGCACACCTACTAATGGCTTCCCGGTTCCGTAACTAATGGCTTTTGCCTCAGCCACTCCTACTAATAGTGCACCAACCAGCCCCGGGCCATAAGTTACACCAATTGCATCTATATCCTGAAGGGTAACATTGGCTTCAGAAAGCGCTTGTTTTATTACCTGATTTATTTTTTCAATATGCTTTCTGGATGCTATCTCCGGAACTACTCCGCCATATAAAGTATGCAGAGCAATCTGAGAGGAGATTACATTGGATAAAATAGTTCTTCCATTTTTGACGACTGCTGCTGCTGTTTCATCACAGGAAGATTCTATGGCTAATATATTAATATTATTATTCATTTTTATACCCATTCATATCATACCTTGTAAATATGATACCGCCACAAATAATCCGGTTGAAAGAATAATTATGTAACATTTTCCTACATATATATTTTCCTTCAACCATTGAAAGAATAATTCTGTAGTATCTTTCTACATATATATTTTCTTCTACTTTTGAAAGAATAATTTTGTAGCATCTTTTTATACATACATTTTCTTTCTACCTTTGAAAGAATCTCTTTGTGACAACCTTTCTATTTTTCTTTCAATATGATACCACTTCTAAACATGGTCATGCTGAGTGAAGAAATTCAAAATGAAATTAATATGAATTCTTCGAAATGGAACATGATCCCCTATTGTTAAGAAGTTTTATTCGAACTAATCTCAGGAATGTTTTATTCTGCACTTGTTTTTTCTGATGCCTTCCATCCCAATATTTTCCAGCTCCCCTGTTCATCTTTTCTTAAAATAAAATCTTCATATAGTTTAGAATAACTGTCTTTTTCTTTAATGGTATACCCTGCGGTAAGGGAAGCATATTCTCTGTCATCTTTGGTCCAGTATTTAACATTATTACTGTCTTCAATTATCTCATTCATAACATTTCGTTTGGCACTTTTATATTCAGTAATTTCAACTTTTAATTCTAACAGATAATCTTCATAAGAATTATTAGCCAATAGTTCCTCATCATACAAATTACAGATTTGTTTAGCTAATTGATTCACTTGTTCATCTGTAAGGTTTTCATTATAAAAATACTTTATAATTCTTGTATATAGCTTTATGACTTCCCTTGGAGAAGAGGGATAATCCTCCTCAAAATCCTTAGTTAATAATAGCTCTAATTCCGTCTTGTTGGAAGAAGATTTTTCTATAATCGGTTTTGTACTAGTACTTAGCCTAAAATAGATCGCTACTATAGCTATGCCAAATATAAGCATCATTCCAAAGGTATTTGCGGTTCTTCTCTTTGATTTCTTCATACTGGTATTTGCGGTTCTTCTTTTTGATTTCTTCATATTTGCCTCCCATCACCCCAGTTTTTAAATTAGTTGGGATTTGTAATTATTTATTTTGTCTTTAAGAAGATCAAATAAGGTAATTTACAAAGAATCATTCATTGGGATCAAACTGCAACGTAATGCTCTTTCTATCTTTTCCGGCTTTTACATTAGGAAAGATATCTTTAATATCCTTTATAAATTCTTCCGGTCTAATTAAAGACGGGCTATAGTGAGTCAGCCAAAGTTCCTGAACCTCTGCTTCTTTTGCTAATTGAGCGGCTTCATGAAATGTCATGTGCTTATGCTCTCTTGCTTTGTCTTCTTTGTCCTTTTCACCATACATGCCTTCACATATAAATAAATCGGCATTTTTTGCATTTTCCACAATAGAAGAAACCGGTCTGGTATCTGTACAATAAGTTAATTTTATTCCTTTACGCTTTGGTCCCAATACCATATCAGGTGTATAGATTTGCCCATCTGCCTCAATAGTAGTGCCTTTTTGCAGCTGATTCCATAAATTCTGAGGAATGTTGTTTTCCTGTGCTTTCTCCGGAAAAAATCTTCCAGTACGTTCTATAATAATACTATATCCATAACAAACTACATTATGATTAACACGGAATGCCTGAATAACATAACCGTTTATCCGTATTTCCTCCATTGGACCCGATAATTCAATAAAGCGAATGTCAAATGGAAGTTCCGGTGCAATGACACGAAGTGAATTAACAACCCTTTCCAGACCTTTCGGGCCAATCATGGTAACCGGCTCTGTTCTGTCTGCATTCCCCATAGATAATAACAAACCCGGCAAACCGCTTATATGATCCCCATGATAATGGGTAAAACAAATAATATCTATGGAATGAAAACTCCATCCCTTTTCTTTTATGGTAATTTGGGTCCCCTCCCCACAATCAATTAATAGATTGGAACCATTGTATCTAGTCATTAACGCCGTAAGCCATCGGTTTGGCAATGGCATCATGCCGCTTGTACCAAGCAAACAAACATCTAACATGTAATTACCTCACTTATTTTCAAATTATATATTCAAATATTTATACACTCTTTCATTGCTTTTATACTCTCAAATTTCCCTTATCTGTTATAAAACGTTTATATTCTTTCCACCAGCTTACGCTTTTTGGGACTGTAAACAAAGAGATTACCCCTTACTGTCTTTAGCACCATAATAGCATAACCAATAGGTAGAATCAATAAAGGGTTCATGAATAGAGAACTTTTTTTACAATACAAAATAGTAACACAACCTGTATTTATAATCAATTTATTTATAGAAAAAGGAGAAGGGATTATTCCTGTTTCCCTTCTCCTTTTACTTGTATATGAATTAAATTTCTTTTATTAATAATTATAAAACTTCTTTCTTATCTATTACTTTAATTGGTATCTTAAATGTTGAAATTAATTCTTCATAGCATTCTTCACAAATATTAAATTTATGAACTTCAAGATCTTTCTTTGAAAAATATCCCCACTCCTTAGAAGCTTCAAATACATCTTCTTCTAATATTCCATTCTTCGTTTTTATTTTCTTTCCGCAAACATTGCAATACATATCGATTAACTTTATATCCTTTGATTTTACACCACTTAATGCGCTCATGTTCCTTTCCATCCTTATCCCTCCTACGAACTTGGACCAACTGCTTACTCTCATTATACCTTTATTAGTGGTATTTTTACAGTGGGAATTCTTGTCACTATAGCCACATGATTAACCCATCTTCTGTTGGTGCTTCATAAAAGTTTTTACGGATTCCGGCATCCTGAAAGCCAAGCCCATGATATAAGGCAATTGCAGACAGATTACTTACCCGCACTTCCAAAGTAAAAGATTCCAGCTCTTTGCTTCTTCCAATACTTATCAGAGTTTGCAGCATTTCCCTGGCAACGCCTTTGTTTCGGTAGGAGTAATCTACTGCTACATTATTTATCTGTCCTTCTCCGGCAACTCCCCACAATCCGCAATAAGCTATGATTTTACTATCCTGTTCTACTACCAGGTAGATATTATGAGCCTCTTGTATTGATTTACTAAAATCTTCTTTGCTCCAGGGTCTGGAGAATATTCTGCATTCCATTTCATGTACAAATGGAATATCTGCTTCTTCCATAGGCCTTATAACCATCTGCTTTTTCCTCACTTCCAAACATGTCGCTTCAGCGGCACAAACAACCAGTGAGAAGAACGCTGCTTTGGCGTCCTTCCAGTGCGAAACTTAGAAATACCTAGTCATCGTACTTTGCTGACTTAGAATTTCTGTTCACACTTATTGCTTTGCTGTTTTTCCGCCAGTTCTCTCTCTGCTTGTGACAGTCTTAGATAGGTTGGCTGATGCAAGTCCGCATCCTCCCCTAACCCCTTCTTAAAATAAATTACCCCTAAAGCGCCAATTGCTCCAGCACGTTGTTTTGATAAATGAAGGGGCGCAAAACTATAGGGAACTTTCATAAGTGTTTTTAATTGTTCCTGATAAACTTCTACACCATCTCCTAAGAATATAACAGCCCGTCCAATTCCATTAATCTTTTCGGCAATTTCATCAATTCCAATTGCCTGCTGGGGTTCCACAGATACAAATTCTGTATTCTTAAATTCATACAAGCCTGTATAAACCTGATTTCGCCTTGCATCCATAATGGGGCAGATTAATTTATCCGTTCCAAATAAATTAAAAGCCATTCCTTCTAATGTTGGAACGGGAATGATTGGTTTATTTAATGCCAAACCTAATCCCTTTGCTGTGGAAGATCCGATTCTAAGACCTGTAAAGGAACCCGGTCCTGCTGCCACCGCAATAGCATCAATATCCTTAATATCTAATTCTATCATCTTCACAATTTCATCAAGCATAGGTAATAATGTTTGTGAATGGGTCTTCTTGTGATTAATTGTATATTCCGCCAATAGTTGTTCTTCCGATACAACTGCCACAGATGCAACTAAGCCGGAACTGTCTAACGCTAATATTTTCATGTTTACTCCATTCCACCTATAGATATTCTTCTATAGTCAAAGCCTTTTTCCAAATCTTTTTCAATAGTAATTACAGTTCTATTGACGGGCAAGAGCTCCTCAATTAAATTGGACCACTCAATCAGGCAGACACCTTGTCCATAAAAATAATCTTCATATCCAATTTCCTGCATTTCATCAATGTCCTCAATGCGATATACATCAAAATGATAAAAGGGAAGCCTGCCTTCTTCGTAAACCTGAACAATTGTAAATGTAGGACTATTAACCGGTTCTTCAATACCTAACCCCTTGGCAAAGCCTTGGGTGAAAACAGTTTTTCCGGTACCCAAATCTCCTAAAAGGCAATATACTTCTCCTGCCTTTGCCTTCTCTCCTAATTCCATACCCAACTGATAGGTATCTTCCGTTTTAAAACTTTCTGCTATCATAATTTTTTATGGGCTCCCATCTTCTTTTCTAGTTGAAATTATAGCAGATTAGGCTAAAAAAACAAGAGACAGTTTTGTACAGTCTCTTGTTACTAAATATTTATTATGAACCTAACTTATTTTTTAAAAATCTATAAGTGTAATGACCTACTAGACCTGTAAAGATACCTTTTACAATATTAAAGGGAGTAATTCCATAAAGTATTAAGGTAAATTTATCTTTAATAGCTGGAATTACAGCTGCTCCTGCAAGTACATTTTCCATGCCGCCATAAAGAGAAGCATATAATGGAACCGTTACAAAGTAGTTTACTAAAAAACCGGCAATTGTCATAGATATAGTTGCTGCACCAAATGCTATAAAAGTTTTATGCTTGCTCTGCATTTTTTTATAAATGAAAGAAGCGGGAAAAACATAAGCAACACTGATTGCAAAGTTTGCTAATTCTCCAATCCCTGCTGTTTTGGTAGCTGTAATTGCTTTGATTAAATTCTTAATTAATTCAATTGTAATGCCGGCTATTGGCCCGTAGGTAAATCCACCGATAATTGCGGGAATATCGCTAAGTTCCAATCTTAAGAAACCTATGAATGGCGGTGATTCAAGAAGCATAAATACATAAGAAAGTGCGGATAGTAAACTGATTGTTACCATTGCCTTTGTTGTAAAGGATTTACTTTTTGCGGATGCAACCGACTTATTAACATGATTTTTACTTACATCTGCATTAACTTCATGTTTCGTTGTTTTCATATTCCTATCTCCTTTTGACTTAAAGGAAAATTCTTGGTTCCATCATGCGGCTTGGTATGTTCTGGAAATAAAAAACCCGATTCATTATGAATCGGGGCTATTATCCAATAAATTGCATATCAAAAACATGCTTTTTCTTCTCACATCCAGACTTTACTGTCGGTTTTGGAATTACACCAAATCAGCCGAACGACTATCATGTAGCTTATTACCTCCATGTTTGTCATTCGGGTCGCGGACTATACCGCCGGTCGGGAATTACACCCTGCCCCGAAGAATTTCCTTATTCTATTTTCTATTTACACTTATATTTTACAACCTATCATAGAAAATGTCAACTATATTTATGATTAAAAGGCTTTGAAAGGTAAGCTACATCTAATTCTGCCGGTTTCATAAAAAGAACTCTCAGCGTATAGCTTATTCCCTTTTTAAGAATTGAAAGCAGGGCTTTATTCAGTCCCCTTCATAGATATACTTATTATCCAGTAATTGTTTTGTGTTTTTTACCAGCAATTGGTCAACTAATTCACTTCCGTACCTTTTATAGATGTAATCCACTGCTTTTCTCATTCTGGAATCCCTGTTATGGTCAGAATGCGCATCTGTAGCAAGAAAATGTATATATCCCTCATATAATAATTTCCTGCAAAATCCTTTCCTTGAATCTAAAACATTTCCTTGAAGGCTTTTTATATTTACCTGCATATATACCCCCAGTTTAATTAATTCTTCTATTTCCTCAAAGTTTTGAAAAAGTGCTTCATATCTTTCAATATGGGCAAGTATGGGTAAATATCCATTGATCAGCAGACGATGAAGACCTGTCTTTATATTCCGAAAGCTTTCATATACAGGGAATTCAACCAGAACATACCTTGTTTCGGCTAACGTTAACGCCATCTTCTTTCTTAAGTGTTCAATAATATCTTCGCTGTAATACAATTCATTTCCAAGTTCTATCTGAAAGTTCTCATCAATTTTCTTTGCCTCTTCTCTTACCAGCTTCAGCTTTCTTTGAAGTTCGCTTATGTCAGGGTTCCTGCAGCCTACCCCATAATGAGGAGTAGCTATCATATGTATAACACCTTCTTCATATGCAATCTTTAACATATTTCTTGTTTGTTCTATATTCACCGAACCGTCATCTACCGACGGAAGAATGTGGCTATGAATGTCTATCCATTGGTTCAAGTAAATCTCTCCTTTATTCGAATTACTAATATATAGGCAAAGCCTGCTTTTAGACAAAGAACTCATAAAGTATAATTTACTTTCCTCTATTTAACAAGAAATTCCTTGTTGTCAAATACTACTTTCGGTCGCAAAAAGGAACAGCATTCTTCTTTATCCCATCTTTTTATTAATTAAGAGATAAATTATAAAAAAAATTATCTGGATTTATGTACTAAAAAGTTATACAAATACATAAGAGGAATCAATGCTTTACCGGACTATCTCCCGTAATATTTTCCATAATAGTTTTTCTTATACCCTTTTCCATAAATATTTGCTTTATTAAGAACTGCTCCCAGAACCCTGCTTTTGCCTGTTATTAATTGTTTTAACACTCTTTGAATCAGACGGTAACTGATTTTGCCCGATTCGATAACCAGAATAGTACCATCACATATCTCTGCCACATTTGCACTGTCAATTACAACTCCAAGAGGAGGCGTATCTATAATAATATAATCATATATTTCTCTTTGACTTCGAACCAAGTCTTTGAATTCTTCGTTTCCTAACATTTCCGATGGATGAGGCGGTAATATCCCCGTAAATATAATATCAACATTCTCCACATTGGTTTTATGAATAACCTCTTCTAATGTACTCATACCTGATAAATATTGTGACAGACCATTGGCCCCATTGCTGATTTTTAATCTGTTTACAATAACCGATTTGCGTAAATCTGCATCGATAAATAACACCTTTTTACCACTTTCAGACAAAGCGGTGGCCAAACGGAAAGCTACCACTGTCTTGCCCTCATCAGGAAGGCTGCTTGTTATACATATTGTTTTTATATCTTTTCCGCAAAACTGTATATTTGTTCGTAAGGTTTTATATGCCTCGTTCACGGAAAATTCTAAAGAAGCTTTTTCAATGCTGATCCCTTCAGGGTATATATTCTCTTCTTTTTTTCTCTTTTTTATAGCTTTTTTCTTATTCTTAATCTTTCCGGCGTACTTTGTTTCCAAAGGTATTGTTCCCAATACTGTTAAGCCGAGATATTTTTCGATCTGCTCAACATCCTTAACGGTATCATCTATAATATGTATAAGTATAATGATAAAAGTACTGATGAATGCTCCTGCTAAACTTCCTAATATTGCATTTTTTATTATACTGGGGCTGGTTGGGAAAGAGGGAATATCTCCTTCCTCCACAATATTGACCTTCTCCATTTCAAGTATGGATACCATTCTCTCTGCAGATTCTTCTGCAATGGAATCTGCCAGTTGTTTTGCCGTTTCAGGATTGGGATTTTGGACACTGATTTCTAATATCCGGGTATTTTCCGGAACCTTTACGGTTATATTAGATACCAATTCTTCATGTGTCATATCTAAATTCAATTTACTGAGAACCTGCTCCGTTACTGGTCTGCTTAGAACAAGTATCTTGTAGTCCTGGGTTAATTGACTTCCTGTTTGTAAATCACTGGAGGTAATTGTATCTTTGTTCTGCCGGTTAATAATATAAAGCTTAGTGCTGGAAGTATAAACTGGTGTTATGAAAACCTTGCTTATAAAGATTGCTGCTGCAGCACTAAGAATGCCCCACAATAGAATAAACCACATTTTATGTAATAATAAAAAGAATAAGTCACCAATATCGATTTCAATATCATTATTATTTGGCATATACTTGCTCCTTCCCCATCATAAATATACTTATTCTTTTGTTCTGTAAGATCTTGTTATTTCATAAACTGCAGATTAAATATAACCTTTATACCATTCCACAAACCTTCTTAGCCCCTGTTCAACAGAAGTGGACGGCATAAAATGAAAGTCTTCCTCCAAACCGCTGATATCCGCATATGTACCATATACATCTCCTTGCTGCATGGGAAGGTATTCTTTCACCGCTTTTCTTCCGATACAATTTTCTAAAATATCTATAAAATCCATTAATTTAACTGGTTTATTATTACCAATGTTATAAATTTTATTTCTTACATTATGTTCATCTTCTTCCGGGGGATTACACAATATATGCTCCATTCCTTTTACAATATCACTGATATAGGTAAAATCTCTATAGGAATCTCCATTATTAAATATTTTGATTGGCATGCCTTCCATTATGGCTTTTGTAAAAGAATAATATGCCATATCTGGTCTGCCATAGGGTCCATATACGGTAAAGAAGCGAAGCCCTGTAGCAGGTAATCCATAAAGATAGCTATAAGCATATGCCATTATTTCATTGGATTTCTTTGTAGCTGCATAGAGGCTGACCGGATTGTCTGTTTTATCACAGGTTGAAAAAGGTACTTTCTCGTTAGCTCCATATACCGAACTGGAAGAAGCATAAATAAGATGTTCCACCGGATTATGCCTGCATGCCTCTAAAAAGTTAAAAAACCCTGTGATATTAGAATCTATATAAGCTTCCGGTTTATCAATGCTATACCGGACTCCTGCTTGGGCTGCCAGATTTACCGCTATATGAGGCTTATACTCCATAAATACTTTAACCACTTTTTGTTTATCCCCAAGGTCACCTTTTATAAAAGTAAAGTTATTATGCTTTTCCAAAAGCTCAAGCCTTGAATATTTTAGTTTTGTATCATAATAGTCATTTATATTATCATAACCTACAACTGCTGCTCCCTGCTCTAAAAGAGATTTTACCAGATGAAATCCGATAAAACCTGCTGCTCCTGTTACCAAATATGTCCTTGTTAAATCCAGCTTATTATTAACCCTTCTCATAGCTCTTCCCTTTATATTATATTTATGATTCTTTATCTTCCAATGGAATAATACTCTACACCGGCATTCTTCATTTCTTCGGTCTTATATATATTTCTGCCATCATACACCAAAGGTGTCTTCATGTATTTTTTATAGGTGTCAGGTGTAATTTCCTTAATCTCTTTCCATTCCGTAAATATAAAGCATACATTAGCTCCTTTCAGTGCTTCCTCAGGAGCGTGTACATATACGATTTCATTTGGATACTTTTTTTCTAAATTACCGGAAGCAGCTGGATCATATGCGTAGATATCAGCTCCCTGTTCCAGAAGCAGGGCTATATTATCCAGTGACGGTGCTTCTCTTAAATCATCTGTACCATGTTTAAAAGCAAGCCCTAATACGGCAACTTTAAGTCCCTGAAAGGTAATCAGGCGTTTACAGGATTTCATAAATAGTTTTGTTTTTTGCTTCTTATTTACCTCCGCTGCTGCTCCTACTGTTTTTAAATCATAACTATATTGTTTAGCAAGATACTTTAGTGCTTTGGTATCTTTAGGGAAACAACTTCCACCATAGCCGATACCCGCGTTTAAGAAACTCGAACCAATTCTTCCATCAAAAGACATGCCCTTTACTACCTCCTCAATATCTGCTCCAACCAATTCACATAGATTTGCAATATCATTTATGTAGGAAATCTTTAAGGCGAGAAAGTTATTACTTGCGTATTTAATCATTTCCGCACTTCTTCTGCTTACGGACACAATGGGAAGGCCAAAGGGCTCATAAATTTTTCTCAGTTTGTCATCAGCACCTTTGCTTTCTGTTCCTATTATGACTCTGGAGGCTTTTAGGGTATCCCGTACGGCAGTCCCCTGTGCCAAAAATTCCGGGTTACTTGCCACCTCCACTTTCACATCATGAGTAAGAAAATCTTTAATAAACTGTTCCACTTTATCATTGGTGCCAACGGGAACGGTGGACTTAACAACTACAAGGCAATCCTGTTCTACAGATTCTGCAATTTGCCGTGCTGCAGTGGCTATATAGGAAAGATTTGCAGATCCATCCGGAAGTTCAGGTGTTCCAACTCCAATGAAGATTGCGTCCGCGTTCTTGTAAGCTGCAGCATATTCTGTAGTATAGTTAAGCCGGCCTTCTGCATAATTCTTTTTCATCATTTCTTCCAAATCTGCTTCATAGATAGGTGAAATTCCTGCTATCATCAGATCAATCTTCTCCTTATCTGTATCAACGCATATTACTTTATGCCCTTTTTCAGCAAAGCATACTCCTGACACTAATCCTACGTACCCGGTTCCTGCAACAGCTATGTTCAATTTTTTCCCCTCCTGCTTTAAACTACTTTCCCGTTTCTGCTTTACAACTTACTCTTTAGAAACTTTAACCTGCCTGCCATCTTCCTGAAAAATGTAATTTCTATTAAATCATCACGTAGAGAGGGAATGGACATAACAATTCCAAAGTACACCAAGGCGCAAATAATAATAGAAATAAATTGCCAAATAACAGAACTGCCCATCTGTTGTAAAAACAACGCTATACCCCCCATCACTAAAGAGGCAATCATAGTAGGTGCTACATTTTTAAGTATCTTTATAAAGGAAATTCTTAATACTATCCAAAGAAAAACCAGACCTATCAGGACATATTCCAGTTTTATCAGGGAACGGGATATATACAATACCCTAAAGTTAATCTGTGAAGTGATGTATAAAGCAGGAACCAGTATAATGAAATGTATAAATTGAGTCAAAAGTGCTAACTGAGGTTTCCCTTTGCTTCGAAATACATCACTGATATTCTGTCCGAATATAACATTAATTGCACTGATAAGCGCCCATATTCCGATAAAATCTTTTGCTTCCGACCACTTAGGCCCAAGTAAAATATCCGTTGCCAGACTTCGGTATAGGAATAGTCCAATGCCCATAGGCATAACAAACATAGAGATCATTCTTTGAAATTTAAAAAGTGTTCTTTCATATTCCTGCTTATGGTCTTTTAGCCGCGATAATGCAGAAAACAAAACCGTTGCAGTGGAACCTGTAATAATATTCATATAACTGTCTACCGTTGTAATTGATATTTTATATATTCCAAGATAATATTCGCTCAGATAGTATCCTACTATAAAAGTTCCTGTATAAGATACCAGCCACATTGTAATGATATCTAAAAATGTCCACATACTAAAGGAAAACATATCCTTAAAATGTTTTATACTAAAATAGAATTCCGGTTTCCAGTCTGAACAAAGTGTAAGCCCCACTGCATTAATTATGTTGGATACCAAAGTACCAATCAGCAGAGCCCAGTAATTTTTATAAATCAATGCCATGGGAATGGTTACAAAAAAAGGAACTCCAGAGCTTATAATCCGAATAAAAAAAAGTGTTCTGAAATCAAAATTCCTACGGTATCTTGCTATGTGAATACTTGAAAGAGCAGTTAATAGTATATTAAGACCGGCTATGCTGATTGCAAATCCTAACTCTGGATTTCTCAGCATATTTGCAATATGATTCCTTGTAATGAATATCAGTATGTATATCAAACATGAAATAGTAAAATTAGACCAAAAGGCAACCGTTGTACTATTGTTTAAATCCTCCTCTGTTTTAAATTCATGCTGCACCAGATAACTTTGAAAACCCGCATCTGCAAATATTTCTGCCAAACTGGTTATCATTGTTATAGAAGCAACTATTCCGAATGCTTCCGGTGTAAGTATTCTTGCCAGAATCATATTGGTAATGGGAGATAGGAGCTTTACTATAACTTCAGTTAAGGTTGACCATTTTGTAGCTTTTACTATTTTCACATTTATATTTTCAATCATTGTTCTATGTTTCACCCGCCTGCTTATTGTAATTATTTATTAAACTTCCCCCACAGATACAAATCACATTTAACATTTGGGTCACTTCATCGTTATAAGTAATTTTTATAAGATCTGTTATTAATCTGACCGAAATTGCCACAAATAAGAAAGCACATAGCTTCCTGTTGCTCCCATCTGTCTTTTTTAAGGCCAATCCAAGTGTAATACAACTTAGTACAGGTAAAATATAATAAAGGAATATACCTATTACCCCCAGTCCTGCCAAAATCTCAATATAGTTACTATGAGCATAGGTTTCCGTGAATAAACCATAATAATTATAGGCGTAATATCCATAATTCCCGAAGCCCACTCCTGTAACAGGATGCTTTATAAACATGTCTAGCCCATATTTCATCATGTTTATTCTGGTATAAGAACTTGCATCAATGGAATAAGAAGAACTAAAGAGCCCGAAAATTCCCTCTATCCTAAAACCAATCAATTCATATAAGAATGGAATATGAAAGATTGCTTTATATAATAAGAAAGATGAGACAATTATTAACGGAATAATTTTAATCAACGTAAACCTTCTTTTTTTACGAAGAAAAGCATATCCAAAAAAATGCATAGCAACCATTAAAATAGCTCCTCTGGATTTTGTAAATAAAAGAATGAGACATAATAGCAGCATACAAATTAAATACCGCTTACGTTTTTTCTTATCATAAAAATATAACCATACCAGAGCCAGGGAAGCACATAGATTACCCATGGCATTTGGATGGTGCCCTATGGAATATCCTATTCTTCCCTTATCTGTTGACGCAGAAAAAGAACCCTTTAAAACATACATCCATTCAGATAACCGGGTCCTTAAGAGTAAGAAGCCAATCATAAGCAGACTGGCGATTGCAAAACCAAACAGTACTCTTTCCAAATTCTCAAGATTAACCAGGTAGAGTGTCATAAGGGAGCAAATAACTATGATCTGGGCTATACTTATTGTTGCCTTCATAGTTTTATCCATTGCCGGCGACCAAAGAAAGGAAAAGCAGCACCATATTAGAAAAAGTCCGTATACAATTACATATTTATTGGTAAATAGCTGATTGGCATTATAAAATCCCTTTACTCCCATATACATCAAAAAAATTAATTGAATACCATATAAAAGCGGGACAATTGTGCGTAAAGCCATAAAGGCAGCTGCCACACCAAAAATTAGTAAGGCGGATATGTCCTTGGGAATTCTTATTATGTATTTTTTATTACAAAGGATTGCATTATAATTGAGATTGTTCATTTTATCCTATTTACTTCTTTTTTCCTGCCTTTCCCTTCATTCTAATTAACTCATACATCTTTTTGGTGTTCTTACCAAAAGCACTTTCCCCATTGGCCATCTGGGGAAATCCCAAACTTTGCCCCAGCATATTAGCCTCAATCAGTACTACATCCAAGTTCTCATCTATAGTAAAATCCCAGGAAACCATTTTTACCTGAGGTGTATTTAGATGGCACAAATATGCAATTTCAAGCACTTTAGGTATATTGGGTATGCAATAGCGGTAAAATGTTACTTTACTATTGGGATGGCAGCGATATTTTTCTCCTGTTTCAGCAAAGGCATATGGTTTTAAATATCCCCCATCTGATATTCCTATGAAAAGCCCTCCTGCTCCTATATTATCAACTTTACTTCCATTACAGCCTAAACGGAGGACTAAAGGAAGATGATACAATTTATTATCCGTCATATATGTAATTACCCGGATTGTATTCAAAGCTTCACCATAAAGGTCTTTCAATTCCCGGCAATTCACAATCAACTCTTGTACAATAAAATTCTCTTTGTATGATTTAACAATATCTTTTACTGATCTATTTGTGATTATATCTACACCGTTATGAAACTTGCATATTATAAATCCGGCTCCTGAATGGGCCCCGATGGAAGGTTTCATAACTACATAGCCGGCATTACTTATTAATTCACAAGCTTCCTTACAATTTATAATCCTTCTTCCATTCCCGAATTGGGAAATGTCCAATTGATAAGTAGCCCTATGAGATATTCCCAAGGTGGTTTCCCTGTAAGTAGGCTCTATGCAGGTATAAAAAATTCCCCTGCTATTTCCAATCAGTGTTTTGGGAATTCGAAGTCCTTCTACCGATTGATATAAAGGCTCCAGAAGATTTTTATCCTCCAGTGCTAAACTAATACTACGGGGATTTAATAATGGCTCCAGTTTTGTTGAAAATAAAATTTCCGGAAAGTAATCTTTATCAAACTTTCCGGTATAACTTTGATAAAGGCGATGCCACTTTCCAGAATAAGTTTTTCCGTAATAATTAATAAAATTATTTTGTATTGTATTCCTCTGCGTATTTGTAAGAATTACCTTTTTCCATAAATCTCTTTGTTCCCAAAGATATTTATATTCTCCCACTTTCAGCCCCATGCAAAAACTTTTATCAATAAGATAATTCAGCAAAGCCCGTTCTTTTTTCAAAATACCCATATTTTATCCTTTCAAATAATATCAAGCCACATATTTCCAATACTTGATACACTATATTTCTCTCTTACTTTAACTGCCTCTTCCGATAGATTTTCAGCAAATTTCTTATCTTCAATTATTTTTAACATTCCATCTCGCAGTGCTAAAACATCTCCTACTGGAATCAAGATACCATTTTTATCATTCTCTATTACCATGGCGGCTCCTCCAACAGGGCAATCAGTACATACGGAAGGTATGCCCATTGCCATTGCCTCTAGCATGGAGTTGGAAATGCCTTCAAAATCAGAAGAAGAAACATAAATAGAGGCATCCTTTATTCGCTCTGTCAGGTCATCAACATAACCAGGAAATTTCACTTTTTCTTCAAGGTCTAAATTCTTTCGCAGTGATAGTAAATGATCTAACATGTGACCTCTGCCATAAATGATTAATTGGTACTCTTTATGTATTTGGGACACCTCATGAAAGGCAGAAATCAGCATACTGAAATTCTTTTCTTCCGATAGACGTCCTGCTGCAACAATTACTTTTTCTCTGGGACCTTTATGTATACTGGGTAAATCATGGGGTATGGGATTGGGTATCAGGTAACCTTTCTTTTGTATTTTGCCAGGATAGCACTCTTTTGCAAATTTAGTTTGAAATACCATACCATCTGCTAAAGGATATAATATTTTTCTGAGAATTCTAATATAAAGTGGTTTCTTTTGATTAACATTGATAAGTAAAGGGTGTGCACGTTCTGAAATAAGGATTCTTTTCTTTAATTTTAGACAGGACAGGATAGTGAATAAATTAATATCTGTCATAAATGATATGACTGTGTCCGCATTGGAACTTTTTACTTTCTTTCTGATCTCATATAGCCTTTTACATAATATTAATAATTTATTGTTATGCCGGCAGGTTAATTGAATAATGTTTATTCTTTTATTTATTTCATATGTATGCTCCTTATTTCTTACTAATATCATGGTAACGTCAAAGCCCATTTGGGCGAAATAATTTGCAAGGGTTGACATTACTTTCTCTGAGCCGCCTCCTGTAAGGCATGCATTTATAAATAGGATTTTCTTATTCATTATTAAGGATCTGTCCTTTTTTATTTTTTCTTTCTAAGGGAAGGTCAATCCAGTTCCCAAACCTGATATCGTACTTATAGGGTACATATTTTTCAAGGCCGCTTCCTTGATAAAAAGTTATTTCTCCAAAATACACCTTGCCATTTATATCATAAAAGTCGCATCTTACATGAATAAGGTCCTTTGAAAGCTTTTTGGACAATTCAATCATTTCCTCATAACCCTTTGGCTTATGAGGACGTGTTTCACTGTTCTTATAATAATTACTTACAGGCAATTTTTTAAAGTTGATATCAAATATGTCAGATCTGGGGTCTGACTCTCTGTTTGAAATAATATCTACTGTTTTCGGCTGACCGTGATAACATAAAAATTTATAATCTTTTAATTCTGCTCCCGATTCATCTGCCATGTATTCTTCAGCTATAATTCTTGGTTTTATATTCTTATATGCCCATTCTCTTGTGTTTCTAAAATAGTTTCTTTTTAGACACCCTTTGATTTTTTTTCCCGCTTCTTTTACATCAAATGTATTCTTATCTTTGCATATAATAACACTTCCCGAATCATGGGTACATTTTAATACAAACTCATTGGGTAGAGTATTAAAATCTATATCTTCAAACCGGTCCCAAACTCCCAGTAAAGGAATTATATATTCTTCCCCTATGGTATTGGCAACATAGTTTCTCACTTCATACTTATCTGCTAATAGGGTATATTCCGGATTTCTGTCATATAGTTTCAGCCATTGTATCTTTTCATTATATGTCTTAGGATTTTCAAGATTTAATGATTTTCCCATTCGGTGTTTAAACAGTATTTTAAGGTATATTTTGTCTAACCATAAAGAACCGTATAATATCCTGCCCAAAGCATAAATAAAATACAGACCCGGTTCTTTCCTAAAGCGTTTTAATCGTTCACTCATGCATTCCTTTAACCTTATTAAAATTTATTTTTTATTAATATCATTTATTTTTACAGATTGACTTCTAATACTCTTTATTCAGCACTGCATTCCATTGGTCTATAATTTTATTCAAATCAAAACATCTGACTATTTTTTTATTTGCCTCGCTCATAGAATCTTGCAGCTGTGGATTGCTTAGAATTTGGGCCATGGCCCTTGCCAGTTCTTTTTTATTATTCCTTGGTACTACATATCCGTTGATACCGTCTTTAATTAATTCTCTTGCAGCTCCTGTAGGAAAATCTGTAGAAATAACAGGCAATCCTGAAGCCATAGCCTCTATTAAAACATTAGGAAAGCCTTCATAATTGGAAGTAATAACAAAAAGCCGGGCATTATTAACACTTTGCATTACATTTTTTTTGGTTCCCATTAAAAATACATTATTCTCTAAGTTTAGAGTGCGTATTTTTTTGTTTAGATTATTATATTCTGGTCCCTGTCCATATATCTCTACAATATAGTCCGGATAATCACATATTATTTCATGAAAACTCTTAATTAATAAATCGAAATTTTTTTGTGGACTTAGCCTTCCTACTGAAATAATTGCATTTCGTCTTTTATTCAGCAGAGTTGGTGCTATACATTCGGGATTTACCGGATTAGGGATAATTCTTATATTTGACTTACGGGAGATTCTTTTAAAATAACTTCCTACTTGTTTACTTTGACACACCAGACAGTCTGCCATGGGATACATAAATTCACATAGTTTTTTCAGTACATATCCTCTTTTTTGAGGATCGCACCGTTCCGATACCACCACAGGTACATTCTTTACAAATATCCTACGGGTCATAATTGCCAACAAATTGGAATAGGTCAAGAAGGACAATACTGCATCTGGCCTATAGGTTTTTAAATAATACAGGTAGTAAAAAAATCCCTTAATACCACTATAAATAAGTTGGATTAAACGTAACACTTTATTATTTGATTGAACACAGCCTTTTGCACCTACTATCTTTATCCTTGGATCAAGTCTATAAGCACTCTTGGGTTCTTTTAAAGTCACGATGCAAACTTCATTTCCTCTTTTTACGAATTCATTAGCTATAGTGGCCATTACCCGTTCCGCACCGCCCATTACCATTCCGTTAATTAGAAATAAATATTTCTTAGTTTTCATTTAATTCATACCATTCCTCTACACCTTTATTTATTTACTGCTTTAGAATACCAATTCTTTTCAATAAAGTTATCAACTAAGTTCACGATTGCCCTAGGATCCGTATTCTCCCATGGAACTATATCTGCCCTGTCTTCATAATAGGTCTTAATAGCTGCTCCTAAGTCCTCCATATCAGAAACGGACAACAAATATCTGTTGGAGGCAAAGGCCTCGTTCATTTGTATCTGATGATCATTTATGTGCTCGCCGTATTTCTCCAGCCTTGCTACCGCGATTACCTTCTTTTTTGCATTTAAAGCTTTCATAATGGAACCGGATGCACCATGGCTGATTACAATATGAGCCTTATTGATTTTATCCTGAAACTCTTCTTCCGATATAAAATCTTTATATGGGTAATGTTTTGGTTTATATGTGGAGGTACCTGTCTGAGCAAATATCTCTTCTTTAATAACTCCCTCTTCCCACAATTCATCCAGCTTAACAAAAAGGCGGTTAAAGGGATAGTTTCTGGAACCTGCACATGCAAAAATCAATATAAACACCCCCCATATACTGCATTTTTATAAAACTTTTTCTGTGATTCCCACTGAACAATAAATAAATCCGTATGCCTTTCCATTCTTTTTCCTGCTACTGTGGGCATATCAGCCCTTCCAAAGGTTTCTATAAATATAAATTTCTTTCGAAATAAGACTGATAATAAGTAAAAAGGGTATGCAATCATGGTACCGGTGGTAATAATAAAATCAGGCCGTTCTTTTATCCATATAAATATAGTATAAATGGAGTTATATATCATTTTTACCGGCATCCACTTATCTTTTAAATCTGTTTGTTTCATAAAATACTTAGCATTTTCATGAATCTGAGTTTTTTCAGTAACATAAAAACCATTGTACTTATCTATAAGGGGCTGCAGCTTTTTAAGCTGCTCCCAATGTCCACCTGAAGAAGAAACCATGCATAGTCTTGGCATTCGGATATGTTTCCCTTTATATCTACTTGACTTCGGTTTATCTTTTTCCTCTATTTTATCTCTCATCTTCATTATTCTTTTACCTCAATCATATCCTTTACTTTTAGAATATCTTTCTTCACCTGGAGCCTTTTCCAAATAAAACAACCACTACTGTCTTTAGCAATATCTTTATATCCAATTTAAAAGACCAGTTGTCAATATACTCCAAATCCAACTTGACTACTTCTTCAAAATTTGCAATATCACTTCTTCCGCTAACCTGCCACAATCCGGTTAATCCTGATTTAAGCGCCAGCCGCCGTTTATGTCTTCCTTCATACATAAGAAACTCGGATTCTGTAGGCGGCCTGGTTCCTACCAGACTCATATCCCCCTTTAAGATATTAAAGAACTGGGGAAACTCATCAATGCTTGTTTTTCGCATAAATTTTCCTACTTTTGTTACTCTGGGGTCATCTTTCATTTTGAACATAAAACCCTTCATTTCATTGCAGGACACTAAATCTGCCTTACGTTCTTCAGCATCCATATACATAGAACGAAATTTATATATTTTAAAACGCCGTCCATTTTTCCCTACCCGTATTTGTGAGAAAAAAATTGGTCCGGGAGATTCTATTTTGATTACCGGAGCCAGAAAAAGGGTTAATAGGAGGGTCAATATACAACCGATTATTCCGCCTGCAATATCCATAAACCTTTTTAAACGTAACTGAGATTCCTTGAACAGACGTGTACTAAAGGTGAGCACATAATATCCGCTTAATTCCCCCACAATTTTTTCATGTACTTTTAATCCAAATGTATGAATGCTTAAATTAACTGTTACCCCCATGTTTTCAAATTGCAATATAGTTTCTTCCAAGTTCATATATAGAGGTGAGCCACCAGGAATATAAATAAATACTTCATCTACCACTTCCTGCCTTGCTACTTACTACTTATATCAGCTTTAACAGGAATTCCATCTATGACTTCCCCTACTAATTGCCTGTCCAATATGGTTATATATGTAACCTGATACCTCCAGTCATTTTCTTTACGGATTTCTCTTAGTACTTCTTTCACCTGGTCAGAAGTAGTTATTATCATAAGTTTACTACTCCATCCGCTTTTTTTATAAACTGCCAACAGAAGAATCTTAAAATATAGTCTTGCTAAATACGTTATCAATATATTAAGCATAAAGAAAGTTAAAAAAAAATATTCTGGAATAGGTCTCTCCTTCCTGAAAAGCAAACATCAAAAAGGAAAGAGCAGCTCCTAGGAGGCTATTTATTTTGATTACCGTAATGAATTCCTCCAAAAAGCCTCTTTTAAAGATTCCCCCATAGGTATCATATGCATAATAAATTGCTATATAAAGCAAAAGGATAAATATGAAGGCTGTTCCGTACACATATTTAGCCCAATCTCCTGTTATACCTCCGTACCGTATCCATGTGGTAATAAAGAAAGATAATACAATGCAGCATAAATCTGCTAAAAGCAGATATTTATTAGGCATATTTTCTCTAATCAGGTTTATTACTCCCTTCTTTTATTTTTACATATAGTTGATTTTTCTTTGCAATAAGCAAACTTGTAATAAACAACAGGAGCCAAATTGCCAATACTGTTGTAAATACGCCCAAATCAAAAACTTCCTTATGGGGCAGTCTGTTACCTAAGTTTAAATAACTTCCCTTCTCCGGATTCATAGTTTCAGTCATATCCTGCTTTTTATCTGCTACTTTATTTAGATTATCTATTCCGGGTTCTGCTTCTTCCTTAGCTATTGCTATATATATTGTCCTTCCAAAGGCTTTTGTACTTATATCCACATTTCTAAAAGTACTGTTTATCTCAGTTATAATTATTACTGTAATAAGCAGTAACACACACATTGTTATTTTTAGAAGTGTATTACGTTGTTTCAAAGAAAAGCACCTCGTTTTGATTCTATTATTGTATTGAGGATGCAGATAGATTATCACCTCTATCTATGAGTCACTCCATAAAGTTAAATTTGGGAAGTTTAATCCAACTCCCTATCTTTTCCTCTATTTCTATAGGATCAATAACTACAAATCCGGCATCACTGGTAAAAGTCAATTCCCCAAAATATATTTTTGATTGCAATAGGTATAAATCTACTCTTACATGTATAAATTTTTCAGATAAAATTCTTGCATAATCTAATAATAGTTCTAATTTCTCTGGTCTTTCAACATTTAAACTGGAATCTATTTCTTTCATGGTTATATTCTGAATAGGATTCCAATCCAAATCATACATATTACTTCTGTGATTTGTAAATCTGTCAACATGTGCTATGATATATTTTGGATTCCCGTGAAAACAATATATCTTATAATCAATAGGTGAACAGCCTTTTTCATCCTCCAGGTATTCTTCTATGATAATTCTGGGCTTTATAATTCCATAGAACCATTCGCCATAACAGGGTAGATATTTTTCATTTAATCTTCGTTTTAATGTTTTAATGGTTTTTGGAATATTTAACTGGCATTTGTCCCTGCAAATAATATTTCCTCCACTTCCATGAGTGACTTTTATTACAAATTTCTGCGGAAGTTCATCAAAAGGAATATCATAGGGGTTATATCCTTGCCAAAGTAATTTAATCAGTATCTCTTCACAGCCACATTGTTTTACAAATTTCCTTACAGTATATTTATCTGCACACCTTGGCGCTAATTTATCCTTATAATGAAGCTTAATCCACTGAAGTTTTTCAGAATATGTCCTGGGGTTATTCAAATTCAACTTCCTACCGGTTTTTAAACGGTATAGGATTTTTGTAGTTGATTCCGGACTAATTTTATATAATAAGTCCATGGGTGCTAATATGGTTTTCTTTATTCTTCTATTCATTTTATAAATTCCCTAAATATGTATTAAACACCAGCTAGTTATATAATATAACTGCTTTTGGTTCGGTTAACTTTCTTTACACAATATATGAGGAGAAAATATATAATAGTACTTTGTACTTTCTATTATGATATAAATATTTATTTTTTTACCTCAATGTTGAATAATCTTTGCTTAGTTAATTTATTGCAATTACTTTTTATAATACTTTTGCAATTACTTTTTATAATACTTTGCAAATTCTTTTTATAATACTTTGCAAATTCTTTTTACTTTTGCAAAGTACTTACTATAATACTTTGCAATTACTTACTATGATTACTTTTTTAAATTAGAAATTGCAAAAAAGCATCTGGACTGAACCATTTCCTGTCTTCATAACAGGGAGTGATTCAGTCCAGATGCCTTCTATTTGTTATATTTCTGATTCCTTACGTCCTATTTAATTGCTTTGGATATAGGCTAAACTTTAAAATCATTTTTTATCTTAAGAAGCGTTAAGAGTCTATATTATCATAGTCAATTGAATCCTCTTCTTTGCCAAATCCACGCTCATTACTTTAACATCTACAATATCTCCAACACTGACCACATCCAGCGGATGTTTTACAAATTTTTTATTAGTTAATTGTGAAATATGAACAAGACCGTCCTGATGAACTCCAATATCTACAAAGGCACCAAAATCAATTACGTTACGAACGGTACCTTTTAATATCATGCCCTCTGTCAGGTCTTTCATTTCCAATACATCCGTTCTAAGAATTGGTTTTGGCATCTCGTCACGAGGATCCCTTCCTGGCTTCTCCAATTCCTTAATAATATCCTCTAAGGTTATTTCTCCAATACCTAATTCATCGGCCAGTGCTTTTTTATCTTTGATTTGCTTTCCTAAATTACCAAGGCCTCCAGCTTTAATATCCTCCGGTGAATAGGATAACTTCTGAAGAAGATTTTTGGCTGCTTCATAGGATTCCGGATGAACACTGGTAAAATCCAAAGGATTATCTCCATCTAAAATTCTCAGGAAACCGGCACACTGTTCAAAAGCCTTAGGTCCAAGCTTTGATACCTTAAGAAGCTGGCTTCGGTTGGTAAAACGCCCATTTTCCTCACGGTAGGAAACAATATTTTTGGCGATTGCTTTTGATACACCGGATATATATTCCAGCAAAGAAGCGGAGGCAGTATTTAAGTCTATTCCTACTTTATTTACACAGTCTTCCACAACACCGGTCAGAGCTTCCGATAATTTCTTCTGATTCATATCATGTTGATATTGTCCTACACCTATGGATTTGGGATCTATTTTAACCAGTTCTGCTAATGGATCCTGAAGCCTTCTTGCTATGGATGCCGCACTTCTTTGTCCCACATCAAAATTAGGAAACTCTTCTGTTGCTAATTTACTTGCGGAATATACAGAAGCACCTGCTTCATTTACTATAATATAAGATACATTGGAATTCATTTCTTTTAACATATCTGCAATAATTAGTTCAGATTCTCTGGATGCGGTACCGTTACCTACGGAGATTAAGGTAATACCATATTTTTTTATAAGCTCCTTAACTGTCTTTTTTGTTTCCTCTATTTTATTCTGAGGTGCTGTTGGATAAACTACGGTAGTATCAAGAACTTTACCGGTTTCATCTACAACCGCCAGTTTACAGCCTGTTCGAAAAGCAGGGTCCCATCCCAATACCACCTGTCCAACAATAGGAGGCTGCATAAGAAGCTGTTCTAAGTTCTTTCCAAACACTTTAATTGCACCATCTTCTGCTTTTTCTGTTAAATCATTACGAATCTCCCGCTCAATTGCCGGTGCAATAAGACGTTTATAACTGTCTTCAATAGTTGCTTTTAAAAGATTTGTGGTATATGGATTCTCACGAATAATCACTTTCGTCTCAAGGAATCTAAGTATCCTGTCTTCCGGTGCCACAACCTTAACTGTCAGTATCTTCTCATTTTCACCCCGATTTAATGCTAAAACTCTATGACCTGCAAGCTTTGTTAATTTCTCTTCAAAGTTATAATACATTTCATAGACACTTTCCTGATTTTCATCTTTTGCGGTAGATGCAATAATACCTTCTTCAAAAGTAATCTTTCTGATATAGATACGGTAATCTGCTTCGTCTGAAATATTCTCCGCAATAATATCCAAAGCCCCTGCAATAGCCTCTTCTACAGTATTTACTTCCTTTTCCTCTGAGATAAAATTCTTGGCCTCTTCCTCAATTGGCTGAGTTGTCATCTGAAGCAATATTATATTAGCTAAGGGTTCTAAACCTTTTTCCTTTGCAACAGTTGCTCTCGTTCTTCTCTTCGGACGATATGGACGGTACAAATCTTCCACCACAACTAAGGTAGTAGCTTCCAGAATCTGAGCCTTTAACTCTTCTGTTAATTTACCTTGTTCCTCAATACTTGCTAAAACACTTGCCTTCTTATCTTCCAGATTACGTAAGTATAATAATCTTTCATGTAAGTCTCTTAAAACCTCATCATTTAAAGATCCGGTTACTTCTTTACGATATCTTGCGATAAAAGGAATCGTGCTGCCCTCATCGATTAATTTTACGGCAGCTTCTACTTGTCCTAATTTAATATTCAGCTCTTCACTTAGTTGTTTTAAAATATCCATCTTATACTCCTTTAGACTACAACTTTCTATTCTTTGTAAAACTTTACCTATCTATAATACCACTGAATAGGGGGAATTTCAAGAATATAATGTAAAACTGTAAGGACGCTTTGCTGGGGGGAGGTAGAGAGCTCCGAAAGTGGCGGTTGGTTTTTACATTGTCCTGTTTGGTATCGAAGGATAACATGTGGCTTGCTTCAATTTAGCTACCTTTCCTTCCTGCGGCATGTCCTTTGTAGAGCCTCAAAACGCATGACAAGTATCGCAGAGGGCGATACTTGTCACTGAGTCTCTAGTCGGCCATAAGCAGCCTTGTCAGACGGATTACGCCAAATTGAAGCAAGCCACATGTTATCTGAATTTAGGTTGAGAGACAATGTAAAAACCAGCCACCACTTTCGGAGTAATTTACGTTGTGAGGCAAAGCTGGTCGTATTATAATATGTTTAATGGTAAGACAAGTAAGAATAATGGATGAGTTTATCAGATTAGATGGACTGTTTTTAAATGATGTTAATTTATTGATTAATTTTAATGGGTTAATAAGATTAGAACATTATATTCTTTAGGGTATAATAACTAATTTTATTAAATCTATAATATTTTAAATACTTAACGGGGATATAGAAGTAATTGGAATCTAGGTGTTTTCATTTCTTTTAGGTTGTAACTTCTGATTCATAAGATTATTAAGGTTTATTTAATGCAGTATACAAATTGTTTGTCTTATTATATTATTAATATTGTTTTGTAATAAAATCTATTTTTTCCCCTGAATTTTCATAAGGCTTTTGCCGATACCGGGGCAGACATATTGCAAAGTGTGACTTAAATTTTACATAACGAAAGAGGTACAAAAATGAGTAGAAATGAAAAAGCTATATTTACAAATATGTGTATGATTTATAAGGAGGATTCTATTTTAGTTCAAGATAGACGCAATCCAGATTGGCCTGGAGTTACATTTCCTGGTGGGCATGTTGAATATGGTGAATCTTTTGTTGAGTCTGTTAAGAGAGAGGTTTTTGAAGAAACCGGACTTACTATTGAAAATCCTGTTTTATGTGGAATAAAGCAGTTTCAGACAAAGGAGGATGAGAGATATGTGGTTTTATTTTTTAAGACCAATCAATTTAAAGGAGATTTAAGGTCCTCTAAAGAAGGTGATGTGTTTTGGATAAAGAAAGATGAGTTAAAACAATACTCACTTGCTAATGATTTTTTAGATATGGTTTCTGTTTTTGAATCGGATGAACTTAGTGAATTCTATTACTATAGGGAACTGGATGATTGGAAAAAGAAATTGCTATAAAATAAAAACTAAAATCGCAGAGCTAAATAAGTTTTTGCGATTTTACTATTTAATAATAAAAGTATAAGTTCAGTTATCAAACAGACTGTACAAAATTCGCCCAGTCTGCTTGATATACCTAAAGCCAAGGCAATAGAGTAATCATTATCTTTCAATTTTTCTTTAGCCGCTTTTTAATACTATATATTAATTACTTTATCATTTCTTATCTTTTAAATACTTAATCATACAAACAATACCAAGTAAATAGAAAGCCCATTGAACTATACCCATGAATACACCAAAATAAGTTAAAACACTAAACCCCGACATAATAACCTCCTTGCATTTTAGTTAAAACATATCATTTTAGGCATCTTCTGTCAATTGGCTATTGTTATAATTTTCCTGCAGTTTATATATTTTGTACTATATCCTTTTATTACTTAATACTATAATGATATTTCATTCAAAGAGTCTTCATTTTCAAACCACTATTTGTCTATAGAAAAAATCGATCATAAATTCTATTGAGAAGTTGCATATTCATATATCATTACTTCTATATAATACTTCTGAAACAGAATTTATCCAAAGCAATAATATATCCAATACCCAGCTTTGCCCTCACAAAGTAAATTGACCTTCGTGAGTATGGAAGATAGGTTTTTTGTGACTTTGGAAGAATTCGTCATGGTTCTTATACGATAGAAATCGCGCCAATATTTAGAAATTGTGATGTTTGAGGAGGGGGTACAACCCCCGACGAGTTCGCAATTTCTAAATATGCTTTAAGCGATTCCTATCGTATTAGAACCAATCGAATTCTCCAAGGGTCATAACCAAAAAATCTATCTCCCATACTCTCGAAGGGCTCTATATTTACATAGGCAAAGCGTCCTAATTCAATAATCTAAGCCAGACTAAATTTATCATGAACAGCCTTCATAGCCTTTTCAACATAAATTTCATCGATTAATACTGTAACTCTGATTTCAGAGGTAGAAATCATCTTAATATTTACTCCTACATCATAAAGTGCCTCAAACATTTTAGCAGCTACACCTGCGTTAGACATCATACCGGCACCAACAATGGATACTTTAGCAACGGATTTCTCAACATCGATTTTATGGCACTTTAAGCTGCCTGCTCTGTGGCGTTCCAGGATTTCTACCGCTTCTTCTACGCTGTCTTCTGCAACTGTAAAGCTAATATCTTTTGTGCCGTTACGGCCTACTGACTGTAATATGATATCAACATTTATATTATGTCTTGCTAAGTGATTAAATAATTTAAATGCTACCCCTGGTTGATCTTCTAAACCTATAACTGCAATACGGGCTGTATTCTTATCAGCCGCTACACCACTCACTAGCATCTTCTCCATTTTTATTTCCTCCTTCACCACAGTTCCTTCTGAATTATTTAAACTTGAGCGTACAACTAATTGTACTCCATATTTCTTTGCCATTTCTACTGATCTATTGTGTAAAACACCTGCCCCTAGTGATGATAATTCAAGCATCTCATCATAGGTGATTTCATTTAGTTTTTTTGCATTTGGAACAAGTCTTGGATCTGCTGTAAATACACCGTCTACATCGGTATAGATTTCACAGGCATCTGCATTAAGGGCAGCTGCAATAGCAACTGCGGTGGTATCAGAACCCCCTCTGCCCAAGGTGGTATAATCGCCAAAGCTGTTAATGCCCTGAAAGCCTGTAACTATAACTATTTTATTATTTGCAAGCTCACTATGGATTCTATCTACATCAATTCTTTTTATTCTTGCACTGCCATAAACTGAGGTTGTATGCATGGCCACTTGGAAGGCATTTAAAGAAATAGCTGGAACTCCTAAAGAATTCATGGCCATTGCCATTAATGAAACTGAAATTTGCTCTCCTGTTGTTAAAAGCATGTCAACTTCACGCTTTGATGCATTGGGATTAATTTCTCTGGCCTGGGCTAAAAGCAGGTCAGTTTGCTTTCCCATTGCAGATAGTACAACAACAACTTCATTGCCATTTTTATAATCTTCAACACACCTTCTGGCAACATTAAAAATTTTTTCCTTATCGGCTACAGATGTTCCGCCGAATTTTTTTACAATTAACATACAATGCCTCCTATAATTATATTCAAACAAGCTAAAATCTTTGTAGATTCTAATTTCCCTTATAATTCAAATAATTTATTGATTATTTCATATCCGTATTTGACTACATTACCGCTGTTTCCAGCTTCCTTTTCATTGTAATTCCACTTTTTATCCAATTGGTTTGAACTATCGTAAAGCATGTAAGGAACCGGATTGCTTGTGTGGGTTCTGCAACTGATTGGAGTGGGATGATCCGGCATAATCAGCATTCTGTATTCCACACCGGCAGCCTCCATTTGGCTCTTTACCACTTTTATAACTTTGCGGTCTAAATATTCAATGGCCTTTATTTTATTGGAAATATTACCTTGATGGCCCATTTCATCCGGGGCTTCCACATGAATATATACAAAATCCTGATTGTTCTCGGTAAGTTCTTTTACTGCTGCTATAGCTTTCCCTTCATAATTGGTATGTAAGGTACCATCTGCACCTTCTACAGGAACCACCTTCATTCCGGCACCAACAGCAATGCCTTTTAAAAGGTCAACTGCCGAAATCATTGCTCCTCTTTTATGAAACTTTTCTTCAAAAGATGTTAATTGAGGCCTTGTCCCTGCACCCCAAAACCATATGGAATTGGCTTTATTTAGTCCCTTTTCAGCTCTCTCCATATTCAATGGGTGGTTGTTCAATATATCATAACTTTTTTTCATCATATCTTTTAAATATGCGTCTTTCGGTAAATATGTGCCTATTACCTTACCTAATATATCATGAGGAGCTGTTAAATCAACAACCTCCCCTTTGTCCCATATGGTCAGATGTCTATAACTTGTGCCTAAATAATATTTATAAATATCATTTTCTAATTCTTTGCGAACCGCTTCCAACAAAACTTTCGCATCTTCCGTAGATATTTCACTTGCACTATGGTCCAAAATCCTCTTGTCTTCATAAGGAAGAGTATCATCAGACAGGGTTACTATATTGCATCTTAAAGCAATATCTTCATCCTTCATGTCAACTCCAATACTTAATGCTTCCAAAGGAGAACGTCCAGTGTAATATACTTTCGGATTATATCCCAGCACCGATAAATTGGCAGTATCACTTCCCGGTTTCATTCCTTCCGGTATGGTATAACATAATCCAATCTCAGACTTCTTTGATAATTCATCCATGGTTGGTGTCTCTCCATACTCTAAAGGCGTTTTTCCACCCAGCCCTTCAATGGGTTCGTCTGCCATACCGTCACCTAGCACAATAATATATTTCATGATGAAATCCTTCCTTCTCCCTTTATGTATCTTAGTTTACCTTTTATACAGTTAACTTTACTTTTACTTGCTTACTTATTCTTTATGAAAACTTCTTCTTTAAATATCCTTATATTTTATTAATGTATTCTTTTACAAGTAATTTTTATCACTTCAGACATAGTTAAGTCAAGCGGATATTTACATATCCGCATATTTCCATGGATATAACTTCAATCCATTCTCTATCCACAACAGTAATTCTAGAATCTAACCCGAATCATGCTTACAATATCTTTTAATGCAGCTGCTTTTTCACTATATTCCGCTTCCGTCATAGGTTCTGTAATAAATGCAAATTCTCCCATAACATCCTTGGGTTTTACCACTTGAAACTGGCCAAAAATTTTAGAAACTTCTGCTTTGGTCTCTTCATTATCTCTGCCAATTCGTACAAAAAATCTATGGGAACTTTCCTTTATACTTATTAAATCTAGTTTCTTACTGCTCCATATAGTCATAATATTAGTGCCCAGATGTTTTGTTGCATCCACTACATCAGCTACTACTGCACTGGCGGTAGGAAGTTTGCCGGCACCGCTGCCATAAAACATAACATCGCCAATTACATTACCTCTGACAAATATTCCATTAAATACATCATTTACACTATAGAGTGGGTGATTGGCATTTATCATCATTGGTGCCACCATTGCACAAACCCCTTCTCCCTCTTTTCTGCTTGTACCTAGGAGTTTTATTCTTGCATCTAATTCTTTCGCATATTTAAAATCAATATCTGTTATTTGGGAGATCCCTTCTGTATAAATATCTTCAAAATCCACCTGCATGCCAAATGCAAGAGAAGAAAGAATTGCAATTTTTCTGCATGCATCATATCCTTCAATATCTGCTTCCGGATTACGTTCAGCATATCCTTTCTCCTGGGCTTCTTTTAATGCTGACTCAAAATCCACACCTTCTTCACTCATTTTGGTTAAGATGTAATTGGTAGTTCCATTTAAGATGCCGGTGATTTCTTCTATTTCGTCTGCTGTTAAAGATTGATTTAAAGGACGAATAATTGGGATGCCTCCACCAACACTTGCTTCAAATAAAAAGTTGACCTTTTTCTCTTTGGAAAGTGCTAATAATTCAGCACCATGTTTTGCAACCAGCTCTTTGTTGGAGGTACATACACTTTTTCCCTTTAAAATAGCTTCTTTTACAAAGGAATAAGCCGGTTCTACACCACCCATAACCTCCACTACCACTTGAATTTCCGGATCATTTACAATAATATTATAATCATGGACGATCTTATTTTCTATAGGGGTTCCTGGGAATTCCTTTAAATCTAGAATATATTTTATATTTATTTCTTTTCCGCACCGCTTATTAATACTGTCTCCATTTATATCTAACACTTCAACAACACCTGATCCTACAGTGCCATAACCTAGTATTGCTATATTTACCATATTCGCCTCTTTTCTGCATAAGACAAATTATTGCCAAGCTCTATAAAATGTCATTATTCCTGCTAATTGATTATCTGATCTATTTATTACTTATTATTCTCTTGCTAGTATCTTAATATAATGAACTCCATCTAAAGCTTCGATTTCATCAAATATGACTGCGGCATCTAATATCTGGGGTGGAATTTCAATACTTAAAGTTAAGGAAGCAATACCATTTACCGGAATACTTTGATGTATAGTTAGTATATTGGCGTTATTCTTTGCAACGCAGTTTAATACACAGGATAGGAGGCCAGGAATATCATCTACCTGTAACATAAAGGTAATTGTTTTACCTCTTGCATTCTCGTGAAATGGAAATATATCATCCTTATACTTATAAAAAGAACTTCTGCTAATTCCCACTATATCTGCTGCTTCTTGAACTGTTATAACTTTTTCAGAATCTAATAGTCTTTTTGCTTCTACCACTTTCAGCAATACTTCTGGTACTGCTTTTTTCTTTACAATATAATATTTACCTTCATTCATTCTATTCACCCTTCATCCTCTGGGAGGTTTGTTTTTGCAGGAAGTACACATGTCTCTCATAGAAAGATATACTATCACACTTTATTTTAAATTTCAACTAATTTTTGAATAAATTTTCATTCTATATGCAGAATATACAAAAAGAGTTATCCCAATTGCGTATTGAGACAACCCTTCTTATAAATATGGTTTTTGAATTCGGAAAAGTTCACTATTGATTTTCCATTAAAAGTTCTATATTTTCTTGCTCTTTCTCCGTTAATATTCCATTGTGATCAAGAAGTATAATCATACGCCCGTTTATATTAGCAATACTTTTTATATAGGATGTATTCTTGCCTTTTACTATAATGGGCGTTTCGCTGATATTTTCATCTGGAATTTCAATAATTTCTTTCACCGCATCCACTTCATATGCCATCATAATATTATTGGATTTGGTAATTACCAGTTTGGTATTTTCATCAATTCCCTTTTCTTCCAATCCAAACTTTTTGCGTAAGCTGTAAACAGGAATTACATCTCCGCGAAGGTTAATAATTCCTTTTATACATTCTGGTCCATTGGGAACTCTGACAATATCGGTGTATTTTTCAATAGCATTCACAATCATAATATCCAAACCGTATTCTTCGTCTCCCAATGCAAATATTACCTGCTTTGTTTGTGCTGACTTTATCATTTGCGTTCCTCCTATCTCATATACTGCAAGTTACTATTTATATATTTTGATTTTGGATTTCATTAGTACTTTTTATATTAATCCATTTTAAATATTCGTTAATAAAAGGATCTATATAGCCGTCCAATACGTTAGAAACATTTCCAACTTCTGCATTGGTCCGGTGGTCTTTTACCATAGTGTATGGCTGCATAACATAGGAACGTATCTGATTGCCCCATCCGATTTCTTTCACTTCACCACGGATTCCAGATTCCTTCTCCTGATTTTCCTGTTTCTTCAATAAATATAATTTTGCTTTTAACATTTGCATTGCCTTATCTTTATTCTGAAACTGAGACCTTTCATTCTGGCACTGTACAACAATTCCTGTAGGTATATGAGTAATTCTGATTGCAGAGGAGGTTTTGTTTACATGCTGTCCTCCTGCACCGCTGGACCGATAGGTATCTATTCTCAAATCACCTTCATCAATTTCGATACCGGTATCTTCTTCAATATCCGGCATAACATCACAGGATACAAAGGAGGTCTGTCTTTTTCCTGCTGCATTAAATGGTGAAATACGCACCAAACGGTGAACTCCATGCTCAGACTTTAGGTGCCCATAAGCATTGACTCCGTTGATTTGTATGGTTATGGACTTAATGCCTGCTTCTTCTCCATCTAAATAATCCAGTACTTCAGTAGTATAGCCTTTTTTATCCGCCCATTTCTGGTACATCCTAGAAAGCATACTTGCCCAGTCGCAACTTTCTGTTCCTCCTGCACCTGCATGGAGAGTCAGTATAGCGTTATATTTGTCATATTCATCCGATAGAAGGGTATTAAGGCGTAATTCTTCCAGATTCTCTATGAATTTCTTTAATGTTTCTTCTATCTCAGGTATAAGGGATTCATCATTCTCTTCATAGCCCATCTCTATTAAAGTTTCAATATCTTCGTATTGACCTTTTAAAAAACAGTATCCGTCTATTATATCTTTTAAATTTTTTAATTCTTTTACATAGCCCTGAGCCTTCTCTGCTGAATCCCAAAAATTAGGTTCCTCCATAATATGCTCAAGCATGGTCACTCTCTCCTGTTTATTTACCAGGTCAAAGTGAATCCCCCACTTCTTTTAATGGCCTTTCATAAGAATTAAGAGTATATTTTAATTGATCTAATTCTACCAATATATCACCACTTTCATTATATTATTATTCTCATTCTAAAGACTGATTTTAATCAAAGAATCCAACGATTGAGAGATTTGAGCGAAAATTCAGCAACGCTAAATTTTCGCTCAGAATGACATCGTTTTTACTCAGATTAATGGCTTATTCCGGTTGATATATTGCCCGGATCAGCATACTTTACTCTCCTTGACATAACATGTCAGCTTATATACTTTACTAAACTAAATGCTTTCACGGAGCATAAATATGGTTAAGCACTCTTTCCATGGCAATACTTATACTTCTTGCCGCTGCCGCATGGGCATGGATCGTTTGGCTGAATCTTTTTACCGACTCTGCGAACCGGTCCTTGTTGAACAGAATCGTCCTTGTTGGTTCCGGTCACTTTAGCAACTTGCTCACGTTCTACTTTCTGCTCGATTCTTACATGCATTAAAGCTTTTACCGTATCTTCACTGATTGCTTCTGTCATTTCATCGAACATTTCAAATCCCATGAATTTATATTCTACCAGTGGATCTCTTTGTCCATATGCCTGTAAACCAATTCCTTGACGTAATTGATCCATATCATCGATATGATCCATCCATTTTCTATCAATAACTCTAAGCAAAATAACACGTTCAATTTCTCTTAACTGTTCTTTTTCCGGGAATTCTGCTTCTTTTGCTTCATAAAGTTTTACTGCATCTTCTTTTAACTTTTGCATTAATGCATTCTTCTTTAATCCGGTTACCTGGTCTAAGGTAATTGGCTCTAAAGGTATAATAGGCAGAATGTGATTATTTAAATCATCTAAATCCCATTCTTCCGGACTTTGATCATCACTGATAGATCTGCCTACTGCCTTTTCAACTGTATCAGTAATCATTTTATAGATAGCATCTCTCATGCTTTCGCCGTCCAGTACGCGCCTTCTTTCTGCATAGATGATCTCACGCTGGTCATTATTTACCTGATCATATTCAAGTAAATTCTTTCTGATACCAAAGTTGTTATTTTCAATACGTTTCTGGGCTTTTTCGATAGCACTGCTTAACATCTTATGTTCAATTTGTTCTCCATCCGGTAAGCCTAAGGAATTGAACATACCCATTAATCTTTCAGAACCGAATAGACGCATTAAATCATCTTCCAAGGAAATGAAGAAGCGGGATTCACCCGGGTCTCCCTGACGTCCGGCACGTCCTCTTAACTGATTATCAATACGTCTGGATTCATGACGTTCTGTACCAATAATCTTAAGGCCTCCGGCTTCTTTTACCCCTTCACCAAGTTTAATATCAGTACCACGGCCGGCCATATTGGTTGCAATAGTAACTGCTCCAAGCTGACCTGCATCTGCTATGATTTCTGCTTCTAATTCATGGAATTTCGCATTTAATACTTTATGAGGAATATTTTTTTTCTTTAATAAATCACTTAATTCTTCGGAAGCTTCGATAGTAATAGTACCTACTAATACCGGCTGACCTTTCTTGTGTGATTCCACGATTTCATTAACAACTGCATTCAGTTTTTCTTTCTTAGTCTTATATACCGCATCTTGTCTGTCATTACGGACAACCGGCAAATTGGTTGGAATCTCAATAACGTCCATTCCATATATTTCTCTGAATTCTTTTTCCTCTGTTAATGCTGTACCTGTCATACCGCATTTTTTATCATATTTATTAAAGAAATTCTGGAATGTAATCGTAGCTAAAGTTTTACTTTCTCTTTTTACCTTAACTTTTTCCTTTGCTTCAATAGCCTGATGAAGACCATCGGAATAACGTCTTCCGGGCATAATACGTCCGGTAAATTCATCTACGATTAAAACCTCGTCATCTTTTACTACATAGTCTTTGTCTCTAAACATTAAATTATGGGCACGTAATGCCAATATGATATTATGCTGTATTTCAAGATTCTCAGGATCAGCAAGGTTTTCTATATGGAAGAATTCTTCTACCTTCTTTACACCTTCTTCGGTTAAGTTAACATTCTTGTCTTTTTCATTTACAATAAAATCACCGGTTTCTTCAATTTCTTCCTTCATAATTGCAGCCATTTTGGTAAGTTCTGCACTTTCCTTACCACGAACTAACTGTCCTGCAAGAATATCACATGCTTCATATAATCTGGTTGATTTACCGCTTTGGCCGGAAATTATAAGAGGTGTTCTTGCTTCATCAATTAATACAGAGTCCACTTCGTCAATGATGGCATAAGGTAAGCCTCTTTGTACTAATTGCTCCTTATAAATAACCATGTTATCTCTTAAGTAATCAAATCCCAACTCGTTATTGGTAGCATAGGTAATATCGCAATTATAGGCTTCTCTTCTCTCATCATTATTCATACTGTTTAAAATTACGCCTACTTTTAAACCTAAGAATTCATGTATTTGTCCCATCCACTCAGCATCACGTTTTGCTAAGTAATCATTAACGGTAACGATATGAACACCTTTACCCTCTAAAGCATTCAGATAAGCCGGTAAAGTAGAAACTAATGTTTTACCTTCACCGGTACGCATTTCCGTAATTCTTCCCTGGTGAAGAATCACACCACCTATTAACTGTACCCGGTAATGTCTCATGCCCAGAGTTCTTTTTGCCGCCTCTCTTACTACGGCATAAGCTTCTACTAATACGTCGTCTAGCGTTTCCCCATTTTTTAGTCTATTTTTAAATTCTACTGTTTTATTTCTTAATTCTTCATCTGAAAGTTTTTCCATTGAAGGCTCTAATGCTTCTATTTTATCAACGATTGGATAAACTAATTTTAATTCTCTTTCACTGTGTGTACCAAATATCTTTTCTAAAAAACCCATATTTTTTCACTCCTGTATTATTTGGATTGGTTCGCTAAATTACAACTTCCCTCATTATATTTATATATTTTACATTTCAGCATATATTGTAACATTTACATAGATAGTAATCAACTCTTTTTATAATTGTTCATTTTCCGTTCACATTTTTTCTTTCTGTACACAATACCGTAATCTTTTGTTTAAAATATATCAAATTATAATGAAACATACAACAGAAAAAGCTGCCGTATTGAACTTACGGATTCAACTGATTGGTTGTCTCCAGCAAAGCTTCTGATACGACAGCTCATTACTAATCCTTAGCAATTAAATTTTGTTTTGTTGTAATTAAATCCACTATTAGAATTCTGGTTCAATTAGACCGTAAGTGTTCCCCTTGCGTTTGTAAACTACATTAACTTCGTCTGTTTCCGCATTACGATATACGAAGAAATTATGGCCTAATAATTCCATCTGAATACAAGCTTCTTCCGGATCCATAGGTTTGATTGCAAACTTTTTCGTTTTAACAATTTTAATAGAATCATCTTCTGCATAATCGTCTTCAATAAAAGCCTGATTAAAATTAACTGCCGCTTGTTTTTGTTCTATTAATTTATTTTTGTATTTTCTTAATTGACGTTCAATAATCTCTTCTACTAAATCGATGGAAACATACATGTCATTACTAACTTGTTCGGCACGAATAATAGTTCCTTTCATAGGGATAGTTACTTCAATTCTCTGTCTTTCTTTTTCCACACTCATAGTTACATGAATTTCAGTATCAGGAGTAAAATATCGTTCCAGCTTGCCAATCTTCTCATAAACAGCTGATTTTAAACCTTCTGTCACATCAATATTTTTACCGCTAATTATATAACGCATTATGACCAACTCCTTTTTAATTCATATTGTATTACTATATAAGTATTATATCACATGGCTGATTATGTGACAAGCAAATAAAAAACACCCCTCCTATCTTTCTTTCTTCCATTTTATTTTATTATTATTGATAATTCTATTTAATCTGTCATTATTTACCCAAAATTCGAATAATTAGAAAACAAATTATCTTTTTATTTGACAATATAGGTTAACTGTCTCAACAATTCATTTTCCTTTATTTTTGTCATATTTATCATTACTTACAAAACAGATTTTCGTCCTTGACAAGGATTTTATATTCGACAGGGGTGGTTGATAAATGTGGATAATGTGGATAACTCGGTGTATAACTCTCTTTTCGTTAAAAATGAACGCTTAAAATTGTGGATAACTTTTGGATGAATGGGGAACCATTTTTGTCCAACTTTATTTTTTAAGAGCACTTTTTTATTATTTGTGCACTTTGTACATGTCCCTATTTGTCAATAGGGCTTTTTTTCTTTTTGTAAAAAGCAAAATTATATACTATTTGCCAAATATTAATCAATTTTCAAAATATTTAACTACAATTCAAAAAACTCTGCCCTTTATACCATTTTATCCACGATTATTTCCCTTTTATGGGTCGAAACAGTTTTAAATAAAAAAATGTCATTCTAAACCTAAGCCTAGAATGACATTTATATATTGTTCTTTTATTATGTTTTATTACTTGTATATTATTCGTTAATTACCATCTATATACCCTAAAATACTCTTCTTACAATATAAGGTGTACGATATTTATAATTGGATATCTTAATTCCATCTCTTTGGTTAGAGGCATGTACAATTCTATCATTTCCAATATAGATTGCAACATGGTTTACATTACCACTGCTGTTACGATAGAAAATCAAATCTCCCGGCTGACGTTCTGATATATCCACAACATATCCTGCTGACTGAGATTGTTCACCTGATGTACGTCTAATACTCTTTCCAAAATGGGAATAAATAGCTCGAACGAAACCGGAACAGTCTGCACCATTGGTTAAGCTTTCTCCACCATAAACATATGGATTACCAACAAATTTAACACCGTAGTCCGCTATCTGCTGACCGTTTCCGGAACCGCTGCTGGAAGGTTTCTGTGTTTCCTTTGCTGGTTCTTTTGGAGTGTTGGATGTATTGGATGTATTAGTAGTATTAGTAGTATTTGAATTTGCCGCTTTCTGAACTGCTTCCGCCTGCCTTTGGGCTTCTGCCTTTCTGGCTGCTGCTTCCGCTCTTTCTGCTTCCTGTTCCCTAGCAAGGGCTTCTAATCTTTCTATCTCAGCTTGCTTAGCTGCTTCTTCTGCTGCCAGCTTAGCCTGTTCTTCTTCTATGGAGATTGCATAATCAAATTTAACATCTATATTAATAAGTTCTTTAGAAACGAAGCCTGTTTCCACATCATCAATCATGATTTCCGCCCATTCTTCGTATTCCTTAATAATATAATAACTTTCTCCTAATGGAACCATATTAATTATCTTAGTATCGGTACCTTGCCCTTCTCTTACAAAAAGAGTTTCTGTATTGACCGTAGCATACTTAGTTGCAAATTCTTCGATTAAGCTTTCTGCCTCTTCTCCGATTGCTAAATATTCTGCCTTAATATAGCCATCCACTTTACCGGAATGAATTTTAACCCATTCCCCTTCAGTTTCTAAAATATCCGTTGCACAGCCACGATATAATTTACCTACAATTTCACTTTCTGTATTCGGTTCTGTTCTTATATTAACATAATCATTGGCAACGGATATACCCAAATTGGCATATGGGGAAACAACTTCTGTCATCTTCTCTTTAGGATTTTCTTTTGAAGATATAGTTTCTAATACTGCTTCCGCTTCTCCTACCTGGTCTTCCGGAACCACATCATAATACTCATCAATCTTTTGTGTAATTCCGGCTATAGGTTTATCAGATGTAATTGTAGAAGCTTTCGCAGTTACTGTAGTACCTAGTGACAGAAATGCTCCGGCAGCGAAAAGGGATACTTTAACCACAGTTCCATTTATCATATGAAAGTTGACCTCCTTAAAAGATTTCACAAGTGAAAATCTTAAAATCATCTCATTAGTTTAAATAAGTTTTACAAATTAAAATTAATTGTTACAAATCTATTAAATTTCTGAGGTCATTATATCAAACTATACTACGTCTGTCAACTATTAAACTGGTAAAAACATGGTTAATTATGACCAATTATTTTAATTATTCAGAATATTTCTAGTTATAATGCAAAAAATTAGATTAAAGAGTATTTAAATACTTTTCTACCGCTGTAATGGCATTGGCACCATCTGATGCTGCAGTTATGATTTGTCTCAGTTCTTTTGTACGGATATCCCCTGCTGCAAAAACACCGGATACATTGGTCTTGCAATCTTCCCCTGCAATAATATATCCGTTTTTGTCCATATTAATGATATCTTTATAAACTTCTGAGGTTGGAATATTGCCAACTGCAATAAATATGCCATCTACCTCCAGGGCCTTAGATTCTTCTGTTTTTACATTCTTTACTTCTATTTGAGATACCTGTTCCTGACCAAGTATCTTTTCTACTACCGTATCCCAAAGTATTTCAACATTTTCCATAGAAACCAGTTTGGAGGTATAGCTTTTTGCAGCTCTGAATTCATCTCTTCTGTGAATTACATATACTTTTTTACATAGCCTTGCCAAGAAAATTGCATCCTCCACCGCTACATCTCCGCCGCCCACTACTGCAGTTACTTTATTTCTAAAGAAAGCACCGTCACATGTAGCACAATAAGATACACCTAAACCGGATAGTTTTTCTTCTCCCTCTACCATTAGCTTACGTGGTTTTGCACCTGCTGCAATAATTACTGCTTTAGCAGAATAGGAAGTACCCTCATCCAGGGTTACTTTCTTAATATCATCTTCTACCTCAAATTTCACTGCTTCGCCGGTAATGAAATTCATATTTAACTTATCACAATGCTCCCTGAATTTAGTACCTAAATCAAACCCGCTGATGCCTGGAATTCCAGGATAGTTATCCACTTCATAGGTATTGATAATTTGTCCCCCGCTCATAGGGGCCTTCTCAATAATTATAGTGTCTAATTCTGCTCTTCCTGCATAAATTGCTGCTGCCAGACCTGCAGGACCGGATCCTATAATAATTAAATCATAAATTTTATTCATATAAATAACCCGCCTTTCTTCAATACCTGCAAACTTTAAGCCCAGGCACAAATTGGTGTGAGAAAAATCAACAATTTTTCTCACTACCTCCGCCCTGGTGTTTTAACACCTTCTTCTGGGACTAAAAAACTCTTTTCCTATTATAGAAAATATATTATAATAAAAATAGAGTAAAGGATTTGCAAGCTTGCTTGCAAAATCCTGAGCGTAGTTTACAAAGATTATGAACACTCTCTTGTTCATGATATAATATATTATAACATATTATAACAATCAAGAACAATCCTATTCGATTTTTCTTTGATGTATGTTTCGCAGTACCTAATTTTCTACTAAAGAGGAGGTGTACTCATGGATGTTGCATTGGCATCAATGGCACTTAGTCAATCTCAATTAATGACCAGCGTTAGTATTGCAGTACTGAAAAATAGTATGGATACGGTGGAGGTCTCCGCAGACAGCATGATAAAAATGATGGAACAGTCTGTTACCCCTAACGTAGGTCAAACTATTGATATTAAATTATAATATCGAAAATGTTAGGTAAAAAGGCTATTGTAATAACAAATGTTATTACAATAGCCTTTTCATATATTATGAAAGAATATGATTGATATAAATTGACAGGGATGTATTATTTACCTCGTTTATAGAGGGACTGGGCATCTGACTGATGATCTCTCCCCAAATCATCAAGGTTACACATACAAGAATACCTATTAACAGACTTGCTGTCATTAACCGCTTCTTTTGTTGATAAGACAGGTTGTTTTCCCCGGTATCCTGAAAAGAACTCATTTCCATGTTTCCGCCTGGTTTAAATAATCCTTTTATAAAGGTCCATCTTCCTGAATTCTTTGCTATGGCACGATAAACAATAAATGCCAGAACACTTCCAACAAGTGCGGGAAAAGCGTAAGTCCGTAAAACTAAGCTAAAATCCATTTGGAAGTTTGCCTGAATACCTTCTATGGTTTCTGCAGAATTAAAATATCCTGATCCATAAACTTTTTCAAGGTATTCCATCATCTTTGGGTATAAAAACATAATTAATACGGAGTTTCCATTGATAAAGAAATGTACTATCATAGTTGACAAGATGGAATCCGTAGCTTCTATCAGAAGGGCAAATATAATACCCATAATAAATGCATAAGAAAATTGATTAAAATTCATATGCATGATGCCAAAAAGAAATGCACTTAATAGGATGCCTTTTATGGGACTGACTTTTCTATACTCATTATAAAATATCCCGCGATAAACCGTTTCTTCCAGTACACATGGTATAAAGGCAATAATAAACAAACTAATGATAAAGCCATTATTTGTAACAATATTCTCCATAAGCCCGGCTGTATCATTCTTTACAAAAAGCATTGATATAGCATTGATTAAAGTCATCAAAGGCGAAATTAAATAAGAAAATATAATAATTAAAACTATATTAGACCCTTTAATTTTATTAAACCGAATGGCTTTTCCTATGCTGTTTTTGCTAAGTGCCAGATATATTGCTGAGGGAAGCACTAAAATTATTTGCGAAACCAGCAGTATTATAAAATAATTATCTGTATAATTAAAAATCCATTGGTTTATGAAATTTCCCACTAAAGAAAGTAATACTGTGGCAAAAAACACGAAATTAATTGTTCTTACTCTATTCATTGACTTACTCCTGTCTTCCCATTTTGTAACTGCGTATTTTAATTATAACATAAGCTTATATAGAAACCTTTCATTATAGTACTTCTTTCTCTGCTTTCCTTACTATAATATTTAACCAGCTTTCATCACGCTCTGTTCTAATATCGGAAGTCTTCCATATCTCCATAATTGTCAAGTCTCTATGTTCTTCCAAAATTTCTTCAATATCATGAAATTTATAGTCAGCAAAATAACGGCCATTACGATATCCTTGGAAATCTCCATATTTAAAAGACATATATAATACTCCGCCAGGATTTAAACTGTCCGATATCTTGCCCAAGATTTCATGTAATTGTTCCGGCGTAGTATGTAATAAAGAAGCACAGGCCCAAATACCATCAAAAACTTCCTGAAAATCCAACTCACTAAACTGCATATGAAGTACATCCTGTCCAATATGTATGGATGCAAGCTGGCATAATTCCTCTGAACCATCCATTGCAGTAACGTCAAAACCTTTATTAATAAAATAAAGACTATCTCTTCCTGAACCGCAGCCTAAATCTAATATATTACCCGCTTCCGGCAGGTAAGAAATAAACTTCTCCAAGATATCTTCAATATTCAAATCCACTGTATTTTCAAAATATATACTGGCGTTCTTATTATAATAATCAATCGAGTCCAACCAAAACCATCCTTTCAAATTAAACCAATACTCCTATTATTTTGATACGATATTCTAATTATATACTATATGGTCAAGAATTTCATTAACTTTATGGAATAAATTTAGTCTTATCTATATAATTCCTAAATATACCTTCTTCTTTTAAAAAAATATATCAAATAATTTAGAATAATGATATAATAGAAGGGAAATGAAAAAATTGCACCCTTATATGCAATTCTAAGTGGAGTACCATGATCATGAACGACTTTTTATCCATGAATATAATAGAAAGGGAGTAAGGGATGTGTCAAGGTTATAAACACACTTTACTTCAATAATACATGGTAAATAATAAAAGGAGTATTACAATGTATAGTTTCAAAAGCCGTGTTCGCTATAGCGAGGTTGATAGAAATAGAAAAATGGATTTAACCTCAATAATAAATTATTTTCAAGATTGTAGTACATTTCAATCAGAAGACATTGGATTAGGTATAGGCTATCTTTCAGATAAGAAACGTGTATGGTTATTAAATTCCTGGCAGATTATTGTGAACCGCTATCCTGTTTTAGGTGAGGATATTACTACTTCAACCTGGGCTTATGATTTTAAAAGTATGTACGGCTATCGTAATTTTATGATTCAGGATTCTCATGGAGAAGTTGCAGCGGTTGCCAATTCCATCTGGGTATATCTTGACTCTGAAACCTACCGCCCTGTTAAGGTTACTGAGGAAGAGGTGCGTGGTTACTTAGCTGAAGAGAAATACAATATGGAATATGCCCCCCGTAAAATAGATATACCTGAGAAGCTCACCAGATTAACATCATTCCCTGTTATCCGTTCTAATATCGATACTAATAATCATGTAAACAATGGGCAATATATTAAAATGGCAGAAGAATTTTTACCTTTGGGCTTTCAGATCAAACAAATGCGTGCAGAATATAAAATGCCTGCTGTTCTGGGTGATACTATAATACCTTACATTTCAAAAGAAGATAATAAATGTACCCTAGTGCTGTCAAACACAGAGGACAAGCCTTATGCCATAATAGAATTTACACAGTGAGGAATAATACTAATCTACGTTAGAAAATCTTCGGAAAACCGCATTTAGATTGTTTTTTGAACACATATTAGTTATAGTATTTCATAATAAAATGTTACAATAGGAGGCTTTATGATAAAATTAGGAGAAATTCAAATTCTGAAGGTTATTAAAACTTCTGATTTTGGAGTATATCTAGGAGAATTTGCAAACAGTGAAGAAAAAGTACTCTTACCAAAAAATCAGGTACCAAAGGATATAAAGATTGGTGAGGAAATTAAAGTATTTATATACAAAGATTCTGAAGACAGAATCATAGCAACAACTACCATTCCCCAATTAACATTGGGTAAAACAGCGCTATTAAGAGTAAAAGAAGTAACCTCCATTGGTGCATTCCTTGATTGGGGACTGGCAAAAGACTTATTACTTCCATTTAAAGAACAGACTGCACGAGTTCATACGGGGGAAGATGTGTTAGTTGCCCTCTATATCGACAAAAGTAACCGTCTATGTGCTACCATGAAAGTATATGATTATCTTTCATGTGATTCTCCATATAAAAAAGATGACCGTGTTATAGGAATTGTATACGAAATCATAGATGCATTTGGCGCTTTTGTTGCTGTTGATAACCTTTATTGCGGTTTAATACCTTTAAAAGAATTGCATCGTCCGTTAAAACCAGGTGATAGTGTAGAAGCAAGAGTAATCCATGTAAAAGAGGATGGTAAATTAGATTTAAGCCTTCGTGAAAAAGCCTATGTACAAATGGACGCAGATGCTGAAATGATTTTCAAAAAGCTTCAAGAAGCCGGCGGCTTTTTACCCTACCATGATAAAACAGATTCCGAAGTAATTAAGGATCAATTCAATCTGAGTAAAAATGCTTTTAAACGCGGAATCGGCCGCCTTCTTAAAGAAGGCCGCATCCATATTACCGATTCCGGTATTAGTGAAATAAAATAAAATTTTGCTATAATTCCATAAATGAAATAAAACTCCGAAAATGCTGTTCCTGCTTATAAAGCAATTCTGCACTTTCGGAGTTTATAATTTAACTCATATTGTTATTGTTCTTTGGTTTTTCCACATCTTTATTATCCAGAAAACGCATTTTGGCATTGTCTTTATAATCTTTTCTTTTTGGTTTCGGTTGTGGTTCCGGTTCTCTATAAATATTACTTAAATTATTTGCCAGTTTATCTTTGCAGGATTGGCAAAAACGTCCGGTACGAATCATGGTACCACATTTTTCACATTCTATTCCTACTACTGAATTATCAGCGAAGGCAAGGCGTTCTTCTCTTATCCATTTTCTGATTTGACCGGGTGTTACATCATTTTCTTCGGAAACTTCTTGTATACCGGCACCAGGATGATCATATAGATATGATTTTACTTGCCCGAACTTCTCATCCAGTTTTTTTGAACAATTAGGACATAAACTTGATACCCCTATATAATTAAATAATTTACCACATTCATTACAATTTCTAACATCCATTTCTATAACCTTGCTCCTTTCAAAGTATTGAAAGAACAAAATTCTTTCAACCTTTTCTCCTTAGTATCCTTTCCCAATGCAAATACTAATAAAATAAACTTCTTCTATTCCATTTTGCAGTAAAATTCCTGTACACGCTTCCATGGTGCTTCCTGTAGTATATATATCGTCGACCAACAATACTTTACGAACTTTTCTATTATATTTCACTTCGTATTGAAGCAGCTCTTTTTTAGAAAAAGTAAATGCTTTCAAAAGATTCTTTAATCTTTCTTTATCATTTAATTGTTTCTGAGGCAACGTTTTACGGTCTCTTTTTAGAAGATGAGAAATAACCGGTATATTTAGCTTTTCACCGATTCCTTTTGCCAGGACTTCAGCTTGGTTGTATCCTCTTTGAATTTGTTTGGATTTATGAATGGGAATTGGAACTAAAACATCTGGTGCAATTTTTTGGATTTCTGCACGAAATTTTTTAACTAATTCTTCTGCGTAGAAATCACTATACTCCTGCCTCCCATGAAACTTAAACTCCGCAATGGATTTTTTCATGTTGGCGTCATAAACCCATAATGCAAAACCTTTTTCATACTGGTGATGTTTTGTAAAACAGTCCAGACAATATTCAATTTCTTCTGAATCTATAGGTTTACTGCATTTTTTACATCGAGGTTCTTCTATAGGTATTAATTTTGATTTACATGGGGGACAAGCTAATTCTCCCCTAGGAACTACTATTTTCCCACAAATGGGACATCTTCTTGGATACAGTATATTGGTAATTGTCTTTAGTAAAATATTCTCCCTCATCTTCACCTATTCTAATAAAGTTTAGCAGGATAAACCCCTTTATCAACCAACGCCTGAATTGATTCTGCAACCAATTCCTTATCTTCTTTATATGTTACACCAAACCATTTGTCTGTAGTTCTTAGCACGTGTACCACTGCTTTATCTTCCTTAATGAGTGAACCAACTACTTCCGGAAGTAAATATTCTGCTTTTAATTCTGTTCCGTTCTTCTGAAGGAATTCAACAAATCCTGTTTTTAACTCTTTTAAGAAATCCGGAGTAAAGCCCCACATGTTCATTGATACAGCACTTTCAATATCAATTTCAATTGGATTTCCTGCTTTATCAACAGCTACTGCCTTATCCCCTTCTTGTTTTATTCCGCTTGTTTCAACAATGTCTACTAAGATTCCCTGTTCATTTACCTTGCATACACCTCTGGTAACAGTACCGTTTTCACTTAAGGTATTGCCAAGTATAAAACCAGCCATGCATACATCATATTTATCAGAATTGTTTGTACTGTTTACTAAATAATCGTGAATCTTAACGAAAGCATCTTTACCATAATAATCATCTGCATTAATAACTGCAAATGGTTCCTTTACTACATCAATACAGCTTAATACAGCTTGTCCTGTTCCCCATGGTTTTGTTCTTTCAACCGGCTTTGTAAAGCCCTGAGGAAGATTGTCAATTTCCTGGAATACGTATTCTGTTTCAATTTTTTTTTCTATACGATTGCCTATAACTTCTTTGAAATCTTTTTCCAGATCTTTTCTTATAATAAACACTACCTTATTAAATCCAGCTTCTATAGCATCATGAATGGAATAATCCATAATGATTTCTCCACTGGGTCCTACAGGTTCTAACTGTTTAATTCCTCCAAATCTGCTGCCTAATCCAGCAGCCATTATAACCAATGCTGTCTTTTTCATAATACTATTCCTTTCCAATCCTTGTTATATCATTTTATTAATACCTTGCTATTTCATTATATTATACCTTATTATCATTAAAAATGCACCTATATTTTTAGTCACTGGCCCATAATTACATTCTATTATATGGCTTCTAATTCTTTTATCCGATCAGATAAACTGGAGTATCTATGCTGTTCGCTTTCGTTATCAATCATTACCTGTACCGTATTCTCACTGCCAACTATAACTACACAGTCTTTGGCACGTGTTACAGCAGTATACAGAAGATTTCGATTAAACAACATTCGAGGTCCTGATAATAGCGGCATTATAACGGCAGGATATTCACTGCCTTGAGATTTATGAATAGTAATGGCATATGCCAATTCCAGCTCTTCTAACTGGCTAAAGGTATACTCCACCATTCTTCCTTCATCAAATTCAATGATAACCAGCTCTGCAAAAAGATTGATTTCTTTAATGATTCCCATATCACCATTAAATACACCGGTTCCACTTTCTGTTGTAATACCATATTTACTCTTCGATTCCCAAGTAAGCTGATAATTATTTTTAATCTGCATCACTTTATCCCCTTCCCGGAAGATACAGTTGTGGAATTCTTTTTCTTTTTTATTTGAATTAGGTGGATTAATGTACTGCTGCAATACTTGATTTAGCCGCTCTACTCCTAATTCCCCTTTTCTCATGGGGGTTAATACCTGAATGTCAAAGGTAGTGGCATTAACGTACTTCGGGATTTTCTGGCTGACTAAGGTAATTATATTTTGGATAATTATATTGGTATTATCTCTTTTTAGCAGGAAAAAGTCTTTGCTTTTATTATCCAGCTTTATACTTTCTCCTGCATTTATTTTATGTGCATTAACAATAATATCACTTTCAGATGCCTGTCTGAAAATCTTAGTAAGCTTAACTACGTTAAAATTATGGGAATTTATAATATCCTTTAATACATTTCCTGGACCAACGGAAGGAAGTTGGTTAACATCCCCAACCAATATCAAACGTGTTCCTACGGTAATAGCCTTTAATAAGGAATTCATAAGAGTAATATCCACCATTGACATCTCATCTATAATAATAACATCCGTTTCTAGTGGATTTGCTTCATTTCTTTCAAAAAGTAATTTACTGTCTAAATCACCGGACATTCTTGAAATTTCTAACAATCGGTGAATGGTTCTGGCCTCATAGCCTGTGGTTTCGGTCATTCGCTTGGCTGCTCTTCCGGTAGGTGCAGCTAATAGAATATCCATTCCTTCCGCTTCAAAAAAACGGATTATGGCATTTATGGTGGTGGTCTTACCGGTACCGGGTCCGCCAGTAAGTATTAAAATGCCATTTCTGGCAGCTTCTATTACCCCAGTCCTTTGCAACTCATCCAGTTCAATTTTAAACTGTTTCTCTACAGAAACTAACCTTTGCTCAATTTCTGTAATTGTAAAATCATGCTTTATATTTAAGTCACACAACATCTTTGCTGTATTTAGTTCCATATAATAAAGGCTGGTGCCATAGATTAATTTCTTACCTTCAGCTTCACGGATCATGATCTTCCGATCCATAGCCAGATCTGTAATATGATAATCCATGCTCTGGGCAGCTATTCCTAATAACTCTGTGGTCTTATATTTTAGTATTTCTTCTGGTAAGTAGACATGCCCAGCACCGCTGGCCTGCAAAAGCACATACAAAAGGCCTGCCTTAATTCTATAATCCGAATTAATTCCAATTCCTACTTTAGCGGCAATTTCATCGGCTAACTTAAAACCAATCCCACTGATATCCTCTGCCAATCTATAGGGATTTTCTTTTACCACATCATACATCTTTTGTCCGTATTCTTTATATATCTTAACTGCAAAAGTATTTGATATGCCATATTGTTGTAAAAATAACATGGCATCACGCATATCCTGTTTTTCTTCAAACTGATTTGCTATTTCTCTTGCCATTTTCTCGCTGATACCTTTTACTTCTGAAAGTCTTTCCGGTTCCTCTTTCATTACTCGAAAGGTATCCTCCTTGAACCTTCTGACAATGCGGGCAGCAAGGGCATTTCCGATACCTTTAATGGCTCCGGAGCCTAAATAACGCTCCATAGACTGTATATCTTCCGGCTTCTTAAATTCATAACTTTCTACCTGAAATTGTTCTCCATATATTTGATGTTCTATATAACTTCCACTGGCTTTGATAAAATCCCCTTCACCAATAAAAGTAAAAGAACCAACGCAAGTAATCTCCGTATCATCGTTTACCAAAGACAGTACCGTATATCCGTTTTCCGTATTCCGAAAGACTATTTTTTCCACACAGCCTTCTAAAATTTCAGCCACCGAGTCACCTCCTTAAGAGTAAAAAAGGAACAGCTATGTAGATAACTGCTCCTTTTATGTATCCTATTAGCATACTATCTGATAGCATACTTTTTTAGCTTCTTTTCATTGATTCATAAAGCATTTGTGCGATGCCTAATTCTCCGCTTTCCGTAATATTCTCCGAATACTTCTGATAGAGCATATCACCAAAATAATTCATATAATCATTTTCTTCTTCGCTATTTGGAACAGTTTTTCTCATTGCTTTGATTACTTGCTCTACAAAATATGTTTCAAAGCTCTTACAAGCTTCCATTAAATCTTCGTCCGGCATCTTATCTATATTATTATCTTTTAATTTGGATTCCAGTTTCTTTGTGCCTGAATTCTCCATATTGGAAACAGGGAGCTGAAACATGGAACCGCTTCCGATTGATATACTCATAATAGTAACCCCGACTTTCCTCTTATCGTATATTATCTGCGTAAATTGTTGGCCTGTTGCAGCATTTCATCTGTTGCTATTATTGTCTTTGAATTCATTTCATAAGCTCTTTGGGCAACAATTAGATCTACCATCTCATTAACTGCCTGCACATTAGAACCTTCCAAATATCTTTGAACCACTTTACTTTCTGCCAGGTTAGGATCTTCAGTCTCCAGTCTGGCTTCTCCCGAGTTATCTGTAGGTTTTAATATACTATTTGATACCTTTTCCAAGCCAGCCGGATTATTAAATTGGGCAAGTCCGATTCGCATTTTAAGTTGCTCTTCATCTCCGGTTTCACCTTTATAAGTAAAGTTGCCTTTATCATCTACCTCAATTAAAGAAGTATTATAATCGGAAGGAAATACAATTGGATTCCCCTCCTTATCTAATACAGGGCGTCCTTCTGCGGTTGCCAGAGTTGTACCTTCTGCTCCGATGGAAAGAATAAAGGAACCGTTTCGGGTATATCCCACACTACCGTCCTCCATTTGGATCATGAAAAATCCATTACCTTGTATTGCAAAATCGTAATCATTGCCTGTTTCGAGCAATGTTCCCTGGGAATACTGGGATAGGATAGCTGAGGTTCTTACACCTAAGCCTGCCTGAATTCCTACCGGCTTTAATTCACCATTGGCATCCGTAGAGTTTGCCTGAATGGTTTGATATAATAAAGATTTAAATTGTGCTGCTTCTTTTTTATAACCTGTTGTATTAATATTGGCTAAATTATTAGATATAGTATCAACATTGGTTTGCTGTGTCTGCATACCAGATGCTGCTGTCCAAAGTGAACGCATCATAATCCTCTCAAGTCCTTTCTTTTGTACATCTATTAAATATTATCTCAAGTCACTTTATTGTACTAATTATCAAACCTTACCCACTGAATTAACTGCCTGGTCCAGCGTACTGTCTACGGTTTGAATTACTTTTTGATTTGCTTCATAAGCTCTTGTTATAGCAATCATATTAACCATTTCAGATACTACATTCACATTGGATTGTTCAGTAAATCCCTGGTGTACGGAAGCCTCTGCGGGTATCTGGGTCCCACCCTCAACCATACTGTACATATTTTCACCATATTTTTTAAGATAATTATAATCTTCAAAATCAGTAATTAAAATTTTATCTACAAGTACACCATCTGCATACACGGAGCCGTCCCTGTCTATTACAATATCCGATGCATCAACAGGAACTGAAATGTTACCGCCTTCACCTATCAGCCTGTTACCGTTCATGTCAACAATATTCCCTTCATGGGTCATAGTAAATGAACCGTCACGAGTGTAAAAGATTTGTTCATTACCATTGTTATTGGCTACGGCTACCTGAAAGAATCCTTTTCCTTCTAAAGCTATATCAAAGGTATTACCGGTTTCTCGTAAAGAACCTTGTTCAAAATTAGTATAAACCTCACCTAATTTTACACCTAAATTCATCTTACCTATTGGTCTTTCATGGTATAATTCAGATGCATCTTTAATCTTAATAGTCAGAACATCGTCAAATGACTGTGTAGTAACATTGTCTTGTTTATATCCTACTGTAGCAGCGTTGGCTAAGTTATTTGATATAATGTCTAAACGTTTCTGTTCATTTGCCATTCCGGTCCATGCAGTATATAATCCTCTTACCATATGCTCTCCCTTTCCATGGTTATGCTTTCGTATTAAAATAACTTAATATATATATCGTACAAAATGAAATTTTTATTAATCTTTTTATGATTTTATCTCTTTTAACTTATTATATCTGCTAGTCTCTTTTCCCACTTAAAAACTCAACAAACTTACCGGTTCCAATAGCAACTGCGGTCATAGGATCTTCTGCCGTCATAGTTGTAATTCCGGTCTTTTCTTCAATCAATTCTTCCAAACCATACAATAAGCATCCGCCGCCTGTTAACACAATGCCTCTGTCAGCAATATCTGCTGCTAATTCAGGGGGGGTTTTTTCTAACACGCTATGAACAGCTTCTACAATCTGAGAGGTGGTTTCTCTTAAAGCCTCTTCTGTCTCATCGGAGGAAACAGTAATGGTTTTAGGTAAACCAGTAACCAGGTTACGGCCTCTAACATCCATTGTTACGGTTTCCGGTCTTTTATAAGCAGAACCTATTTTAATTTTAATATCTTCTGCTGTTCTCTCACCAATTAATAAATTGTGCTTTTTGCGCATATATCTAACTATAGCTTCATCAAAATCATCACCGGCTATTTTTATGGAAGTACTTACTACTGTTCCGCCTAAAGAAATAACCGCTATATCAGAAGTACCGCCGCCTATATCAACAATCATATTACCGCATGGTCTGGATATATCAATACCAGCACCAATAGCAGCTGCAATTGGTTCCTCTATAATCGCAACTTCTCTTGCACCAGCCTGATAGGTTGCATCTTCTACTGCTTTCTTCTCAACTTCAGTAACACCGCTTGGAACACAAACGCTGATTCTGGGTTTGCGGAAGCGTTGCTTACCTACAGCTTTTTGAATGAAGTACTTAAGCATTTTTTCTGTAACTGTATAATCAGAAATAACACCTTGTCTTAAAGGTCTTACTGCAACAATATTACCGGGTGTTCTACCAAGCATTAATCTTGCTTCCTCACCAATTGCTTTTATCTTATTGGTATCCCTGTCAAATGCAACAACTGAGGGCTCTTTTAATACAACACCTTTGCCCTTCATATAAACTAAAACACTTGCGGTACCTAAATCAATTCCTATATCACTGCCTAGCATATTATAGTTCTCCTTTCAATTCTTGTGATACCCGTTTTTTCTTCTGAGTATAAATGTATAACTAGCTTGTCTATCGGATTTATCAATTTTTTAGTTTTTTATTTTTCAAATCTATTCTTTTACGCTGTTTAAATATAGTTGGTTACATTATTAATTGGACTTCAATTACACAAAATTTCATTATTCGTTTTTGTCTTCTTTTCTATTTTTTCCAATACCATACCGTTTAAACATACTCTATATCATTATATACATATTTTTGGAATAATTCAAAGGAAATTTTTATATTTTCGAAGAAATTTGACAAATTTAAGTTTTCTGTTAGAAATAAGGAAATATCTAGCTGTAGAGACATTAGAATATTCAAAAAAATCCCCTGCAAAAGCAGGGGATTTCATTTTTATCAGTTATCTAAATTCATTAACGAAATTCGTAAATGAAAAGGTTACATTACTCAACGATAGTAGCAACTTTAC
>NZ_FOWD01000048.1 GCF_900115365.1 Anaerocolumna aminovalerica
CACTCTGCTTCAATTATTTCTATCCCTTTCCTTTTACACAACATACTCAATATGTTCGCTACATCTTGTTTTATTTGTCCATATACTATCTGTCTCCTGTATTTTGGCGCAAAAACAAGATGGTATTTACATTCCCACTTCGTGTGTGATAAACTATTCTTATCCATTTTGGATACCTCCTATGCTATTTTTGTGTGGTTGGCGAACCTACACTTAGTATAACATAGGAGGTTTTTAAACTTGAAGCTAAAGCTAATTGGGAACACACCTGCATAGCAGGTGGTTTATTTTTATTGTGACACAATAAAACCATCAAGGCACCCCTTTTAAAGTGTGTTCTTGATGGTTTTATATGTATACTTAGAACGTTGTATAATTAGAATTTTTCTGCTAGTTCCTGTGCTTTTTTAATCGCATTTCCTACAACAGCTTCAACATCCTGCCCTATCACATCCAGATTGTCTGCTGATATAGTAGTAAAATCTGTTACACCTAAAAAACCTAGAATTGTTCTTAGATATTTATCTCCCATTTCCCATGCAGCAAATTTACCTTCTGAATATTCTCCACCTCTAGCAGTAATATTTATTGCTTTTTTTCCTTGACATAGACCAACAGGTCCTTCTGCTGTATATTTAAAAGTTACTGTAGTTACACAAATATAATCAATATAAGCTTTCAATATTGCAGGAATACCCAGATTCCACAGAGGTTCTGCAAATACATACTTGTCAGCCTCAAGGAACTGGTAAGCATATTTGAGAATCGGATGATTTCTCCCTTCTCCAGGTTTAGGCATATGCATCATAATACCTTCTTCTGACAGAAAATTAATACCCTCCTTATATAAATCCAAAGTAATAATTTCATCATCAGGATGATGCTCTTTGTATGTTTCAATAAACTTATCTGCTATTCTAAACGTTCTTGATGTTCCTTCAGGCTTTGCATTTGCTTTTATATATAGAACTGTACTCATTCGTATCAACACCTTTCCTAATTTTTATCTTCTTATATTGAAATTTTTTTAATACATATAAATCCACTAACATTTCCTTGCATTCAATAAGTAACTTATACGATATATGATATTATTAAAATATTTAATTTGCAATAAGGCACTTTTTTGTGCTATAGTATCTAAAAAGATACTGTTATGAGGTGATAATTTGCTAAGTAAGGAAGAAAGACATGAAACATGCTATATGCGTCTAAAGTGTGCCAAATATGACGTTTGTCCAATGGTTCTTGTACAGAATCTACTTTCGGGAAAGCGTAAGATTTTGATTTTATGGTATTTGAGTTATAAGACACTAAGATTTAATGAGATTAAACAAAAGCTGCCTGATGTTACCCAGAAAATGCTTACACAGCAATTGAGAAGTTTGGAGGAGGATAACCTGATATATAGGAATGTATACCCTGTTGTTCCTCCCAAAGTAGAATATGGACTGACTGAATTAGGTAAGAAAATAATCCCAATATTAGAAATGATGCATAGCTTTGGAGCAGAATATTTAGAATCACAAAATGTCAATCAAAATTAGTAGCGATACGAGCTTCTTTCCAAGCCCTTGCTAAAATATCTTTTGCTACTACTTCAAGGCGTGGACAAAGTGCTTACTTTCAAGAATGATTTCTTACGAAGTACATTTTTCTGTAGTCATTTTATTACCTCTAAACAATTTGATTCACTGTTTTACTTTCTTACCATAATATCGTCAATAAGACCATATTCTTTTGCTTCTTCTGCTGTCATATAATAATCTCTTTCCATATCTGCGTCGATTTTCTCCAAGGTTTGCCCTGTTAATTCACTATATATTCTGTTCAATCTTGATTTTGTCCTCTGCATCCAAGCAGCATGGATTTTGATATCTGAAACTTGCCCTTTTATTCCACCTTCTGACCATGGCTGATGAATCAACATTTCACTATTTGGCAATGCGAACCTTTTTCCTTTTGCGCCAGCAACCAACAAAAGTGAAGCAGCGCTTGCTGCCATGCCGATACAAATTGTTGAAACATCCGATCTGATATGCTGCATTGTATCATAGATTGCAAAACCAGAAGTTACAGATCCTCCAGGACTGTTAATGTAAAAATAAATATCTTTAACAGGATCAGAAGCGTCTAGGAAAAGCATCTGAGCAATTATTAAACTAGCTGTTGTATCATTGATAATATCACTCAATACAATAATCCTGTCATTTAATAACCTTGAATAAATATCATAGGAACGCTCTCCTCTATTCGTTTGCTCTATAACTATTGGTATTGAACTCATAACCTATCACTCCTTAAAATGGTATTTAACTAATTTAAGCTACCTTACATAATATAGCACCGTTTAATATTTTCCGGTCAACTTTTACACAGCAGGAAATTTCCCTTTGTGTATTTCTGTAATACCTAGGACTTGCACCATATTTGTTTTTAAAAGCTCGCGAAAATGATTCTTCAGAACTAAATTGGTATTTTAAAGCTATATCTGTGATTTTTTCGTTTGTTTCTATCAGATCGATTGCAGCCTCAGATAATCTTCTTTCTCTAACATAACTCATTACTGATGTCCCCATCGCAGTTTGAAAAAGCCTATTAAAATGAAATTCTGAATAATGGGATTGTTTAGCTATTTCAGCTATTTTAATAACATCACACAAATTCTTTTCAATATAGTCAATCGAATCTTGTATTTTTAACTTATTTTCCATATTCTACCTCCTTTAATACCTTTTCCATTATATTATAAATAATATCATGAAAAATTACCTGACATTTCGTGCTGAAATAAAAACTTTACAACTAAAATAAGAAACAAAAGATATGGCAAACAAAGTGAAAGGACATTTCGGTACCTCCTTAGCACCGCCATGTCCTTAAATGGGTCTTATTGATAGAAAATTTATGTATTTTCCTTCTCAATATTACAATTTTTTCTCTGCTGTTTTTCTTTGTACATTTTTTTATCAGCAAATGATATTAATTCCCCAGCAGTCAAGGTAGAATCTTCCATTGTATATACCCCTAATGATGCTGAGATTTTTACTTTTTCATTTTCCGATATACTTAAATCGGGTATTTTACAACGAATTTCATCGGCAATCTGATAAGCCTCAATCTCTGTAGTATTTGTTAAGCATATTAAAAATTCATCACCGCCATAACGGGCTGCCCAATCAGAATCAGGTCGGATACATTGTGAAATAGAGGTTGCAAACTCTATAAGAGCTTTATCTCCATAAGCATGTCCATAGGTGTCATTTATATCTTTAAAATTATCAATATCAATAAAAATGATAGATAACGGTAACTTTTCAAGAGCTGCCTTGACAATGTCTGCCGGTAAACGCTCTTCCACATACCGTCTGTTATATAGTCCTGACAACTTATCTCTTATAACCATATCTCTTAATTCTGATAAAACACTACTAAGCATACGCCCATCTGAATAATCTCCAGAACCAATCATCATACTATCCGATGCATTTTTAAACAACTCTATAACTGTAGGTTTTTTAGAATTTTCTATCATAATAGCGGTTACCATCATAATTGTATCTGAGGTTTCTTCTAACTTAAAATAGCATTTTTCTTCTAAGTAAGCTCGAACTGATATACAGTTATCACAGATTTTTTTGTCCTTCCAGTAATTATAACAAATCTCATTGATTTCATTTCTTTCTAATCCATGGAATTCGACAACTTTTTTATCAATAGGATCTACAAGTCTAACCATATCATACATTTTATGAAAAACGCCTAGATTACTCTCCAGAACCTCAAGCGTTACTCTATCAGTCATAAGTTCAATTCCTTTCCTGACCATCTTAAATACAATTTGCCAATATTTTGCTTCTAATACTTAAAATATCTATGTCTAATATCGGTTTCTAGATTCATATATATTATATCAAATTACTAGAGAAATTCCATACATATTCATATATCTCCTTACTTTACTTTAGAAGTTATATGTCCAATTTTAATTTTCAAGCCAGCTGCATATGAATTTCACTTGTAAATTCCATGCTTCTAGATATTCACTATTATTTCCTCCCTGCATAAGAGTGTGAAGTCCTATTCCATCAAGGGTCGAAAGAATAAGCATAGAAATAGTATAGAGTTCTCGCTCCGTTAAGGGTTTTCTTGAATATTTTTTAATTTGTTGCATTAAATTATTTTTTGATGTGCATAGATAATCACTCATAATTTTTTTATAAGTCTCATTAAACATACTCTCATGGTAAAAAGAAAAAAAGATTTATAGATTTTCATATATTCAGCTATACATAAGCAATCGATGCTCCTAAATGTTTTAGAAATTCTTCTAAATTTTCAAAGTTCGTATCATCAATTGGTCTAATCAATTCATCAAAAATATAATTTCTATTATTCTCAAAGCTAAATATTATAAAACAATAATCATTTTGTTCTATGAGTTAGACTTTATCACCAACACCATTTACCATAGTTTTATTCTTTGCCTACTCATGATTATAAACCTTTTGCATTATAGTCCATCGAGATTCTCCAATTAAGTATCCCTTTAAGTGACTTTTTGTCTTTTTTATATCTACAAAACCAAATCTGCTATAAAGATGTTTTGCAGGATTCCCGCCAGCAACGGCTAATGTATAGGATGTATACCCTCTATCTAATAATGCCTGTTCTCCGTGCTGAAGAAGTAACATACCAATTCCTTTTCCACGACATGTTCCATTAACCGCTATATGTTCTATATAGCATTCTCCTTCATTTAGTTTGTGATTTTCTAACATTGCCATTTTGGTGTACATCATTATAACATTGTAGATACCATATCGTCTACATAACGATACTATAGGAATGTTTTTATTCGTATTTTCTATTTTGCCGCAACGTATTAGAATTACGCCAACTACCTTTTTATTTTGTTTAGCTACAAAATGAAGATATGCAGTATCATCAGATTTAAGATGCCATGAAGCATATAAAATATTTCCTATATCATTATTACTTAGCTTTTGGTGTCGGCAAAATTTGCTTTTAAAAGATTGTACTAATAAGGCAATTACAGCTTTAAAATCGGTATTTTGATACTTCTCAATATAAATATCGTCCATTAACATTTGGCTCCTTTACAAATCATATTTTTTTAGGTACTATACTTAAAATAAACCCTTGAGTTGCTCAAGAGTCAATGAGAATTGTTAAATTTTTTAAGGAGATTAAAATGAAGGGATTACTACGGATTGGCCAAGTAAGTAAATTGTATGGTATATCACTTGATACTTTACGTCACTATGACAGAAAAGGATTATTAAAACCAATTATTGATTCTCAAAATGATTATCGCTACTATTCTTTAGAACATCTTGATATCTTAGAAATGATTTTAGTTGGAAAATATATAAATATACCCCTAAATCAAATGAAAGAAAGAATAGATTCAGAAAGTATCGATGAGTATTTATCAATGGTAAAAGAACAAAAAGGAACGTATAAACGAAGAAAAAAGATTATTAAATCAACTTGATCAATATGCTGAGGATATGTTAGAGGTACTTACGACTATTTCTAAATTTAAAAATGATTATACTTTTTCTACTGCTTCAACTTATAAAGGTATTGATATTACCATTTATAGTATAGATTTAGGAACATTACTACAAGAAGATACTAACTCACAGCAAAAAGAAGGGATAGAAGCTTTGGAGCAATGGGCTTTCTATCATAGTGAGTCGGATGGAACAATAGTCGAGAATGACGAGGTAGTTGGCTTCTCATTTCCTGACAGTACGATTAATACTATTATACTTCAAAAGCAATTTATATTTGGAGCTGAACATAACATTGTGGCGCAGCATCATATAACAGGTTATTATGCAAATATAATGTTCTGGGGTGTAAAAAAAGATTTAATGGAATATTTATATAAATTATGCTGTCATTTTGGCTTACACTATTCTACTCTAATAGTAAAATACAAGTTTGCACTACTTCATAAAAATATGGATCACGAATATTTTGTAGAAATATACTTTCCCAAAAACCCTGTATAAAAACCAAACCATTTTCTAATAATGAATTAGCTAATTAACATATAATAAAAGTTCCAAAGGCTTTAAAGAAACTGATATCTCTGATTGTCAACCAAATAAAAACTCCCAGTCAAATTTTCTTTTCACTGAGAGTTTTTTTATTTGTTTTTACATCGTTACAGCCGCAATATAGCTCAGCTTGAGGGACTTCATCAATATTATATTATTTGCGATCAACGGTTATATTGTTAAGAGCATATCTTCCATCCAAACGAACTCCTTCTATTCCAAGCTTAATACCCGGCTTTCCAGTTGACGGATCAATAATAGCAACACATAGTGTATACTTTCCTTGCTTCAGGTTCTTGGGAATATTAATGCTCTGGTTTGTTACAGTGACACCTGGAAGCCATTTTGTAATATCTGCTGAAGTTGTAGTTTTGGCAACTATTTTTCCTTTGCTGTCAGCAAGCGAAAGTTCTAAAGGCCACTTATAATAAAAGGGAGCCACACCTTTGTTATTCCATTTCATTTTTATATCCAGATTGTTACCTGCTTTTGCCTTGCCAGTATGTGTAAGAGATTCCAGTACAAAATTATATCCCATTACATTTGTCAGTGCATCAATGTTACGCTGATATGCATATGCATCAGGGTCACTTTTAAGCAAGTCAGCAGGAGAACATGGTCCCATCCAAGATGTATGACTTTCTCTTACTTGGCGAAGTGTATCCATAATGGTTGTATCATCAATATATAGCCTTACGTTTCCATTAGCAAATTCACCACCGGAAAAGTTACTTTTCCAGAAATCTGGCATTGCAGAAGCCTTCCTGGCCTCCTCAGGTGAGGAATAACCTGAAGCTTTATCTACATATTCCCCAATTTCGTTCCAGCCATTCACGGTCCAATCCAGGAACTGGGCAGTAGAGTCGGCCATACCGAATACATCATTAAACAAACCTAAGTTATTTTTCTTTGCAATAGGATAAGGCTTTCTCATACCTATCTTAATGTTCTTAAAACTATCCAAATAGTGCTGAACATACTTGTCAGATGTGCTAATGCTTGGGAATTTCCCCGAAATATCCTCGGGCCAATTATGAAATTCTCCCCAATGGCCAAGACTACCTATCTGAATAAAGGATATGATTGCAGGATCATCGTAACTTTTTGCTAATTCCTTAATCACTTTCTTATGAGCTGCCAACAATATAGGGCTATTGTAATCAGGAGCAAAACCGGCACCTATTGCTGGGCTGTCATACCATTTACCGCCATTTCCCCCATTATAGTTTTCTTCGACCAGCTTATCATACAACCACTTTGGTATATCCATATGGTTTGGATCGTCAGAAGGATCATCCATAACAAATCTCAGATTTAACTTGATACCTTTTTTGCGCCAATATTCAAAATTATATTTTTTCTCAACTGCAGCAAAATCATATTTCCCTTCAATGGGTTCAAATTCGCTCCACTTGATGTCAAAGTATGCCATTTTCACTTCTTGCGCAAGAGGTTCTTTCACACTGTCATGACTTGCCCATGGAAGCCAGCCTTTATAAGGATTCCCATTAGGCGTATAATCCTCCATAGGGTAAAAGGTATTTTTTTCACTAGTTGTCTTCCACTTGCTGGTAACCTTCAGTTTTCCACCGTCTTCTGGGAGTTTGAGAATGTTTTTGCCCATGTAGGCAATATGTATTCTGCCAACAGCAGGATTTTTAATCTGTGAAAGCTTAAGCTGCATTTCTACAGCATCATCCTGATAGTTCATATATACTGCTGATCTTTTACTATTATCAAGGAGGTTATCTCCCTTTAATGGATAAACATATCCGTCTTTTACTACATAGTCAACCCCTGAATAAACTCCATATTTGAAGCCACCGCTTTTCACGTCAAGAACGTATTCATTTTGGGTATTCATTGAACTCCCCTTTACCATGGTATACAACTTTCGCCTATCTTGTGCTGCTAAAAGTTCAAGAGTTGTATTATCAGCGGCAACTTTCGTGTCTACCCCTGCCCAGTCATTGGTCTTTCCATCTATCTTAATAGCATAACTGTTCAGATCTATGACCTTAGCATAAGGAATATCGGCCCAAATTGCCGGGGCGAATCCGGTATCATTGTTGAGTCCCATGGAAATATACATGTTCTTTTTTGGTGACTGGATAGCATTTATACCCATTGAGAGTTCAAGACATTGCTGTCCATCCTTACCTTTTACTACAGCTTCTATTAAAGAATTTACCTCTGTCCAGTTCCAGTCAGGTCCAATATATTTGTACAGCTTCCATGATCCAGTTTCATCCGATTCCAGCAGATAGTCAGCACCTGCTCCATTCTCTCCATATTGTCCCCAGTTTTTATAGCCAGTAGAAGTATTGTTGTCAGTATTTAAATAGATATTGTTATTTGCTCCGTCTAAAGATTCCCCCAAGACCATTATGTATAATTTTTGTGTATCTTTATATGCATACAGTTCCTTAATCTTATCCTGTCCATCTGCAATTTTAAGATTGTTCCATTCTTGTGAAGAATATTCTCCATCAATCTTAATGTTTGGTTCAGAGATGGCAGGAGCTGCCTTGTCAACAACCATCATTTCCTTTCCTGCACTGGGAATGAGACCATTTTTTTCATCATAGAAACCTATTTTAATTCCTTGGCTCTCAGTTAAACCCAATAGCTTAATATCCAATCTTACTTCTATAGTAGTATCATTTTTGACCAGTTCAAAGCCATTTTGAATATTAACCGGTTCCCACTTCCCATTATTGAATTTATAAAGTTTGTCATCAGTAATTTTAAAATCACCTGTAGCCTTAGCCCACCATTCTATAACTTTACCCATCTTTTCATTATGCTCTTTTTCTATATAGAATGTATAGGTATTATTGATTTTTTTTCCTGTTACACAAATAAAAAGCTCCTTATTCTCCTGAACTGCCATAAGAGAAGCCAATGAATTACTGCTGCTGGATGTACTGTATTTCTGTACTATGGGGGCTGAATTTGCGGAAGCAGCACTGACCTGCATAGACGAAATTAATAAACATAAAACCAGAATAGAACATATCACCCGTTTCATAAATCTACCTCCTTTAATAACCTTTTAAATACTCTTTTTCTCTTAGTGAATCCAATAATTTAAATCAACATCAAAATTCTATATAAGACACTCCCTTCTGTTAAATTTTTTTAAAACCTGAAAGGTTGCTTTTAAAGACTTTCAGATTTCATTTAGAAAATCACCTACTTTTTTGCCGGAAAACCTTGTTAAAACCCCAAATATGCAGCAAAGCCGTAGTCGAATTCTTCCTTCAATATTGTTCTGCTTTTCCATCAAATTGTTTCGTATTTTGTTACGTTTGTTTACTTAACATTGTAATTGATTATAACACTGGGACAACAATATGTAAATACCATTCAAATCTATTTCTGGAATATATATGAATTACAATATTCCGCAATTTTATGTCATCCATTAGATAAATCCCTTAACCCTACTGTTTTTTTCAATATAAGTGTCATTTCTCTTTTTTTATTTTTTTACTTAACAACTAAAATTAATTATTAAAAATAGAGTTACATTTTATTTGTATATCCCATGGATATTTTTCGTAAACAAACTAAACATTCTCTTAGAGAACCCTGGTAAATAGTGCAACCGTTAGTACACAAGCTAAATATTATTAGTGAGACATTAAAAGAATAAGTAATTAACATGGAAAACATTTAAGAACTACTATGATTTTTTTTAACTTTTTAAAAGAAGAAGGCCGTCACAATCATATGACGGCCTAAATGAAATAATACTTATTTTAAACTGTTCTCGATCACTCAACGGTAATTTTCCGTTTTAGTTTACACCTGTAATAAAATCATATTTCCAAAAGCATTTCATACTGCCCAACTGAATTCACAAACCCTAGTTCCAGTAGGAAATTTTTTGTAGATTCGGATTCATTATCAACATTAAGAATGCTGATTCTGTATTTTTAATCATCTCTGTCATGATACTTCTTGCAATTCCTCTACCTCTATAATGCCTATTTACTGCTATTTGAGGAATATCTCCTGTTCTTTTATCAATAATACCATATCCAACAATGGTATTATCCAAACGAACAATAGAATATAGGAACTCCTCTGGTACAGCATTGATCGAATCAATAGAATTTTGCCATGAGGGTTTAAAATCCCAAAAATCGGTTAACTGTCCTAAATCTATTCTGTTAACACGCTCAACTTTACAGGTTGTTATTGGGTTATATTTCCTTTTATCTAATTGAAAGCATGAAAATTCTCTTTGAATCTCAAACCCTTGTTTTTTGTATAAGGAAACTGCAGATGTATTAGATTCAATTACTTCAAGTAAATATTGCTCTACTTGTTTTTGTTTAAGTAATTCTTTAATATTTAAAAGCATATTGCTTGTGATACCTTGTCTTCTATATTCAACTATAACACCTGTCCCAAGGTCATATACAGTTGGTTTCCCATTCCAACTTCGAAATCCATTTAAGATGAATCCAACTAATATCTCATTTTCAAATGCTCCAATGGATAGTTGGGAGACATAACCTCTTCTTTGAAGCATTTGTTCAAACTTCCAAAGGGGCAGGGCTATGTTAACTTGATAATCGGAAAACGCATCTAAAAAAGTCTTATGAAGAGTTTCAATACTTATTTTGTCTAATGCTCTATAGCAAAACATTTGTTATGGCCTCCTTATTATCAAAATTTAGACCGTATACAGTTTCAAAAATTATTTTCTTACAATAATCAAAAAATTCTTCTTCTAAAGGATTGGGATAGGTCATGTTTTTCAGCAGCAGAGGTTTTTGCCCCTCTTGCAACGACGGCTGAAGGTAATCAAATTTGTTTAGATGAAATCCTATCCGTTCGTAAAACTTAATCCTTCTACGGGCAATCTCTGTTGAGGGAGGCTCTACCTCCAAAAAGACAGGATTTACAGCATGAGAAAGATACTCTTTCAGCATATTTTCACCCTGGCCGCTGCCACGGGATGCAGTTTCTACTGCAAAATGCTCAATAAAGTTAATTTCATCAAATTCCCACACTGCCAGAAAAGCAATGATTCTCTCCTGATGCTTATGTAGAAACAGTTTATAATTATTATGATTCAACAGTTCACGCTGTCCCTCGTAGCTGCGCCTTTCATTAAGTGGGAATGCAGCGTGCATAATTTCATAAATCTTTGGAAAATCTGATTTTTTAGCCAAAATCAAGTTGCATTGTGTACTCATAGGCTTCCTCCAAAACGAATTCTCTTATCCCTGGTTTACTATACATATTTCAAAATTCAACGAACTATCATTGAGTTTAACTAACTTTTTACTTGAATTACCTAACTCTGAATTAAAAATAATTTTATTTTTAGTGATTCCTTCCTTATCATTATATGATCTAACGCAAACATTTTGTCCTCCTTAAATATCAATCTCCAGTAGAGACAATTTTACTTTATAACAGACCAAATTCAAGATCATAATTAATAGGGATCTCTATATTCTTCAAGATTATTGTATGTTATCATAATACCTCCCTCTACTTATAAACTATCTATTATCTTCCATTTTTCTTCATAATTTAATTCTAAAATAAAAAGTAACTTTTAGAATAATGTAGAAAGTATATTTTAAGGAAGTCATTTGACTTCCTTATGTTTTGCTTATTTAGAAATTCTAAATTAAGATTAATACGATTTATTTAGTATCTATCTCTGCATATGAAGATAATCTTTTTTCTAATGTTTCCGTATGAAGTTCAAATAAATTATTATCATAGTCATAAAAGTATATAGAATATCCTTCTCCTGGTACTCTTTCTCTGGGAGGTTGTAATTCTAAATTTAAATTTTCAATTTTACTTAAATAACTATCTATATCAGAATCTGATATTTTAAATGCCACATGATGATAGGTTCTGTTAACTATATTAGTATCTTCCATAATAGCTATCCATTGATTGCCGATAATAAAAAAACGCTCCTTAAATAAAGAATGTTTTTTCTCACCACTATAATAAACTTCTTTTGCATTAAATAGTTCTTTAAATAATTGAGTAGTTTTATCTAAATTTTTAACAATAAAAGTAATGTGACTTACACCTTCAATCATAAATATGCAGCCTCCTTTCCATTCCTTCAGGATATTTTATCTGCAATACTTTTTGACGGAGCTTCTTTATGTAATTTTTTGTATTTTTTAATTAACTTCTTATCTTTCATAATCCTTTTTCTGCTGCATGGAATGTACGGTCACTTCAAAAGATTCATTACCAGGCATTACACCTGAACATATTTCAGTGGTTTCAAAGCCCATTGCTTCATATAAGTGCAGTGCAGGATTGTTTCCAACTAAAACCTCCAACTCAAGGGGCCTGGTAGTATTTTCAATCACATGCATAATCAAACTTTTTCCGACTCCCTGACGCATAGAATCAGGGTCCACATAAAGCCATGCAATTTCATCATCTGAATATGCCACGAATCCTACTACATTGTCATTTATAAGTGCAACACATATTGTATAATCAAATAATCCTTCATTAACGGCCGCCTGTGCAAGGGGTACAAATGCATCGTCTAGTCCTGCAAGGTGCAGTTCTATTTTTCTGGCACTATCGTGGATTTCTTCAATGCGCGCCCAGTCCTGCTGCTTGTAATCCCTTATTATAATATTTGTCATGTTAAATTTCCTCCAATTGCTTCAAGATAACCTTTAAAGGTTTCATTTATATCTTTTTAAATCTTCTTTTGATGGGAACCTCGTTATATATCTTAGCTCCATAAACTGCCTCCTATTATATAAACCTTACCTTCAAATTCCTGTTTTTCACCAGCTTATTGCTCAACATACTGAAATTTATTACCAATGTTTATAAAATAAATCTGTCATATCCCCACCAATCTGGTATCAGTTCTTTTAATTTAACCGTTTTTTTAGTTTCAAGATCAAGTAAGATTTCAATCTCCCCACTTTCACGGTCTAGCTGCATCATATATTCCCTGCAAGCACCACAGGGGGAACCAACTTTACCATCGGGCATGACCGCAACAACTTTATCTATTTGACTTTCTCCATTTGTAATCATGTTAGCAATGGCATTCCTCTCCGCACACATTCCGAGAGTACTTGCGGTGTCAATACAAACACCAACATAGATATTACCTTTTTTAGTTAAAATTGCAGCAGCAACGCCACCGGCATCTATAAATGGAGAAATCTCTCTTCCATTCTGAACCGTTCTGGCTTTCTTATACATTTCTTCCCAAATACCCATAATTCTATCACTCCTTTAAGTATATTTATCGATTGTTTAACAAGGGAGGGTTTACAAAATTAAGGTTAACTTCCCATTAAATAGTGTTCAAATAGCCCAATTCTTAATGAAAATTGCTATTTTATCGTTTTGAGTAATGAAACACAACGATTCCATCATTAATGGTGTATTTATCTAAATGAAGCTGTATAGTCGGATTGTTTCCTAAAAACAACGGACGGCCTTTTCCAAGTATCGTTGGAATGATTCCCACAATATATTCATCAATAGCATTGGCCTTTATAAAGTGATCTACCAGACATCCGCCACCAAACAGAAATATATTTTTACCACTGTCCTTTTCTTTTTCAAAAATGCTGACAATATCCCCACGGATAAAACGGATATTGCCCTCATCTTCTTTCTCTTCACTTGTAGCTACATAAACCGTTTTTGTTGGATACTCATTAGCAAATCCCTGATCATAGCAGTTCTTTCCCATAACAACAATATCAATATCTGCAATAAACTCTTCAAACTCATTTCTTTCGGCTGTATCAACAGAGGTATCCCCTTGTCCCACAATCCAGTCAAATCCGCCATTTTCATCAGCAATATATCCATCAATACTGATGGCTAAGTTCATAATAATTTTTCCACTCATTATATCTTCTCCTTTATAAATTATTTTCAGGGTAATCATTCTACCTACAGCTCCCAACCACGTTCCACTTTGATCTCAATATAATCCGTAAGGATTATTCCTCATCTCCGTTTATATAGTCTACCATAAAATTTAGAATTTCCGTGAAAACAGCCTATTTATCCTCGGAAAATGCCTTTTCCATTGCATCCAATACAGAGTCAGTTTTTGTACTTTGGCTGCTCTGCTTTACCTTATCGGATAAAGAGACGTAAAAGAACCGCTTGTCCTGTGTAGACTGTACTTTATCTAAGCTTCATCTTTAAAATAGGGAATGGACGGCATTGTTCATCAAATTCTGTTCGCTGAAATACTTCAAAACCAAAGCGTTTATAGAAATCCACTGCATGAGGATTTTGCTCATTTACGTCAACATATAACACTTCATACTCATGAATCGCTTTTGTAATAAGACTCTTCCCTATACCTTTACCAATACAAGCTGGGTCAAGAAATAACATTTCTACTTTTCTTTGAGCTATCCCCATAAAGCCTATGGGGTTGTAATTCTCATATACAACAATTAGATTTTCAATTTCCTTAATCCCTGTTTCTACGAAAGAACGAAGTTCAATAATATCCTTTTCAGTTAGAAAAGTATGAGTAGCTTTTACTGAAGATTCCCAAACCTTGGTTAATTCACTGATTAAACTTTCAGTTCTATTAGGGTTTTCGACTATCATCTCACAGTCACCTCCATGTCTTTGATTATATACGAATATGTATGTATTTTTCAATAATTTTAGATAATACAATAAACCATTTATCTATCCAGCTAATTATGATGTGTTCGATATACTTTTATTTAAATTGTTCTCTTGTTAAAGGATAGCCGAAATCATCTTCGATTGCAAATTAGGGATATTCACCACATATAATATTATAAATTCAATTGACTTTTAGTAAATTTTAGGATACAATATAAATACAAACAGAAGCTCGGTGAATGAGAGAAAAGCGACTGCCATTACTTGGTGTCGCTTTTTTTCTGTTTAATTTTAAAAATTTATAGGAGGTATGGTATGAAAACAAAATCTAACATTGTTGATTGGAGTACTATTACAAGCTTTGTAGTGGATGCATTCAAAGGATATGGTATTCCTGAAGAAGACGCAATAATCTGCGCAGATGTTTTGCTTGAGTCAGACAAACGGGGAATTGAATCTCATGGTGTAAACCGCTTTAAGCCAATTTATTTAGACCGTATTAAAGCAGGTATCCAGAATCCGGTTACGAACTTTGAAATCATAAAGGAGACTCCTACAACAGCAGTTGTGGATGGGCACGACGGCATGGGGCAGGTAATCGGTGTGAAATCTATGAATATGGCCATAGAGAAAGCGAAAAAATACGGAATGGGCATGGTCGTTGCACGTAATTCTACCCATTACGGTATTGCAGGTTACTATGCTACTATGGCTTCCCAAGCAGGCTGTATTGGAATTACCGGCACCAATGCCAGACCTTCTATTGCGCCAACATTTGGTGTAGAAAACATGCTGGGTACAAATCCTCTTACTTTTGGTATGCCTACCGATGAAGAATTTCCCTTTGTACTGGATTGTGCTACCTCAATAACACAACGGGGCCGTATTGAATATTATTCCCGTGTAGGTAAACCTACGCCAGCCGGTATGGTTATTGGACGTGACGGGCAAGCCAAAACAGACTCAGACCAGATTTTATCCGATCTAAATACAGGTAATGCAGCACTGGCTCCTCTTGGTGGAATCGGTGAAGAGCTGGCAGGTTACAAAGGATACGGTTATGCTACGGTAGTTGAAATTCTCTCTGCCGCATTACAGCAAGGTAATTTCCTTCGGGCATTAACCGGCATCGGAGAAAACGGAGAAAAGGTTCCTTTCCACCTTGGACATTTCTTCATTGCAATTGATACGGAAGCTTTTATGGGACTTGAAGCTTTTAAAAAGACCTGTGGCGATATTCTTCGTGAGCTTCGCAGTTCAACCAAAGCCCCCGGTGAAGACCATATTTATACAGCCGGTGAAAAAGAATATCTGGTATGGCAACAGCGGAAAGACAGCGGAGTACCAATTAATGAAGCTGTGCAAAAAGAGCTGATTATAATACGGGATGAATTAGGTTTGACTCAATATCAATTTCCATTTGAATAAAAGATGTAATATGAAAAATTAAGATTGTTTTATTAGTAAATTGTAAAATAATTCGTTTAATAAATATTGTGTTGACTCATAAATTTGCAATGTTTTGACAGAATGGAGGTTATTATGGATATAAGAGAACAATCATTGAAAGAGCATTATAAATGGAAGGGTAAAATTGAAGTTGTATCCCGTGTGCAAGTCAATAACCGGGAAGACCTTTCTCTTGCCTATACCCCCGGTGTAGCAGAACCCTGCCTGGAAATTCAGAAAGATTATTATAAATCTTTTGAGCTGACCCGCCGGAGCAATCTTGTAGCAGTGATTACTGACGGAACAGCGGTATTGGGACTGGGTGATATCGGTCCTGAAGCCGGCATGCCTGTAATGGAGGGAAAATGTGCACTTTTTAAGGAATTTGCAGATGTAGATGCATTTCCTCTTTGTTTACGCACAAAAGATGTAGATGAACTGGTTCGGACAATCTACTTAATATCCGGCAGTTTCGGCGGTATCAATCTGGAGGATATTTCTGCTCCCCGTTGTTTTGAAGTAGAACAAAAGCTGAAAGAACTTTGTGATATTCCTGTATTCCATGATGATCAGCATGGTACTGCAATTGTGGTTGCAGCTGCATTGATCAATGCCCTGAAGATGGTGCAAAAAGATATGGATACCATTAAAGTTGTAATCAATGGGGCAGGTTCTGCAGGCATTGCAATTGCGAAACACCTGTTGAATTTAGGATTAAAAAATCTTACCCTGGTTGACCGCTTCGGTATTATCTGTGACGGTATGAAGGAATTAAATTCAGCTCAGGCCGACCTTGCAAAATTAACAAATCTCACTCACCAGCATGGCACCCTGGCAGATGCCTTAAAAGATGCAGATGCTTTTATTGGAGTATCAGCACCGGGTGTGGTAACAACAGATATGATAAAATCCATGGCTTCCCAGGCCATTATTTTTGCAATGGCAAATCCAACCCCGGAAATAATGCCGGATATTGCAAAAGCAGCAGGCGCATATGTTGTTGGAACCGGGCGTTCAGATTTTCCAAATCAAATTAATAATGTACTTGCATTCCCTGGTATTTTCCGAGGAGCTCTGGATTGCCGTGCCACTACTATCAATGAGGAAATGAAAGTAGCAGCTTCTTATGCAATAGCTAATCTTGTATCAGAAGAAGAATTAACAACAGATTATATTCTTCCCAATGCCTTTGATAAACGCATTGGAAAAGCTGTAGCCAAGTCTGTTTCTGATGCAGCACATGCAACTGGTGTAGCCAGAATATAAGAAAACCAAAGGCATCAGGATTTTTATCCCGATGCCTTTGGAACTTTACATTACAAGCTATTTTTTCTTTGCTGAGATAATCAGCATCATGGGCCTGCGAAGCTCATCCGCCATTCCTTCCACAGTTTGAAGCAATTGGGCTGATGGCTGAGGTTCCACAACACCGGTTATTTCAAAGCCTCCCTGTATTAAACCATTCAAATAAGTAGTAAGTGTTTTATGATATTTCATTACTTTTTCACCAAGGAAAACGGCATGTCTCTTGCCTTCAAAAAAGTAATTGTCTATGGGGAAATGAAGAATATTTCCCTTTTCATCGTAATACCAATCTTGGCTACCGTAAGCTGTAAAAACCGGATGTTCCACAGAAAAAACAAAATCTCCGCCATGTACAAGACAGCTGGTCACTTTCTCAATAATCTGTTCAAAGGATTCAATATAGTGAAAAGCAAGTGAACTGATAACTGTATCAAATGAGTTCTCACGAAAAGAGATATCTTCTATTGGCATATGGATATAGCAAATATTGTTGTCTGTCTTATCTTTTGCTGCATTGAGCATTTTTTCAGAAATATCAACTCCTGTAACAGCTTTTGCACCATGTTCCAGGGCATATTGACAATGCCAGCCAAATCCACAGCCTAAATCCAGCACCCGTTTATCCTTAAAATCAGGTAACATTGATTCAAGGGTCTTCCATTCGCCAGCACCGGCAAGTCCTTTTGTGGAACGCTCCATCATACTATATTTTTCAAAAAATATTTTATCATCATATTTATTCTGTTTCATTTCTTACCTCTCCCATACAAACTGTTTTTATCTAATATTTTGTATGGGTATCTGCAATCTTTTGTCCTATAATCATTTATATCACTTCCTTCCAAAATTAATTATATCATGGTCAATGATCAGATGTCATCTAAAACCATTTAAAGAAATGGAAACCCTAACTAAGGAAAAAATACCCATGAAGCCGAAAGGATTTTATGTTTCGGAACTTCATGGGTATAAGTCATGAAAAATAATGCTATAATTTATTCTGGAACATTTGCTTATCAAATTCCGGATTAAAATAGTAGAAATTCCGGCTATCCAGCTTCTCTTTTGTCTTCTCCAATGCTTCTCCGAACCTTTGGAAGTGTACGATTTCTCTGGCACGTAAAAATTTTAGAGGTTCCTGGATTTCGGGATCCGGAATCATACGAAGCAGATTATCGTATACGGTTCTTGCTTTTTGCTCTGCTGCAAGATTTTCTGTTAGATCGGTGATAGCATCTCCTTTAGATTGAAATTCAAGTGAAGTAAATGGTACAGATGATGCTGCTTGAGGCCAAAGGGCTGTGGTATGATCAATATAATATGCATCAAAACCTGCTTCCTTTGCCTGCTCTATAGTGACATTTTTTGTTAGCTGATACACCATAGCACAGATGATTTCCATATGAGCCAGTTCTTCCGTACCAATATCTGTAAGAAGCCCGCCTACTTCTTTCACAGGCATAGTATAACGCTGGGACAAATACCTCATGGATGCAGATAATTCTCCGTCCGGGCCACCATATTGGCTTATAATAAGCTGTGCTGTCTTAGGGCAGCACTTTGTTATTTTCACCGGGTATTGAAGCCTTTTTTCATAGACCCACATTTATATGCACGCTCCTTCCCAGGGCATAGGCCCTTCCTGCCAACAAAAAGCTGTCTCGTTATCATTTATGCAGTAAGGAATACATAGCCTGCTCAATGGGTAATAATTCTGAGCAAACTGCTTTCTAAGTTCCGCATATTCTTTCGAAATCTCATGATACAGCTGGATTCCCTGTGTATCATTTTCATGAGTATCCAGATAGAGTGTCAGATCATCCAGATAAAAGCCAAGCTGAGTAATCCTTGTCATCAGACCTTCTCGCTCAATTTGTATATTTGATTTTCCCTGATTTCCTGCCTCTGGTGCAATGGGATTCTTGCTTCCCGTAACAGCTTCGGCTGCAAAAAAAGGCTTATTCAAATCGTGAAAAATAGTACCAATGTTCAGTGCTTCTTCTTGATTGTATAATCCTCCCCATTGCTGAATTGGAATATTTGCAATAGCCAAATTATTTTCAGTCATAAAAAGCTCCTTTCCTGCAAATACTATCTGTAATCTTGTAATATATAATTACATGAATAGTATCCGCAAAAAAAGGAGTTTTTACTTTGGTAATCAATGTATTAACAATCAGACAATGTGTATGAACCTGATGATCTCATATCTTAATTTTAAAGTTTATTACTTGGTTTACTTTTGATACACCCATACGTCTTAATCAAATAATGTATACAATTTTCATTTTCGAATGCTTTAAAACACATTTTTGCTCTCGATTAATTCTTCTCTTCTACAAGCAATGATAAGCAAGAGAGTTCATACTTTATAAAAACAATAGATATTTTATTCCATGTATCTTAATAATTCATCAAAACTATCAATACGATAATCTGCATATAGTTTGATTTTTTCAATTTTATCTAATGTTTTATGCTCTAAATATTCGGTAAATACTGTTTTCATTCCTGCTCTTTTTGCACCATACAGTTCATCCGAGCCACCATCTCCAATAAAAATACTCTCTGTTGGCATAACTCCCAGCATATCCATCGTTAATTTATAAATTTCTGGTTCTGGTTTCAGTATACCAACATTGCATGAAAATATCGCTACGTCAAAAAACTCTGATAAAGGAGATTTGTCCCAATGTTTTGAATCAATTATATCGGCATTACTAATAAGACCAATCTTAAAACCCTTATCACGCACCTTTCTAAGAGTATCAAGAATTTTATCATCAATTGTTAATAATGCCCTTTTCATTCTTTCTTCACGCCTTTGAAGTATTTTTTGTTTCTGACTCTCATTCAAGTCATATGGCATAATGTCAACAATTCTATCTATTATCTCTTTTTCTGTTCTTATCTTTCCAAGCGCTCTTTCAGAATATAGAATATTATCTTCGGCATATTTCTCCCATTCCTCGCAGGATATGCCCACAACATCATATTCATTTATATCTGAATATTCCGGATAAATTAATGTAAAAAACAAATCAAAAAATACTGCTTTTATCATCTTCTCCCCCTGCATATTAGATTATATAGTCCCATTATGCTCACATTGTTCTTCCACTATTTATAAGACTGTATAACCTAATTACCATCTATGGTTATACTGCCACTCCATCCATTTTAGAAGTGAAATTATTCAAGTTCCTGTCTAATCATATCATACATAATGGGACGTTTCAACGGGCTTAAAAATATAAAAAGATGACGGACGAACTTGTATTTCCTTGATGTAAGATATATTTAGTTACAACATTCATCAAATAACTATATTATGATAATTGTTTATTTTACATATTATCTCTCGTCTCAATTTGGTACTAATATAATAATTCTAAACATATTTTATAAAAAGATAAAACAAAAAATGAGGTTAAGACATTGATAAAAGTTAATTTACGGCCATTAGTAGGTAATATTAATTTACCCACAATTTTGAAAACAACAATACTTCCAGGGGACTCAACAGAAAGATTATTTATAGCGACTCAGGTTGGAGAGATTTTTTACATAGGAAACGGAGTGATAGAGACTTTTTTAGATATCCGTCCGCGAATCTTGGAACTAGGAACTTCTGCTGGTGGGTATGATGAACGTGGATTGCTGGGACTAGCGTTTCATCCTGAATTTTATTATAATGGCCTGTTTTATCTTCATTATTCAGTTGCCGGAACACAAGGTCCAGGCGCTTTTCCTGAACCTTTTAAGCCTAACCCTTGTGACCCTTCAACCTTAAATCTAAAGTGGACAAATAGAGAAACTCAATATAATCATATTGATACAGTTGAAGAATGGATTTTACAATCCAATGCTCAACCTCAAAAACGTCGTACATTACTTAATTTAAGAAGACCATTTTTAAATCATAATGGTGTCAATAGCTTAAATTTTTCACCTGAAACAGGAAAGCTTATTTTAACCACCGGAGATGGCGGAGCTGGCTACGATCCATTCAATCTAAGCCAGGATGATATGGAAATCGCCGGTAAAATAATTGAAATTGATGTAGGTATAAATACATTCAATGATGATCCACCTGTTGTTACACGCTTTGATGAACTTCCCGTAACTTTTCAGGAAACACTTACGGTTATTGCAAAAGGAGTCCGAAATATACCAGGGATTTCTTTTCAAAGATATTACAATGGTTATATCAAATATGTAGGGAATGTGGGGCAGGATCTGGTGGAGTCGATTTTTTCATTTGTTGATTATAGACCTATACCGGTAACAGATCTTATTCAATCTTCATTAATGAGAACTGAACTTGCTCTGGAAGGATTTATTAATTTGGGTTGGCGAGGATGGGAAGGTGCTTTTCCTACTTCAATAATAGATTTCTGCTCTGCAGATCCGACTATGAGTGAGAAAATAAATGCTTATTACGATGAAGCAATAAATACTTCAGTAAAGCGTCTTTTACCTCTAACCAGTTATTTTCATAAAGATCCACGACCCGATAAATTTGGAGCAACTGCACTTACAGGAGTCCATCCATATATGGGAAATGAGATCCCAGACTTAACGGGAAGTGTTGTTTTTACTGACCTGGCTCGGAATGAAGGATCTCCGCCGCCTGTTAGAGGAGTTTTAGCTTATACAAAGTTTAATACAGATTGTAAACTCCAGGATTTCGACGTTATCGAAATCGATTATGATTTTGGTTCTAATTCGGCTTTTTTTGTTAGTTTAGGAACGAATCTGGATCAAACCAGGCTATATTTAGGGGTCTATGGATCTATGAAAGTAGCGGATCATAATCAAGGTACTATTTTTGAAATTGTTCCGTAATATATAATTATAAGATTTTAAATAAAAATAATAAAAAACAGGCCGAATAATGCAGTTTTTCAGCCTGTTTTTGTCTTGATAGTTTATGTTTGTAATTCTAGCCTCTACAACCATTTTTAGCATAAAGATAATTGTAGAGGATTCCATGTCTGATCTCGTCAGTTATTATTTCAGTCATCATATTGATATGCACGCGATGCTGCATAGCATAGAGGATCTTACGGTATCTTTGAACGGCATTCTGCTCACCTAGCAGAGCACGGGCCAGTCCGTCGCAATAACTTTCAGGCGGAACGAATTGCTCACCGGTAACCTCCTGGGGCATCATACCGGTTAAATCAAGGTATAATTGATTAAACAATTCATAGTGACCAATTTCATTGTCACGAATGCCGGAAATTATCTGTCGATCTTCATCTGAAGGAGCATGCTCTAATAGCCAAGAATAAAACATCCTGTCCTCGGTTTCACCTGAAAGTGCATGCTGGATCAAATCAAGTGCACCTTGAAAATTTTGTGGATATGTGAATATATCAGTAGTTTGTGTCTGCTGTACTGTAGCAGACGTGTCCATTATGGACGTAAATGGAGTTGTTTGATCGTAAGTATAGCGGCCATAACTGCCGTATTCATTATAATACATTGTACATCTCCTAAAAAGTTACTTTCAATATTATATGAAACCCACATAGACATGTGCTTATACTAAACAGAAATATACTCTATAAAGATAAGGCATGTTCACGGGAAATGATCCGGTATGATGTAGGAGATATACCTCTTTTAGCTGTAAATTGTTTTATGAAGTAAGTGTCATATTCAAATCCAGTGGAACGTGCAATTTCATCCAAACTCATGTCTGTATGAATAAGAAGATCCCCTGCGACTTGCAGCCGATACAACTGTAAATAACCCATGGCTGTACAGCCCCATCTTTCTTTAAACATCTTATTTAGAGAAACACGGTTTATGTGTGCAGAATGAGTTAAGTCATCCAAATTAATTTTATTTGAATAGTTTGTATAAATATATTCTAAAGCTAAATCAACAGGTGATTGTTCAACCTGGCGGTTCATATTCTCAAGTAGACCCAGTATTTGTATGAGGTATTTCTTTATTCTACATACCCAAAGTGCATCACTTTGGGCGAACACTTCTGTTCCAAGCACAAAAAACCACTCAAATAATTGTGGATATGCTTTAACAGTTACAAGGCATACCCCAGTATGTGTATTATCCCTGTTAAAAAGTGAAAGACCGGTTTGTATTCTCAGTTTAGTTGAAACGTTGTCCTGTTTTTCAGTTAATCGGGTACTATTTAAAAATTCCGTATGAAAACTAAAGGATTGCGCTGAAACACTGTCCTTGTCTAATATCTCTAAGGTATCATCTTTAGATAAACATAGAATACCTGGAGCAGATATTTTTATAAGTCGATCATTCAATATTCCTGTAATACTTCCATCTGTAACAAAAACAATTGTAAAACGCTCCTTATCAGGAATGTCTTGAAAGTTCTCTACAGTAACAAAATCAATATCTACAGTTCGGTTTTTATGACGGTCAAATTGAGGCATGGCAGTCTCCTTTCTTTGCAGATAGTATAGTTGAAAATTTCATTTATATCATTGTATCATATTTTTAAAATGTTACACTTTTAATATAAAATATTCTATTACTAATCAAAGAAAGAAGGAGTAATATGTCTGTAGAAAGTTTTCATATCCAAGTATCCAATGAAATACTTGATGATCTAAAATATAGGCTGGAGCATGTCCGCTGGCCAGATCAATTAGAAAAGGCTGGGTGGGTACGAGGCACTGATATAGATTATTTACAATCTCTCGTTTCCTATTGGCGGGACGAATTTGATTGGCGGGTACAAGAAGCCAAACTGAACCGCTTTTCTCAATTTCACTGTAATATTGATGGAATAGATGTGCACTTCATTCACCAGCGGGGTAATGGACCTGGTCCTTTACCAATTATCCTTACTCATGGATGGCCTGATAGCTATATACGTTACCAAAAGATTATCCCTCTTCTTACTGATCCGGCTCGTTACGGTGGTGATCCAGAGGACTCTTTCGATGTAATCGTTCCTTCACTACCTGGATTTGGCTTCTCCAGTCATTCTAAACTTGCTGGCATGAACAATTTTCATGTTTCTGAACTCTGGGCCAAATTAATGACTGAAGAACTTGGCTATAAAAAATTCGCTGCCGCAGGTGGTGATATTGGATCCGGTGTTACGAGATACTTGGCATTGAACCATCCAGAGCTTCTATTGGGAATTCACCTGACCGATATGGGTATAATCAAGGATCTGGTATATTCACAAGATCAGGCAGATTTTTCAGAAGAAGAACTTCGATATAAAAGAAAAGCTCAGGAATGGCTTTCCCATGAAGGAGCCTATATGTCACTTCAATCCACAAAACCTCAGACTCTTGCCTACGGACTTTCTGATTCACCTGTAGGTTTGGCTGGTTGGATCATTGAAAAATTCCGTGCATGGAGTGATTGTAATGGCAACCTTCGGCAAAGCTTTGCGGAGGATGAATTGCTTACGAATGTAATGATCTATTGGGTTACAAATACTATAGGCCCATCAACGCATATGTATTATGAGAACTCCCATTCCCTTCCATCAATGGGTTCCATAGAGGTACCCACAGGTATTGCACTTTTCCCTGCCGATATATTGCTGCCACCTAAAAAGTGGGCCTTACGCAATCTGAATATAACCAGCTGGACTTCAATGCCTCGCGGGGGACATTTTACAGCAATGGAAGAACCCGAACTTCTAGCCGACGATATTCGCACTTTCTATAGGCCTTTTAGAATATAAAACTATTACTTTTTAATTGTAAAAGAGGCTAATTCATCCTTTACTTTAACCATACAAAAGGCATCAGGGTTTATTCCTGATGCCTTTTTGTTTTCTGTTATTCCACTTGAATCTGTAGGAACTTTAATTACCACCGGGTGTCATTTCGTACATAAGAAGCATATTATAACACAGTATGTATCAAAGGAGATCACTCTTTATGATGTCCAACCTGCGGAACTTATTTTTTGGAACCGACACACCCATAAACACCCACTATGGCCTTACAAGCAGGGTGTATTTAAATAATGCCGCCACTCCTTTGGTGGCTGAACCAGCCATTCAGGAGTTATGTGAAGTTCTTCCTATTTATTCATATGGTAATGAACTCAATGCTTTATCAGCTCAATTAACATTAAAATATAACCAGGTCAGAGACATAGTAATGGACTTTATCGGTGCTGACCCCTCTCTGGATACTGTTATCTACACCTCTAACACCACCTCAGCCATTAACATTCTCAGCCAGGTTTATTATGAACACGACCCGGATCAGATTATCTTGACCACCAGGATGGAGCATATGGCCAATTACCTGCCTTTCCGGGAAAAGATGAAGACTTTGGCTGTTGGCATTACGCCGGAAGGTAACGTGGATATGAACGACTATGCCGCCAAATTGGAACAATACAGCGGGCAGATTAAGCTGGTGGCTGTAACGGGAGCATCCAACATAACAGGTCTGATTCCACCTTTTTATGAAATGGCTGCACTGGCCCATAGTTATGGAGCCAAGATATTCGTTGACGCAGTACAGCTTGTACAGCACAAGAGCTTTACCATGAAATCTCATAAGGATGCCTCCCACATTGATTTTGTATCCTTTGACGGTCATAAGTTTTACACAGGGCAGTCCGGCGGCGTTCTGGTGGGGGACAGAGAATTTTTAGATCAATATAGACCGCTGATGTTCGGAGCCGGTATTACTGAATTTGTTAGCAGTTCAAAAATCATATATAAGGGTTCTCCGGAAAGGTATGAAGCTGGATACCCCGACTTCCTTGGCATCATCTCCTGGGGTGCGGCAATACGATTTCTGGATGGCATTGGCATGGAGAATGTTGAAGAATGGGAACGAGGGCTATACCGTCACCTTATAAGACGCCTTAGTGAAATTCCAAATCTGATTTTGTATAGCGACGTTTATAACAATACACGAGTCCCCTTTGTGGCATTCAATCTTAAGAATATGTTATACCGGACTCTTGCATATAAGCTTGGATATGGTTACGGTATTGATATAGCATCGGGTACAAGTGGAGCTAATCTATATGTTCAGGATCTGCTTGGACTTACGGATCAGCAGGCGTATTCTCTCTATCGGAGCGGTGAAGGTTACGGTATTGTCAGAGCTTCAATCGGACTGTTTAATAATTATGAAGATGTGGACCGCCTGGCTGATGCATTGATATGCATATCATCATAACCTTGCCTAAACTTTTACCCTTTTCCCTTCCAAAGTCATGATATATTGTGGTCAAATCGTCTTGTTCATTCTTTTGACTACAATATATCATCATTATTTATCAAACATACCTTAATTTAAAAATATGCCATTTGCTGTTATTTTCTTAATCAGGATGTAAGGATCATTCAAATTCACTTAAGCCCATAGCCTCATAGTCCTCACGTGTAATAGTATTTTTAACTTTAAGGTTATTATCTGCCTGAAACCTGTGAACGGCATTTTTTAGTTCTTCCCCGTATATTCCGGAGGCTTTTCCCTCAAAATAGCGCAGTTCTTTAAGTCTTTCCTGGACAGCTAATACATCGGCCCCCCTGTCCCCAGGTTTTAATTTTCTAAACCCTGTTCCAAATGGACCATAAGGTCCATTATTTATTATAACTTTAGTACCTAATGGGACAATATTATATAATTCTTTTATATCCTTGTTGTACATTCTAATACACCCGTGACTGGCAGCACTTCCAATGGAATCCTCTCTTGTTGTTCCATGTATCCCATAGTTGCCCCATGGCACATCCAATCCCATCCAATGCCCCCCAAAACCTTTACCCCATTTTCCCTTATCTTTTATTTTCCATGTACCGATAGGCGAAGGCGTATTTTGCATACCGGAGGCAATTGGGTATTTCTCTATGAGCTGGCTGTCTTCAAATAAATACAACTTTTTCTCATCAATCTCAATTAAAATAGTATATTCAGGCTGATTATTTAAAGTATATTTAATATCTCGAACCCTCTTTATCAAAATGCTGCAGCCCAAAGTAATTATTAAAATATATATAAGTAGTATACAATATAAAACTCTCTTTTTTATAATTAAAATCATTGCAACTCACCTCTAGAAATATATATGCTAAAAACAAATGCAGTATAATCATTATAGAGATTATGTTTATTTATTATGGCCACTGGCAATTCAACAAAGCTTGTTAAGAGGTGATGGCGTCACAATATATTGACTGGTAACATGGCGGTGGGGATAATTTATTATCTCTCAACCTGATTCTTTAAAGGGATTTCCATTCTTCTGCTAATATTGCATATATACAGTCATCATACCATTGGTTGTCCATCCTGAAGCTTTTAATAAAGTGAGCTTCTTTTCTAAATCCGATCTTTTCAAGAAGCTTTATTGATTTTAAGTTGTCTGGATCAACTGATGCTGAAATTCTATGTTTCTTCAATTCAGTAAAGGCATAATTAATTACGGCTTTCACTGCTTCTGCAGCATACCCATTACCTTGATATTCAGGAGAAAGTGTATAGCCAATTTCAATCTGATAATCATCTTCGGTAAAATGAATTCCAATATCTCCAATCAGTTGCCCTTCCTTCAAGCATACAGCTAATTGCAACCATGTATTTCTTGTATTAGGACATACAGAACTATTTTCATTGATGAACTCTTCAATTTCATCAATATCTTTTGGCCTCCATGCTTGATACTGATAAATTTCAGGCATGGACCGATAATGGAAAAAATCATTTTTATCTTTCATTTCAAGTGTTCTAATTAACAATCTATCTGTTTCTATAAAATAAAATTTGCTCATTTATATTATTCCTTTCTAAATATTTACATTGATTTATTATCTATTACTCTCTGAAAAATGCATTTTCATAATTATCTTTTAACTAATATTTGCATGAGTATCTTCTGAATATTTTTGTGAAAAAGCAAAATAATATACTATATCTTATAAAATAATTGGGGGTAGTTTATATGTCAAAGAGAAATTTAATTCCAGAAGCACAGGCCGCTCTTAATCAACTTAAGTATGAAATTGCTGATGAAATCGGCTTACCTATAAAAAACAATGATTTTAGTGAAGTAACTTCTTATCAATATGGCTATATGGTTAAAAAAATGATTGATGAACAAAAAAAGCAAATGATAGAAAAACAACAGCAGTAGCCAAATAACATTATAGTAAAAATATATTTCGAAGAGGGTTAATATGAAAAAATATACTAGTGGTGCTGAAATACCGGTAGGACTTGGGTTAGCACTTGAACAATATAATGCAATGGATTATTTTTTCTCCTTGTCTGCGGAAAAACAACAGCAGATTATTGATCATACTCATACCATACGATCCAAAAATGAAATGCATGATTTTGTTCAATCAATAGTTGAATGAAACTGTTAGTTGCAGCAGTATTTTAGCATGCAATTCCTTTAATTTGGGAGTATCCCAAAGTTTGTGTAAACCTTCAAACTGATGTAAAATAAAATTACTCAGTTGGAAGGTTTATTTTATGGCGAAAAGAAGAAGGAACGAGTCTCCCGAAAGACAGGCTCTACGTGAAATGGTTAATGGATACCTGAAAGAAAATCCTGTTAAAAATGGAACAAATGTCAATGCTCTCATGAGAGAAATGATGTATGTTATCCTGGAGGGAAGTCTGGACGGAGAAATGGATGAGGAATTAGGTTACTCAAAGTATGATTTTCGAAACAAAGAAACAGATAATAGCAGAAATGGTTATAACACAAAAACATTACATACCAGCTATGGAGA
>NZ_FOWD01000036.1 GCF_900115365.1 Anaerocolumna aminovalerica
TAGAAGTAAGAAGAGTATTCATTTCTTGAAAAAAATCCTTTAAGTTATTACGAATAGACATAAAAATCCCTCCAAAATTTAATAGATAAAATGTATCTAATAAAATTTTGAAGGGAACATTTGTTTGTCAATTCGCATTTTAACCAAAACACCTATAAATAAATATACAATATGACGGTAGTGTCCTTAAGTTGACGACATTGAGCGTCCTACTGCAACAAATTTTTATTCTGCTTCACTAGTAGTTGCACTTTCTTGGTTATTATCAGTATTATTTTCATTAGCATATGGTATTTTGATGAAGGTTTCATAGTCTTTTTTAAAGCATTTCGCTAATTCGTCAGAATATCCAGTTACTATATGAGGATGATCCTGAGAAAGAGTTTCTATTACATAATCAATATCATAAGCATCTTTTAAAGTAGCAATGTGTTTTTTCTTATCCTTAGTAAGCATGATTAATGATTTCATTTGATAAATATTTAACCCATAAAACCTATGTGTTCTTTCTTGGCGGTAGATCCATATAAGATCTTCGTTTTTAACAACGTGTGCTCTTAATCCATTGAAGAAGAAGGTCCAGTTTTGGCCTACTTTTACGTTATCAATGGATTTACCATTTAGATAATCGGCTTCCAATCTTTCAATATTAACACTATCTGAATGTTTTTTTATGTATTTTTTAATCGGATTTATGTATATTCCGCTTAATCCCTGAAACAGAATAAGTAGAATACATGAAAGGAGAATAATGAAAAGTACAAAAGCTATATTTATCATAAAGGAATCATATTTACCCACATAACCTACTTCTAAAACATAAGGCATTGTTAAAGCTTCAATTTCTTCCGGGGTAAAACTGGTTGCTTCTGAGAAATAACTATTGTAATATTCCAGAGGTTTTTCATCTAATTTATTGATGGTTCCTTTTACTTTCCAAGTGGCAGGAGGTTCTAAAGTTGTTTGAGTAATATAGTCATAACTATCTTCATAGAGTTTTTGTGTGGTGTAAAAGTGCTTCTTATCCACATGTAAAGCAATAATTTTTTCTTGACTTAATGTGATGATATAATACATATCTGTGGATTCTTGTCGCCCATCTTCATATTCATTATATTTTTCTGCGAATACATCATAAATAAAATCAATATCATATTCAACATAGGAATTTGGAATCTCATCAAGTGATAATGAATTTAAATCTACCGGCCCTTTGAAGTTCTTTATAAAACTTGAACCAAATAGGATAAGAATAAGAATCATGGCACCGATTGAAAATCCTATAATCTTTCTACTCTGTTTTATCGATTGCTTTTTTAATAATTCCAACATAATTTGACCCTTTCAAGGTTTATGACCTTGAATCCCTTCTATTATACTAATGGTAATATTTACTACGCCATAGAATAAAGTATATGAATTAATATAGAATGTCAAGAGTAAATTTAGCCTATTTGGAAAGCTGAAAAGGCGCTGAAGCGCCAGAAGTAAGGATGGCACCTTCTATATGGCCTTCTTGATATTCTTCTTGGCTTCTTACATCCAAAATGATGATATCCCTATTCTCATCCATCATTTTCTTGGCTTCTATTGCACTTATAGTGGTGTGAGTAGTTTTTTCATCTTTTTTCCCACAACCGGCCATTATAATAAGGGTACATGTCAGTGATAATATTAGGAATAGTTTTTTTCGCATTTTAAAAATCCTTTTTCTATTGTATTTTGTCTATTATATATAGTAATTTTAATATATATATTTTGGCTTATAAATACATAATTAATCCTATTTTATACCAGTACTAATGCCTTGCGAGGGCAGAAGTTGATACATTTACCGCACCGGATGCAAGCCTCCTGGTCTACAGTTGGAGCTTTGTAGCGTTCCTGCTTTAGGGCTTCTACCGGACAGATGAGTACAGATGGACAAAGATGATTTTGGGGGCAATTTTCTGTAATTACTTTTAATGTTTTTTGATTCATGGTATTTAACTCCTTTATATACATAATAAAATATATTTCTTAATAAATATATTTATTTGCTCTCTTTAATATAAATAATTCATTCTTTTAGTTCAGTAAATTTAATCATTTATTATTTCTTCTTCATTTTCAAAATCTAATATTATTTGTTTTAAAAGTTATGTAAACTGTGATTTTATCACAGAACTTAAAATCCATTATTATTATAATTATCTAGACTGATAAAACACAGAAGGAGGATATTACCATGTCAAATGTAGTTATTATAGGAAATGGCCCGGCAGGTATTTCTGCTGCATTATACACAACCAGGGCAGGCATTGATACTACTATTATAGGTAAAGACTATGGTGCTTTGTTAAAAGCAGCAAAAATAGAGAATTATTATGGTTTTCCAAATCCCATATCCGGCAAACAGTTAATTGAAGATGGAATGGAACAAGCAAAAAGATTAGGGGTCAAAATTATTTCAGATGAAGTTGTTGGTTTATCTTATAGTGACAAATTTATAGTATTAACAAAAGACAGGCAATATTCTGGGGATAGTGTAATTATTGCTACCGGAACTTCCCGTACCAAACCTAAAATAAAAGGTTTGAAAGAATATGAGGGACACGGTGTCAGTTATTGTGCCGTTTGCGATGCATTTTTCTATAGAGGAAAAGACGTTGCAGTATTAGGAAATGGTGAATATGCTTTACATGAAGCACTTGAGCTGCTGCCAACTTCAAAGTCCGTTACCATTCTTACTAATGGTAAAGAATTAGCTGCAGAAATACCAGCTAAGATTAAAGTGAATACCCATGTAATCGAAGAATTTTCAGGTAGTGAGGTTTTAGAAAAGGTGATCTTTCAAGATGGCAACTTTATGAATATATCAGGCTTGTTTGTGGCAGCAGGAGTAGCAGGAAGTACGGATCTTGCTAAAAAAATCGGCGCCAATACAGAGAATAATAAGATTCTTGTTGATGGGAATATGGCAACGAATATACCGGGGCTTTATGCAGCTGGAGATTGTACTGGAGGGCTGCTGCAGATATCCAAAGCGGTATATGAAGGCGCCAAAGCCGGTAATGACATTATAAAGTATATAAGAAGAATAAATAAAAAGAGTGCATAAAATTTGAATATAAACGGGTTCAAAATATTTAGACAAAAAGAATGCATCAATATTTGAGGGATAAAGTTATGTTATTAAAATTAATATTAGGAACCGTCATTGGAGGAATTTTAGGATATCTTTATTATAAAAAAGCCGGTTGTCCAAATGGCAGATGTAAAATCACTTCCAACCCATATAATTCAACCATATATGGTGCATTAATGGGATTCTTACTTAGCAGTACATTATAATTTTTGATGAGGTATGATATGCGTAATAATAAATATTTATTTCTTTTCACACTTACTTTTTTTACATTAGGAATTGTCAATATTCATTTTGCATTATTGGGATTTATCTGTATGACTCTTCCTATAATTTTATTAATTAAAAATCAAAGAAAAACTTGGTGTCAAGGTTACTGCCCAAGGTCAAGCCTTTATACAACCATAGGGAAAACAAAGAAATGGAAATCAAGAAATACTCCACGTTTCTTCATTAAGGGGAATATGAAGTGGATTATGTTACTATACTTTGGAATTAGTTTAAGCTTTATAACTATGTCAACAATTGCTGTTGCCAGAGGGATAAAACCGGCGATGGAAATATTAAGATTTCTTATTATAATTCCAATTCCATTTAAAATGCCCCAGCTTATTGATATGATTGAAATAGCCCCATGGGTAACACATCTGGCATATCGATTTTATTCCATGATGATGACAACTACAATATTAGGTTTGGTATTAGGATTACTATATAAGCCCAGAACCTGGTGTACCGTTTGTCCAATAGCAACTATTTCGGATGTGATTCTTAAAAAATAATAATATTGATTAAAGAAGATTCTTAAACAGAGGTTTAAGAATCTTCTGATTTTTCTGTAACACCGTCTATTGTATTTGGGTATCTTCCATACACATATTAATAAATTCCATAGAAGTTTTCGTAAGAAACTTCTTTTTATGGTAAATGATATAAAGTTCTCTTTGAAGATTAAGATCCTTTATATGAAGTCTTTTTATTCTATTTTCTTTCATATGATTTTCTGCAAGTATATGTGGCAGTACAGATATACCTATTCCGTCAGACACACCATTTATAATGGCTGCAGTACTTGTACTTTCCCATATTGGTACAATGGTAAGACCATGAAGTAGTAATAGTGATTCTACAAGTTCACGGGTACCGCTATTTTTTTCCCGCATAATAAACCTCTGGGTCTTCAAATCTTTTATGGTTATTTCTTCTTTTTCTAATAATGGATTATTAATATCACAAATAACAATTAGTTCATCCTTAAGAAAACATTTTGATATTATGTTATCTGAATGAACCAAGCCTTCAATCAGTCCAATGTCTAATTCGTTACTTAATATTAAATCTTCTATAATATCAGAACTGTTTATAGTTACATAGGTTTGTATGTCTGGAAATTTCTCTGAGAAATGTTTTATGTATTTGGGCATGAGCTGATTACCAATTGTAATACTGGAACCAATTCGAAGAGAGCCTATGGTGTCAGAATTACGAACTTTGGTTTCTAATTCCTCAAACATAGAGGTGATATGAAGGGCATAATCCAGTACTGTTTTTCCAACTTCGGTAAGGTATATTTTTTTTGAAATACGGTCAAATAATTTTACACCATAATAATCTTCCATTTCTTTAATTGCACCACTGATTGCAGGCTGTGAAATGAATAATTTCTTAGATGCCTGTGTAATACTATTTTCCTGACAAACAATTACAAATATTTTCATGTGACGTAAAGTCATAATTTCCTCCTTCTATATACATAAGTAAATAGTTATAGATAATATAACATTTTAATATTTTACATATGTTTTTACAAGGACTATAATAACTTAGGAGGTAAAGACATGGAAAAAAACATTAAATTCTACTTAAAATTATTTTCTTCCACTTTTTCTTTAAGTGCTTTTACATTTGGAGGGGGATTCGTAATCATTCCTTTAATGAGAAAGAAGTTTGTGGAACAATATCATTGGATTGAAGAAAAAGAAATGCTTGATTTAACTGCCATTGCCCAATCTTCACCGGGGGCTATAGCAGTAAATGCAGCCATACTCATTGGATATCGTTTAGCCGGTATATTTGGTGCTGTAATAACAATTATAGGCACCGTATTGCCGCCGTTTATTACTTTATCTATCATTTCATTAGCCTATACTGCTTTTCAGGAAAGCCTTATAGTTAATTATGTACTTCGAGGCATGCAGGCAGGTGTAGCAGCAGTTATTATTGATGTGGTAATCAGTATGGCCATAGAACTTTTTAAAGAGAAAAAAATAATCCCGGTGGCAGTAATGACAGGAGTATTTATAGCTGCTTTCTTTTTTAATGTAAGTGTTATTTTACTAATCTTAATTAGCGGTATCATTGGAGCAGCAGAAGTATTTTTGAATCAGCATAAAAGAGAAGGCGGTAAATAGAATGATTTATTTAAAACTGTTTTGGAGTTTCTTTCAGGTTGGTCTGTTTAGTATAGGCGGGGGTTATGCTGCTATGCCATTGATTCAAAATCAGGTTGTGGATATCAATCATTGGCTTACTATGAATGAGTTTGCAGATGTTATTACTATATCTCAGATGACTCCGGGACCCATTGCAATAAATTCCTCTACCTTTGTAGGCATCCGTGTGGCAGGTATACCGGGTGCAATTATAGCAACGATTGGATGTGTTATTCCATCCTGCATAATTGTACTTTTTCTTGCCTTTATTTATTATAAATACAGAAATCTTTCTGTTGTAAAGGGAGTATTAAACGGTTTAAGACCAGCTGTGACAGCTATGATAGCATCTGCAGGCTTTTCCCTGGTCATATTGGCATTTTGGAATGGAAGCAGCATTTCAACCAAACTTGCTGATTTAGATGTGACAGCCGTTATCCTATTTGCAATATCATTGGTGATTCTTAGAAAATGGAAGGCCAATCCCATTTATGTAATGATTGGAGCAGGTATTATTGGGTTAGCTGTTTATTCGTTTATAGTTTAAATTCTAAGGCTGCATAAGGAAGCAACTGCCGATTACCAAAGTAATGAGAAGGTCAGAAACATATTAAAAATATACTTGTTTAATAAAGTTAAATAATAATTTTACTATTCACTTTAATAAAATCAAATAATAAATTCACTATTGACTTTAATAAAATTAAATGTTATATTTAATTATATTAAAGACAAGGAGTGATAATTGTGCCGATTAACATTGTACCTGAATGGATGATAAACCTTGACGATGAAGACATTGTATTTATAAAAAAATTTCTTTTAGTTTCAGGTTCTCTAAAAGAAATGGCAAAGCAATATGATGTTACATATCCAACAGTTAGATTACGTTTAGATAAGCTTATACAGAAGATACAAATTAGTGAGGATGCTAATAATGAACCATATATTGCATTAATTAAAAGATTGGCCGTAAACGAAAAAATTGATTTTGATACAGCTAAGATTTTAATTTCTGAATATAAAAAGACGAATTGGGAGGCAGAGTAATATGCAGAGAACTATTAGCGCAATCATTTTTTTCTTGGTAATTGTATCCGGTATAATAGCTTTACAAATATTTTTATCGAAAAAACAAAATAAATGGTTAGGACTGATCTTACCTTTTATTTGCTTGATTTTTTCTATACTGGCAGTTTCAGGCATAACAACTTTTTCAACATTTACGGTGACGGAGCAATACATTTCCGAAAACGGAGAAGTGATAAATAATGTTATTAGCACAGCAGATAAGGGAGAGATTATATCAATAATTATTACGGCTATTAGTGTATTTTTATTGTATAATATTCCAACCGCTATTCTTTTGGCAATATATTATGGGTGCCGTGAAAATCTGAAAAGGAAAAAGGAACTTGAAAAAATGAATATTCAGGACTTGGAATAGTAAACAGTTTCTTTTTAATGTGGGAAATGTATATAACTTCCTTATGCTTTTATGAAATGCTCGATTAGATTTTTATCTATTCGGGCTTTTTCTATCTGACAAACCGATTGACAGCTTCCAACAAAGCGATATGGAATCCCTATTGATCTGTTTGCCGCTTCCAATACCCTCCATCCTATTAAATAAACTACTGTATTCCATCTTTGGTTAAAAAATAAAATAAAGTGACTTGATTTTATAAAGTGACTATGATAAACTGTAAAAAAATCAGAATGGAGAGATATATGTTTGAAGGATTAGTAGCAACAGACAGTATAAGTTTTATACTTGTATTCTTGGAAGGAATCATCTCCTTTTTTTCTCCCTGTGTTATCCCGCTAATACCCGTATATATGAGTTATTTAGCAGGAAATGCGAAGAAAGAAGAAGATGGAATTATTACATATGGAAGAAAGAAAGTGTTTTTTCATACTTTATTTTTTATTTTAGGCATATCTTTTGCATTTTTTATCCTGGGTATGTCTTTTACAGCTTTGGGAAAATTCTTTAATACTAATAAGATGCTGTTTACCAGAGTTGGTGGTATTCTCATTATTATATTAGGTCTATTTCAGCTGGGAATATTTGATCTTTCCTTTTTACAAAGGGAACGAAAAATTCATATCAATTTAGCCAATAAGAATGTCAATCCACTTATGGCATTAATAATGGGATTTACCTTTAGTTTTGCCTGGACTCCATGTGTAGGACCGGCATTATCTTCCGTATTAATTATGGCTTCCGGTGCAAAAACAGGTCTGTTGGGTAACATGCTTGTATTGGTCTATGCTTTAGGATTTGTATTGCCATTCTTACTTCTCGGGCTATTTACTACCCAAGTACTGGATTTTCTTAGAAAGAGGAAAAAACTCCTTAAGTATACAATCAAAGCAGGGGGCATTATATTAATTCTAATGGGAATTATGACATTTACCGGATGGATGAATGGAATCTCAAGTTATCTGAATTCTTTTACTGTTAACCGTCAAAAGAATGAGGCGGATTATAATGAAAACCATACAGAGAATGATAGCGGAGAAGATACTTCTTTAGGCAATGATAATACTTTAAATAATAGCGATGATTCCAATCAGAAGAATAATTCAACTGCTAAAGATAATACATCAAAAACTGATGTAAATACGGAAGAAGATACTTCTTTACCTGATGAGAGCACACAAGATACCGATAAAAATTCTGATAATACGGAAAATGAAGAAAAGCCGGAATATCCTCCTGCTTATGATTTTACATTGACTGATCAATATGGCAATACCCATACTCTTTCGGATTATAAAGGTAAAGTGGTATTCTTAAACTTCTGGGCAAGCTGGTGTGGACCTTGCAAAAAGGAGATGCCGGATATTGAGGAGCTATATCAGAAATATAACTTAAATCAGGATGAAGTAGTATTTTTAGGAGTTGCTAATCCAAAAAGTAAGGATTATCCCCATAATTCAGATGAAGAAAAAGATGAAATTTTAGAGTTTCTGGATGAAAATGGTTATAAATTTCCTACTGTATTTGATGAAACGGGGGAAATATTGATGAATTACTATATAACAGCTTTCCCTACTACATTCATGATCAATAAAGAGGGTAATGTGATGGGTTACATACCCGGAATGATGACAAAAGATATTATGGAAAGTGTAATAGAGCAAACCTTAGAATCTACAAACTAGTACCATAGATATTATTTGCTCTTAGAAGAAAAAAGGAGTAAATAGCTATCTAAAGGCGCTAAAGCGCCAGAATCGAGGATAAAATGAAAAACTTATATAACCTGCCTTGCAATGTAGCACAGACGTTGAACATTATCGGTGACAAATGGACGCTGCTTATATTACGCCAAATAATGATAGGCCGTAAAACTTATAAAGAAATGCAGGAAGGTTTAGAGGGGATTCCTAGTAATTTACTATCAGAAAGACTAAAATGCTTGGAAGCCGACGGATTGATAACAACCCGTCTATACCAAAATCACCCTCCCCGTTATGAATATCTGCTGACAGACAGCGGAAAAGATTTAGGTGATATATTTTACAGCATTATTATGTGGGGCGAAAAACATCTGAAAGTGTGTTATAAACAATTAACCCATTCAGAATGCGGGCACAAGATTGTGCACCAATACTATTGCCCTCATTGTAACAAAACAATTATAGAAGATGAAATCAATGTATGCGCTCCTAGCTAATGGGGATTCATTAAAAAGTCTAAATATTCATAATAAAACCTAAGAAGGGTTAACATAGGGACTGTTGCAGAACTGTCATTCTGAGAGTAAATTCAACTATGCTGAATTTTAAAGGAAGAATATCTATAAGTAAGATTCTTTAAGAAACACTCTCAGAATGACATATTTATTTTGCAATATCCTTTTTATTTATATTGGAAGTAGTAATTATCTATAGGTAAATGTTCCTTAGTAACTGGTGGAATATATCTGTTATGACAAAATGTAACCTAGTTACAGAAAAGAGTTAAAAATATCTCTATTATTAATACAAAATTATTATTAAGCAGTATAAAATTGCTTCTAATTAGTAAGCATAAAGTTAATGTTTATTCAGGAGGATATTAAGATGTTTGGATTATTTAAAAGCAGCAATGTAAAAAGAATTGGTGTAAATGATATGGATGATTTAATTGGTAAAGTAGATTTAATTGATATTAGAGAACCATATGAGTATAAAGGTGGAGCATTAAAAACGGCAAAAAATATACCAATGATGGAATTAATGTCAGGGGCTAACAGGTATTTAAATAAAGATAGAACCTATTATATTATGTGTCAGTCCGGTAACAGAAGCAGACAATGCTGCAGCATACTTAGCAAACAAGGTTATGATGTTGTTGATGTTACTGGTGGATATAGTTCTTATGCAGGAAGTAAAAGAAAATAAAAGGATAATACTAAAAGACATATTTCAAAAGCCTCAGCTTCTTGTATTTTTAACTATAAGACAGAACATGATAAAATGATTAAAAAATTGACATTGTTTTTTCAAAAATTCAGTACCAACAACATTTTTTTGGCATATAGTATATTAGATTATATTTCTAATATTAACTGAAAGGGTTTAATAATGCAAAGATATGTTGTACAATCGTTAGAATTACACCTGTTTTTTTCAAGAATAATGAAAGAGCATTCCTTATTCCTACAAGGTGGATTTGTACAAAAAGATGAGGATTTTATAAAAGCAGCTGATTTTTTTAGAAATGGATTTGAAAACCTATTACGTGAAGTAGTAATATTAAGTGATGGAATTGTACGTTGCCCTGTTTTAGAATCTGGAGAAGTTGTAACGGAATTTACCTGTAGTGCTGAAAAACACACAGAAAAATTAACTGGTATACCAATTGATACTAAAATTACTTTATTAGAAGAAAAATTAAGATGTGATAAAGATGTACGTATTACTCCTAATATTGCAGGACAGGTAAGAAAAATTAATCGGGAAGCCATTAAATTATTAAATGGATTAATTAAGTTAAAAGAAGATATAATATGCAGAGTATTAAAATGTGAAATGTTTACTTTTAATTACCCTCTGTTAATCGAGCATATATTACGTGAAGCTAAGCTTTATCGTTCCTTTGTTGTGGCATTAGAACACGGCAAGGATATCGATAACAGAGATATAAGAGATGATGAATTATTCTGGAATCAAATTATGATGGAACACTCCTTATTTATTAGAGGATTATTAGATCCTACAGAAAACAAATTAATAAAAACCTCCAATGAATTTGCAATAGATTTTGAAGAACTTCTTGAAGAAGCAAGGTGTGCCACTGATGAAACAATAGAAAGTATTACCGATGAAACCATTAAGAAAACTAAAGAATTACGTGATTTTAAGGCAACTGGTACGAAGGGGATTGATAATTGTGAGATACGGTCCATTATATTACCGTTGCTTGCAGATCACGTATTAAGAGAAGCAAATCATTATTTAAGATTATTACGCTGTTAATTCGATACAATACGCCATCTCATCTCATATTTAAGGATTTGTTCTTATAATATGAAAGAGGTGGCGTAATTTTATAATACTTAGTAAATACTCAAGAGAATTAAATGGTTGGGATAATAAAGTGCTTCTTTTACACCTTTCTTTACTGCTGCAGCAATAACAGCATATAATATGTACCCAATTATTATCAGACCAAAAATATATAAAATCATTAAATTATCCTCCATTCAAGATTATACTAAATATTTTTACAATTTGATGGTATTAATCTATCTAATATTATATATCTGCAAAAGTTATATTTCTACAAATTTTCCTATCCCATTAATACAATTGACCAAAAAGATTGTTTTTCTTCCTTAGGGTATGTTAATTAACAAACTTTCCACTTTTATCGGCAATTTTAATATACTCGCATTTTACTTATTGTAGTTCAATATTTATTTATCAGCACTTACATATACATTTTATAATTAAAGAATTTTGTTAAGATTGTATCATAAGATGTAAAGTTATTCCATTAAAGTGATAAATAGTTATATTAATATAGAATTATTAATGGAACAAATTTGAAATTGACAGAATATACAAAAAACTTCGTTAAATTATTATTTAAATTGACTAATTGTACTAAAGTGATACAATATTTATATAGCAAGTAATAATGATTTCAAGCAAGGAGGATATACTATGGAAATTAAATTACAAGATAAATATAAATTATATATTAATGGACAATGGAGAGATGCTTCTGATGGAGCCACCATTAAAACTTACAACCCTGCAACAGGAGAGTTCTTAGCTGAAATTGCTGATGCTTCCAATGATGATGTTGATGCAGCTGTGAATGCTGCTAAAGAAGCCTTTGCTACATGGGGCAAGACAACTGTTACAGAAAGAGCAGCCATTTTAAATAAAATTGCAGATATTATTGATGAAAACAAAGAATATCTTGCTACTATAGAATCCATGGATAACGGTAAACCAATACGGGAGACCATGGCGGCAGATATTCCTTTATCAGCGGATCATTTCAGATATTTTGCTGGTGTGATAAGAGCAGATGAAGGCAGTGCAACTATGGTAAATGAAGAGACACTGACTATGATATTAAGAGAACCAATTGGTGTAGTTGGTCAGATCGTTCCTTGGAATTTCCCATTCTTAATGGCAGCCTGGAAATTAGCTCCACTTATAGCAGCAGGAGATGTTTCTGTATTTAAACCATCCAGTTATACTTCTTTAAGTGTATTAGAACTGATAAGATTAACACAGGATGTAATACCAAAGGGTGTTATTAATCTTATAACTGGTAAAGGCTCTAAGAGCGGAGACTATCTACAACATCATAAAGGACTTGATAAACTTGCATTTACTGGATCAACCGAGATAGGAAGAAAAATTGCTCTTTCTGCAGCACAGAACATTATCCCTTCAACTTTGGAATTAGGCGGCAAGTCAGCTAATATCTTCTTCAAAGATGCAGATATAGACATAGCGTTAGAAGGAATTCAATTAGGAATCCTATTTAATCAAGGTCAGGTTTGCTCCGCTGGTTCCAGAATATTTGTACAAGAAGATTTCTATGATGAATTTATAGAAAAAGCTGTAAAAGCCTTTGAAAAAGTGAAAGTTGGTAATCCTTTAGATAAGAATACCCAGATGGGGGCCCAGGTTAGTGAAGAACAGCTTAAAAAGATTCTCGGATACGTGGAGATTGGTAAACAAGAAGGAGCAAAAGTTGCAACCGGTGGTGAAAGATATATAGAAGGTGATGCAGCAAATGGGTACTTTATGAAACCAACCCTTCTGGTAGATGTAAATAATAATATGAGAGTAGCAAGAGAAGAGATCTTTGGACCAGTTGGAGTAGTTATTAAATTCAAGACGGAAGAAGAAGTAATAGCCATGGCAAACGACAGTGATTTTGGTCTGGCAGGGGGAGTATTTACAAGAGAACTCAATAAAGCTATTCGTGTAGCAAGAGGAATCAGAACAGGCCGTGTATGGGTAAATACTTATAACAGCTTTCCGGCAGGCGCACCATTTGGTGGTTATAAAGAATCCGGAATTGGTAGAGAGACCCATAAGGTTATCTTAGACCATTATACACAGATGAAGAATATTATTATAAACTTATCTGAAAAACCAGGTGGTATGTATGTTAAGTAATTTATAGATCTGTAAGAATATGATTTTGTAGAATCTAATTAAAATATAAAGCGTTTCTCTATTAAAAAGCCAAAAACAGATAATATATAATCTGGATTTGGCTTTTTATTTTTATTAGAATACTACCTTTTATACCGGAAGAAGGGTTGCTGCAAAATTCTGAAACAGCCTCGGTTCTTACTTGATAAACTTTTATATAAATTGTCAAAACATATTGACATTTTTCTATGTCCAGCATAAGATAATATATAGAGAGTTATCTATATGCTAGTACAAAAAGGAGGAATGGAACGTGAAATCACACGAAACATATGTGCCTATATTTAAAGCACTTGCAGATGAAACAAGATTAAAAATTGTAGAAATGCTTTCTTGCGGAGAAATGTGTGCATGTGATATATTAGAATATTTTAAAATTACACAGCCCACACTTTCATACCATATGAAGATATTAACTGATTGCGGTATTGTAATGGCAAGAAAAGATGGATCCTGGATGAGATACAGTAATAATACAGAAATGATTACATTAATAAAAAATTTTTGGAATCAAATTACTACAGAGCAAGAAGATTGTATTTGCAAAAACTACAAAGGAAGTAAATGTGATTCATAGGCTATTATCTGGTATATGAATCATTGTTTCCTTAAAAACCACAAATAAATATTTAAATTATAATAATGAAAGATTGGAGATCTTATATGAAAAAAATGCAAATATTTGAACCGGCTATGTGCTGTTCAACAGGGCTTTGCGGAGTTAGTGTTGATCCTGAACTTTTAAGGATATCAACAGTTTTAAGTGCACTGGAGAAGAATGGTGTAAAAGTAGAAAGATACAATCTATCCGGATCACCACAAGAATTTGTAAATAATAGAGTGATAAACGATTATATTAAGGAAAAAGGTGTAGAAGGACTTCCGGCAGTTGTTTTAGACAATGAAGTTGTTATAACCGGAAGATATCCATCTAATGATGAATTTGTTAAACTCCTGGATATTCCTGATACTTATATAGCAGGAAGACCGGTTAGGGCCAGGGCTTCTAAAATTACTTTAAAGAAATCCGGCGGATGCGGCTGTTCTGGTGGAAACTGCTGCTAACATAGTGCTGTTATGTAGAAAGGATTTTATAATTATGAATTTAACAGAACTACAAGTTTTTGAACCACAAAATACGAAACTTACAAAATACTTATTTTATACCGGTAAAGGTGGTGTTGGAAAGACATCCACTGCATGTGCAACAGCGGTTACTCTTGCAGATGGAGGTAAAAAGGTGTTCCTTATAAGTACTGACCCAGCATCTAATTTACAGGATGTGTTTGATACAGAATTAGATAATAAAGGGGTAACCATAGATGGAGTACCAGGGCTTAAAGTTGCAAACTTAGATCCTCTGCAAGCGGCAGCAGAATACAGGGAAAGTGTCATTGCTCCATATCGGGGGCTAATGCCGGAGTCAGTATTAAATAATATGGAAGAACAATTATCCGGTTCCTGTACCGTTGAAATTGCAGCTTTTAACGAGTTTTCCAAGTTCATAACCGATGAAGACATACAGAAAGAATACGATTATATTATATTTGATACTGCTCCAACAGGGCATACTTTAAGAATGCTGCAGCTTCCGTCGGCATGGAGTAATTTTATTAGTGAGAATACTCATGGGGCGTCCTGTTTAGGTCAGCTGTCAGGCTTAGAAGAGAAAAAGGATATGTATAAGAAAGCAGTAGAAACACTTGCCGACAGTTCACAGACAACATTAGTGCTAGTGACCCGCCCGGAAGAAACACCTTTAAAAGAAGTTGACAGAGCTTCCAAGGAACTTGCCGAAATAGGCGTTCATAATCAATTGTTGGTGATAAATGGGATATTAACTCATTATGATGATAAAATATCTGAGAGTTTATTTCAAAAACAGCAAAAAGCACTTATGGAAATACCCCGGGATTTAAAAGACATAAGGGCCTATGCAATTCCCTTAAGGGCGTATAATGTTACCGGATTAGATAATATAAGAGCATTTTTAACGAAAGATTATTATAAAAAAGATGAGGAAACTATTAAAGTCCAGAGTATTCCTGAATTAAAGGATGTAATAGAAGATATTTATAAATCCGGCAAAAAAGTCATCTTCACCATGGGTAAAGGCGGAGTGGGAAAGACTACTATAGCAGCAGCCATTGCTTTAGGGTTATCTGCTAAAGGGAAAAAGGTGCATCTTACTACAACTGATCCCGCCGCCCATCTCAAATTTGTTATACAGGAGACGGCAGGTATTACTATGAGTCATATTGATGAGCAGGCTGAATTGAAAAAATATCAGGAAGAAGTACTTACAAAAGCGAAAGAGACCATGTCGGAAGAGGATCTTGCTTATGTAGAGGAAGATTTACGTTCACCATGTACACAGGAGATTGCAGTATTCAGGGCATTTGCAGAAGTAGTAGAAAAAGCCCATGATGATCAGATTGTTGTGATAGATACTGCACCTACAGGGCATACCTTGCTATTGCTGGACTCTACCCAAAGCTATAATCAGGAAATAAAGCGCTCTAATGGGGATATTCCGGAGTCAGTGAAGAAATTATTACCAAGGCTTCGTGATGAAAAGGAAACAGAAGTTATAATTGTTACTTTAGCAGAAGCTACCCCTGTATATGAAGCTATGCGTCTTGAGGAAGATTTAAAGCGTGGGGATATTAAAGCAAAGTGGTGGATTATTAATTCTTCCTTTTATGAGTCTGGCTCTGTCAATTCCATGTTGTCAGCAAAAGCAGCTAACGAAATAAGATGGATAAATAAAGTATATGAACATGCGAAAGGCTTTTTTGCTGTTATAGGATGGAGAGAGGAAGAAATAAAAGGAGAGGCCTTATTAAATTTATTGAAGAGAAAGCCAAAAGTAGCTTTTGTTTGTGTTCATAATTCCTGCCGAAGTCAAATTGCCGAAGCTTTGGGAAAGCATCTGGCCAGTGATGTATTTAAAAGTTATTCTGCCGGTACACAATTAAAAGATCATATTAATCCCGATGCTGTCAGACTAATGAAAGAAATCTATAACATAGATATGGAAAGGACACAATATAACAAGCTTATTGAGGATATTCCAAACCCTGATGCAGTGATTACCATGGGATGTAATGTGAATTGTCCTGTGCTTTCCTGTACAATACGGGAGGATTGGGGATTGGATGATCCAACTGGTAAAAGTGATGAAGAATTTATAAAAGTGATTCAAATGATTGAAAAAAAGATAGACCAATTAAAGATTCGGCTTCAGAATTAGTTTTTGGAATTATAATAGTAAATAATGCAAATTTTAAACCAAAAGTGATTTATTATAAAACCACTTTTGGTTTTTTATATTATTAATAGTAAATTATGGTATATTGTGATATAGTATAAGCGAAATAAAATAGTGGGAGAAAGCACTCCTATGGCAAACCTGCTTGTGAATACTGAATGAAGTGCCAAGAAAATAAACATGCTTTTGCTTATGATATATTAGGAAAAGGATCTGTTATGGAAATAACGTTTAAAAATTGAGGTTATAAGGGAGAAAGAAAGTATGCATTATTTTTACGAAAGTGGAGAAAATCATATGGGTTTTCCGATTAAAGAGTTTATTCACAGTATTAACCAATTTGAAACACATTGGCACGAAGAGATTGAGATTTTAATGGTACTAAAAGGTTCTATAAATATCCGGGTGGGAAACCAACAGTATACACTTAAGGAAGAGGACCTAATATTAATTAACAGAAATGAAATACACAATACATTTAAAACAGAAGAAGATAATGTATTACTGGCAATTCAAATAAATACAAGCTGTTTTGATCATTGTTATGTGAACTTGAATAAAATACATATTGACTGTAAGTCCTTTCAGTGCAAAAAGGAGGAGCAGGAGAAATTTAACCGTATAAAGCAGCGTTTGGCAAAAATAGTATGGGAACTTAATAAGAAAAGAAAGGGTTACCAATTATTAATAGGAAGCGAAGTACATTTACTTTTAGTTGATTTAATTAATAATTTTAATTATACCTTACTGGAAGACAATACTTTATTATCTTTTAATAAGGAAACTCAAAGACTTCAAAATATTATCCAATATATTCATCAAAATATAGAAGGGGGTATTACTCTTCAGGATGTGGCAGACAGCCAGAATATAAGTATTTATTATTTATCTCATTTTTTTAAGCAGTATATGGGATTTTCATTTCAAGAATATATAAATTATATTCGATTAGATAAAGCAGTGATCTTATTGACCAATACAGAGCAAAAGATAACGGAAATAGCGTTTACCAGTGGATTTCCAAGCACAAAAGCCCTAAATACCTGCTTTAAAGAGGCCTATAATTGTACACCAACAGATTACCGGCGAAAGTACAAGAATACACCAAATACTAAAAAAGGGAAAATAGAAGAACTAAGAAGCAGAACTTATCTGGATGTGGATAGAAATATGGCACTGCATTTGCTGTTTAAATATTTAGAGCTGCCTGAAAAAAATAGTAAGGATAATAATCCCACATATACATTAAATGAATTTATAGAAATTAATGCAGACGATCAAGTAAAAGAATTTTTGCCATTTTGGAAAAAGTTGACCTGCTTTGGAAGAGCATCAGATGGATTGAGGGAAGAATTTAGAGATCAATTAAGGGAACTGCAAAAGGATATTGGGTTTGAATACGTAAGATTTCATGGAATCTTCTGCGATGATATGTTGATTATCAATTTAAACGATAATGGGGATTTAGTTTATAATTGGTATTATGTAGATAAGCTATTTGACTTCTTTAAAGAAATAAATATTAAACCTTTTGTGGAGTTAGGTTTTATGCCTTCTGAATTTGGGCAATCCGATATTACAGTTTTTGCATGGAAAGCAAATATTACCTTACCAAAATATATTTTCTTGTGGACTAATTTGGTAAAAGAATTTATAAAACATTGCATCAATCGATATGGACTTAAGGAAGTAGAAACCTGGTATTTTGAAGTATGGAACGAACCTGACTTAGAAAATGTATTTTGGATAGGTGATAAGGAAAGTTATTATGAATTCTTTAAAGAAACTGCTATGGCAGTAAAATCCATATCACCAAATCTAAAGGTAGGGGGACCTTCTATAACCTATCAAACAATGATAGAGAATAACTGGCTGGATGAATTCTTTAAATATACAATAACTCATCAAGTACCTTTGGACTTTGTTTCTTTTCACATTTATTCAGAATCCTATTCTTCCAAAAAATATGCCCAGGATCTTTGGGTTCGGGCAAGAAAAGGTGAAGATGCAGTGTCATTATTAAATAGCTGGAAGGATCTGAAACGAATTTATCACGATAAAGACCATACTTATAACACTATTGTTTCAGCAAACCAAAAAATTAATGAATTCCTTCAGGAAAAACCAGAGATTCATATTACAGAGTGGAATGCTTCCTCCTATGGTAGAAATCTAATTAATGACACCTGTTTTATAGCAACATTTATTATCTATAATGTTTTAAGATCAACTGGAAAAACAGACTCATTGGGATTTTGGACATTTACAGACATTATAGAAGAACTAAAAATGGGTATTTCCTCTTTTCATGGAGGGTTTGGCCTAATTAATAAAGATGGTATAAAGAAACCTTCTTATTATGCTTATTACTTCTTATCTAAGTTAGGACATACTATAATCGACCAGGGAGAAGATTATATCGTAACAAAAGAACAGGACAATATCCAAATTCTAGCATACAACTTTGCTTATTTTGATGATCTATTTATCATGGGTGATACCTCTTTATTAACCAATGAAATTAGATATTTATCCTTTGAAGAAAAGCCTGGTAAAAATATAAACCTTCAAATAAACGGATTATCTGGAAATTACAAACAAATAAGCTATGAATTAAACCGGGAAAACGGATCCGCAGTAGATGAGTGGATTAAAATGGGTGCTCCTGAAAATATGGATAAGGATGAAATACAATATTTAAAAGGGAAATCCTATCCGAAAGTATCCATTGAAAAGAAAGAGTTGAAAAATTCTTACACTGAATCAATATGTGTGCCTGTTCATGGTATTGTCTTAATAGTATTAGAGAAATTAATATAGAGTATTGTATGACGTACGCTTTGCCCAATAAAGATTATACAGACCAACGAGAGTATGGGATGCTGTGTGGTTATTGTTCCATAGGGAAATTCTATGGTTCTAATACTACAGTAATCGCTTAGAGCATATTTAAAAATTGCGAACTCGCCGGGCTTCACCCGGCTCAAACATCACAATTTTTAAATATTGGCGCGATTCCTGTAGTATAAGAACCATAACGAATTTCCCAAAGTCACAATAACCACACAGCATCCCATACTCTCGCTGGTTTAGGTAGTTATATTAGGGCAAAGCTGTTTATGAATTAGATTTACTTTTATATTTTTACTTTTATATTAGGTTTTGCAGAAGCTTAATTTTATATTGAGAAAAATAGTCTATCTCTAGATTTAAGTATTAGTTTTCATAAACCACATTGACTTTACCCTTAGGGCAAGGTGTAAGATAAGGATAGATTTATTGGATACGCTGAAAGGAGGATAATCTATGTTATCTATTGGAGAGTTTTCAAATATATGTAAGGTATCTACAAAGACCCTTCGTTATTATGCTGAAATAGGGCTAATTCTGCCTGATGAAATTAACCCTGAAAATGGTTATAGATATTATTCTATCGAACAATTAGAAAAGATGTTATTTATCAACCGCCTAAAATCATACAATTTTTCTTTGGAGGAAATTAAAACAATACTTGATTCAGAAGAATTACAGGACGAAAAACTTTACTTGGAACTTACCAGAAAGAAAAAAGAAATTGAGAAACAAGTACAGGAATTTGAAAAAACTTTAGACCAATTAAATAATGATATATCAAATTTGAGACAAGGCAAATCAATTATGTCATATCTGGAAAGCATTGATGTTCAACTTGTAGAAGTACCAAAGATGTACCTTCTATCTATCCGAAAAATGGTTCATGAATACGAAATTGCTGAAGAATATGGTAATTGCTTTATTAAATTAATTAAGAAAATTCAAGAGGACAAATTAACTATACTTGCTCCACCAATGGTACTTTTTCACAGTGCAGAATTTAGTCCATTTGGTTTAGATACTGAATTTGCTATTCCGGTAAAAGAGTATGTTACAGGTACAAGAGATTTTTACCCAGGACTATGCTTAAAAACAGTTCTGTATGGTTCTTATTCTGAACTATCTTCTGTATACGCTAAACAACGTGAATGGGCAGAAAAGGAAGGCTATGAATGTAACAATGCACTTTATGAAGTATATGTAACTGACCCTTCTCAAGTTTTAAAAGAAAGTGAGCTTATAACTGAAATTTATTATCCTATCAAAAAGAAAGTGTCAAATATTTAGACCAAGAAATCAAGACCCTTCAACTTTCACAGTATGAACTAAGAAAATACGATTGAGCTAAATAGACAATAAATGATAAAGGAGAAATATATATGAATAAATCTTGCGGATTAGAAAAAGTGACAGAGCTGGAAAAGAAAATAAACAATGATTATAGCAATATTGCAGGCATGGTTGTACTAAAAGACGGTAAAACACTATATGAAAATTACTTTAATGAATGCACTGCTACAAGCCGAATCCATGTTTATTCAGTAACAAAAAGTATTATTTCCATATTGATTGGGATTGCCATAGACAAAGGGTACATCAAAAGTATCAACCAGAAAGTATTGGATTTCTTCCCTGATTACACAATTAAAAGAAGAGAAAAAACAATACAGAATGTTACACTTAAAGATTTGCTGACAATGACAGCTCCGTATAAATATAAGTTTACACCCTACATAAAGTATTTCACTAGTGATGACTGGGTAAAATTTACCCTTGATTTATTAGGAGGTAGGGGGCAGATAGGGAAATTTAGATACACTCCCCTCATAGGACCGGATATTCTGTCAGGCATTCTTGTGAAAGCTACTGGGCAATCTGTATTCGATTTCGCAAAAGAAAATTTATTCTCGCCACTGGGAATTACTGTTGAGAGTAATGTGACTTTTCATAGTAAAGAGGAACAACTGGCATTTAATAAAGCTAAAAATATCAGCGGCTGGGTTGCTGACCAGGCTGGAGTAAATACAGGAGGATGGGGTCTTACTCTCTCTCCTATGGATATGGCAAAGATAGGTAGGTTATACTTAGATGGCGGAATATGGAGTGGAAAACAAATTGTATCGACTGGGTGGATAAATGAGAGTACAAAGGAACATAGCCGATGGGAAAAAATCAACCTTCCATATGGATATTTGTGGTGGATTATTGATGGTAAGGAACATGCCTATGCAGCTATGGGAGATGGAGGAAATGTGATTTATTTTAATACAAAGAAAAAAATAGTCGTTTCTATTGCTTCTTTTTTTGTGCCAAAGGTCAAGGATAGAATAGAATTTATCAAAGAATATATTGAACCAATATTTGAGAATTGTGTATATTGAATTCCAGTTTATTGGTAAGATTATGAGCATAACCTGTTCTCCTCAACATTGGAAAAAGGGCCCATACGTTACAAGCCTAATTTAATATAGCAAAAAATAGTACCTATTTAAACAAAAAATGGATAGATAGAATCAGCTTCATAATGGATAATATTTCATACTTGGGAAAAAAGTACTATATGGCTGTAAATTTGCTGGATGACCATAAAGTTCATTATGTTCCTGAATTATATTACATTGAATTAAATAGATGGAGAGGAGAAAGAATGCTAAAACAAATTAAGAACAGGCAATTTAAGAGTAAATTAACATTTATACTTATAATTGCAATATTGATACAGACGATATTCCCCTTCTTTGGGAATAACACCTATGCAGCAGAAAAGGGTGAAGAGGGGAATAACACCTATGCGGCAGAGAACGGTGAGGAGGCTCAAAATGAAACCATTTCAGAGGTCAGCGCCGTTTCAGGATCTGCAATTGCAACAACCGGTGCAGCTATAACCGGCTATATTAATAAGATTGAGATAAAAGATGAAAATGAAAAAGATCTTGTAGGAGAAGTAAAAGCCAATTCAAAGATTTTGTTAAAATATTACTATGCCATTCCGGATGAAGAAATCGTTGACACTACAAAAGTTTATACACTGACTATTCCATCGGAAATAAATATTTTAAAGGATGAAACCATTCTTTTAAAAGATGGAAAAATAGATACCGATGGAGATGGCATTCCAGATGCAGACCGTGTAGTTGCTACGGTTCGTGTATATAAGGATAATACTATTACCTATCAATTTGAAGATGAGATAAATAATGTAGATAAATTATTTGATAGATATGGATTTTTCTATATATACAGTGAATTTGATGAAGTAACCATAGGAACCGGCGGACCGAAGGAAATTGTATTTGATCTAGGCGGTGGTGCTACTACAAATATCTATGTTAACTTTGAAAAAGTAGATGAAACAGCCGATATAAAGCTTGTAAAATCAGGAAGTTATGATACTAATAATAATGAGATAACATGGAAAATAGTAATTACACCGGAATCAACTCCATATAGAAAGCCGATTTCCAATGTTGTAATTAAGGATATTATACAGGATGGGCAGACTTATATAGAAGGTTCCGCTTCCCTTTCACCAAAAGTAGAGGAAGGAATCCTGTCTTGGGATGAAACAAATAAGGAACTTTCTTATCACTTTGTACGTGATATCAATACAACAGATAATGAAGTATATACATTAACATTTAAAACAAAAGTTGATACTGACTTATTTGATAAAGAAGGAAAGCAGGTATTTTTTAAGAATCAGGCAGCATCAACTTTTGAAGGTGAGAAAACATCACTATCAAATGAAGCTACTGTAAATACTACCGTTGATTTTGTTAATAAAAATGGTATTTATGAAAGTGGAACTAAAAGAATAAAATGGACTGTAACTATAAATAAAAACAATGTATTAATACCAGATGCAGTAATTATAGATACTATACCGGTAGGTCTTACGTTAGAGACTAATTCTGTTAAAATAAATGGTGAGGCAAAAACTTTAGGTACTGATTTTACGTATGTTAATAATCAATTAAGATATGAATTTAAAGAGGCAATCCAAAAAGCTCAAATATTAGAGTATTATACAACGGTAACAGATGAAACTATTTATGATTCCAATGCTGGAAAAACTTTTACTAATAATGTGGAGTTTACAGGAACCGGTGTTCCAGGTGATGCAAAAGAAGGAAAAGGTGTATACGTAGGTTCCAATGTTATCAGTAAGCAAGGCAATGGTTATAATCGCACTAACCACACAATAACATGGAAAATAACTGTAAATTCAAATAAGATATCCATAAAAAATGGAGTTGTTACGGATAATATTCCAGTTGGATTAAAATATGTGGATGGATCCTTTAAAATTACTTTAAATAATACTGAAGTAAAGGATGGAATCTTTGAATACAAAGAAGCCGATAGTACAGATACTAAAAAAACAGGAACCTTTACCTATACTTTTGCTGACACCATAAATGAAACTTATGTCATTGAGTTTAAAACAAAGGTAACAGATAATAAAGTATATGCAGTAAATGGAAGTAAGGATTTTAAGAACACAGCTAATTTAAAAGGAGAAAATGCAAATACAGGAAAAACCATTAATTCTTCCGCTGATGCCACCCAGCAGGTAAGCAGTAGAGTAATAGAAAAAACAGGTACTGATTACGATTATTTGAAACGTGAAATCACATGGAAAATTGTTGTGAATCAAAATAAGATGTCTATGAAGAATGCTTATGTTACCGATATTATTGGTGAAAAACAGGAATTTGTTCCTGAGTCAGTAACCATAGAAGGCAAAAAAGCTCAAAAAGGCAGTCAGCCGGATGAAAAGAATAGTTATTACTATGATGAAGCAACAAAAACATTACGATATAATTTCCCGGAAGAAATTACAACGGAGCAGACTATAACATTTAAAACTAAGATAGTTGATCTTACGATTTTTGATATCAACAGTGATAAAACTTTACAAAACACGGCTAAGTTATTTGGTGATGATATTCCTTCCAATGTAGAATCAACGGGAACACGAACCATAAAGAACACAGTTGTAAGTAAAAAAGGTATTTATTCTACCGGTAACTCTTATATTGATTGGGAAGTTGATATTAACCAGAATAAAGTTCCGATTAAGGATGCTGTTTTAGAAGATACCTTGCAAACAGGACTGGAATTAGATTCTTCTTCTGTTAAACTGCTTCGCTTAAATACGAAAGCAACAGATGGAAGTTTATCCGAGAGCGAAGATGTTACAGCCCAGCTATTAAGTGTAAAATATGATATTTCTACCGGAAAAGTCACTTTCGCATTTAAAGGAGAAATTGATAGCGCTTATCGTCTTAAATTCAGAACAGATATTGATGAAGCCTATAAGAATGGAACCTTTTCAAATTCCATCGCATTTAAGGGGAGTGGAATTTCCCAGAACGGAACAAGTAATTCAATCGGTGTCAGTTTCCAGAACGTGGGCGGAGGTGCCGGCGGTACAGGAAGAGGCAGTATAACCATTACCAAAGTTGATGAGAATAATACAGCAACTAAATTAAAAGGAGCAGCTTTTGAACTTCTGGATATGTATCAGAACGTATTAAAAACTTCTGAAGAAACAGGAGAAGATGGTAAGGTAATGTTTGATAAGCTTAAGCTGAATACCATTTATTATATACGGGAAGCAGCTTCACCAACCGGTTATAATTTAAGTACGGAACTATACGAATTTAAATTAACGGATGAAAATAAAAACATTACTTATGAATTTAAGAATAGTATCATTACAGGAAATATTATATTCCACAAACTGAACGAAGATAATCTTCCCCTTCCCGGAGCAGAATTCACTTTATATCATGAGAATGATGTTAATTTAGAAAATCCATTGTCTACAGCCATTAGTGATGAACAAGGAAAAGTTGAATTCAAAAATGTTCCATATGGAAGCTATAAAATAATTGAAACAAAAGCTCCTGAAGGTTATCTGATATCCGGGGAAGTTTTGACAGCCACGATTCTTGAGAATTTAGTAATTGTGACAACTGTACCGGCCAGTATATCCAATACTAAAATAAAAGGGCAGCTTAAGATAATGAAGGTAGATAAAACCACATTAAAACCATTGGCTAATGCAAAAATATCTGTATACAACGAGTCAGATGTTTTAATTGCAGAAAAAGAAACAGATGAAAATGGTATAGCTGTTTTTGAAAATATATCTTACGGAAAATATTACTTTATTGAATCCAAAGCTCCTTCCGGATATGTAAGAAATACGGAAAAACATCCTTTTACGATCAGCCAGAATGGAGAAGTGATTCAAGTAACATTTGAAAATGTAAAATCTGAGCCAAACAATCCGGGTGGTCCAGAGGATAATGAGGAGCCAAACAAGCCGGAAGAAAACAAGCCGGAAGAAAACAAACCGGAAGAAAACAAGCCGCCGAAGGAAAATAAACCGAAGGAAAATAAACCGAAGGAAAATAAACCGAAGGAAGAGAAACAGAAAGAACCAAAAGGCGGTAAAAAACCTGGTTCCAAAAAGACAGAAGAAGAATTTGAAATTGATCCCAATGGCATACCATTAGGCGGAAAAGAAGGAGAAAATGGTAGCAACGGAAGCGGAAACAAAGACGGAACAGAAAAATTACCGAAAACCGGAGAAAACAGCAGAATTGGATTTTATATAATCGGAGCAGGTATGATTTTTACTGGGTTTGCTCTAAAAGGAAGAAGAAAACATCGTGAGTAAAAGAATTAATACTATTGTTAAGACGGGATTTTAACCCGTCTTAACAATTATTTTAAAATCACAGAGACAGGTTTACAACATCATGATAATAAACTGTGAATTTAATATTGCTTTTAACTGTATTACTCTACTGGAGACAACTATGAAAAATGGGAAAAAAAATAAGTTTCTTTCAATAAGTTTTATAAGCATAGGCCTATTAGTTATGATATATCCTAAAGCTTCTGATTTATACAAAATGTATCGGCAACAAAAATTGATAAAAATCTGGCAGGAAAGTTTTACTGTTATTGAAAGTAGTTCCGGCGGTGATACTGATTATAACAATTACAGTGAGGATGACAGTTTCAATAAAGCAGAGGAATTAAAGAATCAAAATAAAGAAAATATTATGGGTATCAGCGGTAATAATATGGAAAATACAAATGATTCCCTAAGTAATACAGAAGATAATAACGAAGCAAATGATGAAAGTATTTCAGAAAAAATGAAAGAGGATATTAGTATTGAAGGAATTATAAAAATTGAAAAAATTGATCTGGAACTGCCAATATTAACAGATGCTACCGAAAAAAACATGAAAATATCAGTGGCATCCATTAAAGGTACCGGAAAACCGGGACAAATTGGCAACTATGCTATTGCAGGACATAGAAGTCATACTTATGGTAAAAACTTTAACAGACTGGATGAAGTTGAAACAGGAGATTTTATAATAATTAATGACGGTAAGAATCAATTTAACTATGAAATAATAGAAAAAGTATACGTAAAACCTGAGGAAGTGGAAGTATTAGAGGGCAATGGGACAGATAAAGAAATTACATTAGTTACCTGTCATCCTATGATTAATCCAACCCATAGGTTAATTATAAAAGGAGAGATTCAGGAGTAAGATAAATCAAAATCAATCCAGGATATAGGCCTTTAGCCCTATATCCTGGATTGTATATATATGTTAATATAAAATTACAAATAAAATAATACGACATCGACTTTCAAGCGATAATAGCAAATTTAGTGAAAACTAGAGACGCAAAGCTATAGGGCCTTCCTTATAAAAGATGGCAGCCAGTTACCGAAAGGGGAGTTTTTTATGTTAAAGAAGAGAATTTTTATTCCCTTATTATCATTTGTTCTAATGCTTAGTTTTATGGTTGATTCTGTACAAGCCTCAGATCTGGATATTTATAGTGAAGATTTGGAACATGGATTAATCAACATTCAATATCAGTCTAAGAGCGGCAGTGATACAAAAGTAATGATTGAAAAGGGAAATCAAAAGTATATTTATACTATTAGTTCTAATAATACATTTCCGATGCAATTAGGTAATGGAAATTATACCGTATCCGTTTTAGAACAGAAAAGCGGAAATAAATATAAGCTTATAAAAAAAGATACGGTAAATTTAAATATGAAAGATGAGAAAGCTGTATATCTACAATCCATTCAATTGATCCATTGGGATAAAGATATGAAAGCAATACAAAAAGCGAAAGCACTCACAAAAAATTTAAATAGTGATCAGGAAAAAATAGAAGCTATATATAATTACATAGTGAAAAATATAAGTTATGACAAGAAAAAAGCTACTAAAGTAAATGCAGACTATATTCCTTCCATTGAAAAAACCTATAGTAGTTCAAAAGGTATTTGTTATGATTATTCGGCTTTATTTGCTGCAATGTTAAGAAGTGTTGATATTCCTGCAAAACTGGCTATGGGTTATGGAAAAGATATTGATGAATATCATGCATGGAATCAAGTTTATCTAAAGGACAGTAAGCAATGGGTTACTATTGATACTACATACGATGCAGGTTTCAAAGATAGCAAATCAAAGAAACAAATGATTAAAAAAACTGAAGATTATAGTATAGAAAAAATCTATTAAAAGATAGAAAATTGTTATTAATCAAATTGAAAATTAAGTTTACTTTAAGTAAAAAGGGGCCTTTGCTAAATAGCTGATTAAGCTATGGAGCAAGGCTCCTTTTTGTTATGAAACAGAAAGAAGGGATTAAGTAAAATTAAAGTAATTTTGCCACATGCAATTCTGGATTTTTTAGTTTTTTATATACAAAATGTATGAAACAAATGAAACAATCATGAAACAAATGTAAAACTTGTGACTATATTGACAAAAATATTTTATTACCTTATGATGAAATTGTCAATTATGATATAATTATTTGTTTTAAGATAAAAAATATGGTAATTATATATAATTATTGTTTCTGAAACAAATTGAAAGAGGTGAAAGTAATGTCGTTGACAGTTAGAGATATTGCAAAAGTTGCAGGTGTTTCTCCAGCTACTGTTTCAAGATATTTTTCTGGCAGTGATATTGTGAGTAAAGATACGGCCAGAAAGATAGAAAATGCTTCGAAAGAGTTAGGGTATACACCAAAATTTAAAAAGTGCAAAGATAATGGTGTCATAGCAGTTTTGATTCCTAATTTACAACTAGGTTTTTATGGTGAAGTGTTAAAAGAACTGATTGAAGAGATTCCAAAATATAATTATAGAATTGTATTTATACCAACCATACCGGACAGTGAGCATTATAAGATATTCTTTAAGGAAATGAACATTATAGGTGTGATATATTTTGATGAATTCATTGACCGGGATATTATTAACTACATTTCTTCCAAGAAAATTAAAACGGTGATGTTTGCTGGAGGATCTTTTGACAGCAGGTCAGAAATGGTACATATCAATGATATTGCAGCCGCCTATGAAGGAACTAAATACTTAATTAGTCTGGGGCATGAAAAGATAATAATTCTATCAGATTTTTTGAAGAATATCGGTTCTTCTTTTCAGCGGTTTACTGGTTGTAAACGTGCACTTGATGAGATAGGAGTTGATTTAAATGAAAATGAAATGTTAGGATTCGGTCCTGTTACTTATGAAACTGGTTACCGGTTAACAAAACAGTTCTTAGAAAAGAAAACAGACTTTACTGCTATCTTTGCTTTTAGTGATGAAATGGCAATGGGAGGAATATCTGCCTTGCACGATTTTGGACTTAAGGTTCCGGAAGATGTATCGGTTCTGGGCTTTGATGATATTGCACTGGCAAGCAGATTCATACCAAGGTTAACTACGATACATCAGCCAATCAAAGAATTTGTTACGAAAACCTTAGAGGCTTTTCAGGATTTAGACAATGCAAACGATAAAGTAGAGATTACATTGCCATATAAGATTGTAAAGCGTGACACTTGCACTGTGAACAAGGGAGTAAATATATATGAAAAATAAAGGAATAGGGATCTTAGTATCTGTTACATTAAGGCGAATTTATCTGATGTTCTTTGTTTTTATCTCAATTGGCCCATTATTATGGATTATAATGTCTTCATTTAAGACAAACAAAGAAATTTTATCATCTGCATTTGCATTACCTTCAAATTTTAGTTTTGCTGGCTATAGAGCAGCACTTGAACTTGCACCTATCTTTAAGTTTTATGGCAACAGTTTATTGATTTCCATAGCTAGTACATTACTAAACATTCTTGTAGTATCAATGGCAGCATATATTTTGGCAAGATTTCGGTTTAAAGGGAAAACATTTTTAACATTATTACTTTCTTCCTCCTTATTAATACCTACTTCCTCTTTATTAATGCCAATTTATATTATTATGACAAAGATTGGTCTGTATGATACGAAAATAGGACTAATCATTGTATATGCAGCATTGGGGCTTCCCTCCTCACTGTTTATTATAAAGAGTTATTTTCAGGGTATACCGGTGGAATTAGAAGAAGCAGCTTATTTAGACGGAGCGGGTTTTGCAAAAACTTATTTTTCAATTGTATTTCCAATTGCTAAATCGGGGCTGGCAACTGCGGCAATACTGCAATTCTTAACCTCATGGAATGAATTCATGTTCGCATTAATCTTAACGAAAAGTACATTGGCAAGAACATTACCACTAGCACTCAATTATTTTACATCACAGTTTTCATTTAATTACACAGCGATGTTCGCAGCGCTGGCTATGGTAATCATTCCAAGTATACTAATTTATACTCTGTTACAGGAACAAGTTACCGATAGTATGGTAGCCGGTTCAATTAAAGGTTAGGCTTATTTTAGTAATTCCGTATGCTTACAAATAGCAGGGTCAAAAAGTTAATAGTTGCTTTGACACAATGGTGTCTCAATATAATGTATCAAAGAAAGGGGATTTATTATGAAAAAAGTTCTTAAGAAAGTAGCAGGAGTACTATTAATTGGGGTTATGGCAATGGGGATGTTGTCAGGGTGTGGAGCAAAAAACAAAGAAACCGGAAATAAATCTAATACCGGCAATACACAGGTGACAGATGGCGTTAATGAATCCGGTAAGATTATTGAAATTAATTTTCCTACCTCCTGGGTTGGAGTAAGTTCAAGTACAGAATGGTTTAATAACCGTTTAAAAGCCTTTAATGAACAATATTCGGATAAATATAAGGTTGTAGTGGAAGAGATTGCCGGTGATCAGGCTTATGTGGATAAATTAAAAGTTCTATACTCTTCCAAATCCTTACCGGATGTAATTAGTGCAGGAGGTTACAACCTAATCGATTCCATGAGAGATCAGTTGGTTGATTTGACATCTTTTGTGGACCAGGAATGGAAAGATTCTGTCAGTGAAGTATGCTGGGATGTAAATTCAAGAGATGGAAGTATCTATGGTATTCCCTATTCCAGACAGGTGATTGGATATTTCTATAACAAAGATCTTTTTGAAAAAGCGGGAATCAAAGAACCGGCAAAAACCTGGGATGAATTCTTTGAACAGTGTGACAAATTATTGGCAGCAGGTATTACGCCAGTATCAATGGATACTGCAGATTCAGGCTGGCTGACTTCATTATTGCTCGGTGCCATGATTGCTTCTAATGACGAAGGCGAAAAGTTTATGAATACGTCACTTCCTAAAAACTATAATACCCAGGAATTCATAGATGCAGCCGGAATGATTCAAAAATTGTTCCAGAAATATACCACTCAGGATGCAATTGGTGGAAAATATGAGAATGGTGCAAGTAACTTTTTTATGGAACAGACAGCAATTATAGCCAATGGACCTTGGATGGTTAGTGATTTCTATGATACTTTTATGGTAGAAGAAGGTTTTGCAGACAAGATAGGAACAGCGATGTTCCCGGGAGATGTTATGTATAACAGTGGAAAGATTGGCTTTAATATTGCAGCTAAATCGGAAGAACAATTAAAAGCTTCTCTTGAATTTGTTAAATTTATGACCTCTGCGGATAGCCAACAAAAAATGTTGGAAATGACAGGGGATATTCCGGCTGATGTTAATGTAACCTCCGATAACATTTATCCACTTATAAATGAGGTTGTAGAAAATGGTAACCATGCAGCCAGAAATATTAATGATTTTCAAAGTTTATGGTATGCAAACGTGGTTGATGAGATAAGCATTCAATATCCGCTGCTTGCCCAAGGACAAATAACTCCGGAAGAATTTGCAACCGCTTTAACCAAAGCAGCAGAGAAAAATTAATTGACAATATCAACTCTTTCCTCTGTCTTACAGGCAGGGGAAAGAAGAATAGAGGTGACAGAAATTGCGTGTTAAAAAAAGAATGATGGTATGTTTCTTATTACCCTGTATTCTGTTGTTTGCTTTAATTTATCTAATACCCATGGGAATTGTATTTGTAACTTCATTCTTTGAGTGGAAATCAGGCGGAGTTTTTCATTTTGTTGGAGTTCATAATTATATTGAAGCCTTTGTAAACGATACAAGAATGCACCAGGCATTAAAAAATACCGGAATATGGGCTTTGCTTCAATCAACTGTCCATGTAGGAATAGGCACAATTACAGCATTTATGCTATCTCGTAAAAGAAAAGGCTGGAAGATATTAAGAACTATATTTATGATACCCAATGTTATATCGGCAGCTGCCTTGGGGGTTATCTTTCTAAATGTATTTAATTCAAAATACGGACTGCTTAATTCCATAATCAGTACTTTTACTGGCAGTGAATTTTCTAAGAACTGGTACTTTGATCAGAATTCAGCATTTCTTACTGTGACCTGGAGCTGGTTATTGTATGCAGGCCTGGTCATGATACTTGTTCTGGCGGGTGTAATGTCTGTTCCGGATGAAGTACTGGAGGCGGCGAAAATAGACGGGGCGTCTGGTTTACAAATTGATATTAAAATAAGGCTTCCTTTGATACGGACAATCCTTGGAACTTGTGTAATTATATCAGCAACCAGTATGTTAAGAGAATTTGAATTAATTTATCTAACTACCAACGGAGGGCCTGGAAATACTACCCTTAATCTGCCTTTATATCTATATAAGACCTCTTTGACAGATAATAATTATGGATATGCTAATATGATGGGTGTTTTATTGATTATCTTAGGAATCTTTGCTGTTTTTGTAATTAATAAATTGTTCCGTATGAATGAGTCTGATTATTAATAAAAAAGATAAGGAGAGAATAAGAATGAAGATTACGGTAATAGGTGGTGGAGGGGTTCGCTCAATGTTTCTTGCAAAGAGCCTATCCCAGAATGCGAAAAGATTAGGAATCACGGATCTTGTATTCATGGATAATAATGAAAAAAAATTAAATATTTATGGAAAGATGGCAAAAGAAGTTGCCAAAAGAATTGATCCTTCTCTTATATTTACTCTCACAACGGATCCTGTTGAAGCAGTAACAGCTGCCGACTATGTCATTACTACCATACGTGTTGGAGAAGATGACATGAGGGTGAAAGATGAAAGAATAGCCCTTTCCCATGATTTGTTAGGACAGGAGACAACAGGTGCAGCAGGTTTCTCGTTTGCAATGCGATCCGTTCCTGCTTTGGTAAAATACTGTGAACTAATTAAAGAATATGCAAAAAAAGAAGTAAAAGTGTTTAATTTTACCAATCCTGCGGGAGTAGTCTCTCAGACTTTAAGGGATATGGGATTTGATTTTACTTATGGAATCTGTGATGCCCCTAGCGGTTTGTTACATTCCTTTGCTAAACTGTACGGTGTCAGTCAGGATGAAATAACAGGAGAATGTTATGGACTTAATCATCTTTCCTTCTTTAAGAGCATTCAGTTAAATGGTAAAGAGATTATGACAGATCTGCTAGTAGATGACCGTGTTTATGAGTCTACTGATATGCGGTTTTTTGATAAAGAGTTAGCTTTGCATTTAGGTTGTATTTTAAATGAATATTTATATTACTTTTATTATCGTGAGGAAGCAATATCTAATATTCTTGCAGCAAAAGTAACCAGAGGTGAGGTAATTAAAGATATTAATCTACATATGACAGAGGAACTATCTAAGATGGATATAGAAGGAGACTTTGATAATTGTCTAAAAGTTTATGAAAAATGGTATGACAAAAGAGAGGGCGCTTATATGGCTAATGAAACGGGCATGAAAAGCCATAAACCTCCTTTTCGGTTCGATATTTATGAGAAAGATAGTGGTGGCTATGCTGGAGTCGCTTTAAAATATATTGAAGCAGAATTATCTGGAGAGCCAAAAGATATGATTCTTTGTGTTCCCAACAATGGGGCTATGGAAGGATTAAAGGATACGGATGTGGTTGAAGTCAGCTGTACCATTACCAGAGATGGTTATATTCCTCACAAGATTGAAAACCCAGGTGAACTTCAAATGGAACTAATAAGAAGAGTAAAGGCTTATGAAAGACTGGCTTCTTCAGCCATTCGAAACCGGGATAAAAAAGAAGCAGTGGATTGCCTCATGTTACATCCGTTGGTAAATTCTTATTCCCTGGCTAAGGCCTTAATAGATGAATACTTAAATATCAATGCAGAATATATTAAGGGGTGGAAGTAGGATGGAGCACGTATCAGGAGTAGGAATGATTAATGTGGATATTCTTTATTCTGGAATTGAGAGAATCCCCAATGAGGGGGAAGAAATATATTCCAAAGAATTTGATATTCAGTTAGGCGGGGGAATTCCGGCAACTATGATTAACCTGGCACGCCTTGGAGTTCCTACTGAGTTTTGTACTTTCTTAGGAAATGATATGTTTTCCAATTATGCAAGAGCTCAGCTAGAACATTATAATACATCATATCATAATATTTACAATGGAAACGATATGCCCCTTGCCATAACCTCTATAATCACAACGGAAAGGGACCGTACCTTTCTCTCTTACCGTAATCACCTTACTCTTAATCAAGAAGAAGAGGATAAGATATACCAGAAGCTAAAAGGTGCCAAAATTGCAGATATGCATGTGGGATTTTTAGATGTTTATAAGCGGCTAAAAGAGGATGGAACAATACTGGTTTTTGATGTGGGCTGGGAAGAAGGAATGTCTTTAGAAAAATATTCAGAGTATCTTAAGCTAGCAGATTATTTTACACCAAACCAGAAAGAAGCACTGGAGATAACAAAAACAAAGAGTTTACAGGATGCTGCGGATAGACTGAAAGAATATTTTGATAAGGTCATTATCAAACTTGACAAGAACGGCTGTATGCTTGTAGAAGGTGATACTACACATATTATTCCGCCATTAGAGAATATTAAAGCGGTAGATGCTACAGGAGCAGGAGATGCATTTTTAAGCGGTTTTATTTATGGTTTATATCATAATTATGACATTAAAGATTCCATATTGTTTGGTAATATTACCGGTGGATTATGTGTAGAAGGGATTGGTTGTTTAACACGGTATGTAAATGAAAAAGAGCTATTGGAAATAGCAGAAAAATATCGTAAAAAAATCAGGTGAAACAAATCATTAAAAGCGGATTACAAGAACCAAGATGGACAATTTATGGCTGATTGTCCATCTTTTTAATTTCAATAAAAAACAAATAATTTGATTTAATTATTCCATCTAAAAAGTGCTGAAGCATAAAGGTCAAAAATATTCTTCTATTTACATGATAAAGGGTTCTTAGAAAAAGATATTATAAATATATAAGAATAGAGAACAAATTATTATATATTTTATAAAATAATAAGGGAGGAATTCCTATGAAAAGAATTGTATTAATAGTAGTATTTGCAGCATTACTGATCTTTTTGGCCGGGTGTAAAAAGAATGTGGAAGAAGAAGTAAGTGAATCTATAGCGGAAAGTTTTATGGAAGACTCAGGAAATGGCGATATGGATATGGGAGGTACTGTTGTTGTAAAGAACGAAGATGGATCGGAAGTCAGCTATGGAAGCACCCAGTGGCCGACTTCGGACTTAGTGAAAGATGTACCGGTATGTAAAAGTGGACTAATTACCGGTACCGTGGATAGTGAAGAATATTCCACTATTTATATGGAAGAAGTAAAAGAAAAAGATGCCTTAGAATATCTGAGAGAACTAAAACAGAAGTTTTCCCATAACAGTTATGAAGTGGAAGCAGATGATATAATATCATATGGTGGTGAAAACTCAAATGGCATTGCGGTTGTGATATATTATGATATTTCCAGCGAAAGTATATCTATTTCGGTATCTAAAGTAACAGAGTAATTGGGTGTAAACACACTTTGCTTTCAATGGAATTAGTAAATAAAAAGGAGATGCGGATATGTATTGTAAACATTGTGGAAAAGAATTAAATGATGACGCAAATTTCTGCGATGGATGTGGAGGAGCTGTGCAAGGTGAGACCATAAATAATCAGACTGCTGAAAAAGAGAATTTTAATAAAGAAGCAGCTAATCAGAAGGCTTCAAATGCAGATGACGTAAAAAAAGATTCTAGTAATAAAGTAATATTTATGCTTGCTTATTTGGGAATTTTGTTCTTTTTACCATTGGTATCCTGTCCGGAATCGAAAGCTGGAAGATTCCATGCAAATCAAGGATTGATACTTCTTATTACAGGATTCGCCGGACATTTTATATTAGGAATTTTATATTACATCCTATCATGGCGGTTATGGGGATTAATCTCCTTCCTGTTTACCTTATGGGGCTTGGCATTACTGGCCTTGGTTATTATTGGAATGGCCAATGCTGGCAAAGGAGAAGAGAAACCATTACCTTTCATTGGAGGAATACGAATTATTAAATAATTTTAATTCTCTGATTTCCTCCCATGTCATTCTAAATGAATTTGACAAAGCTAAATTTGAAAATCCAATATTAATTTTTAAAGAGGATATTTCAGTTTCTTAAGATAAAAATTCAGCTATTTTAAAATAAAAACTTGTATTTGACATACATTTTGCCAATATTTATTCGGGCAAAGTGTATAAAAAATACAAGTTTTTATTGTTATAAGGAGTTTTTGTGAAATATTAATTGGGTCTAACAGTAAGCTAAGATAAGAGATGTAACTTGGTCACTGGGGAGGTTAACGGGATTTTAAAAGCTCTTAAATAAAGTAATTCAGCATAAGGGATCAACAAAAGGAGCCAACAGGTAGATTACTTTTCATATTTCTTATATAATTCTTCAAAGCATTTATCCACTCCTTTAAAGTCCATACTTTTTGCATAATAGGCTTCTAAGTTTTCATGCTCTTTTTTAGTTTCTGAAAGCTTGATTATTGCAAGATTAATAAGCAATTCGTATAGCTGGATGTTATTTTCCAATTCCTCCTGATTTTTAATTTTTTTATAGTTAATAATATGGTTCAGGTTAATTACAGCATTATACCTTTTTCGGGAACTGTCTTCAGATGTTATTATCATTGCGTTTAATTGAGGAATAAAAACATGCTGAAGCTTTTCGGGAGTTAATGGGTCATAGTAACCTTCCACATCATATCCTCTTTCCATAGCCTCATTTGCAATGTATTGTAATAATTTTGAGGAAGCATTTTTGTTTTTACCATTTATTGCCCATACTTTTTTGCCTTTACATAAAGACTCTGTATACTGGATATACCCATTTGCAGTATAAGCTTCACTAAATAATTTTTTAATTTTACCTGGTGATTGATTCTCATTTTCTTGTAAGCTGCTTGTGAAGAATTTTGAGGAGACCTCTTTGGACAAATACCAAAACTTATTATAATTAGTCACCTCATCATATATGGATTGAATTTCTTCCGATATTAAACCGGCACATTCTAAGTAGCGATAAGCGCTTTTATAGATATTGGATTTTTTCTTATTTACCAGCATGATTTCCTGCTTGTTTTCTTCTAACTTTTTACTGTCCAAATAATTCCCAAGATTTATAATTTCATCTACTGCTCCGGGAATTTTAGGATCTATGGTATGGGGAGCGGTACCGTCTACCAATGCAATTTTTAACTTTGGAATTAAGATTCCATCTAAGCTGTCATTGTCACTGGAACAATGAACATATTCTACCTCATATCCCTTTTTTATCATTCTGGCCCCGAATTTTTTCATAAAAGAACTTTTTCCTACCCCGGGACCTCCTTTTAAAATATAAATATGGTTTGCCTCCTCCGGATTAAAGGTATAGTTAAAATAACTATAAAAACCAACGGAAGTATTATTGCCGGCAAATACATGTTTTTCTTTCAAACTGGCACCTCCTAATATGTGATTGATATAAACTTATTATATGTATGTGCTTTTATTATGTTAATATCACCTTGCATTTACGGCAGCTGCAACTTATAATATTATTATGTTATTTTTCCCAGGTTCTTGTTTACGGAAGTGAAATACAAGGAGTTAAAAATGAAAAAAATGAATTTATTAAAAGGTGCATTAGCATTTGTATCAGTTATTTTACTTAGTGGATGTAGTGGTAATTCAGCGGATAAATTTTATAAAGAAGGGCTGAAATATATAGACAATGGAAATTATGAAGAAGCCGCATCTAATTTTTCCAAAGCTATAGCATTAAAGGATGATCGTGCGGAATACTATATTGATTATGGGATGACCCTAATTATGCTAAAGGAGAATAGGGAAGCAATTCTAAACTTTGATAAGGCAATTTTGAATAAAGAAAATGTAATTGTGAACAAAAACAATAAATTAGCATATCGGGGAAAAGGGATTGCCTATTATAAATCCTATCAATATAAAGAGGCAATTGAAGAATTTGATAAAGCGCTTTCTCTTAATGAATTAAGTGAATTAGATGAGGACATCTTATACTACAAAGGAAGTGCGGAAGAAAAATCAGGTCTTTATGAAGAGGCAATTAAAACCTATACTGCACTGATAGATAATAGTGCCTCAGATGATAATGCATACAATAATCGTGGATACGCCTATGGGAAACTTCATGAATTTGATAAAGGGCTGGCAGATTATGATAAAGCAATTTCTATAAAGAAAGGAAACTACAATCATTATTTGGGAAAATACTTCCTGCTTATGGAAGCGGATAGAAAGGAAGAGGCACATACTATTTTAAAAGAAGCTGCCGGTATAAAAGTTGAAACAGAAGAAGATGAATTTAATCTGGCAAAAGTTCATTATTACATGGAAGAGTATGATATGGCTATAAATGAATTCAGCAAAGCATTTGAAAGTGGTTTTGAAGAAGCCTGTTATTATCTTGGGAATATTTATGAAAAGAGAGAGGATTATGAAGAGGCGGTTATAAATTATGAAAAATATATTAAAGCAGAGAACATTCCAAAGACAACCTTGGTATATAATCAGGCTGGTGCTTGTCTTTTAAAATTAGGAAGATATAGTGAAGCATTGGCTTATATTCAAACAGGGTTGGAATACCGGGATAAAAACATGGAACAGCCATTGAAGCGAAATGAAATTGCCGCTTATGAGAAGACAGGTGACTTTGAAAAAGCTTACCATCTTATGACGGATTATATAAACCTGTATCCGGAAGATAAAGAAGCTAAAAAGGAATATGAATTTTTAAAAACGCGGTTACCAGATGTAAGCAGTATAAAACAATGAAAGATAAGAAGGGGATAAGTGAAATATTGAGATTCCCTCAACGGGAGATTTGCGTATGCAATGTCTTCTGACTTTGAAAGGAGCATGGTTATATATGACTGAAATGTATGAAATAAAGGAAAATGAAGAGCGTCTGATCTTGGTTGCGGTTGCAACTCAGGATGGAGATGATACGGAAGAATCTTTAGACGAATTGGAGGAATTAGCTAAAACCGCAGGAGCTGTAACAGTAGCCAAAGTCATCCAAAACCGCGAAAGTGTTCATCCGGGAACCTATATAGGAAAAGGGAAAATAGAAGAAGTACGTGTCTTAATGGATGAATTGGGGGCTACAGGTGTTGTATGTGACGACGAATTAACTCCTGCCCAATTAAAAAATCTGGAAGATGCCCTTCAAGCTAAAGTTATGGATCGTACCATTGTGATATTGGATATATTTGCACAACGTGCCACTACTAAGGAGGGCAAAATTCAGGTTGAATTAGCCCAGTTAAAGTACCGTTCCACAAGGTTAGTTGGAATGAGGAACTCCATGTCAAGGCTGGGCGGCGGTATCGGAACCAAAGGTCCCGGCGAAAAGAAACTGGAAGTGGACAGAAGATTAATTCGGGACCGAATCTCCCAACTAAAAAGGGAGCTTAGTGATATGCAGCAATCCAGAGAAACTGCAAGAGGTTTAAGAAATAAAGGAGGAATTCCAATTGTTGCTATTGTAGGTTATACTAACGCTGGTAAATCTACATTATTAAATCTTTTAACCAGTGCAGGCGTATTAGAAGAAGATAAATTATTTGCAACATTGGATCCAACAACAAGAAATCTGGAACTGCCCAGCGGACAGCAACTGCTGTTAACAGATACCGTAGGTTTTATCCGAAAATTACCTCATCATCTAATCGAAGCCTTCCGCAGTACTTTAGAAGAGGCTAAATATGCAGATATTATCCTTCATGTGGTAGACAGTTCCAATCCTGTTGCCTACAAACAAATGCACGTAGTTTATGAAACCTTGGAAAACCTAGGTGTGAAAGATAAAACCGTTGTTACCGCCTTTAACAAACAGGATAAACTAGAATCCGATCCGGTAATGAAAGATTTTAGGGCAGATAAAACCGTTAAAATATCAGCAAAACAGAATACCGGTATTGATACATTACTAGAACTTTTCGAAGAAGTATTAAGAGACAGAAAAGTTCTGATGGAAAAAGTATTCTCATACAATGATGCCGGTAAAATTCAAATAATAAGAAAATACGGGCAACTTATAGCCGAAGAATATCAGGAAGACGGTATCTACATTAAAGCCTATCTTCCAAAAGATATTTATACGGGGTTATAGACGAATAAAAATTTGTCGCAGTAGGACGCTTTGCTCTGAAGTTTGTTGGAAATCAGAAAGTGCTCATTAAAGCTTTCATAATGACTCAATTTATATGTTCAAGGATAACAGGGTGTATATTATAAATTTT
>NZ_FOWD01000013.1 GCF_900115365.1 Anaerocolumna aminovalerica
GAGAAATCTGGAATTCCTGAATTTGAAGAATGTGCAAAGACATACAGGAACTGGTCTGAAGGAATTTTGAATGCCTTTAAATATAAATATACCAACGGCCCTACGGAAGGCTATAATAACAAAATCAAGGTACTTAAAAGAATATCTTTTGGAGTCCGTAACTTTAAGCGTTTTCGGACAAGAATTATTCATTGCTCTATCTGATGATAACTGGACGACAAAAAATGAAAATGAAGAGGCTTATTTGGCATGCCCAAAAACAGGAATTATAGACACAAACATAAAAATGGTTCTAAATACAGTAATGGAGCAGGATTCAGAGAATCCCACCCCAAAACTTGACAAAGAGCCATTAATATCATGTAAATTTTTATACACTATTTCTTTAATTTCTTTAACTCATCAAAAACCACGTCATTTAGTACTTTTATATAAGTACCCTTCATACCAGATGACCTGGACTCAATAACACCGGCACTTTCGAACTTTCTTAGAGCATTAACAATTACTGATCTTGTAATTCCTACTCTGTCCGCAATCTTACTTGCAACTAAAATTCCTTCATTGCCATCTAATTCTTCAAATATATGTGTAATTGCTTCAAGTTCAGAAAAGGATAAGGTGCTAATGGCAGATTTTACAATCTGAACTTTTCGGCTTTCTTCAGCACTTTCTTCATTTACAGAGCGCATCATCTCAAGTCCCACAACTGTAGTTCCATATTCACTTAAAATAATATCATCAATATCATATTGGCTGTTAATTTTATAAAGGAATAAAGTACCTAATCTTTCTCCAGCAATATCTATCGGTGTAATAATTGCCTGATAATCATTCACATTGTCGAATTCAAATCCCAAGGTTAATAAATTGACGTTTTCTTTCGTTGAAAGAACATTTAACAATCTTTCATTGAGCAAGGTATCAATATAACCGCCAACAGTGTCTTTTATTAATTCTTTGATTTCCATAATATCATCACGATTCTTAATTCCTAACACTTTACCTTTTTTACTGATTACAAGAATATTGGATTCTAAAATTTCTCCTAACACTTCACAGATATCATTAAATACTACTTTTTGTGAATCATTGTTGTGTAAAAGTTTATTTATTTTTCTTGTCTTATCTAGCAACTGTACGCTCATGTAACGTCCTCCTAGTACTCCCCACCTAATAAGAATACTTAATTAATTCTATATCATAGCAGTAAAACAAATAAATCATAGGCTTTAAATTCTGCTACAATTTCAATATTAACATACATTTTCTCGAAAAACAATAGCCATTTCACGTAATTTATACAAATTAGCCAAATTATACATACGATTCAACATAATTTTCACTTATTAACTGCCACGTAGCCACATTTTTCGTCATTACAAACCAATTTTGTCCCTTTTTCCAACATATACCCACCACATTTTGGACATTTTTCTTTGGAAGGTTTCTGCCATGTCATAAATTCGCATTCCGGATTGTTTTCACATCCATAATATTTTCTTCCCTTTTTTGTTTTTCGGATAACTATATCCTTTCCGCAAATTGGGCAAGGTATACCTATTTTCTCCAGATATGGCTTAGTATTTCTACAATCAGGGAAACCTGGACATCCAAGGAATTTACCGTGGGGTCCATATTTAATCACCATGTTCCTTCCACATTCTTCACAGATTACATCTGTTTCCTCATCTTCTATTTTAATTTCTTCCAGTTCTTTTTCTGCTAACTTAACCGCTTCATCCAAATCGGGATAAAAATTACGAATCACTGTTTTCCAATTTACAGTTCCATCTTCCACACTATCTAATAAGGATTCTAAATTTGCAGTAAAATTAACATCTACAATACTGGAGAAAGATTTTTTCATAATGTTGTTTACAATCTCGCCTAGTTCTGTAATATATAGATTTTTATTCTCCTTAACCACATACCGCCTTGCAAGAATAGTTGTAATAGTTGGTGCATAGGTACTTGGCCTGCCTATTCCCAATTCTTCTAAAGTCTTTACTAAGGATGCTTCCGTATAATGTGCCGGTGGCTGTGTAAAATGTTGAGACTTATTTAGTTCTTTTAAAGTAAGTTCTGAATCTTCACTTAAATCTTTTAATAGTGTCTTATTTTGTTCCTGATCCTCATCTGTTGTATAAACAGACATATAACCTTCAAATATTAATTTGGAGGCTGAAGTAGAGAATCGGTATCCATTACCATCAATTTTAACGGTAGTAGTTTCATATTTAGCCGGCTGCATTCTGCTTGCAACAAACCTTTTCCAAATAAGCTGATATAATCGGAATTGATCCCTGGAAAGAGACTCTTTTACCTGAACAGGAGTTAAAGTAACATAAGTTGGACGAATGGCTTCATGTGCATCCTGTATTCGCTTTTTACTTTCCTTCCCTTCTTCCTGACTGGCAATAAACTCTTTGCCATAGGTTTCTCCAATGAATTCTCTGGCAGCTGTATCTGCTTCTTCCGAAATACGAACAGAGTCCGTACGTAAATAGGTAATTAAACCCACCGTACCATGTCCTTTTACGTCAACACCTTCGTATAATTGTTGAGCCAGGCTCATTGTTTTTGAAGTAGAAAAGTTAAGAGTCTTGGCAGCCTCTTGTTGTAAGGTACTGGTTGTAAAAGGCAGAGGTGCCTTCTTTTGTCTCTCACTCTTTTTAATTTCAATAATTTTGTAGACAGCATTCTCTAAATTTTTTAGTATCTGATTCATTTCTTCTTCCGAAGAAATCACTATCTTACTATTACCTTTACCATTAAACTTTGCAATCAAGGGATGCTTGTCACCTTTTACCTGAAAGTTTGCTTCTAAATTCCAATATTCTTCCGGTACAAATGCATTAATTTCTTCTTCTCTGTCACAAATGAGCCGCAAAGTAACGGATTGTACCCGTCCTGCACTTAATCCTCTTTTTACTTTAGCCCATAGCACCGGACTAATACTATATCCTACCATACGGTCAAGAATTCGTCTTGTTTGTTGAGAATCTACTAAATTCATATCTATATCTCTGGCTTGCTTTATGGAATTCTTAACTGCATTCTTTGTAATTTCATTGAAGGCTATTCTGCTGGTGTTATTCTTATCCAGCTTTAATGTCTGAAACAAATGCCAGGAAATAGCTTCTCCTTCACGGTCCGGGTCAGTTGCCAAAAATACTTTATTTGCTTTCTTTACTTCTTTTCGTAATTTAGCAAGCAGTTCTCCTTTACCACGTATTGTTATATATTTTGGTTCATAATCATTATTCACATCTATGCCCAGCTGGCTCTTTGGTAAATCACGAACATGTCCATTGGAAGCCATTACTTCATAATTAGTTCCCAAAAATTTCTTTATGGTTTTCGCCTTTGCCGGTGATTCTACGATAACTAGATTTTTAGCCACTACCATTCACTCCCCTATAATTTTTTGCAGCTTTCATTACATTCTTTATGGAATACAAACATAATAATTCTTTCTAACCTGCTTAATATAATTCTTTAGCTCTAAGCTTAAAAGAATTTCCGATAATTCATATATACAAAAATTAGTTTCTCCAGCTATTTCATTCATATGCTTCGGGTAGAAACTTAAACTATCATATACCATTTTTTCATGGGTTTCAAGCAATTTATCGTTTTTTTTCGTATCCATTTCAAATTTTTCATAATTCAGGAAGAAATCTTCCAGTATATCTTTCGGTTCTGTAACTAATTTTGCACCCATTTTTATTAAATTATTACAGCCTGTACTTAGCCGGTCATTAATACGCCCTGGCAGAGCATATATATTCTTTCCTTGTTCCAAACCAAGATCAACCGTTATCAAAGAACCACTTTTTTCTTTTGCTTCTATTACTAATATTCCGTCAGACATTCCACTTATAATACGGTTTCTCATTGGAAAATTACCGGCATTGGGATTTACACCTATTCCATATTCCGATATAACTCCTCCTTCTTTTTGCATATCCATATAAAGTAAAAAATTTTCAACTGGATAGCATATGTCAATTCCACACCCTAACACTCCATAAGTACTTCCCTCCACCGCCAGTGCTCCCTGGTGTGCATACCCATCAATTCCTCTTGCCAATCCACTAATTACTTGCAGACCGGCTTTTGCTAATTCACTTGCAATATATTTACTTACCTCTCTGCCATACTCAGAACAGTTTCTGGCACCTATAACAGCAATAGAACCTATTTGATTCTTTGGAAGATTTCCTCTCACGTATAGGGCATGGGGCGGATTATAAATATTACGTAATTTATCCGGATATTCACTGTCCTCTTTTGTTACAAAATATATGCCCTTATCCAATACTTTAGCATAGTTTTCTTGAATTTTTGCAGAATCCTTGCTTTTGCGTATCATAAGCCTGTCTGCATCCGTTAATATATTCAAGCACTCTAACCCTTTTTCGCTTTCATGGAAGGCTCTTTCGGGAGTTTCATACAGGTCTAAAATAGCCTGTATTTTCTTTAATCCAATGTTATGAATATTACATAACCAAAACCAATACTCTTTATTCTTCAAAGGTAAATTCCCCTTCCAATATAATTATAATGTACTTTCATAGATTTTATTATCTTTCATACTAATGAAGATTAGTATGACTTACCTTATTCTTCCCAATACTTTTTATCTAAGCTCCTGTAACAGATTGCTTCACTTAAATGCTTTATGCTGATGTCATCTGCATTTTCTAAATCAGCTATTGTTCTTGCCACCTTAAGGATCCTGTGATATGCCCGGGCGCTTAAATTCATCTTAGTAAATGCTTTCTCTATAAGAATCTGCTCCTTTTTTCCTAATTTACAATACTTAGATATGGACTTGGGAGTTAATTGAGAATTGTAGTTAAAATTTTCATTGCAGTATCGGCTCATTTGTACTTCTCTTGCTTTCATAACTCTTGCTCTTATGTCCTTTGAAGTCTCAGTAACTTTTTTCTCTTCCAGATCTTTATAGTTAACTTGTAAGGTTTCAATACAGATATCAATACGGTCCAGCAATGGCCTGCTGATCTTACCCAGATACCTTTTTACTTGATTAGGGGAGCAATTACACTTATTCCGGTTGGGATAATGCCCGCAGGAGCAAGGATTCATTGCAGCCACAAGCATACAGTTAGCAGGGTATCGAAATGTTCCCTGTAATCTTGTTATAGTAATTTCATTTTCCTCCAGCGGCTGTCTCAATATTTCGATGGTATTCCGATTGAATTCTGGAAATTCATCCAAAAACAAAACTCCTAAATGAGCGAGACTGATCTCACCGGGCATAGGCGTTCTACCTCCTCCTGTTAAAGCTGTACTTGTTATGGTATGATGTGGTGACCGAAAGGGTCTTTTAAGAATTAGCGACTGATTATTATCCAATAATCCTGATACACTATAGATTTTAGAAATTTCCAGACTTTCCTCAAAAGAAAGTTCCGGCATTATAGTTGGGATTCGTTTTGCAAGCATTGTTTTGCCTGCTCCTGGCGGGCCAACCATTAAAATATTATGCATTCCGGAAGCCCCTACTTCAATGGCCCTTTTAGCCAGTTCCTGACCTGTTACATCTGAAAAATCAATGTCCTCCTTACCCCTATGATTTGAAAAAAGTTCATCCATATCAAGAAAATAAGGTTCTAAAAGAGAATCATTATTCAAGAATTCTATCACATCCTTAAGACAGCTTACACCATATACATCCATCTCCTGCACTACAGCACCTTCTTTTACATTACCGGCAGGAATAATACATCTGGTAAAGCCTTGTTTTAAGGCAGTATAAACAATAGGCAGAACTCCGTTGACTTTGTTTATGTCACCATTTAAACTTAGTTCTCCTATAAATAAAGTATGAGCAAGATTTTTTTGGGGAATATAGCCAAAAGCGGTTAAAATAGCGATTGCTATTGGAAGATCGAAGGCAGTGCCTTCTTTTCGAATATCAGCGGGAGAAAGATTGACGGTAATTCTTTTAGGCGGCAAATGGTATCCTGAATTCTTAAGGGAAATTCGGACCCGCTCCCTTGCCTCCCTTACTTCAGAACCCAAATAACCTACTAAATCAAACATAGGCAGTCCATCACTTACATCTGCTTCAACAGAAACAATCATACCGTCTATACCATTGACAGATGCACTGTATGCTTTACTAAACATTTATTGCTCCTTTCCTTGTCTCTCTTCAAAGAAGGAAGCATTCATCCAAAGTCAGTATAGCAAAGTACTACTGTATTTACAAGATTTTTTAATTATTAATTCTAGTTTTTTCCTGGGAGAAACTTATTAACTTAAAAAGCCATGAACATACAGAATGTGGATAGCCTGAGCAGCTAATTTGATAAGCAGCTTTATTGAAGCAACTTTTTTATAAGCAGGAGAGGTATAAAACAGATGTTTTCTGTTATATACCTCTCCTGCTTCTATTTTTTTAAAAAATACGATGTATTCCATCAATATGATAATTTATCACATAATTAAGAACTTCTTCTGTAAAAGCCATTCCCATTGCAAAAAAGGATAGTACAATAATTAAGAAAAAGGCTGCTTTGTCATAAATCAGTTTATCTTCTGTCTGTTTTATATTTGCCAGTAAAATCTCAATTCCTAATAGAATAAAAATAATCGGCCAAAATTTAAATATGAACTCATAAGATAAATTCGGTATAAAAGCATGTAAAAAGAATAATATACCAAAAGTAATTAACAGAATTCCAAAAGTTAAAGTTCCTACTCTATGAATTTTCATTATGATTTTCTCCTTTATCCTCTAACATATCCAGTTCTTTTTTCTTTCCCCTGATCAAATATACTCCCAAAGCAATAATTGCAAGACTAATCATACTCTGAGGTCCAATGTAACTTAAGGAATAAATAAAATCTCTTAATCTGCCTGGCAGGAAAGGTAAAAATATACGGTTTAAATTATTCCAGAGGCTGGATGCACCAAGTACAATTAAAAATACTGCAATTAAATTTTTATATTTTCTTGCAAATAATATAGTTTTATCCTTTTCTGTAGAAAAATTAAATATATAGTCATCTTCTATTGTAAAAAATTCATCATCCGGAAGTGACCGAAGATTGTGAACGGTAAAAAAGCTGTAAAACCAGATTATTGGCAGTACAAACATAACAACTCCGATTCCTGACCAGGCTGATAAAGCAATTACTATAAAAAAGGCTGCCATTGTACTAATACCTCTTTTCATAAATCCCATATACATTTCTCCCGCTCCGGGTAATAGGGAGAACATGAATGTAAAAAATCCATTCTTTTTATTTGTCATGATTTCTATCCTCCATTTTTATAATATCGTTGGAAAAATTAAATAAATTATCACTTAATGAATTGGTACCTTCTCTAATCCTATCCGTTATGGAAATCGTTCCCGATGGTTTCTTAATATCTGTATTAATTTTGTTTGGATCATTGGAAAAATCATGTACATTCATAAATAAAAGTAAGATAATAAACGCTCCTATAGTTGCAGCTCCCACCTTTAGGCTATATAGGAAAAGCTGCATTCTCTTTGTCATTTCTACCGCATTCTTAACAATCTGAACATCGGCTTTCTTGGAAGCCGCCAGTATATTCATCTTCATATCCGGTGGAGCTGAAACCATATCTGTTTCCATAAAACTAGCCAGTCTTTCAGAACAGTAATCACATTCGCTAATGTGCATAAGAAACCTTATCCGTTCCTCCCCGTCCAGCCTGTTTTGTTGAAATGCCAAATATCTGTCATCAGAAATATGGTGATTCTCTATCATTTTAATCCGGCCTCCTTTTCATACTTTTTCCGAAGCATTGCTTTTGCCCGGTAAATCTGTGTTTGAACAGTTTTTAAATTCTTCCCTGTTTTATCTGAAATATCAGCTGCGGATATTTCATAATAAAAATAATCCAATGCTACTTCTTTATATGGAGATTGTAATCGATTGCACTGATCTAGCAGCTGATGTTTTATTTCCCTATCAAGAACTTCCTCTTCCAAGGTAGGAGAATTGTCTTTTTGAATAAGAAAATATTCTTCTTCAACTGGAATGCTCCTTCTTTCAGCCCTTTTCAAATAATCCAAGCATTTATTGGTCGCAATACGACAGAGCCAGGCTTTCTCCTTATCTCTGTCAAAAGATGAGAGATTTTTATATGCGGATAAAAAGGTTTCTTGGGCTAAATCCTCGGCTTCAAAGTAATCTTTTACTATTTTAAAACATACAGAAAAGACTAAGTTCTGATATGTATCAATTAGATATTCATAATAAACTTCATTACTGATTTCATCCGCCTCCTTTCTCTCATAATAATAGAACGATTTTGATATAAAATAATCTTCAACTTTTTTTAAAAATTTTTATTTTTATTTATCTTTCATTGAATTTTAAAAATCTATTGCTATTTCAGACCATATGTTCTATCATTAAATAAACTAATGGATTAAATACATAAAATTTACTTAACAGAACAACTTAATCATAACAAATTGTATTCTATTAAAGGAACGCAAATTATAGCAGTATTCAAAGTATATATTACAGTTAATTTTAAAAAAAGCAAATATTTTATTAAAATTTGGAGAAGTTTATGCACGAATCAATAGTAAAAGGAATCTTATCCGCCCATAATGGAATGAATATATATCGGGGTTGTACTCATGGCTGTATCTATTGTGATTCCAGAAGCAAATGTTATCAGATAAATCATGAATTCGAGGACATAGAGGTGAAAGTAAATGCACCGGAATTATTGGAAGAAGCCCTCCGGAGAAAAAGGAAGAAAACCGTGATTGGTACCGGAGCTATGACCGATCCTTATATTCATTTGGAAGAAACACTGGGGAACACAAGAAAATGTTTAGAACTAGTAGAGTCATATGGGTTTGGTCTTGCCATACAGACAAAATCAGCAAGAATCTTAAGAGATTTAGATTTATTAAAAAAAATTAACCAGAAGTCAAAATGTGTAGTACAAATGACCCTAACTACATATGATGAAGAATTATGTAAAATAATTGAGCCAAATGTAAGCACCACAAAAGAAAGATATGAAGTCCTAAAGATTATGCAGGAAAACGGAATACCTACCATTGTCTGGCTAAGCCCCATTCTGCCTTTTTTAAATGATACGGAAGAAAATATAAAGGGAATCTTAAACTATTGTATAAGAGCAAAGGTACATGGAATTATATGTTTTGGAATGGGACTTACTTTAAGGGAAGGAAATCGGGAATACTTCTATAAGAAATTAGACCAGCACTTCCCAGGACTGAAAGAAAAGTATATAAAAAAATATGGAAACTCTTATGAGATCAATAGTCCAAATAACGCGAAATTAATGAATATACTGAAAGAAACTTGTTCCTCTCATCATATTCTCCAGGATGTAAATGCATGCTTCCAATACCTTCACCAATACGAAGAGAAGAATTCATATGAACAGCTTACGTTTCCGGGCCTTGAGGATATTAATTAAGTATAAAAAACTGAAAATGCACCACCATATTCTTTCTTATGTATATTAATTACCGCTAATCATTAAAAAACCTTTATTGGTTAAGCTTTATACCTCTTGGAATTCTATATAATATAGGTAGATTTTATTCCAAAAGATACATTTCTTAACCAATAAAGGTATAATTAGTTTATAATGTTGTTTCATTATCTAATATTTTTTTTAATTCATGCATAAAAGTATTCACATCTTTAAATTCACGATAAACCGATGCAAACCTGACATAGGCAACCGGGTCTAGTTCCTTTAATTTATCCATGACGATTTCACCAATAATAGAACTATGTACTTCTTTTTCTTCCCGATTAAAAATTGCAGTTTCAATTTCATCCACTAATTGATTGATTTGATCTACAGAAATTGGTCTCTTATGACAGGAACGAAACACACCTGCTTCAATTTTTGTACGATCATAAGGCTCACGGTTGTTGTCCTTCTTTATGACTACCAGTGGAATAGCTTCAACTTTCTCATAAGTGGTGAATCTTTTGTTACATTCATCACATTGACGCCTTCTCCTAATTGAATTATTATCATCAGAAGGTCTTGAATCTATAACCCTGGTATTTTCCTTCCCACAAAATGGGCATTTCATAATGTTTCCTCCTTAAGTTTGCAGCAATTAATGTTCTAATTTAGATTATATGTAAAATGTCTTCCAAGGTCAAGGAATATTCCATAAGTTGAATTTTAGTTCTTTCCGGTTAAAAAACTAATTAAACTTATATGCAGATAAAATATATACATATAATAGAATAAGAATCATATATTAGTTTATGAATATAATATTCAATACATTTAGTGAGGGTTTTGTCATGAGAATGTGTGAATTAAAAGAAAAAGAAGTTATAAATTGTAGAGACGGTGAAAGACTGGGCTTCGTTTGTGATATCGAATTCGACATAAATACCGGAATTATAATAAAACTAATCGTTCCCGGCCCCTGTAAAATCTGGGGCATCTTAGGACGTGAACATGAATATTGTATACCTTTTTGCAGCATCAAACAAATAGGACCTGATGTTATTCTGGTAGACATAGATATCAACGAAGTACTGGAGAAAATACTTTTTTGACCTTCAAGGGTATTCCCTTGAAGGTCACATAATCCTTAAGGCATAACTTTCCCGTTCATTGACTTAAATAGTTCTTCATACTTTTTAATGCTGATTTTTCAAGCCTTGAAACTTGTGCCTGAGAAATACTTATTTCTTTTGCAACTTCCATCTGGGTTTTACCTTCATAGAACCTAAGTTCTATGATGCTCTTTTCTCTATCAGACAATTTTGACAAAGCCTCTTTTAGAGAAATTTCTTCTACCCAATTTTCCTCTCTGTTTTTCTTATCGCTGACCTGATCCATAATATATAAGGTATCTCCACCTTCTGAATAAACAGGTTCATATAAAGATACAGGACTTTGAATGGCATCCAATGCAAAAACGATGTCTTCCTTACTAATACCAATTTCATTTGCAATGTCAGTAACGGTAGGTTCTTTATCATTCCTTTTGGTTAATGCCTCTTTAGCATATATGGCTTTATAAGCGGTATCTCGAAGAGAACGACTGACACGTATGCTGTTATTATCTCGTAAGTAACGCCGTATTTCTCCAATAATCATAGGAACTGCATAAGTAGAGAATTTTACATTTTGGGATACATCAAAATTATCAATTGCTTTCATTAATCCAATACAGCCTATTTGAAATAAATCGTCTACATTTTCATTACTATTAGAGAAACGTTGAATAATGCTTAAAACTAGCCGAAGATTACCTTTGATATACAATTCTCTTGCTTCTTTGTCCCCCTTTAATATTCGCTGAAATAATTCTTCCTTTTCAGCATTATTTAGTAATGGTAATTTCGAAGTATTTACCCCACAGATTTCTACCTTATAAAGAGCCATATGAAAACCTCCCAAATCATTAATTACTTAACTTAATGATTCACTTTTTCATGCCTCTTTATACGGCTGATGAGGATGTAATAATTTCCTTTTATGGAAGTCTTTATACTTCGTTTTTTTAAACAGATTTTTTATTCCAATCTTAACATTTCTTTCTTAAGACGTTTAATAATCTTTTTTTCCAGTCTGGATATATAAGATTGTGATATTCCAAGCAGATCAGCAACTTCTTTTTGGGTTCGTTCATTACCGTCTTCTGTATTTAGTCCAAAACGCAATTGAACAATAATTCTTTCCCGTTCACTTAATTTTGCTAACGCTTTTCCCAAAAGTTTTCGGTCTACCTCTTCTTCAATTCCTTTATAAATAACATCCTCTTCTGTTCCCAGAATATCCGACAAAAGAAGTTCATTCCCATCCCAATCCACATTTAAAGGTTCATCAATAGAGACCTCTAATTTGGTTTTATTATTTCTTCTTAAATACATTAAGATTTCATTTTCAATACATCTCGATGCATAAGTTGCTAATTTAATATTTTTATCCGGATTATATGTATTGATTGCCTTTATCAGCCCAATGGTACCTATGGAAATTAAATCTTCCACTCCAACGCCGGTATTATCAAACTTCTTAGCAATATATACCACCAGCCTAAGATTATGTTCAACAAGTATTGATTTCGCTTCTGTGTCATATTCGGTTCCCAATTTAGCAATTTCTTCTGCTTCTCTGATTGCATCTAAAGGTGCCGGAAGCACCTCTGCTCCACCAATATAGTGTATTTCCCCACGTCCATTAAATAGTATACTCCGAAAGTCAGGAATTACGCGGAATTGAATTTTGTTTGGTATGGTTATTTTCAACAGCATTTTTGACTTTTCCTCCCTATACATAAACTCCACTTGATTCGCTTTTTACCTTGAATTCCAGTTGCATTTAGATTCACATAATATCCTTATGCAAAATCAGTTGATATTCGTTCTGTTTCGATAATCTGTCAGCGCAAACAGCTGTTAAAACCTTCTCGTTACAAATCTGTTCATCTTCCTCCCACAGTATTACCTTATCCAGTGTAAAAGCAGGTAAAATCCCATTTTTTCTGCCTACGGAATGATAAGGTATCATCATAATATTCAGTCGTTCCCCGTCGCTGTCTTTCATAAGGTCCTCAGACAATCCCATTCTGCCAATTGAACTGCTGTTCCCTTCTAAATTATCCAACCATGTTTGGAGGAGTTTTACCTGACCTTCTGATAACAGTTTAGAAATCACTGAATATTCTGTTATTATTACTGGTTTCCCATAAATCGGATCATAAAGTCCATTACCGGTATCCAATAAACCAACTGCCCGAACCTTATTCTCCCTATAAAACAATTCTGCCTCATAAAGTCTCGAATTCCCTTTTCGAAAACTGTAATATGTATGAATGAAAACTATAATCGCTATAGTTCCAAATAGTATGGCAATGACAAAATATGTTTTATTCAGATTTCTAAATAATCCACCATTCACTAAATCACGAAAGAATACTCCCAGCTTTGAATAATAGTAAAGTGAATTTAGCACACCTCCCAAAAAGAACGTAGCTATGTACAGAACTGCTATGGTTTTCAATCTCGCCTTCCATCCATTTTGAATATAAGATACATAAACCATTCCTGTACAGATGAGGCAATAAGAAAATAGAAACTGAAGAATTCCGTTTAAATCCGGGATTACTGCAAGAATACACGCACCAATTGCTCCTATAACTCCGCCAAAAATAATCCTGGGTTTCGTACTTTTACACTTTACGATTTTTTTTACAATGAAGAGCAGTAAAATATCCATCGCAAAATTAATGAGAAAAATAACATCAATATATACTTCTAGATACAAGCACACCCCCTCTTCCATAACTTGTATTTTCTTTACCTATTATATATTTTTTTCAGTTTAGTTCCTGTCACATTCTGGTAAGAAAATAGGCTTTTTCATTTACCCATACTTACAAAATGTTCTGAAATTTTATGTATTCTATAAATATTTTAGTTTCTCTTGAGAATATGCTGTCGTAAAATAATAAGCTTAGTCGGAGTTTCGTAGAAATTTACATTTTAATTTAATAAAAATTATTGTAATAGATTGTATAATTAGATATGGACTAGATTAAAGGCATTTGCTATTCTTAATCAAAGCTGTTATAAAACTGTCATCCTGTGAACACTTTAAACTCTAAGATTGAACGTTTTGCAACAGCCTTAATATGATTACGTCACTTTTATAAAAACTTCGGAATTTTAATTCCGTTTGTATCTCAGGTATTAAAGAAAGAATTACTAAAAGCATTTACTGTTTTAAACATAAAAAAAGACTGTTACAAAATTATCATCCCGTAAGCACTTTTAGCTTTAAGGATTCCGTTTTGTAACAGCCTCAATTATAATTAAATATATACCATATTTATATTTTTTTGTTTCATATTTTAGTCTTATATTTCTATTTATTATTACGATTCTTTTGTAAGAACTCCGGAATCTTAATTCCACTTGTATCTCCAGCATTAAAAGAAGGATTACTGCCAGTATTCATTGGACTTGTATAACCTTGATTTAACGGTTTCGGATTATATGTATTACTGGTTGCCGCTGTCTGGGCTTGTGACTTAGCGAAGGAAGAACTGGAGTTCATAGTATTGTTACTGCCAAATCTATAATCCGGTCTTGCAATTCCTTGTTTTAAGAAGCTTGGCCCCTTTTGTTCCACAGCAGAGCCCTTTGCATCCAATCCCGTTGCAATAACGGTAATAGTTGCTTCATCTGGTGTAGTATCATCAAACATAGCACCAAAGATAATGTTTGCAGTTTCTCCAGCCAGTTCCTGTACCATGGTTGCAGCTTCGTTTGCCTCAATTAAGCTGATATCACCGGAAATATTAATAATTACATGAGATGCACCCTGAATGGTTGTCTCTAATAAAGGACTGGTAATAGCCTGATTTACTGCATCAATACATTTATCATCGCCTTTGCCCACACCGATACCAATATGAGCAACACCCTTGTCCTTCATAACTGTCTGTACGTCTGCAAAATCAAGATTAATTAAACCAGGAACATTGATTAAGTCGGTAATACCTTGTACACCTTGTTGTAATACCTCATCTGCTTTACGTAAAGCATCCGGCATTGTGGTTCTTCTATCTACGATTTCTAACAATTTATCATTAGGAATTACAATTAAGGTATCCACATGTTCTTTTAATCTTTCAATACCGCCAACTGCATTGTTCATGCGGGCTTTCGCTTCGAATTTAAATGGTTTAGTTACGATACCTACTGTAAGGATTCCCATTTCCTTAGCAATTTGTGCTACAACAGGAGCAGCACCTGTTCCGGTTCCACCGCCCATACCACAAGTAACAAATACCATATCAGAACCTTTGATCAGATTCGTTAATTCTTCCCGGCTCTCTTCCGCCGCTTGTGCTCCGATTTCAGGTTGTGCACCTGCTCCTAAACCTTTGGTCAATTTCTCACCGATTTGAATACATTGTGGTGCCTTGCAGTTTTTAAGATGCTGCTTGTCCGTATTTACACAGATAAATTCCACACCTACGATGTTTTCTTCAATCATTCTATTAACAGCATTATTCCCTGCACCGCCGACTCCAATTACAAGAATTTTTGCAGATGAATCAGCTTCATTTGTTCTTATTTCAAGCAAGGTACTTCCTCCTTCACTATACTAATCTTTAAAATTATTTATCCAATTTATTAGCCATTTGTTTCCCTCTATGTAAAATTACCGATTAAACAAACAGTTTTCATTATCAACAAAAGAAGCTGCTTATTTTTAAGTCCAATAAGTCTAGTTTATTCTTTTGTAATCCTATAGTATATAATAGCTTTTATTGACAAAATAATCAACCCTAAATTTATATTTTTAGCACCCATTGCAAACACATCTGTTTACAGATGTGCACTGCCACAAAAAATTAAGTTGAAAGAATCACATTAAGGTATTCTTTCCATAATTAATTATCTTTCAGCCTTTATTTCCGAGGCTTGGCAATGATTCTATCCTGTCCTTCGGTATAATTTCTCATATCCAATGTAAGTTTCTTATTAGGGGCCTTGGGTAATAAATTCTTTAGTTCAGCAATTTGTTCATCATATGTATTTCGTTTCCCAAGCAGTACCTGAATTTTTCCACAATATAATGTTACTTCCATATCCGGACTAAATTGAATGGTTTCTATATCCAATTCATATTTTCTTATTAATTGTGTCAAATTTAGAATAACGTTGAAAATTTCATCTTTTTGTGTATCTAGTTTTTCATAAAGTACCATCTTATTGAAACTTAAGCCAGTAATAAATGGAACCTGAGACAGTTTTTCATCCGAACTTTCTACAATAATTCCATCTTTATCAAAATACATATAACCACCCATGTATTCAATACAGCCGGTGACAACTTTTTCGTAAACCTGAATGGTGACTGTGTTTAGATTCATCATTTCTATATCTACCCGTTCAATAAATGGTATACTACTCGTTTCACCGTATTTATATCTTAAATAAAGTAATATGGTATTTTTATCAGTCTTTTTGGTAAGCACTTTCTCCTGTAATTCCTCTGAAGTATAGTGATTACTCCCTTCCACAATAACAGTTTCCAACCTGCTGGTAAATAGAAGAACAAAGGTTGAACCAACAATGAAGAGGCAAAATATCAGTATTTTCATAAGCCTTGACAAAATACCCTTTTTCTTTTCTTTTTGTCTCTTTTCTCTCATGTTCCCTCTTTTCTGCATAAAAATAGGCTATGCAAATAAACACTATTTAATCTTCAGAAATATACGAAATTTCGGCACCTAAATTGCCTAAATCCCTGCAAATATCCTCATATCCTCTTTGAATATGAATGGGGTTATGAACATTGGTTTTTCCCTCTGCCATAAGCCCTGCTATTATTAATGCAGCACCGCCCCTTAATTCACTGGCATACACATCTGCACCCTGCAATTGAGAACACCCCCGGATGGTTGCTTCCCTTCCGTTAATCTGGATATCCGCTCCGAATTTTATTTGTTCTTTCACATTTTGGAATCTGCCTTCAAATATGTCTTCCACTATTTTGCTTGTTCCGGTTGACTTCATTAGAACTGACATCATTTGTGACTGCATATCCGTTGGAAATCCTGGAAATGGCATGGTTCTGATAATCGGTATAGGCTTTGGCCTGCCATGGGAAGAAATCTGAATGTAATCTTCTCCACATATGATGTGACTGCCAATTTCACGGAGAACCAGAATAACCCCTTCCAGACAACTGGAATTAATGCCTCTTAAAATTACTTCCCCTCCTACCCCTGCAACAGCAGCCAAATAAGTACCTGCCACGATTCTGTCTGACGCTGTAGTGTATTCCACATCATGTAGATTTTCTACTCCATGTATTTCAACTTTATCGGAACCAGCTCCTACAATATCAGCACCTGCGGCGTTCAAAAAATTACATAATTCAATAATTTCCGGTTCTTTTGCAGCATTATATATTACAGTTTTTCCTTTCGCTAAAATAGCAGCCAGAATTACATTTTCTGTTGCACCTACGCTTGGAAATTCCAAAAATATATCTGTGCCAATAACACCCTCTGTATTACAATAAATCAGCCCGTCCTCTTCTTTCAGGGAGATATTCATTTTTGCAAATGCATGTAAATGAAAGTCTATAGGTCTTGCACCTATGGAACAACCCCCGGGATAGGTTACTATTGCAGATTTTCTTCGTCCAAGTAAGGCTCCCATAAGTATAATAGAAGATCGCATTTTCTTTACTAAATCTTCCGGGACGGTTGAAGTATTAAGGGTTGTTGTATCAACAATAAGGGTAGATCCTTCCCATTCCACTAAACAGCCTATGGTCTCTAAAATATTTATCATATGATAAACATCCAATATTTTAGGACAATGATTTAACTTTGTAATACCATTTACCAGAACTGTTGCTGCTAATATCGGCAAAACTGCATTTTTAGAACCCTGTATGTTAACTTCTCCATTCAGCTCATTTCCACCAACAATTTGAATAATTGCCATGGTTCACCTCAAACCAATAAGAAATATAGTATTACTATATGAAAGTTCCTTATAATTTGTGCTTGTAGCCGAATTGGTAAAAGTAAATACCTAATTAAGGATTTCATTATCTTTCAAACTTTATTTGATTGGAAACACTTAAAACAATTCCCATTTCTATAAGTAAAACTACCAAGGAACTGCCTCCATAACTGATAAACGGTAATGGAATACCGGTAGAAGGAATTGTATTGGTAACAACTGCAATATTTAAAAGTACCTGCATTGCAATATGTGTTAAAGTACCTGTAGCAATTAATCCTCCGTAAAGGTCCGGTGCGTTGATAGCGATTACAAACAATCGCCAGACAACCAATACAAAAATCAGGATAATGGCAACTGCTCCAAATAATCCAAGTTCTTCACAAATAACCGCAAAGATCATATCATTATGAGACTCCGGTATAAAGCCCAGCTTTTGCATGCTTTCTCCAAGTCCCCTGCCAAAAATTCCTCCGGAAGCAATTGCATACAGTCCTTGTAATATTTGATAGCCCTTCTCATGGGTTTCTACGTTTTTCCACACATCAATACGAGTGCTTCGATAACTCACCCCAAAAACGGCTATGGCTCCCAGTCCAATAGCTATGATTCCTGACACAATAAAATACAACTTTTTTCTACTGGCAACAAAACAAATAGCTATCATAATGCATCCCATAACCAAAGCAGTACTAAAGTTAGGAATTAAAACCAATACAATTAACGGAGCTACGAATACCACGACTCTTACAAAACCTCCGAATTTATCCAGTTTTCTGGGCGCTAAATTAACTATGTAGGCGGTAAATAATATAATTGCAATTTTAGACAACTCAGAAGGTTGAAAACTTCCCAAAGGTCCTAAATCAATCCATCGTTTTGCACCATTGATTTCTTTACCGAATATTAATACATATGTTTGTAGTAAAATACAAAAAATGAATAGCAAAGTAACGGGCTTCATTTTTAAAATAGGCAATTTTTTAATGTAAAAATGATAATCTATTTTAGAAACTATGAGCATTATAATTATACCCAGCGCCCCGAATATTGCTTGCTTCTCCAAATAAAAGGTGGGTTTCCCATAATTTCTGCTGGCATTATAGAAGCTGGTACTATAAATCATTACCAGTCCAATACACACTAAAAAAATAGTCAAGAACAGCAGACTGTAGTCATAATAGCTATGAAATTTTTTAACTTTCCCCTGTTCCCGTTCTGCCCTGGTCATAAAAACCTCGATTCCGGCGCTTTAGCGCCATTCTTTGTATCATTCAATTCTTTAGATTCTTTACATATTCTTTAAAGAGGCTCCCACGCTCTTCATAATTTTTAAACATTCCCCAACTTGCACAGGCAGGGGATAATAATACAGAATCTCCCTGATTTGCCTTCCCTGCACAAATCTCTACTGCTTCTAATAAACTTTCCGCCATAATAATATTGTTAAACCCATGGCGTCTTGCAGTTGCTGCAATTTTATCCCTGGTCTGACCAAGGAGAACCAAGTAGCGTATCTTATTCCCAAAGGCCTCCACCCAATCATCAAAATCCGATCCCTTATCGTATCCCCCTGCGATTAATAAGGTAGGTGTCTGCATGGACTCAATCGCTTTCATAGAAGCATCCGGATTGGTTCCTTTGGAATCGTTATAATACGTCACACCATTCTTTGTAGTTACAAATTCGATTCTATGCTCCACAGCAACAAAATTAATAATTGCTTTACGAATACAGTCAATAGGTACTTCTAAAGAAATTCCTATTGCTGCTGCAGCCATAACGTTTTCATAACTATGTCTTCCAAATATGTTTAATTCATGTATATTGCAAATATAGGTTCTATTCTTATCCACACTATAGTAGATATTATCTTCTTCCAGATAAATTCCGTTATCCAAACTATGTAGGCTGCTGAAAAAGAATACCTTTGTCTTAAGTTTTTTTCCGATTTCTCTTAAAGTATTATCTTCATAATTTAATACACATACATCATTTTGATCTTGATTTGCACTAATATTTACTTTAGCTTCAATATATTTCTCCATGGTATGGTGACGATTTAGGTGATCCGGTGTAATATTTAATATAGCACTTACATCCGGCTTAAACTTATGAATGGTTTCTAATTGAAAACTGCTCATTTCCGCAACCGTAATGGAATCCTCTGTTGTGTTAAGAACCATTTCCGTATATGGCACACCAATGTTTCCAACAACGAATACACTATTATAATAGGTTCTCATGATTTCTCCTACCAATGTAGTAGTTGTGGTTTTTCCGTTGGTTCCGGTAATTGCTGCAATTTTACCCTTGGAAAAATAATAAGCCAGCTCAATTTCTCCCCAGATTGGGATTTGATTGTTTCTCATCTTATTTACGATTTCAAGGTCAGTTGGTACACCGGGACTTAATATTGCTAAATCCAGTTGCTTTAATAAATTCTCCGGTATTTCTCCTAATAATATATTTCCTTTAAAACCGATTGGTAATTTTGCTGCTATGTCCTCTTTGTTTAGATTGGCATTTCCATCATATAATGTAATATCTGCTTCTGTCTGCTGTAATAACTTAACTGCAGCCATGCCACTGATACCTGTTCCGAAAACCAGCACTTTTTTATGCTTTATGTCCATATTACTTCCTTCTTTCCTATATGCAAAGTTCTTTACTTTATATTCCGGTATTTTGTATGCCGTTTTCTTATAAATTCTTTAAAATTATTTGTATAATAAATATTTTTTATAAACCAATTAATGCGATTAAGCAAAGCACCGCAGTAATTACAGAGAATACAGCAACTACTCTGGTTTCCGGCCATCCGCATAATTCAAAATGATGGTGTATCGGTGCCATTTTGAAGATTCTTTTTCCGCCGGATATCTTAAAATATCCAACCTGCAGCATAACAGATATAACTTCTACCAGATAAATAATACCTACTATAAGAATGAACAATGGCATACGCAGCATATATGCAGAAGCTGCAACAAAGCCTCCAAGTGCCAAAGAACCTGTATCTCCCATAAATACCCTTGCCGGATAAATATTGAATACCAAAAATCCTAGCAAACTTCCAGCCACTGCACAGGTAATTGGTGATATACCGCTTTGTGTTCCAATGGCAACTACTGAGAAAAAAGTAGCAATTAATAGAGTAACACTGGTTGCTAATCCATCCAGTCCATCCGTAAAATTGGCTCCGTTTACTGTACCCAGCATAACAATAAACAACAATGGTACAAATAAAAATGAAGTTTCCAAATACTTGCCTTCTGCAAGACCACCGGTAAAAGGTATCAACATTTTTGTACCTACATCTGTATAATTAACCAGATAGTAGCCGAATATGGAAGTAACCAAAATCTGACCCACCAACTTTTGCCAAGCCCTTAGTCCCATGGATCTTTTCATAACTATTTTTATATAATCATCTAGAAAGCCAATGACGCCAAAACCTACAGTTGCAAATAACACCGGAATCATATCCGAATATTTTCCAATGTAAAACAGTGAAGTAAGGATTATACTTAGTAAAATTATGATACCTCCCATAGTAGGAGTTCCTGACTTCTTAAGATGAGATTCCGGTCCGTCATCCCGTACATACTGACCAAATTTTAACCTTTTTAAAAAAGGTATCATGACAGGGCAAAGTATGACACTAATTACAAATGATATGAGAACCGGTATTAATATTTTAAAATCCATGTTTATTTCCTCCCAAGTGAATTCACTTATAATTCTTTCGTAAAATCAACTTATTTATTATATTCTATTTAAGGTATAGAATCAAGTCGCTATTTCTTTCTATCTTCTCACCAGGTAGTGGAAATTGTTCTGAAACAATATCACCTTCACCAGTATAATAAACTTCTCCTAAATCCACTTCTTTCAGTATTTCTTTCACTTCTTTTACCGTCTTTCCAATAAAGTCCGGCATCTGAACAGTTCCAATACTGTATTCTTTTATCTCCGCTTCTGTATAGCTTTCCTCAATACCTAAATAAGGTAATATGTTATCAAATACTTCGGACACCACCGGTGCTGCAATAGTACCTCCATAATAAATTCCTACCGGTTCATCGATTAAAACCACTGCCATTACCTGAGGATCATTGGCAGGTGCAAAACCAATAAAAGAAGATATGTACTTGTTACTGCTTCTTGGCAGTTTTTCAGAAGTGGCAGTTTTTCCTCCAATGCGAAAACCTGGTAAATAAGCCCTCTTTCCTGTTCCTTCTGAAACTACCAGTTCTAATAGATTTTTCATAGTTTCCGAAGTTTCTTTGGAAACTGCACCTGCCTGAACTGGATACTCAAAGTTTTTCACAGTAGAACCATCCGGACTTTTTGCAGTGATTCCAAAATGGGGAGTTACTAAATTTCCTCCATTCACCACCGCACTTGAAGCCACCAATAGCTGTAAAGGAGTAATTTGAAAGGACTGGCCAAAGGATATGGTTGCTAATTCTACTGCTCCTACTTTTTCCGGCTTATGCATGATGGATTTTGCCTCTCCAGGAAGATCTATGCCAGTTTTTTGAAACAGTCCAAGTTTCTTAAAATATTTATACATATTAGTAAGTCCAACCCTGGCACCAAGTTCCATAAATACCGGATTGCAGGAATTCTTAATGCCTTCTATAAAAGTTTCACTGCCATGTCCGCCTGCTTTATGGCAGCGTATTCTTCTGTCTTCCACAATCTTATATCCCGGACAATGAAAATGATCATTCAAAGAAACTACTTTTTCTTCCAGCGCCGCGGTAGCGGTTATGATCTTAAAGGAAGAACCCGGTTCATAAGTATCACTAATGGAAGCATTTCTCCACATATTGTTTAGTAAATCATTCTTTTTCTCGCTGGTTAAAGTAGTCATATCTATGCCTTCCAGCATATTATCAGTTAAAGTATATGGACTATTTAAATTAAATTCAGGAACATTAACCATAGCGTATATTTCGCCTGTTTTAGGGCTCATAACTATCAATTTCACATTATTTGCCTGCTTGGCCTCCAACACTTTTAAGGCAGCTTGTTCCGCGTATTTTTGAATATTTACATCCAGACTAATATACAAATCATTTCCGGCTTTGGGCTCAATTCGGTCTTCTGCGGCATTTTCTATTTCAACTCCATATGCTGTTGTAAGAGTCAATATAGTACCGTCTATACCTTTTAAATATTTTTCATATGCAACCTCTAAACCAATGATTCCCTGATTATCACTGCCGGTAAAACCGATTACCTTGGATGCCAAAGTTTCAAAAGGATAGTATCTTTTATAATCCTCATCCACCATAACCCCATCCAAATCGTAATCACGAATTGCATCTGCTATCTCTTTATCAACATTAGACTTAATTCTTTCAATGGATGATACTTTTTCCACTCTTTTTCTAACCTTCGCTTCATCCAAATCCAATAAATCAGATAAGACCTGAATTACTTTTTCCGGTTCTTTTATCTGACTATGAATTACAGATATGGTAGATACCGGCTTATTAGTAGCGATTGCAATTCCATTTCGATCGTATATTATGCCTCTTGCAGCTTTAATGGCACGCTCTCTTTCGTGTAAGTCTTCCGCTCTTTCTGCATACTCTGCTGATTTTACAATCATCAGATATCCAAGTCTGACGGTTAGGCCTGTAGCTGCTATAAGAACAAATATTATAATAATAAGCACGTTACGACGATTGAAAGTTTTATTTCTTGCCATAAGCTTCCTCATATATCTTATTGCTTTATTTTATTACATCATTCATGAGGATATGATTAATCTTTTGTCAAATACATTAAATAGATTTACTCTTCGGTTTCCTCTCCTAAACCAGATAGCACATCCGGATAGGATTCGTCTGATGTTTCAGGCCCCTCTTCTGTACCGGTACCGGCTTCGCCAGAATTCGTTTCTGATTCTTGCCCGCTTTCTGTATTATTGCCTTCATTAGATTGATTAGTCAATGAATCGTTATTTTCTTCGCTATTTTCTTCTTCATTAGAATTATTCCCTGAACTTGCCCCATTAGCAGTACTTTCCGAATCTCTATTGGAATTACTTCCGGTACCACCTTCTGTATCCGTAAAAACATCATCATGGGAGGGGTAAATTTCCAAAAACGGAAGAACTTCAGCTAATATTTGACTGGTCAGCTTTGTTGCAAGAGAACTATCTGCCTGTTTAATTACATTTTGTGCTTCGTCTATAACAACATAGATTACAATTTCCGGATTATCTGCCGGAACATTTCCAATGAAAGACACAATATAAGTTTTATCCGCCCTCGGTAACTTTTCAGCCGTACCGGTTTTTCCCCCTACGGTATAGCCGGGTACTTGTGCATGCTTTGCAGTTCCGGCCTCTACAGTCTGAAACATGGCTTCTTTTATAAAATTCGATGTTTCCTTTGACACTGTTTTCCGTATTAAATTTTTATCGAAGGTTTTGACCGTTGCACCCTGATCATTAATTATTTCTTTAGCCACATGGGGCTGATAAAAATATCCGCCATTGATTAAAGAAGAATAAGCAGCTGCAACCTGTACCATAGTGGAAGTAAAATTCTGTCCAAAACTATTGGTTGCCAGGGCAGAATCAACTCGGTCCTTTTTAGGCATTAAGATACCATTTGCTTCACCAGGAAGATCAATTCCTACTTTTTCTCCAAACCCAAAAAAGGTTTGATAATTATAAAATAGTTTTTTTCCCTCTTTTGCTGCTATTTGCATCAATGCATCATTACAGGATTTCATAAGTGCTTCTTGTAATGTAATTGTACCATGCCCAGCACGATTGCTGCATTTGATGGTGTAACCCCCTACCTTTTCATATCCATCGCAAAAGAAAGTATCGTCAGCAGATATCAGCCCTTCTTCCAATGCGGCAGCTACTGTTATCGGCTTAAAAGTGGAACCGGGTTCCCAAGCGTCATTTATGGTAAAGTTTCTCCATATCTTATTTAATGCTTCCAGCTTATCATCTTCTGTCATCCCTTCAATTTCTTTTTTGGTATAAAAGGAGGACAAATCTGTGGGGTTATTCAAATCATAGGCTTTATTTGATACCATTGCATAAATCTCACCATTATTGGGATTCATAATAAGAACACCTATGTTCTTACTGCCATATTCTTCATTAAATGCATCTACATGTTTCTGTACAATGCCCTGTACACTGGCATCAATTGTAGTAATTATGGTATTCCCGTTTACCGCAGGTTTTATATGGCGTTCCAGATTCAGCTCCGAATCAATGTAGCCATATTCTCTGCCGTTTGTCCCATTTAATTCTTCATTATAATATTGCTCAATACCCCAGGTCCCTACATTTCCGCTGGCTGTAAATCCAATGACATGGCTTGCCAATGAGTCGTAAGGATAGCTTCTTATGTAATCTTCTTCAAACCAAACGCCCTTAATATGGCTGTCCTTTTCTTCTATTTTATTTTTCATTGCAGTCATTTGGTCATAAGTCAGATTCTTAAGCAGCTTTACATACTGGCTTTCCGGTTTTGTTTTTACAATTTCCATCAATTCTTTCCGGGATAAACTGTCATAGGTATCTACCAGTGCTGTAATGGTCGGCTCCAGATTATCTTCTTTTTCTTTCAGCATGTATTTCACGTCTAAAATCAAGTGATATACTTTTTGGCTGGCAGCTAACACCGTTCCCTTACGGTCCAAAATACTTCCCCTTCTATAAGGAATGGTACTGCTTGTATAGGTTTGCTGAGATAAAACTCGTTTAGCATACTTTTCTCCATCTTTTCGATTTAAGTACACCAGTCTACCAATCAACGCAATTAGAGCAATGATTATAACGCAAAAAACAAGCAATAATTTTGCTTGCATTTTGGGTGTAAAAGACTTTCTTTTCTTTTCTTTTGCTCTTCTATTCAATTTCTGCACCTCAATTCAATATTTTATCAATTAAAGTAGGTTTTTCCACTTCTGGAATTTCCCCATGTTGTCTTACATAATCACTTAAATTACTTTCATATGCAATAACTTGATTATCGCGGGGATATACCATTCCTAATTCCTCGGTTGCTACTTCATAAATATAATTTAAATCCAGAGATGTTTCAATTTCTGATAATGCAGAGGCATTTTCATTTTTTATTTTAATTAAATTGCTTTCCAGTTTAACAATATCCTTATTCATTTGTGAAATATTGGATTGTACACTTAGATACTCCAAACATATATATACTGTTACAACAATTGCAAAGGTAAGAATAAGCATTGATACAATATCCATACCTGTATTTAATTCTTGTCTTTTTCGACTTTTTCTTCTGGTTTCTTGTCTTCGGACCGGTCTTTGTGCTTCCTGATAATCCGGTACCACCTGCAACTTTCTTGCTGCATTTCCTTCTATACTGTATATATTATGATTGTAATTACGTCTCTTTCTTTCCTCCATGGAATATCCTCCCCGCTTCTATCTCTTTGTCACTTGAGATTATTCTCTACTTTTTTCTCAAATACTCTTAGTTTAGAACTTTTTGATCTTTTATTGTTCAAAACTTCTTCTTCCGAAGGTGCAATAGGCTTTCTGGTAATTACAGTACCTTGAGACCTATTACCGCATACACATACCGGAAAGTTTGGTGGGCATGTACAAGGATCTTCGTTTTTTCTAAAACTGCTTTTCACTATTCTGTCTTCTAAGGAATGGAAGGTAATGATACAAAGCCTTCCTTTATCATTTAACATTTCAATCATATCATCTAATGATTTACTTAATACTTCTAATTCTTTATTCAATTCAATACGAATAGCCTGAAAAGTTTTCTTTGCGGGATGACCTGTATTCATTCGTATTTTCATTGGTATTGCCGCTTTAATTGCTTCCGTTAATTCATCTGTAGTTTCAATTGGTCTTTCCCCTCGGACCCTTACAATATGTTTCGCAATATTCTTTGCAAATTTGTCCTCACCGTAATCGCGGATAATACGGTATAAATCATGCTCGCTGTAATTATTTACAATATCTTTTGCAGTTATTTCATTTCTGGTATCCATCCGCATGTCTAACGGGGCATTTTCTTTATAAGAAAAACCTCTCTCCGGTGTATCCAGCTGATAAGAAGAAACTCCCAAATCTAATAGAATCCCATCTACTTTTTGAATTCCTAAATCAAGAAGAACGGTTTTCATGTTACTGTAGTTGCTTCGAACAATGGTAACCTTATCTCCAAATTCCTTTAATCTGTTGCTACCGGCTAAGATTGCAGCTTCATCCTGATCAATTCCTATTAATCGTCCTTTATCACCTAAACCTTTGCATATTTCATAAGAATGACCTGCTCCGCCTAAGGTTCCGTCAACATATATGCCATTAGGTTTTATATTTAACATTTCAATAGTTTCATCTAATAGTACTGATTTGTGTTTAAAATTAATATTTTCCGATAAAGTGTCCACAAAGCACCTCCTAAAAACTTAACCCAAGCTCAGACATATGTTCCGCAATTTGATCCATGTCACCATAACCATTATTGCTCTCCCATCTTTCTTTGCTCCAGATTTCAATTTTGTTTAATACCCCAACAAATACAATATCTTTTTCTAAAGCAGCTGATTCCCTTAACTTATTAGGAATTAAGATTCTTCCCTGCTTGTCCACTTCGCAACTGGCAGCTCCTGCCATAAAATATCGTTGCAATTGTCGGGCGTCTTTACTTCCCGGAAGGTTTTTCAGTTGAGCAATGAATTCCATCCATTCATCATTAGGGTATACAAATAAGCAGCCATCTAAACCCCCGGTTACAACAAATTCATCCCCTAAGGCTTCTCTGAACTTTGATGGTACAATTATTCTTCCTTTAGCATCAATCGTATGATTGTATTCACCCATGAACATGGATTTTCACCCCTTATTCACCACTTCACTCCACTTCAAACCACTTTGCTCCACTTATAATGCTATTTTATCTTAGTTTTGGGAATTTATCAAGTAAAAAAAACACAAAAAAAAATACAAGTTCTACCATCATAGGCAGGAACTTGTATTCCCCACTTATTTTATACAAGATGTAGCTTATTTATATCTATAAGCACAAAATGTACCGATTTATTGTGTTTTACTATAAGATAGTAATTTAGACCTATCTTACATTCTTTCTCACTTGCCTTCTTTTTATGATAATGATTGCCATAGCTGCAATTACCAAAAGGGCTGAAAGTACTTGTGAAACTGCAAATGGAGTACCCCATAAGAATAGCTGGTCTGATCTTATCCCTTCAATCCATGCCCTTCCTAATCCATATCCAACTAAATATAATAGAAATACTTCACCATTAAATTTCTTGTGTTTTGAGTATAATATCAGCAAAATAAGCACCCCTAAATTCCACAGAGATTCATACAAGAAGGTAGGATGAACCTGAATATAACTGATTCCATCTATTACAACCGGATTATTTCTAATCTCTAAAATACGATTAAGCATATCGGGCTTATTGGCATACTTTTCAGTAAGGTAAGATACAGGAGCAGTATAATCATAACTAACATCCCGGAGATCCAGCAACATAGAAAACAGTCCGTTAGTGTACTTCCCGAATACTTCGCGGTTAAAGAAGTTACCCCATCTTCCTATGATCTGTCCGGTAATTAATCCAAGACATGCCGTATCCACCAGTAAACCAAAGGACACCTTTTTTATCTTAGTATAAATCCAGGCTGTTAATACAGCTACTATAATACCACCATAGATTGCTAAGCCACCCTGCCTGATATTTAAAATCTGAATAAGATCATCTTTAAATTCATCCCATGAAAATATTACATAAAACAACCTTGCTCCGATAACAGATAATATAATCGCATACAATGCAAAGTCCAAATACAAATCTGGATTTTGTCCGGTTCGCTTTGCCTGCCATTGGGCTACTAAATAACCGGCTGCCATACCCAGTGCAATAACAATTCCATAAAACGCTATTTCAAATCCAAATACCTCAATGGAGGAACCTACATTATTGAATTCGATCCCTAAGTTTGGGAATTTAATACTTGTAGCTGCGTTGTAAATCATTTATATTCACCACTTTCCTACACGTTAAATCGGAATAAAATAACATCTCCGTCTTGCACAACATATTCTTTACCTTCTGAACGAACTAGGCCTTTATCTTTCGCAGCATTAAAACTGCCGCATTCTACTAAATGGTTATAACTTACGATTTCAGCACGAATGAAACCTCGTTCAAAATCGGAATGAATCTTGCCAGCTGCACCGGGCGCTTTTGTTCCTTTAGTTATAGTCCAGGCTTTTGTTTCTTTTGGTCCTGCCGTTAAATAACTGATAAGTCCCAGAATATTATAACTTGCACGAATCAGTTTTTCTAATCCGGATTCTTTCAGGCCAAGTTCTTCTAGGAACATTTTCTTCTCATCATCGTCTAACTCTGCAATCTCCTGTTCAATCTGGGCACATATAACAAATACTTCTGATTTTTCTTCCTTTGCAAACTCTCTTACCTTTTGAACATGCTCATTGTTTATACCTTCATCTGCCAAATCATCTTCTATAACATTTGCTGCATAGATTACCGGTTTATAAGTTAACAGGTTGAAACTGCTGAGCAATGCAATTTCTTCTTCATCCTCCGTATTAAAACTCTTTGCCATATTACCGGATTCCAAATGTCCCTTTAGACGCTCTAATAATTCCAGTTCCTTTGCAAGTGCTTTGTCATTTTTGGCACCCTTAGAGGTTCTTGCAATTCTTCTTTCTAATATTTCCATATCGGAAAAGATCAATTCTAAATTAATTGTTTCAATATCCCTTAAAGGATTAATAGAACCGTCTACATGAATAATATTACTGTCTTCAAAACATCTTACAACATGAACGATAGCATCTACTTCTCTGATGTTGGACAAGAACTGATTCCCAAGACCTTCTCCTTTGGAAGCACCCTTTACCAAACCGGCTATATCCACAAATTCAATAGCAGCTGGAATTACTTTTTCAGAATTATATAAATCTCCAAGTACTTTTAATCTATCATCTGGTACTGCTACAATACCAATATTAGGATCTATAGTACAAAAGGGATAATTGGCCGATTCTGCACCTGCCTTTGTTAGTGAATTAAATAATGTACTCTTACCTACGTTAGGTAAACCAACGATTCCTAGTTTCATATGTGTTCTTGCTCCTTTCAAGTCTGGAAATCTGTACGTAATACAAATCTCCGGCAGAAAGAATTTTATTCTTTCTACCTTGTCTTCTTTTCCTATTATAAATGGAGTTGCCTCCCGCATTTAATCTTTCGATTCAACAACAACTAATATACCTGATTCTAATAAAATATTAGCTTTCGGACTTACCACCTCATTGCTGATCCCTATGCTTTCACCAACATGTAAAGTTCTCTTCAGCAATGGATATTTAAATCCTTCTAAAGTAACATGCTTAACAGTTTCTGTAAGCGGCAAAAGAGAAAGATAAGATCCATAAAGCTTATCTTTTATAAGAGTTGTATTTTGATCAATCAGATATATCTTATTATGTTCATCTATAATACAAGCTTTTCTATTTTGTTTTAATGGTATATATAATAAATGTATATTAGCAAGCATATGGTCTATTCGAGTCCCCGTTGCACCTAATATTACAATTTCGTCCGCTTCTAATTCTGTTGCCAGCGTAATGGCAATCTGCGTATCCGTTTCATCCTTCTCAGGATTATACTTTTTCATGGTAATATGCTGTTTTTCTTTTGCATAAGTACGGTATTGTTCAAGTATATCAGAAGGTACAGAATCAAAATCTCCTAAAATATAATCCACCGGCAAATTAAGGGCTTCTACGGATTTTAACCCACTGTCTGCAGCAATGACCGTATCAAATTCTTGATTCTCCAAAAATTTCTTAGCAAAATCTACAGATATAGTACCCCCGGTTAATATTAAAACTCGTTTTTGTTTCATAAATATAACCATACTCCTTCTAAGGTCAGGTTGAATATTTTCAACCGCTGAAATCCTTTCAACCTTGAGAGAATTTCACTTTACCTTATTGGTACTTTGAAAAAATTTCATTAAAGTTCTTTACATTCTTTATGATATCTCCGCCAAATACTGCAGTACCTGCTACGATAACATTTCCGCCTGCCTCAATAATTTCCGAAACATTATCTGTATTAATTCCGCCATCTACCTGAATGTCAACATTTAAGTTTTTAACACGAATTAATTCTTTCAAGGTTTTAATTTTATCTATAGCTAGTGGTAAAAATTTTTGTCCTCCAAAGCCAGGATTCACACTCATGATCAGAACCATATCAATATCTTCCAGACAATAATCCAGCACAGATAAAGAAGTAGAAGGATTCAGAGAAACTCCTGCTTTTACTCCTGCCTCTTTAATTCTGGAAATGGTTCTATTTAAATGTTTGCATGCTTCTGCATGAACAGTAATAATATCTGCCCCTGCATTTACAAAATCATCAATGTACCGGATGGGTTCCTCCACCATTAAATGAACATCAAAAACTAGTTTTGATATTGGACGTATACATTTCATAACAGGAGCACCAAATGAAATACTTGGGACAAATGCCCCATCCATAACATCAATGTGAAGATACTCTGCCCCAGCTTGTTCTACCTGTTTTATGTCTTCTTCCAAGTTTGCAAAATTTGCAGATAAAATAGACGGCGCTAATTTAATCATACTTTCCTCTTTCCTGCATATAACAAGCCTTGCTTGTCATACTGCCTTAATCTTAAGTCTGAAACGGTTTTCTTCAGACTTTCTTCATTTCCTGCATATGTCAAGCTCTGCTTGTCACACTGCCTTAATCTTAAGTCCGAAATACTATTTTCATGCTTTCCTTATTTTCTGTATAAGAAGTTTGCTTGTCATACTTACAACTATCATTAATATTTTTTAATATTCTTTAATTCCTCATAGAGAATTTTATAGCTTTCATAACGGACAGGGCTTATCTTTCCTGCTTCTAATGCCCTTTTGACCCCACAGTCCGGTTCGCTTAGATGCTGACAACCGATAAACCTGCATTCCTCATTATATTCGTAAAACTCAGGAAAATAAGTTTTTAACTCCTCCTTGTCCACTTCATTAATATAAAGTGAACTAAAACCCGGAGTATCCATAATATACGTCCCCGGTCTTACATAGAACAGTTCTGAATGCCTGGTTGTATGCTTTCCTCTTTTTATCTTTTCACTTATATTTCCTGTCTCCATATTGGCTTCCGGCTGAATCAAGTTAATAATAGAAGATTTTCCAACACCGGAAGGCCCTGCTACAACTGTTGTTCTACCTTCTAAAAGTTCCTGCAAAGAATCTATGCCTTCCTTCATAACGGCGCTGGTAAAAATAACCTGATATCCGCAATTCTTATAGATGTCTTTTAATCTGATAATTTCATTTTCTGAAACAATATCATCTTTATTAAAACAGATTATTACATCAACCTCTTGTCTCATCATCAGTATTAAAAAACGGTCTAATAAGTTTAAATTAGGAGTAGGATCCGCTGCAGCAAATATGATCACCGCCTGATCCACATTTGCTACACTGGGACGTATTAATTCATTTTTACGTTCCAAAATCCCGTTTATATTACCTTCTTTTTTCCCTTCGTCAATAACATCAATTAAAACATTATCTCCTACAAGAGGCTTTATTTTCTGATTTCGGAATATACCTTTTGCTTTGCACTGGTATATTCCAAAACCTTCAATATTTACATAATAAAATCCTGCAATTCCCTTTATAATTTTACCCTGCATTATTGTCCCACCGGTGTAAATACAATCGCCCAGATTGTATCATAATCGTCATAAACAATCAGACGTCCATTTTCTGATACTGCTCCTGGTTCACCTGGTTCTGCATCTCTTCCCACAAGCATGGTAGCAGTACCGGTGGAACCACTTTCACTCTTAATATCAGGTATGGTAATCGGGAAACTTTCGTAAGACTTTTCTCCTTTAAAAAGGTTTCGTGTTTTTCCATCTTGTTCCATATTTATTACTATAATTCCACTTTCGCCCGGATAATCGAATGGATTATCTGTAATGGTAATCTGACCTATATATTGCTGCGGTCCTGGAGTAGGTGTAGCAGCTTTAGGCCCCAAGCTAAGTGTAATATCAATTGGTGTTTGACTTGCCACTTTACTACCTGCTTCATAATTCTGGTACATAACTTTTCCAGCTTTATATACATCTGAATTATCATTGCTTACGTTACCTAAAGTTAAACCTGCTTCTTTCAGTTTGGTTAATGCATTAGCCTCAGTAAGGTCAAGTAAATCAGGAACAACAGACTGTTCATTTTTAGGTCCATTACTTACTATAATCGTAACTGTATCACCTTTTACAACTGGAGTATCTCTTGCAGGATTTGTTTCAATTACTTTTCCTTCCTCAATTTCATCGTTATAAGTAAAATCATGTTCAACAATCAAACCTGCCTTCTCTAACAATTCGGTGGCCTTCTGGTCTGATAAGCCATACACATTGGTTAACTTAAAACTTTCAGGTCCCACACTTACAAATAATTGAACCTCTGCATCAGCAGGAATTTCTGCACCTTTTTTCGGATATTGATCCATTACGAAACCTGCTTCATAGGTATCGGAATAGTCCTCCTTACGGGTAACATGCAACTTATCGCTTTGATCTTTTAGGTTCTTTTCTGCATCTTCAAAAGTTAAACCCACAACAGAAGTTACGATAACTGTTCCAACTTCTGCTTCTAATTCTTCCGTAGGTGTTGGTGTTAAAGTTGACTCTATTGGATCCTGGCCGCCCTTATTACCTTTGCTAGGAAATAAATTAAAAAATTTAACACTAATATAAATAAAGATAATAACTAAAATAACTGCCACCGCAATAGTTCCAACTAAAGTAATTTTCTCCATACGGGGATCAACAGTATCTAATTCTTCTTCCTCTTCCACAGGCACAGGTACAGGCTGACGATCGATTCTGGTTCTGCGGCCGTCTGTATTCTGCATGGTATCCTCATTTTCATTAATTCCCAGACCGGCTCCTTTAGAAACAGATTTAATATGATTCATCTCATCTTCAGAAATATTAATTGTAGGTGAATCCGTTACAATTGGAGCAGGAATTATGACAAAATCACCATTTGGATTGGTAATGGAGCGTTTTAAATCCGCAATTAATTCAGAAGCGCTAAGATAACGCCTCTCTGGCTTCTTTTGCATACATTTTTGCACGATTTTATCTACACTAAGAGGTATATTAGGATCTATTTCCCTTAGTGATGCTGCCTCTCCCTGAATGTGGAGAAGAGCAACAGATACGGTATTATCTCCTGCAAAGGGTACTCTTCCGGAAAGCATTTCATACATAGTTACACCAAGGGAATAAATATCGCTTTTCTCATCACTGTAACCACCCCTTGCCTGCTCCGGAGATAAATAATGAACGGAACCCATTGCATTGGAAGTAATGGTATTGGAAGTGGTCGCTTTGGCAATCCCAAAATCGGTAACCTTTACTTTTCCTTCTTTTGAAATAATTATGTTCTGAGGCTTAATATCTCTATGAATAATATGATTGGCATGGGCTGCCTCCATTCCCAGGGCAATTTGAATTGCAATACCAATTGCTTCTTTTACTTCTAACTTTCCTTTTCTTTCTATAAAATTCTTTAGAGTGATACCTTCCACCAGTTCCATAACAATATAATGTAGATTATTATCATTTCCAACATCATAAACATTTACAATATTGGGATGGGATAACCCTGCAACTGACTGAGCCTCTGCTCTAAATTTCATCACAAAATTTTTATCATCACTGTATTCCGGTTTCAGAATTTTTATGGCTACAAAACGGTTAAGTCTGTGACATTTTGCCTTATAAACATCAGCCATACCTCCTGATCCGACTTTATCTATAATTTCGTATCGGTCACTTATAAACATTCCTGGTTTAATCATTCTTTTCACCTCTCTCTACAGTTTTACAATAATAATGGAAATATTATCTTTTCCACCATTCTCATTTGCCTTTTTTACCAGTTCTTTTGCTGCAAGCTGTAGATTATCAGGATATTCCTTTACTATAGCCATTATTTCATGATCCTCCACCATATTGGACAAACCATCTGAACACATAAGTATGGTGTCATCTGTTTCCAGATTTACTTCAAAATAATCAGGTATTACGTTTTTACTTGCTCCTAATGCTCTTGTTATAATATTTTTATTGGGATGAAAACGCATGTCTTTCCTGTCAATTTCACCTGTCTGTACCATTTCTTCAACTAAGGAATGATCCACTGTAATTTGTTTAATATCTTCATTAATAATATATAATCTGCTGTCGCCAATATTAGTTACGTATAGTACATCCTTTAATATTGTTCCGGCAACAAATGTTGTACCCATTCCCTCTAATTCATTATTATCTTCAGCTTCTTTTAATAATGAATCATTGGTCTTTTGTAATGCTTCTGATATCATTCCAATGTGAGTATCTTGCTTACTGTTTTTAATATTCTCGGTAAAGGCTTCCACACAAAATCGTGAAGCGTAATCCCCCGCTTTATGGCCCCCCATTCCATCAGCAACAATAAACAAATTAGGCAGACCTCCAACGGGGTTTTCTTCACAGAAAACATAATCTTGATTAATCTGTCGTTTTTCTCCTATATCTGTTATTGAAAATGCTCTCATACATACCTCTTTTCTGAATACCAAGCTTGCTTTACTTGTTAAAGAAACAGATTCGCTTACCTATATACTTCCCCAAATCAATTCATTACTTTAACATCAGAAGATTGATCCATATAACTTTTCCTTAGTTGGCCACATGCGGCATCAATATCTGTACCCATTTCTCTTCTAATAGTAACATTTATTCTGTTTTTTTCAAGTATATTTTTGAAATTTAGAATATTTTTAGACTCCGATTGTCGATAATTCCGCTCTTTTATTGGATTAATAGGAATCAAATTTATGTGGCAGTTTAAGCCCTTTACTAAATGAGAAAGTTCCTTGGCAAGCCCAGGTAAATCATTCACCCCTTCAATCAGACTATATTCAAAAGTAATTCTTCGTCCTGTTTTTTCATAATAGTAATGACAGGCTTCCATAATAGATTCTATGCTATATCTATTGGCAATAGGCATAATTTCTTTCCTTAATTGGTCGTTTGGGGCATGAAGGGATATAGCCAGAGTAATTTGCAGATCTTTATCTGCTAAAGCCTTTATATTATCCGCTAATCCACAAGTGGATACCGTAATATTTCTTTGACTGATATTTAACCCATGCTCATCGGTTAACATACCAATAAATTTTACCAAATTATCCAAATTGTCCAAAGGTTCTCCCGTTCCCATAACAACCACATTGGATACTCTTTCACCGGAAATCTTTTGTATCTGATAAATCTGATCCAGCATCTCGGAAGGAGTGAGATTTCTTTCAAAGCCACCTATAGTTGAAGCACAAAAGGTACATCCCATTTTGCAGCCTACCTGTGAAGAGATGCAGACCGAATTACCATGACGGTATTTCATTAAAACGCTTTCCAGCACCCGGTCATCACATAACCGGAATAAAAATTTGCTGGTATCACCATCTTTTGATACCAATTTGTTTATTTCAGAAAGACCTGTAATTTCACATTCTTCTTTTAACCGTTCTCTTAATTGTTTTGATATGTTGGTCATGTCATCAAAACTGCTTACCAGTTTCACATGGAGCCATTCATAGATTTGTTTTCCACGGAATGGTTTATCTCCCAGCTTCTCTAATAAGCTTTTCATCTCCTCAAAATCTAAGGATTTGATATCTATTTTATTCATTGGTCAGTGTTCTCTCCTTAATCTGGCAATAAAAAATCCATCACATTGATGAATTCCCGGTATCAATTGCAAATAACCCTCTTTTGTTGTATCACTCCAGAGTATTTCCGGAAGATAAGGATTTAAACTTTCCGCTTTAAAATGATATTGTTTCATAAACCAACGTACATTTTCTATGTTTTCTTCCGGATTAATGGTACAGGAACTGTAAATAAAAGTACCACCCTTTTTTACATATTGATGAACCACTTCTAATATATCTCTTTGTAAGCGAACTAATTCTTTTTGTTTTTCTTTTGTAACATTGTATTTTATATCCGGCTTTTTCCCGATAATACCCAAACCGGAACATGGAAGATCAGCTAATAAAACATCAGCTTTCTCTATACTTTCTTCATCCAAAACTAACGCATCCTGGACTTTTGCTGTTATATTGGTATAACCCAAGCGGTTAATATTATCTACTATAAAATTAACTTTATAGTCAGAAACATCTCTGGAACTAACCTGTCCGGTAGAATGCAGCAATTCTGCTGCATGAAGGGATTTTCCACCGGGAGCTGCACATACATCAATGACTACGTCACCTTCTTTAATACCGGAAACTGCACCTACTAACATGGAACTTTCATCCTGCACTTGAAAATATCCTTTATTAAAGGCATTCAAGGCATTTAAATAGTTGTAGTTTTCTATTCGGAAAGCATAGGATAAATAGGCTCCGTATTCCACAGAAACTCCTTCATTTTCTAACATTTTCTTTAATTCATCCGGTGACACTTTATTCAGATTACAACGAATGGTTGTTTTTTTATCTCTTAAAGTAGTTTCTAATATGCCTTTTACAGTTTGGACATCGTATTGTTTTAACCAGTCTTTGATTATCCAATCCGGCATGGAATAGTTTAAACTTAAATAGCCTGCCGGATCTTTCTCTTCCGGTGGGAAAGATACCTTTTCCGGGTTTCGTATGATATTTCTTAGAATTCCATTAACAAATCCACTTAAGCTTTGAAATCCTCTTTTTTTCGCTAATTTTACTGCTTCATTACAAACAGCAGAATCCGGAACCTGGTCCATGTATTTAATTTGATAAACACTAATTCTAAGCAGATTTCTTATTAATGGTTTCATTTTATTTGTTTTAATGCTGGAATACTGATTAATAATATAGTCAATTGTTATCAGTCTTTCTATAGTACCTTCGCATATTCTGGTTATAAAAGACCTGTCTTGCTTTTCTAATGATTGATGTTGTTTTAAAATCTGACTAAGTACCCTATGGGTATATTGTTGATTCCCCGTAATATCCATTACTGCATCTAATGCAATTTCCCTGGGATTTTTCATGTTAATCCTCCATGCTTCCAATTCCTGCGAATTTGGGTACAAGCACAATAATATTGGCAAAGGGAATTTCACAATTCACTTGTGAAAATTTTATTTTCACACTTGTACCCTGGTCTTTAGTCACGATCTCTTCCTCCAAATAATATAACCAATCGTAACAATTGCAGTATGGAGGCTGCTGCTCCGGCAACATAGGTCAAAGCCGCAGCACTTAATACTTTTCTTGTTTGTCTCACTTCTTCCGTACGCAGGATTCCTGTTTCATCTACAATCTGTACTGCTCTTCTGGAAGCATTGAATTCTACCGGCAAAGTCACCAACTGGAATAATACTGCCAAAGCAAACATAATAATTCCTAAATTAATTAAGGTTTGAGAACCTCCCATAAAAAGTCCAATTAAAATCATTGGCCAGGATACACTGGCACCAAAATTTGCAACAGGTACTAAAGCACCTCTTATACGAAGAGGTACATATCCTCTGTTATGCTGAATAGCATGTCCGCATTCATGTGCGGCAACACCAACAGCTGCAACAGAGGTATTGTTGTATACCGTTTCTGATAATTTCAATGTCTTATCTCTTGGATCATAGTGGTCTGATAGATTGCCGCTGATTGGTCTAATGGTTACATCATAAATACCTGCAGAGTGAAGAATTCTTTCTGCAGCCTCTGCTCCTGTTAAACCAGATAGGCTTCTAACTTTAGAATATTTTGCAAAAGTAGTTTTTACTTTTAAAGAAGCCAATAAAGATAATACAACTCCTATTACAATTAATATTATTGTTGGATCATAATAACCAAAACCATAAAACATAATATTTTCCTCCTTATCTTAAGATAAAATCTTTCCTGCCTGAAGATCAAATCCTCTTATAAAAGCATCAACTGTCATTCGTTTCTTTCCTTCCAGTTGTACTTCATGAAGGACTAATCTTCCGTTACCAGTCTGAACTATAATAGAATCTTTTGTAACTTCCAGGATTTCACCAGGTTTTCCGGTATTGCCAGCTTTTTCTGATAACCCCTGCTCTACTGATGCCTCCCAAATCTTTAATGTTTTACCATCTAAGAATGTGTAAGCACTTGGCCAGGGATTCAGTCCACGGATTAGTCTTTCAATCTCTGCGGCTGAATTGCTGAAATCAATGTGCCCTAAGGATTTATCCAGCATTTTTACATAAGTAGATTCTTCATCTTTTTGCTTTTCTCTTACTGCTGTTCCATGTTCTATCTCCTTAAGTGCTTTTATTAGTAAACGGCCTCCGCATACAGCCAGTTTATCATGCAAACTGCCTCCGGTTTCTTTTGGTTCTATGATTACTTCTTCTTTCATAATCATATCTCCTGTATCTATTCCCACATCCATATACATAATGGTAATACCTGTTTTTTCTTCTCCATTTATTATGGTCCATTGGATAGGCGCTGCCCCGCGGTATTTGGGAAGCAGGGAAGCATGGACATTAATACAACCATACTTTGGGAAATCTATAATTGTTTTTGGAAGAATCTTTCCATAAGCTGCCACAACAATACATTCCGGATTAATTTCTTCTAACTTCTTTATGAAGTCCTCATCTTTTGCCTTATTAGGCTGATAAACAGGAATCTGGTGTTCTAATGCAAGTTCCTTTACCGGCGGATACTGCACCTGTTTACCTCTTCCTTTGGGTTTATCAGGCTGTGTTACCACCGCCAGAATCTCATGTTCTGATTGTATCAATGTATCCAATATTGTAGCTGCCAATTCCGGCGTACCCATAAAAACTATTTTCAATCGCTTTCATTCCTTTCATTCAAGTAAGTACAATGATTATTTTCTTCTGTTACTTTTCAATTTACTTTTTCTTAAGCATATATTTTACAGCTAATATTTTATCTATCCCTTTTTATTCTTCATCGTTATTAACACTATGAAGTTCCCCAACTACTTTGTCTACATATAATTCGCCATTTAAATGATCGTTTTCATGAAGCAAAGCTCTGGCTAAAAGTTCTGTTCCTTCTACAATAATTTCTTCCATGTTCTCATTTAATGCTTTTACTTTTACATAATTAGGTCTTGTTACGGTACCTGATTTTCCGGGTACGCTAAGGCATCCTTCTTCCCCGGTTTGTTCACCACTGGTTTCTAGTATAACCGGATTAATTAGTACAATAGGGCTGTCTCCTTCCGGAGATACATCTATCACCACAATTCGTTTTAAAACTCCTACTTGAGGAGCTGCCAATCCGACACCTAGTGCGTCATACATGGTATCTAACATATCTTCTATTAATATTTTAATTTTAGGTGTCATTTCTTTAACTTCTTTTGATTGTTTATTTAATACAGTATCTCCAATTAATCTTATATTTCTTATTGCCATAGTATTCATTCCTTTCAAAATTTATTAATAACTATTCATAGGGTTAAAATCAAATTGTACGTTGCAGCCGTTAAAATGTTCTGAATAATTAATATAACCTTCCAGATAATCCTTAATGGCAACTAATAAATCATAATCAGACCCTTTTATATAAATCATAAACCGGTATATATCATTTGCTTTTGCCAGAGAGGCGGCTGCGGGTCCTATGATTACAACTTCCTCACTGATCCCTTCCTTTGCAGTCCAGTCATTTGCAGCGCCGCTGATTAATTCTGCCGCTGTCAAGGCCTTATTTTCATCCTTTGATGCAGTCAGTATTGCTAATATATGTGCAGCCGGCGGATATTTTAATAATTCCCGATATGCCATTTCCTGTTTATAAAAACCTAAGTAATCATCTTCACTGGCTGATTTTATACTATAGTGATCCGGTTGATAACTTTGAATTACCACTTCACCGGGCAGGTGACTACGACCTGCCCTTCCTGAAGCCTGGGCAAGAAGTTGATAGGTTCTCTCTGATGCACGATAATCGGCGGCATATAAAGAAAGATCGGCCGCAAGGATTCCCACTAAAGTTACCATAGGAAAATCATGCCCCTTAACAATCATCTGGGTTCCCACCAGAATATCTGCTTCCCCATTGGCAAAAGCAGAAAGGATCTTCTCATGACTGTCTTTGTTCTTCGTGGTATCCATATCCATTCTTAACACTCTGGCACCTGGGAATTCTTTTTTTACCATATCTTCTACCTTTTGTGTTCCGGTACCAAAGGCTGCTATATACGGAGAGCCGCAACTTGGGCACTTAACAGGTGCTTTTTCTGAATAACCGCAATAATGGCAGAGCAATGTGCCATTATTATGAGCCGTTAGTGATATGTCACAGTGAGGACATTTCATAACATGGCCGCAGCTTCTACAAGATACAAAACCTGCATATCCTCTTCTATTAATAAACAACATAATTTGTTGATTTTTTCTTAATCTGTCTTCTACTAATTCCTTTAATTTTATACTAAAAATAGATTTGTTTCTCTTTTTTAATTCTTCCCTTAAATCCACAATCCAAATCTTAGGCATAATGCTTTTACCAATGCGGGATTGTAGAGTAAACAGCTTATATTTTCCTTCTATAGCATTCTTATAAGATTCCAGTGAAGGTGTTGCCGAGCCTAGTATAACACTTGCATCAGATAATTGTCCACGTTTTATAGCAACCTCTCTTGCGTGGTACTTTGGTGGATTCTCACTTTTATAAGTACCTTCATGTTCTTCATCAATAATGATAAGTCCAAGATTACTAAAAGGGGTAAATAAAGCCGATCTTGGTCCAATCATAATATCAATGTCTCCCTTTTTGGCTCGTAAATACTGATCGTATCTTTCCCCTTGAGACAATCTTGAATTCATAATAGAGATTCTGTCACCAAATCGTTTGTAAAAACGCATTACAGTCTGATAAGTAAGGGCTATCTCAGGAATCAGCATAATAACCTGCTTACCCTGTTTAATAACATCTGCAATAATCTCCATATACACTTCGGTTTTACCGCTGCCGGTAACACCATGAATCAGGTAAGTATTCCGTATGTTTTTTCTGTATTCTTTTATTATACTATCCACAATACCTTGTTGTTCCTCTGTCAGATGAACCTGTTCTTTATCCATGGCATCTTTTTGAATAGGATTTCGGTATAAGCGTTCTGCCTCTATAGTAATGATTCCGAATTTTTCTAAATCTTGTATGGTGGTTCTTGCTATGTTTAATTTATGAAGAACAACATCATAATCAATAGCGTCCTCTTCTATCAGTTCTTCTAATAGCCGGACTCTCCCTTTATTATTCTTGGCTTTAAATAGTTTCAGATGTTCACTGGCCTTCTCTGTGGGCACCGCCAATTTGACCGTTTTCTTTTCCTTTGCTTTTACTGATTTTTTAACTGGTATAACTGTTTTCAGGGCATCGTTCATGGTGGAACCGAAAGTTTCCTTAATCCAATAGGCTAATTGAATTAATTGGCTTTCAATAACCAAGCCATCATCTACAATTTGATATATAGGTTTAATTAAATCTTCCCTCCACTTTGGTACATTGGACACTTGTACGATATAACCTTTTATCAGGCGGTTTCCCTTTCCAAAGGGCACAACTGCCAACGCACCGATTACGGCTTGCTCCGCTAATTCTACAGGTATAGAATATTGGTATGTCCGATCCAAATTCTCATGAGAAATGTCAACAATAATATCTGCATATTTCATTGTCATACCAATCACCTGCCTTTAAATTTACTTACTTTTTTCTTCAATGATAGCCTTTACGATTTCATCTGTTCTCATAGAGCGTGAACCTTTTACCAGCATTCCGTCTCCTGGCTTTAATTGCCCATTTAAGTACTGAATAGCTTCCTGATTAGAAGAGAATGAATGGGTCACTATCCCAGAATTCTTATCCTGAACTCCTTTTGCAATATATGCCGCTTCCTTACCTACCGTAACCACTTCATCTACTTTTTGTTCTGCTATATAGGTTCCAACATCATAATGGCACTGGTAGGATAAATCTCCAAGTTCTAATATATCTGCCAATACCGCAATTCTCCTTGTTATATTTTCCATCTCCAGGAGAACCTGAATTCCGCTCTTCATGGAGTCAGGACTTGCGTTGTAGGAATCGTCTATAATACGAATCTGATTTACATCTTTTATCTGTCCCCTCATGGCAATAGGCTGGTAGTTGTACAAACCTTCCTTGGCAACAGAAACAGGTATATGATAATGTTCACTAACGGCTAGAGCTACTAAGGCATTATATACATTATGAATTCCTAAAACCTGTAGAATGATCTCTTCGCCATCACCCTCCGGTCTGTTTTCAGCCGTTGATTCTGCATCGCCATCTTTACTTTCTTTATTATCTTTCCTTGTTTTTCTTAATGTAAAATATGTTTTACCTTGGCTGGTTCTGATATTTTCTGCCCAATAGTCGTAGATTCCTTCAGTGCCAAATCCAATTACTTTAGACTGATAGAACTTCTCTAAAGTTTCAGGACTTAAATCTATTATAACAGGATTTTGTGAATATTCTTTGTTCATCTCTTCAAACCCATCCCCTGCCCCATTCTTCCTGGCTTGCAGTGTATGGGAAGCAGTATAAACTTCACTCAGTAAATCATCATTTCCATTAACAAATAATATGGAATCCGAACGGAAAGAATTGATTATATTCAGCTTTTCTTTTCTGATATTTTCTCTTGTCTTAAGCTGTCCTATATGGGATACACCAATATTGGTTACAACAGCAGCTTCCGGTCTTGCTATCTTAGAAAGCCTAGCCATTTCACCAAATTCACTCATTCCCATTTCAATTACTGCAATATCATAGCTGGAATCCAGTCTTAGCATCATAAGCGGAAGACCAACCTGGCTATTCATATTACCTTCTGTCTTTAAGACTTTATATCTGGTTTCTAATGCCGCTGCTATCATTTCTTTCGTTGTAGTTTTGCCTACACTGCCTGTGATTCCGATTACAGGAATTTTAAATTTGCTTCTATAGTAAGTACCCAGCGCTTGTAATGCTTCCAATGTATCTTTTACACTAATATAAACCATGGATTGGTTCATATCCTTAGTTAATTCTTTATGTCTGCTGGTAAAACAGGCTGTTGCGCCATTTTCAAAAGCATCCGGTATAAAATCATGTGCGTCCACTTTTTCACCTATAATTGGAACAAACAGCGAGCCAGCTTCCAGCCTTTTGGAATTGGTGCTTACGTTAGTGATCTGCATATTTTCATCACCGGTTAATATAGTGCCTCCTACCCCTTGGGCAATCTCTTTTATTGTTAATGCTTCCATATGATTATCTTCCTTTATAATATAGGATTATTATTATCTTATTCAATTAGCTTTTACTTAAAAATTATTTGTTTTAAAAAGCATTTCATTTATACCAATAATTCATTGATGGCAGTGTCTTATGTATACTTATTAATATGTCATATTCCATTACTAACAGTATCTTATGTATACTTTATTATTCTGTCATATTTCATTGCTAACAGTATTTTATGTATACTTTATTAAGAATGTTATATCCGCAGATATATAGGGAGTAAAACCTTCTTAATAAAGTATAAGGATTATATAATAGGAATTCCTTCTTCCTTCATCTCATTTACAATATCTCTGATGAGCTCTCTTTCATCCATATGGTACTTTTGGCCTTTAATTTCCTGATAGTCTTCGTGACCTTTTCCCGCCAGTACAATTACATCTCCATGCTTTGCATGTTCAATACAATACCGGATGGCTTCTTTTCTGTCTATAACTTCAACATAATCTCCATCCGCTTTATTCACACCAACTATAATATCCTTAATTATCTCCTCCGGTTCTTCAAATCTTGGATTATCCGAAGTTACAACTGTTAGGTCTGCCCACTTGGAAGATATTTCACCCATTTCATATCTTCTAAGCTTTGATCTGTTTCCACCGCAGCCAAATAGACAAACCAGTCTTTTGGGTTTATATTCTTTGAGGGTAGACAACAGACTTTCCAAACTCATGGGATTATGGGCATAATCTATCATTAAAGTAAAACTATTTGACAAGTTGACCAGTTCTATTCTTCCCTTTACCTTCACCTCTGATAATGCTTTTTGTATAATACCTGTTGGTATATTAAAATGCCTGCATATTGCAATAGCAGTTAAGGAATTATATACACTGAACTTACCTGGAATATCAATTACTACATCAAAGTTCATCAGACCCTCTACTCTGTATTTCACTCCAAGAATACCCATAGAACTATGCAAATCTACGTTAACAGCTCTTAAATCCGCTTTCTCTGATATTCCATAAGTTTCAAGCTTACAGGTATGACCATCTACGACATTCCATACATGGATATCATCTGCATTGGCAATTCCCACTTTACACTTTTTGAACAGTAAGCCTTTACATGCCATATATTCTTCAAAGTCTTTGTGTTCATTAGGGCCTATGTGATCCGGTTCAATATTGGTAAAGATACCAAAATCGAAAGTAAAACCATCTACCCGGTGCATCATTAAGCCCTGGGAGGATACTTCCATAACAACACACTGGCAGCCTGCTGCTACCATCTTATGAAAATATTCCTGTATTACATAAGATTCCGGCGTTGTATTATTAGCCGGAATTTTAGTATCTCCAACAATTGCTTCTATAGTACCGATTAGTCCTGTCTTAATACCTGAACTTTCTAAAATAGAATGTACCATATAAGCAGTGGTGGTTTTTCCCTTTGTTCCGGTAATTCCAATTGTCTTTAATTTGTCCGCCGGATAACCAAAATAGGCAGCTGACATATAAGCTAATGCAACTCTGGTATCCGTTACTTTTATTATTGTAGTATTGTTTATATTCTTAATATTAAGCGCTTCCATATCTTTCTCTACAATAACCGCCCCTGCTCCCTTTTCAATAACTTCATCTATGAACTCATGGGCATCTCTCACTGTGCCGGATATACATACAAAGACAGAATCTTTTTCTACTTTTCTGGAATCATAAACAAGAGTTGTAACGTCAACATCGTCCTTACCCAGCAATAAGGTATATTCTATTTTTTCCAATAAATTTATTAATTTCATATAAACCTCGATTCTAGCGCTTTAGCGCTTTTTCAGCTTACCCTATATAATAATTCCCATCCAGCGAATTACCAGGATGGGAATTATTATGACCCACCGGTCAATAATGTTAATTTAACTTCAAACTACATAAAACTTTTAATAATAGTTGCTAATTAATCCACCAGGCCAAATTTATTTAGGGGCCATATTCTTAAAATGACTTTACCGCTTATATTTTCCTTCAATACAGGACCGATACTTCTGCTATCTTCACTTATTTCCCGGTTATCACCCATTACAAAATACTCATCTTCCGCTAAGATAATAGGTTCCGCTGCAATGCCTGCTTTCGTTATAGGATCTTTTCCGTAATCTTCTTTTAATATTTCACCATTAATGTAAATGTCACTTCCAACAATCTGAATTGTCTCACCTGGCATACCAATAATTCGTTTTACATAATATTCGTTAATATCTCTTCCATAAGGATAAAAAACTATAATATCAAATCGGTCTAAATTACCGATTCTTGGACTGATTTTCCCAACCAATACATTTTCACCGTTATGCAGGGTGTTTTCCATAGAAGGTCCGTCCACAATAGTTCGTTGCATTACATATTTTGGTACAATAAATATACATATAAATAAAATAGCTACATATATAATAGCTTCCATTACTATTCCACGTATCTTTTTTCTTTTTATTTCCTCATCTGTTTGTTCAACATCCGTTTGATCTTCCTTCAAAACCATCAGCTCCTTACTCAATTATTTATTGATGCTCTAAGACTCCAATATCTTTCAACGGCCATATTCTTACCCATGCTCTGCCCATAACAGAAGATTTATGTACCGGTCCAATACTTGGATCCCTGCTGTCTTTGCTGTTATTACGGTTATCACCAAGTACAAAGTATTCGTCTTCTTTAAGTACAATACTGTCACCTGCGATTCCGGCATCTGCAATCTTTTCATAGCCATAATCTTCTTCCAGTAATTCACCGTCTATATAAATGTCACTACCAATAATCTGTACTTTTTCTCCAGGAAGTCCGATAATTCTCTTAATGTAATATACTTCTTTATCCCCAGGATAAGGACGAAAAACAATAATATCAAATCTTTTGGGAGTACCAAAGTGATAGGATAATTTTTCAAGAATCAAATGATCCTCATTATGAAGAGTGGCTTCCATAGAACTTCCACTGACTTCAATTTGCTGCCCTACAAATTGATGAATCAATAAAACAGAACATATCACAATAGCAAAGTAAATAATCATTTCCAATATGTCTTTCCCATAATTGGTATTGTTCTCTTCTGAGTTTTTAACATCCGTACTATTGATAAGTTCTTCTTTTGTATCGTTATACATGTTTTTTTGATTTTCTTTCATATGACTTATATTATTGGATTGTATTGTATTTTGTTCCTCATCAACCCATTGGTTATAATTCTCAAAATCTTTTTCTCCCATAATTTACCTCCGGCTGTACCAAGCCTTTACAACCATTCCTTATGAACAGGTATGTTCATGATATAAAAAAGCACTTTCACATAGTATCTTATAAAATACGAAGAACTTTTTTCTTTCGATCTATGTTCTCTCGAAAATTATATAAAATATCATACGAAAGTGCTCATCGGAATAAATAATATTTATTTAAAATGTAATAGAATATTACTCTTCTTTATCCTTTTCCTCTTCATTTAGAATCTTAACTTTTCCTTCATACAATTCCTCAACAGCAACAGATAAGGGTTTATTACAGTTTGCACTTACATAAGCATCTGAACCGTTAATAAGCTGTCTTGCTCTCTTGGCAGTTGCCAGTACGATGGAATATCTGCTGTTTACAACCGGCTGCTCTCCCGGTTCTACCTCGCTGTTAACTACTTTCATTAAATCAGTATAGGATGGATGTAACATAAAAAGCTCCTTTCTTGAAACCTTCGGTTTCTTTCCATAATAATTTTAAATCTAAGTCAAAGGGAATCCTCCCTATTTTACCATCATTCTTCCGGTAAAGATGCAGTATCCATACTTTCTTTGGCATTCACCCTGTTTGCTATGGTTTCCGGTAATAATGCAGATAATACCAGATGCCCGTTGTCTGTTACAATAACAGCTTTGGTTTTTCTCCCACAAGTGGCATCAATTGCAGTTCCTGCATCCTTTGCATTCTGAACCATACGCTTAATAGGTGCTGCTTCCGGTTTTATGATACCCACAATTTTATTGCTATTCACCACGTTACCAAATCCAATATTTATTAACCTGCTCAATTTTCTTCCTCTTTTCTAGCCTATTTGAAACCTGCATTCAAATAATAATAGAAAATATCAATTATTCAATATTTTGAATTTGCTCCCTGACCTTTTCAATTTCGGTTTTTAGATTGATGGCCGTATTGGATACTTCTAAATCATTGGCTTTTGATAAAATAGTATTGGCCTCCCGATTCATTTCCTGTGCTATAAAATCCAGCTTTCTGCCAATTCCATCACCATCATCTAAAGTCGCTTTCATATTCTGAATATGACTTCTCAGTCTTACCGTTTCTTCATCCACACAGATTTTATCTGCAAAAATAATAACTTCCGTAGCTAAGACGCTTTCTTCAATCTTTGTATCCCCTAACAGTTCATTTACCTTCGCTGTAATCTTTTGACGGTATTCTGCAATAATCTGAGGTGATCTTTCTTCTATATATTTTACAAATGTAAGCATGCCATCTAACTTACCGATAATATCTTTTTTCAGGTTCTCACCCTCTGTAATACGGGCATTTACTAATTGTTCTGCAGCAGCTCTTACAGGGCCTTCAATAATTTTCCACAATTCTGCTTCGTCAATGGATTGTTCCTCTAATGTTAAAACATCCGGGAATTTTGCCAAAGCAGAGACTCTGATGTCATTATCAATATGAAATGTTTCACTCATTTTGATAAAATTTTGCATATATTCTTTGGCTATATCTTCATTATACTTTACACATACATTCTCTTCTGTGTAATCTTCATAAGTAATGAATACATCTACTTTACCACGTCCGATATATTCCTTTAATACATTTCGTATACCCGCCTCAAAAAAACTTAACTTTTTGGGCATTTTAATAGAAATATCACAATACCGATGATTAACTGCCTTAATCTCAACTATTACCTTACGTTCTGGAGTTGATACTTCACACCTTCCAAAGCCAGTCATACTTTTTAACATAATTCACACGTTCTTTCATTTTTGATAATTATTTTTAGATTTTAACTCATATCTGCAATCCCTTTCCTTAGGAAGGGAAGGACTGCCTTTTCAGGTTAGACTATTTCAAAAATATAACATTCTATTTATAGGCATTTCAATTCATTATAATTGAAATGGTGACACAAGTCAAGATTACCAATTAAAAAAACAATGAAAAAAGTTTGCCCGGCGCATGGTTGCACCTGCTGCTCTCTGATGTTATACTATAGTGCAGTGAAAGAAATCTATTAACTTTAATTCTGGTGCCTTAGCACCATTTAATAACGGTAATAATTTTGTGTGCAGGCACAAATTCCATTGAAAAACCTGTTTTTCAACCTAGCTCCCATTGCATGCCGCATCTGCTTACAGATATGGCACTGCCACAAATCAGGGTTGTGAATTATGCATTTCAATAATTTACACTAACCTCTTTATTTTTGTTTTCAAAGCAGCCTTAAGGTAATACTTAAGATATGTTAATATACTTAAAGGAGAAATTGTTATGGCATTGGACGGACTTGTTATCTCTAATGTAGTTTATGAATTAAAAGAAAAACTGGTGGATGGCAGAATCACCAAAATATCACAGCCGGAAAAAGATGAATTAGTCTTAATCATAAAGAACAACAGAGCAAATTATAAATTATTTTTATCAGCAGGAGCCAGTCTTCCGCTGATTTATCTGACAGAAGAAAGTAAACAGAATCCCCTTACTGCTCCCGGATTTTGCATGCTCCTTCGAAAACATTTAAACAGTGCAAGAATTTTAGATATTATACAACCCGGTTTAGAGAGAATTGTTCAAATAAAAATTGAACATCTAAATGAATTAGGAGATCTTTGCGTAAAGTATTTAATTATAGAATTGATGGGTAAACACAGCAACATTATCTTTTGCGATGATACCATGAATATCATAGACAGTATAAAACACGTGTCTCATTTGGTAAGTTCCGTACGTGAAGTATTGCCCGGAAGAGAATATTTCATTCCTGTTTCCGGGGATAAACAAAATCCTTTAACTCTTACTTACGAAGCCTTTACAGAGCATGTTTTAAAGAAACCTTTTCCCTTAGGGAAAGCTATTTATACCGCTTTAACTGGTATTAGCCCTTTGATTGCAAATGAAATTTGTTACCGTGCTTCTTTAGATTCCGAGGCATCTACCAGTTCTTTAAGTGAGTTGGAGGGTGTTCATTTATATAAAAACTTCGACCGATTAATTGGTGATATAAGAGAATATAAGTTTCAACCTAATATTGTATATGATGAAGACAATTCACCTGTTGAATTCTCCTGTATACCACTGACTTGTTATTCTAATCTTACAAAACTGGATTATGAATCCATTTCTCAGGTACTGGAAACTTATTATGCTTCCAAAAATGCTATTACAAGGATTCGTCAAAAATCAGTGGATTTAAGAAAAATTGTTTCTAATGCAATTGAGAGAAATACAAAAAAATACGAATTACAGTTAAAGCAGTTAAAAGACACAGAAAAGCGTGATAAATATAAAGTTTATGGTGAGCTGATCAATACCTACGGTTATAACTTAGAACCGGGTGCAAAATCTTTAACTGCTCTAAACTATTATACCAACGAAGAAATCACCATTCCGCTTGACCCAACCTTAACTGCAAAAGAAAATTCGTTAAAGTATTTTGAAAAATATAATAAACTTAAAAGAACCTTTGATGCAGTGTCTTCCCTTATTGAAGAAACCAAAATAGACTTAATACATCTGGATTCCATCCGTACTTCTTTAGATATTGCATTAGCCGAGGACGATTTGGTAGAACTAAAGGAAGAACTTATGGAATATGGATACATGAAACGTAAGTTTACACCTGGAAAACCCGGCAACAAGGGAAATAAAAAACAAAAGGTAACCAGCAGGCCTTTCCACTATCTCTCTTCCGACGGTTTTCACATCTATGTAGGAAAAAACAATTATCAAAACGATGAATTAACTTTTAAATTTGCAACCGGGGGTGACTGGTGGTTCCATGCCAAAAACATACCGGGCTCTCATGTAATTTTACAAACGGAAGGAAAAGAAATACCGGATCGAACCTTTGAAGAAGCCGGACGTTTAGCGGCTTTCTATTCCAAAGGCAGAGAAGGTGACAAAGTAGAAATTGATTATACAGAGAGGAAGAACGTAAAAAAACCGGCTGGTGGAAAACCGGGATTTGTGGTTTATTATACGAACTATTCTATGATGGTATCACCGGATATATCAGATATTCAACAAATATCATAGAAAATAAACTGTCATTCTCATGCAATAAGGTGAAGAATCTTAATTTAATAACTGTTACTGTCATTCTTATACTTATAACATTTTTAACCTATAAAATTCAGAAGTAAGCGAAAACCTGAGTACACTCTTGTTTTCGCTTATTTCATATGTATAAAGAAGTATACCAAGTAGACACACCTTTCTCAAAGCAAGTATAATAGCAGTTAGATAATTTATCAAGAATGTTCTAGTAGCTCTGCGACTTTGTTCTTGACAAACTATCCAACTGCTGATAAGAGATAAGATGGCTATGATACAACTGAACGTAACCTACTTCTCAGAGCAAATGTAACATACATGCTGTGAAAGAAGTTCATTTACTTTAGAAGTTATCCTCTGTTAATTAGTAAGTAAACCTATATTGGACTGTTGCTTGCCCTGATGTTCCAAAAGCATATCCATATACTTCTATTCGATATGTACCCTCCGGAATTGAAGATAAGTTAAATGTCGTAATTTCATTAACTGCATTTGCAAAATCAAAAGTATATGATGATGAAGTACCAATAAAAGTTACCGTTCCCTGCGCTCTATCTGTGTTCCCATTTTTAGGAATTTTTAGTTCAAGTTTTGAAGTTGAATAAATACGTTTTGATCCTATACTATAGGATACAGGTGTTCTGGTAAACGTTCCAAGAGATAAAAATCCAGACGGTGGTGTTGTTGTACCACCAGGCCAAAGATCTGTATTAACAGTTCCTGTTTGTGCAACTGAGAAAAAGTAATGTAATGCTTCAGGATTTCCACCCGAAATTTCAATATAATATATTCCACTTACTGATGGTTTGATTTTATAATATTCCGGCTGTCCTGCAACTGCATTTGATTTTTTCCATCTAGACCATGTTCCATCCCCATTATCTTGCCACACATAAATATGTCTATCCTCGTTATACAAATTTTTCAAGACAACATCATATGTTGTTCCAGCATTTAATGAAATACTAAAAAAATCCCGGTCTCCCTCCACATGACAATTAGAATTTCTATAACCTTCAATAAATGGATTCCCACTTAAAACAGTTGTTCTTGCATATGGATATGCTTGAGCAATAGTATCATTGGGTTCATATGCGTCTGGAGTTATCGTTGTTGCACTTTCCATGCTTATAACGCTTGCAGGGCTTGTTACATGTGACATATTGTCCCTCTGTGAATCGATTATGCTAGATGAATCAATAAGCTCTAACACCGCTTCTGTATCAGAAACTGTGATATCACCATCCGAATAACTGCAAAAATTGTATTCACTAATTACTAATGGATTACCATCCGATTGTGACGCATTAACCGTAATTCCTTTAGCTGTTGCAATGATTAAGAAAAAAACCAGTACCATTGAATAGAAACCTTTAATGACTTTTTGCATAATACATCCCCACTTTCAATTTATATTTGTTTTGTTATGAAAATAACTTTTTGTAAGCTTACTTATTCACTTACAATATAAATATACTATGGTTTACTAATAATTGTCAATACAAAATATACCATATTAGGCAGAAAAGACTATATAATTACAAATTTTTTCGAAATATTACTACATAAGCAGTTTAAAGACAATCCTAGACTTTTTAACATACGACAAAGGGCTGTGAAGAATGGAAATAAGAATATGCCAGAAGAACAACTGCAGAACGTTCTAACAAACTCAATAAAGAATACTATAAATCAGAAGACGGCAAGTACCGCTCAACAAAGATGTGGTACTGCCGCCTCTAAATAAAATGAATTTCCAAATAATCAAAAAAACTGTCATTCGAGCCTCGTAGGCTCAGAATGACAGCAGTCACTTATTATTCATCTCTAAGAATCGTTCCCCCGCCTACTACATAGTCTCCATCATAGAATACTACTGCCTGTCCGGGTGTTATGGCTCTTTGAGGTTCCTCAAATACACATTCTACTTTATCTTCACCGACTTTTCGAATGGTACATTTAGAACCCTTATGACTGTAGCGGATTTTAGCATCCACTACCATTTCACCTTCTAAGTCTTCAATGGACATAAAATTCAAATTTCCTGCATACAGTTTGTTACTGTACACTTCATCGGCATTACCAATAACAACTTCATTGGTATCCGGTCTGATAGCCAGTACGAACACAGGATGTCCCATTGCAAGGTTCAGTCCTTTTCTCTGACCTACTGTATAATGAATAATACCTTTATGTTTTCCAATTACCTTTCCTTCAGGAGTTACAAAATTACCTTCTTTCACTTCTTCACCTGTATACTCAGTAATAAACTTTGCATAATCCTTATCCGGTATAAAACAGATTTCCTGACTATCCGGCTTATTAGCAATTCTTAGATTAATGTCTTTTGCAATTTCTCTGATTTCATCTTTTGTATATTCACCAACCGGCATTAAAGTATGCGCCAATTGATACTGTGTTAAATTATATAATGCGTAGGTTTGATCCTTGGCTGCAGTTGCAGATTTCATAAGAGTGTATCTTCCATTCTCCAGCCGAACCACTCTGGCATAATGCCCGGTAGCAATGTATTCCGCTCCAATGTCAAGAGAACGTTTCAGCAAAGATTCCCACTTCACATAGCGGTTGCAAGCAATACAAGGATTTGGTGTGTTTCCTTTTAAGTATTCCTCTGCAAAATAATCCATTACAGATCCTTTGAATTCTCTTTTAAAATTCATTACATAGTAAGGAATTTCTAATGCATTAGCAACTCTTCTTGCATCATCCACAGCACTTAAACCGCAGCATCCTCCGCTTTCTTCCTGGGCTGCAGCATCTTCATCCTGCCATATCTGCATGGTTACACCAATTACATCGTACCCTGCTTTTTTCAGTAAATACGCTGCAACAGAAGAATCAACTCCACCGGACATACCTACAACTACTTTTTTCTTTTCCAAATAAATGCCTCCTAGTAGGTTTCTGTAACTTCCTCTTCGCTGATATCGTCCTTTGGTTTTTCCAAACCTTCAATTTTAATGTTATTCTTCGTTGCATAGTCCCATAAAGCAGCATGAATAGCTTCCTCTGCAAGGAGAGAACAATGAACTTTTACCGGAGGAAGACCATCTAAAGCATCCATAACTGCTTTATTTGTAACCTTTAAAGCTTCTTCTATATTTTTACCTTTTACCAATTCGGTAGCCATACTGCTGGTAGCAACAGCTGCACCACATCCAAAAGTTTTAAATTTGCAGTCATTGATAATGCCTTTATCATCAATATCTAAATATATTCTCATAATATCGCCGCATTTTGCATTACCAACAGTTCCTACCCCGCTTGGGTTCTCTATTTCCCCAACATTTCTTGGGTTTGTAAAATGATCCATTACTTTCTCGCTGTACATTTATAATTCCTCCATTTGGAAATAATCCTATTATTCTTTTTGATATCATTATTCTCTAAACTCTAAATCAACAATTATCTTAGATTATTCTTTACATAATCTTCATATAAAGGAGACATAGAACGTAATTTTGCAACAATTTCTTTAATTTTATCTACAGTATAATTGATTTCTTCTTCTGTTGTATTATGGCTTAATGTTAAACGCAAAGAACCATGTGCGATTTCGTGAGGTAATCCAATAGCAAGCAGTACATGGGATGGATCCAAGGAACCGGAAGTACAGGCAGAACCACTGGAGGCACAAATATTTTGCATGTCTAGCATAATCAGTAAAGATTCGCCCTCAATAAATTGGAAACTAAAATTCGCATTGTTTGGTAATCTTTTTGCTCTGTGTCCATTTAATCTTGCATATGGAATTTCAGTTAGTACTCTTTGAATTAACATATCTCTTAAAGCAGCTTCTTTTTGTCCTCTTTCTTCCAAAGTAGCCATTGCTATTTCTGCTGCTTTGCCAAGTCCCACAATACCAGGAACATTTTCCGTACCTGCTCTTCTGTGTCTTTCCTGTCCGCCGCCATGAATAAATGATTTTAATTTAAGTCCTTTACGGATATATAAGAATCCAATTCCTTTCGGTCCGTTAAACTTATGACCGCTGGCACTTAGCATATCAATGTTCAACGCATTCACATCAATATTTAATTGGCCATAAGCCTGCACAGCATCCGTATGGAATAATATATTATTTTCTCTTGCAATTTCACCAATTTCTTTAATCGGCTGTATAGTTCCAATTTCATTATTAGCAAACATAATAGAAATCAATATTGTTGTGGGACGAATTGCTTTCTTAAGTTCATCTAACTTAAGAATACCATCTTCATCTACATCAATATAAGTTACTTCAAATCCATTTTTTTCAAGGTATTCACAGGTATGAAGTATTGCATGATGTTCTATTTTAGAAGTAATAATGTGTTTTCCTTTTGAAGCATAAGCTTCTGCAGTTGCTATTAAAGCCCAGTTATCGGATTCAGATCCACCGGCTGTAAAATAAATGTCCGAAATTTCTGCATTTAAAGAATTTGCGATGGTCGTTCTTGCTTCATCCACTGCCTTTTTATTTTGTGAAGCAAATTCATAAATACTGGAAGGATTTCCAAACATCTCCGTAAAATAGGGAAGCATTGCCTCCACAACTTCAGGTCTTGTAGCTGTAGTAGCTGCATTGTCTAAATATATTTTCTTATCCATTGTTGTCATCTCCTATTATATTTAATAGCCTTACTGCCCACATGATGGTTTTGTCCGGCTAGTATCTTCTTCCATAATTCCGTGCTCAGAACGTATCTTCCAGCTTTCCTCTATTAATTCGGATAGCATAATTGTATCGACTGCATTATTTATACTATCACTAATACGCATCCAAACATATTTTGTTACACATAAATCTGCACCAGAACAAGGCTCTCCGCTGCCTATTACTTCAGAACAATTAACGGGATTTAAATCCCCTTCCAGTGCCCGTAATATTTCTCCAACTGATATTTCTTCCGGTTTTTTTGCTAAGAGATATCCCCCTTGAGCGCCACGAAAACTAGTTACAATTCCTGCCTTTCTTAATTTAGCAATTAATTGTTCTAAGTAGCTAATAGATATTTCCTGTCTCTCTGCTATTCCACTAAGCGCCACTGCCTCTTTCTCGCCATTGATAGCCAAATCCAGTACAGCACGTAAACCATATCTGCCTTTCGTAGATAGCTTCAATCCAATCACCTCTCTCTTATATTCTTAGCGTTTAAAATCCTACTAATTCATTTCCGACTAAATTAGTGCAGTTTCTTTAGAAATGATAGCACCTCCTTGCGCCTTTGTCAATAAAGAATGTGAAAATAATACCGTATTTCTAAAATAATTAACCGGTTGTACTTTATTTTGTATTGTCTTATAATATTTAATGATGAATATAGAAGGCAGGTGGAGTATGAAGAATTTTTTAACTGAAAAACAAGAATCAAAAAAGATGGAGTTATGTTATAAAAGACAAGCTCATTATTATGAAACAGACCGAATGGGTGTGATTCACCATTCGAATTATATACGATGGTTTGAAGAAGCAAGGGTTCACTTTCTGGAGCAAATTGGGTTTGGCTATGATAAGATGGAGTCCCTTGGTATTTTATCTCCTGTCTTGGAGGTCACTTGCCAATATAAAAGTTCCGTTAGATTTCACGAAGAAGTTTTAATCTATCCCAGAATAGAATTTTTTAATGGATTAAGAATGACCATCCGTTATATGGTAAAAGATGCTAAGACCGGCAAAATACGTGCCACCGGGGAATCCAAGCATTGTTTTGTTGATGATAATTTTAAGCCTATTCGAATGAAAAGGGATTTTAATGAGGTTTATACTATATTATCAAATTATATAGTTGAACAGGCATTGGAAAGTTGAACTAGGCCTGTTCTAAAACAATAGGTTCCTTTTAATTTAATAAAACTGCCATTCTGAGTCCTTTAGACAAACGCTCTCTTATTGAGAACATCCGCTCCGATTCAGCTTTGCTGAATTTCTGCTCAGAATGACAGTCTTTAATTATTTTATATTATTGATTTAAGAATTCTAATATCTCACTTGCGTTGGTATCCGGTTTTGCCTTTTCATATACTTTCTCTATTACTCCCTTTTCGTCAATAACATAAGAAGAACGAACTACTCCCATGGATACTTTACCATATAACTTCTTTTCCTTCCATACATCATATGCTTGAATAGCTTCCAAATCCGGATCAGATAATAAGATAAAAGGCAATTCATGTTTAGCTGCAAAGTTTTGATGAGACTTTTCACCGTCTTTACTGATTCCAATTACTACAACATCTTTTTCCTGAAATCCCTGAAAGGTATCCCGAAATGCACATGCCTGTCTGGTACATCCAGGAGTATTGTCCTTAGGATAAAAATAAACTACCACTTTCTTTCCTAGAAAATCTGACAAACGAACAGTATTCCCATCTTTATCTTTTAAGCTAAAATCCGGTGCTTTTGTATTTACTTCTAACATCTCTACTCTCCTTTTTAGACCTGATTGTTTTAGGTACTCTCAATAATAATTGTACAGAATATCATTGCTTACGGTTTTATAAAATAATTTCTTTATTTCTTCCTGTTCATTAGTTTGACCTAATATCCACATTAATTTACAAACCACAGCTTCTATAATCATATCATAGGACTCTAATAAACTTACCCTATTTTTTAATTCCTTTCCCACTTTATAGATTGTCATATCACTGCCCTCGTTTGGTACCTGAGTAGTCATAACAACGGTTTTTCCTTTTACAATCCACTCATGTATCAAGTCTAAGAAATGATGTTCCGGAAGATTGGGTATACCACCTACTCCATAGCTTTCAATGATAATAGCATCATACTTTTCAAACATAAAACCAAGAACATCTTCACTGGCACCGGGTGTTAGTTTAAAAAGTCCTACCTTTGAATTTAATTCATGGTAGAATACCGGTTTTTTATATTTTTCCTGCTTTATATATGGAATAATACGTCCGTCCTGTATCAAAGCAAGGTATGGATAATTAATGCTGGAAAAGGATTGCAGACTTTTAGAGTGGGTCTTTCTTGCTCTGGTTCCCAGTATTACTTTACCATTAAATACAATCTGAACTCCAGAGGCATCATCCGAAGCAGCATATAAAAAACTATCGTATAGATTGGTCTTGGAATCCGTTATTTCCATGGTTATAGGTTTTTGAGCACCAGTTAAAACAATAGGTTTTGGTGAGTTCTGTACCATATAGGAAACAGCTGCCGCAGTATATGCCATGGTGTCGGTACCATGACAAATAACAAATCCATCATATTTTTCATAATTTTCTTCAATGGTCTTAACTAATTTAATCCATATTTCAGGAGAAATATTAGTACTGTCAATATTACATATTTGAATAGTCTCCACCTGACAAATAGAAGAAATATCTGGAATGTACTTAATAATTTCATCAGAATTTAATTGAGGTACTAATCCATGGGAGGAAGGTCCTGATGCAATAGTTCCTCCTGTACCAATCATAAGAATTTTCTTCATAATCTTTACCCTCATTCCGTTATTTTGTAAAAACAAAGGATATATTGTTTTATTAGTATATCAAAGTTTACCGACAGCCTCAAGATTTTTATAAAATTATAGTGTATACAAAATCAATTAGTTTCATTCTTCTGTAATTGTTTCCTATTCTTCGAATATATTTAAATAAGTTCTTATTAGATTTATGGTGAAGGTTGAAAGAATTTTATTCTTTCAAAGATTTTGAAAGGAGCATGGTTATATATATGAGCAAAAGTAACTTAATAAAAGGTACTGCCATTTTGACCATAGCCGGTTTACTGACCCGATTAATCGGGTTCTTTTATCGCATCTATCTGTCCAATGCAATGGGTGCTGAATTAATTGGTGTTTATCAATTGGTATTTCCTGTGTATGGTATTTGTTTTACAATATATGCTTCCGGTATCCAAACTGCCATATCCACTATGGTTGCTACAGAACTTGGCAAGAAACACTACAAGAATATACCTAAGATTCTTAAAATAGGCATGGTTTTATCTGTTGGGATTGCCCTTCTATTATCTGTCCTGATTTATTTTAATTCAGAAACTATAGCTTCCAATATACTGATGGAACCCAGCAGTGCTTCTTCCTTAAAAATATTGGCATATGTGTTCCCTTTCTGCGGAATGACTGCTTGTATTAATGGTTATTATTATGGTTTAAAGAAAGCAGGTGTGCCTGCCACAACACAGCTATTGGAACAGACAGTACGTGTTATAACAGTCTATGTACTTGCAGGAGCTCTAGGTGGCGGAAATCCAAAGGTAACCTGTGAATTGGCTGTCCTTGGTATTGTAATAGGCGAAATTTTCTCTGATTTATATAATATTATCTCTCTATTTTGTACTTCTGCTTCCAGAGAAGTAAATAAGCTTTCAAAAATAAGTGGTTTTGTAGAAATTCGAAATAGAAGTTTGGCAAATGTTTTGGTTAAATTAGCCCTCCCCCTGACCGGCAACCGTTTACTGATCAGTATTTTACATAGTGTAGAAGCAATAATTATCCCAAGTATGCTAAAAAAACATGGCTTAAGTAATTCCGAAGCTCTTAGCGTATATGGTACATTGACCGGCATGTCCATACCTTTTATTATGTTTCCCTCTGCCATAACCAATTCCTTATCCGTTCTGTTATTACCAACTATATCAGAAGCACAGGCTTCCAGAAACTATGACACCATTCGAAAAACCTCTGCTCTGTCTATAAAGTACAGTATACTAATCGGTATATTAAGTATGGGAGTATTTTTAACCTTTGGTAAGGAATTAGGAAATGTAATTTTTAATAATGAACTTGCCGGAGATCTGCTGATGACTTTGGCCTGGATGTGTCCTTTTTTGTATATCACTACTACCTTAAGCAGTATTATAAACGGTTTGGGAAAGGCTCACTTAACCTTTGCCAACTCCATCGTTGGTCATGCAACCGGAATTCTCCTTATATTATGGCTGGTTCCCCGGGATGGTATAAGAGGCTACCTGATAAGCCTTTTAATAAGCCAGTTGGTTATAACCTCTTTTGACGGCTTTATCGTTATAAAGAATATAAAACCTTCTTTTCATTCCGTCAACTTGATTCTAAAACCTGGTATTATTATTGCCGGAAGCAGTTATCTCATATATCGGATCTATGAATATATAGCTCCCACCGGTATCTTAATGCTGCTGGCCTTTTGCGCATTGCTCTGTATGTTATATGTCATACTCCTGGGTATTACCAAAGCAATTTCCATAAAGGATTTTAAATAATATGGCCTGGTTAAAATAATAAAATATCATTCAATAGTATAAATTCAGATTCAGAAAAGCCGGATTTTAAGGGAAACATCTATTTTTTAGACTCTTCCCCTATAATCCGGCTATCTGAATATACATCCTGAATGACAGTTTTTTAACAATCCAATGCATTTTATCATTCATTAAGCAAATAACTTATACCCATCCTTGCCACCCTCTTTTACATCATATAGGGCATGATCTGCCCGCTCAAATAATTCCTCATAATTTTGTCCGTCCTTTGGATACGTTGATATTCCGATACTTCCAGAAAGTGAAATATCAAATCCATTATCATGATAAACTGTTTGTAACGCTTTATGTAAAATATCTGCTTTTGAAAAAATCATTTCCTCGTCGGTGGTATCTCCAATAAAAACAACAAATTCATCACCGCCAATTCGGCCTATAATTTCATCGGATGAAAAAATTAATTTTACTTGATTAATTGCAAAGGATAATACTTTATCACCTCTTTGATGCCCATATTGGTCATTAATATTCTTAAAGTCGTCAATATCAACAACCATAAAGGTATGCTGCTGCTCTTTATTCTTCTCAATATATTCATTAATTAAGTCCTCCACCACATTTCTGTTGTATACACCTGTAAGTGGATCTCTTTTAGCTTTATATTCAAGAACTTCAAAATCTTTTTTATACAAATCAATGTTAACTAATTTACCGATTACTTTAATTGGCTGCATTTTTTCATCATAAATAGTTTTCCCGCAAAGATGACACCAAACATAGTTATTATTTTTATCAAGCAATCGAAATTCAGCTTCAATCAGCGCTTTTCCACTGCCCAGAGACTTACAGTATTCTATAAATAAGCCAATATCCTCCGGATGGATAATCTTCTCGAAAAATTCATATTGACCCGTAAAGTCAGGAATACTTGGATCCATATTATATAAATCTCTATAACGCTCTGCATATTTCATGTAATCCTTTTTGATATCATATTCAAATAGAATATCGTTGGAGATTTCGGTAGCCACACGATAGCGCTGTTCTTCCACTAATAACCGCTCATGCATTTGCCTTGATTCCGTAACATCAACTAGAACTGCGGAAATAGTATGCCCGTCTTTTCCTTCTGAGTAATTACCGTTAAATAATATCCACCTTATCTCCTGACTTTTCGTCCGAATTCTGAATTCCTTTTGAATATAATCACCGATCCGAAACCCGTGTATAGGGAATTGAAACTTTTCTATATCTTCCTCATAAATAAATTTTAAAATACTGTTATTGTTTTTTTCTACTTCTTCTTTGCTGTAACCAATAATATCGTAAAATCCGTCACTGGCATAAGTGATTCCGTAATTCTTTTCCAGCAAAAAGTTAACCACTCCGGCATGAATGCTGTTGGTTATGTGTTTTAGTTCTAATGTGGCTACCAGTACTTTTTTATCGTTCACAGCTCTTATGTACTGACCAATAATCATAGAAATAATAAATATTATAATAAAAGCCACAGCAAACCCGAGAAAATGAGCTGTTTTTACATAGTCTTCATTTTCTGAAATCACTCCCATTGAAACTTCTAAAATAGAAAATGTTAAAATCGGAATAGAACTTAATAAAATTACAACTAAAATCATTTTTGGATTGAATCGATTTTGCATATCTTGATTTCCCTTTACCATAACTGTACCCTCATTGAATTTTATAAATCTTTCTATAATAAAAAAGACCATCGCAAAATAAACAGTCTGTCTTTTGTAAGCATCTAGCCTCTAAAAACACTAATTTTTATTTTGCAATAGCCTCAAAATGGATACGGCTTAAATTGCAGCATTTACCTATATAAGTTTAGTTTATGTTTAGTAAATTAATATATTTAGTTATAAATCCTTCGCTACCCTCATATAGGGCTATTGTACTATATTAGCAAGCATATGGCAACATTATTTCTAAAAAAATCTAAACTTTGTAAAGTGAAGATATTATTAAAAAGAATCTTGTTTTGACACTTTTCTAATCCCTATCATTCTATACATAAATTACATTATACTATTATACTATATACTCATATAAATTTCTACCAATAATTAACTTAAAAATTCATTAATTACATATTCTATCCCTTATGGTGTAACTCTATGAATATCTCTGGGAAACAAGGTTGCCAGTCTAACATTATCCTGATTCAACAATTTGATTGTAAACCTTTCTAAACCTAAGCCCAAACCTCCATGTGGCGGCATTCCATACTTATGCATCATTAGGTAACTTTCAAAGAGCTCTACTGTCATTTGGCGTTTTTTCATTTTCTCTACCTGTTCATTGTAATCATGAATTCTTTGTCCTCCCGTGGTTATTTCAAGTCCTCTGAATAACAGGTCAAAACTAAGTGTTTCCTCCTGATTATTCCTATCCTCCTTAGCATAAAAAGGTCTCTTTTTACTTGGATAATGGGTGACAAAAACAAAATGTGAACCAGTATTTTTCTCAATTATCTTACTAAGGAGTTTTTCTTCTTCCGGCTCAAAATCATCAAAGTCTTTTATCTCTCTCTTATATTCCTTAGAAATTAATTCTTTTGCTTCCTTAAATTTTATAGAAGGTATTTCAGCAACATCCGGAAGGGCTACCTTTAACAATTCCAATTCATAAGAGTAGGTCTCCTGTAAATAGTCCATTATAAATTGGAGCATCTTTGTCTCCATTTCCATGATATCTTCAAAACTTTCAATATACCCCATCTCAAAATCCACGCTGGTATATTCATTTAAGTGTCTGGAAGTATCATGTTTTTCTGCCCTGAAAACCGGTGCAATCTCAAAAACCCTTTCAAATACTCCAACCATCATTTGCTTATAAAACTGTGGGCTTTGGGCAAGATAAGCTTCTTTGCCAAAGTAATCTAATTTGAAAATATTAGCGCCCCCTTCTGCTCCTGCATATACAATTTTAGGTGTATGGATTTCAGTAAACTTCTGACCTAGCAAAAATGTACGAAAGCCATTACATATTCCTTCTTGCAGCTTAAAAATTGCTCTCTCTTTTTCATTTCTTAATGTGATGGGACGGAAATCCAATAAGTTTTCCATTGAGGTATCCACTATTTTATTATTTATAACAATGGGCAGTTCCTCTTGTGGCATTGATAACACTTTGGCTTCAAGTATTCTTAGTTCCCAGCCTGTTTTTGATCTTTCCTCTTTTACTACATTAGCTGTAACATATACACTGCTTTCTTCCTTTAACAAATTCAAGTCAAACTGGGAGAATTCCTCATTATAAACACACTGTACAATTTTACGTTTTGTACGCAGTAAAACAAAGGCAAAACCACTCATTTTTCTTATTTTATAAATACTCCCATGTATTTTAATCTTCTGCCCGATATAATTCTCTATTTCTTCCGCTTCGATGGTTTTATTTACTATATTTCCTTGTAACATCTTCATATTTACACCCTTTACATATCACATCCGCTTTACACATGTGATACCGCCACATAAGTCAGGTTAAGTTCTTTCATCCTTAAAAGATTTATATCATGGAATTCTTTTATTTGAATTCCTTTAATTTGAATCCCTTTATTGTTCTTCTCTCAAACTTTGAAAGAAATTGCCTTGTGGCAGCCTTTCTATTATTTTTTTCATCTTAATAATTTTTATCTTATAATTTCTCCTATAAAACAGTATGCCACATCCATACAGGCATCGTCTTTATGCCTCATAGCACCACCTCCTTAAAAATAATATATGAAAATTTTCATTCATATAAGTTATATGGAATTTTTTATATAGAAAAAGGGCCACACCAGTAAAAATACTTTACCAATGTGGCCCTTAACTAATATCTAATATCTCCACATAGGCACAACACTTTAAGCGCTTGTACCTATGGTTTCACACAGTTACAAGCGCTGCCTATCGTCGTCCCTATTCATTAGGAATATTTTTAAATCAGACATAACAGCTACCTACCCTTAATTTTTTATAATATTAACATATACTTATTAAAATATCAACTAAGTAATTCCGATATGTCCAATATACATAGCAGTCATGATTATTGTACAGAGAATATCTTTATACTTTACATATTATGAAGAAGGTACCACTCAATGAGTGGTACCCAAATTGTTGCATGTAATATTAAATAAATTTACCTTGTTTATTTTTATGGTTATGAAATATGAAGTAGCTTTTTCTCTGAGATTCCCGGCACAGTCATGTGTATCGGATCCAATATCTTATCAAGATCCTCTTCACCCAGTAAACCTTCGTTTAATACCAATTCCCTTACAGACTGCCCCGTAGTGATTGCTTCTTTGGCTAACTCAGAGGCCTTTTTATAGCCTACATGAGGGCATATTGCTGTTATGATACCTACACTGTTATTCACTAGATGCCTGCAATGTTCTTCATTAGCTGTAATGCCTATTACACAGTTGTCTACAAAGGTTTTTACAGCATAAGATAAAGTATCAATGGATTGGAATAGATTATAGAATATAACGGGTTCAAATGCATTTAGCTCAAGCTGTCCTGCTTCTACTGCCATAGTAATGGTAACATCATTTCCAATAATATTAAAGGCCACCTGGTTCATTACTTCCGGAATTACCGGGTTTACTTTACCTGGCATAATAGAAGAACCATTTTGCTTTGCTGGAAGGTTAATCTCTCCAAAACCGGTTCTTGGTCCCGATGACATTAAACGCAGGTCATTGGATATTTTTGAAAGAGACACTGCACAAGTTTTAATTACTCCTGAAACCACTGCAAAAGAATCCAGATTCTGAGTAGCATCAATTAAATCCTCTCCTTGTGTAAGTTTTACGCCGGAGATTTTGGCCAAATTCGGTACTATCCTTTGTAAATACTGGGTGTCTGCATTAAGGCCAGTACCAATAGCAGTTCCTCCCAGATTCACACTTCTCATTTCATCCATAACTTTATATATTCGTTCTAAATCCCGTTTTACAACTACTGCATAAGCATTAAACTCCTGTCCCAGACGAATAGGAACGGCATCCTGTAACTGCGTTCTGCCCATCTTAATTACCTCATTAAACTCTTCTCCTTTTATAAGAAATGCCTGATATAATCGGAGTAATTGCTTATGTACTTTCTCTAACAAACGTAATGTTGTTATTTTTCCGGCTGTAGGAATTACATCATTGGTTGATTGTCCGCAATTTACATCATCGTTAGGATTTACCAAGGTATAATCTCCTTTATTTCCTCCCAGGATTTCAATTGCTCTATTAGCTATTACTTCATTGGCATTCATATTAATTGAAGTACCGGCACCCCCTTGAATGGGATCAACAATAAAGTATTCATGAAGTTTGCCATTGAGTATTTCATCACAAGCCTGTATGATTGCCACCGTTTTCTTCTTGCCTAATAAGCCTGCTTCACAATTGGTGAAGGCACAGGCCTTTTTTATATATGCTAAACTATTAATTATCTCAGGATGCAGGGATAATCCGGTAATATGAAAGTTCTCGGCTGCTCTTTGGGACTGCACTCCATAATAAGCACTTTGGGGAATATTCTTTGAACCGATTGAATCTGATTCACTGCGATAATTACTAAGAGTGATCTTTGTTTTAATCTCCATAATCCTATACTCCTTTTTATAAAATGCATAATTTATAATTATATGAATATAAAAAACTATCTCTTGTAATTATTATATGAATAGAATATATTATAATCAAATACAAATACTTTTATATTCATTATAATTTCAAAGTTATAGGAGGAGAATCATGTTTGAAGGTAAAGAATATGTTTATGAAGTGTATAAAGAAAAGAGTTTTTCAAAAGCAGCGAAAAATCTATATATATCACAGCCTTCCTTAAGTGCTACAATCAAACGAATTGAAAAGAAAATCGGCTTTCCCATATTTGATAGAAGTATTTCTCCCATCGGCTTAACAGAATACGGACAAAGATATATTCATGCAATAGAATCCATCATGTCTACAGAGCATGATTTTGAAAGATATATTTCAGAGCTGAAAGAATTAAAAATCGGTACACTATCCATTGGCGGAAGTAATTTATTTACTTCCTATGTCCTGCCTCCCCTTCTTTCTGAGTTTACAAAAAAATACCCTTTGATTCAGATAAATATCGTGGAGGATAATACCTCTAATTTAGAATCCCATCTTCTATCCGGTAATTTAGATTTTATTGTAGATAACATTGCTTTAGACGAAACTCTTTTCCAGCAGTATGTTTATCAGGAAGAGCATCTCTTAATAGCGGTTCCAAAAGAATATCCAATAAATGAAAAACTCCTTGATTATCAATTATCTTTGGAACAAATTCTTTCAAAAGATTATCTTGCAGAGTCTGTTCCTATTATTCCTTTGAAGAATTTTAAAGATTATCCGTTTATCTTTCTAAAGCCTAACAACGATACAATGAAAAGAGGTGTAAAACTATGTAAATTACATGGTTTCACACCTAGAGTATTATTTGAACTGGATCAGCAGTCCACTGCTTATAATATTGCCTGTTCCGGTATGGGAATATGTTTTGTAAGCGATACTTTGGTATCCAAATCTTCCTATAGCCATAATGTTGTTTATTACAAGCTTAATGTGGATGTAAGTAAACGTAATATCAGTTTTTACAGTAAAAGGAATAAATATATTACTTATGCTATGGGGGAATTTCTGAAAATAATATCTTAAATATGGTGTTACTTTTAATTCTCACAGCTTCGTTTTATTTATCTCTTAATTTAATATCATTACTTTAAGGGCTGGTATGCATCTATTTTTATCTGGTCAAAGGTACTCATCTGCTTGTACACTGCAAGACTCATATCTAATAATGGGAATAATGTTATAGCACCAGTGCCTTCTCCAAGGCACATATCACAGGTGATATATGGCTGCATACCAATAGCATTCAGAAGAATTTTGCCCCCATTTTCCTTAGATACATGGGATGGCATAATAAAATCATATACCTTAGGCTCTATCCCTATAGCTATTAATGCTGCTGCCAATGTAATAAAGCCATCGATAACTACGGGTATTCTTGCAGCGGCACCACCAATAAATACCCCTGCCAGTCCTGCAATATCATAGCCACCTAACTTAGAAAGTACATCAATCGGATCATCCTTGTGAGGCTTGTTTCTTTCGATTGCCTTTCTGATTACCTCTATTTTTCTTTCTAATCCTGCATTGGATAATCCGGCACCTTTACCGGTGACCATTTCCACCGGCAGATCCAGCAATACTGAAGTAACAGCACTGCTTGTGGTGGTGTTTCCAATGCCCATTTCTCCGGTAGCAATGATATTGTAACCCTTTTCTTTTAACTCAAATACGGTATCTATTCCTACTTCTATGGCTTGAATTGCCTGTTGCCTCGTCATTGCCGGTCCATACAGTATATTATTAGTTCCGTATGCAATTTTTTTATTATTAGGTAATTTTGTATCCCTATTTATTCCCATATCAATTGGGAAAACAGCTGCACCGATTTGTTTTGCCATTATACATGCACAGGAATTCATATCTATGAAATTCTCTGAAACAATGGCGGTAACCTGGCTGCTGGATTGTGTAACTCCTTCTTCAACGACTCCATTATCTGCACACATAATAACAAGTGCTTTTTTATCCAGATCTATTTGTTCCTTACCTGCTATGCCTGCAATTTGTATAATACCATCCTCCAGTTTTCCAAGACTATGTAATGGCTTTGCAATGCTATCCCAACGTTTTTTACATAATGCTATAGCCTCTTTGTCCGGAGGTTCAATTATTTTTAACGCATCTTTATAATTCATTTATAAAACATCCTCCAATGTTACCATTATTTTTAATGTAATAATGGATCAATATAAATCCATACCTTCCACCTTTACTTAAATATATGGCTTCATTATTTAATTTACTTACTCATTGTTTAATTTATAGCTTTCACCTATCATTGGCATATGGTACATAATATTTCTTTCCGGTCCGGGTATTTTCTAAAATTTCAAAATCCACTTCATAGACGTTATTTAAATTCTCTTTTGTGAGAACCTCTTCCGTCTTACCGTTACTGTGGATTTGTCCATTCTTCATCATAATAATCCGATTACAATATGCAGCTGCAATATTAATATCATGTAGTACGGCAATAATTGTTTTTCCTTTCTTTTCATTGAGCTTTTTAAGGGAATCCATAAGCTCTAGCTGATGCTTTATGTCCAAACTTGAAGTTGGTTCATCCAAAATCAGCCATTGCGTATCCTGAGCTATGGCTCTGGCTGTTACAACCCGCTGGGATTCACCACCGCTTAATGTAGCAACACTTTTATCCTGTAATTGATAGCAATCCGTTAACAGCATAGCTTTCTGTACCATATCACTGTCAGTCTCACTTGCATTGGCAAATCTCTTTTGATGAGGTATTCTCCCCATCATTACAATATCATAGGTGCGAAAAGAACTATCTAATACCGTGTTTTGCGGAACCAGTGCTATCTTTTTTGCAAGGTCTCTTCTTTTATAATGCTTAAGATTAATCTCATCCAGTGTGATATTACCGTCCTCTGGTTCTATGAATCTAAGGATATTTTTCACCAGGGAAGTTTTTCCTGAACCATTTGGTCCAATAATGCCATAAATATTTCCTTTTTCAATCAAACAGTTTAAATTATTCAGAACAGGTTTTTCATTTTTGGGAGGATGCCAGGAAAGTGACTCTACAACAATTCCCTTTCCTTCTGTTTTATTTAAATTCTTATTCAATGCAGCATCTCCCTTCTCTTATTGCGTTGCAGCAAATAGATAAAATATGGTGTGCCTAACATTGCAGTAATAACTCCTACAGGTATCTCAGAAGGTGCCACTGCATTACGGGCAATGGTATCGCAAATAATCAAAAAAATTGCTCCCCCTAATCCGGATAAGGGCAATAATACTTTGTGTTTTGATCCACTTATTATACGGATACAATGTGGAATAACAAGTCCCACAAATCCGATAATTCCACTGACCGATACACAGGCTCCAACCTGAAGGGATGCCGCTATAATAAGTATTTTCTTTATCCTGGCTGTATTAATGCCTAAACTTTCTGCCGTATCATTTCCAGTAGTTAGTACATCTAATTCCCGTGAGAATACAGTTATTACACCACAACAAGCAACAGTAAATACTGCCAAAAAAAGCACCTTATCCCAAGTTGCCGCTGAGAAACTGCCCATAGTCCACAAATATACTTTTTCTATCTTATCATGATTGAATGTCATTAATAAGGATATTATAGAGGAAAGCATAGTGCTGACCACAGTCCCTGTTAACAATATATTTACTACAGGAAGTTTATTACCTACACAAGATAACCGGTACACGATAAAAGCAGTTAGGATGGCTCCAATAAATGCAAAGGTTCCAATTACTCCAAGGCCCAGGAAACCAAATCCGATTCCGCTTAACATGGCAATGGTAGCTCCAACTGCTGCTCCTGAAGAAACTCCTAAAATATGTGGATCTGCAAGGGGATTGCGAAACAGTCCCTGAAATGCAGCCCCAACCACTGACAAACCGCAACCTGCAAAACCAGCTAATAAAATTCTCGGCATTCTGATCTGCCATACAATCTTAGGATAATTAGGATTGGCTTCTGTAATCACTGACAAATTAATATATTTTCCCAAATACGGTATCCTGGAAGCGATTATCTTTAGGCTGTCAGTTACAGATAAATCAGCGGAGCCAAAAGAAGCTGAAATAGCAATGCATAAAATTAATATAAATATAAGAACAATTAGTTGCCATAGATTATTTTTATTTCTATGTTTTCCTAACTTTTTTACTTTACTTGTTTTCATATCGTATTCTGCCTCTATATCTTTTTCTTAAATCTGGGTACAACAAAAGGGCTTGGAACAGGATATCTGCCGACTATCCTGTTCAAAACCCGATTATACTATTTAAACGCTTCCGGATGCATAATTTCTGCTAAGGTTCTCAGTCCTTCTGCATTACGGTATCCCTGACGTTCAATTATATTTTTATCTATTCCATATACGCGGCCATTCTTTACAGCCGTTAAATCTTTATAATTCTCTGCTGTTTCAAAGTCTGACTTCATATCTTCCGATATTATGATAATATCCGGATCAGCTTCCACCAAACTTTCTAATGTATAGGACCATCCCGATACAGCCTGGGCGATATTATTACCACCAGCTTCTGTTAGCATCTGGCTTATGAATGTATCTCCTCCTGCTGTATAATCGCCATATTCTCCAAATCCTACAACATAATATACACTTGGTTTATCCAGACCTTTTATTAATGCTTTTGTCTCTTCAATCGACATCTGCATATCTTTAACAGCCGTTGCAGCCGCTTCATTTACATTAAATATGGTGCCCATCGTTTCAATAATAGAATAAGCACCCTCTACATCATTTGCTGCGTATAGAACAATAACCTTAACACCTAAATCAGTTAATTTTTTATTTGATTCTTCACTAAAATGGGTTGATGCAATCACGATATCCGGCTCTAAACTGATAATCTTCTCAATATCAGGATTAGTTAAGGTACCTACTGATTCTACACTAAGTGCCTCTTTTGGAAAGTCGCAATAATCGGTACGCCCAACCAGTTTACTTTCCAATTCAAGCTGATACACGGTTTCTGTAATGTTTGGAGCCATTGAAACAACCTTAATAGGTCCTGAATCAAAAGTTACCTCTGTACCTTCTGAATCAGTAATTGTAACCGGATATTTCGTTGCCTCAGGTAATGATCCCGGTACTTCCGGAACTGGTGTTGTTGTTAATTCTGAACTTTTCTCCTCTGATGTCCCTGCCGGGTTGACATCTGAATTCTTGGAAACATTGTCCGCCTTGCTATTACATGCTACAAGACCAAACACTAAAGTCATACAGCATAATATAGCCAAAATTTTACGCAAATATTTCATTATATTCTCCTTCTGCTCTCTTTTCCCCACCGAAAATGAGCGGTTAAATTATATATGGCAGGTTTCCTGACTTATGGTTATCTTACTTACTGCAGTCTTCTCAGATAAATGCATCTATCTCAATCGAAGCAATACTTCCGGCAGGTGATTGAGTGTTCATACATTTCTCCAATGACTATTACATACAGCTTTCAAACCAATTACAGTAGCGGGGGCTGTTGTGGACTTAAACCACATTCCCTTTTGACTTTTTACAAAGCACCATATACTATTGATACTTTAATATTATATATGTTATACCATTATAATACAAGTTAGAAAAAATTTACGTTTTACATTATTATACTATTTGAGCATAGCCGTTTTTACCTCTTTATGATTTCCCATCCACTGTTTCTCAAAGACTTTTAAGCACAATATGAAAGCCTTGACAAGCAAGGCTTTTTTAGATTCCTGGAATAAAACACCTTATGTTCATAAAAACTTTACAGCGTTATGGGATTTTTCAACCTTGAGGTTTACGTCGTAAAAACTTGTAATCAATTATACAAAAAAGACGTCGGTAAATTATACACAACGTCTAAAATAATAACTAAAGGTTATCAATATTCATCCTAACCATCTTTCTTATTTGATCTTCTCACTTAAATAAGCATATTTTATAATAAGCCTGAACTTAATTATCTATTGAGCCTGTAAGGAAACCCACTCCTATTGAAATTCCTTTTCATGTGTTTTAAAAAAGTCATAATAATCACGTACATTCTCCAGCTCCGTCCAACGCTGAATGGTAACAGGATTTTCATCAAGGTTATAAATTCTTGCTCCTCTCATGGAAAGCAGGAAGGGTGAATGTGTTGATATAATAAATTGACACCCAAAAAACCTGGCTGAATCCTCAATGAAGCTCAGTAATTCCATTTGTCGCTTTGGGGAAAGGCTATTTTCCGGCTCGTCCAATAAATAAAGGCCATTTTCACCGATTTTTTCAGTGAAATAGAGAAATGCACTTTCCCCATTGGAATACTCACGAACATTATCCATTAATTCACCTCGAACATAGCGGGACTGGGTTTTCCGCCTGGAGTTATTTACTTTTTTCAGCCGCTCATAATCTGCTAATGATTTCATCTGAAATTGAGAATATTTCGCATCCAGGTATTCATCAAACAGCTTTTCCCGCTTCAGGTCAATTCCTTCGTTCAGATTACGGATGTTCAGCATATAATCAAATACATCATCACTTGTAATAATTCTGCTGTTGTCTGAAATATCCTCCTCCACATTCATACCGCACATATTCACGTAATCAGAGAAAAAATTGGATTTATTATAAATGGAATCACGGTAAATGCCTGTCTTTTCTGCAATAACATTTAGTGCAGTAGATTTTCCTGAGCCATTCCCTCCATATAATATGGTAACCGTATCAAAATCCAGTCTGTCAAGGTCATGTTTCGATAGTATCTTAAAGGGATAATAGGAATCATAGCAGGTTCTTTGTATATTCATAAAAAAGTTAAATTCTATGTCAGCATTTGGGAAGGTAAAGCTCTTTAAATAAATCATCTAATTCTCCAATCTCACTTTAGATATTAACTAATTATAATTCATAAGGAGTCACCTGATATACATAATAATTCAACCAATTAGTATACATGGCATTGGCATGTGCTCTCCATACCAGGTATGGTTTTTCATCATCATTATCTTCCGGATAATAATTCTTAGGAAGTTCAATGTCCAATCCTTTATCTTTATCCCTTTTATATTCTTTGCCCAGAGTAACACGGTCATATTCCGGATGACCGGTGACAAATATTTGTCTGCCCTCATCTGCCATAGCAATGAATACACCAGCTTCATCAGATTCCGCTAATATTGTTAAGTTTGGATTATTCACAATAGCTTCTCTTGAAACGGTAGTATGTCTGGAATGAGGGGCATAGAATATATCGTCAAACCCTCTCACCAATGGTACTTTTCTATTCAGTACCTTATGTTTAAATACCCCAAACATTTTATTATCCAACGGCAACTTTGGAATACCAAAATGATAATAAAGTCCAGCCTGTGCACCCCAGCATATATGTAAAGTTGAAGTTACATTTTTCTTGGACCATTCCATAATCTTGACTAGCTCATCCCAATAATCAACTTCTTCAAATTCCATCTGCTCAACTGGAGCACCCGTTATAATCAGACCATCGAATTTAATATTCTTTACATCTTCATAGGATAAGTAAAACTTTTCTAAATGACTTGCTGCTGTATTCTTACCTACATAAGAACTGGTAGTTAAAAATGTAATATCAATCTGCAGCGGTGTATTGGATAAACTTCTAAGTAACTGAACTTCTGTGTCTTCTTTTAAAGGCATCAGGTTTAATATTGCAATTCTAAGAGGACGAATATCCTGGGTTAAGGCTCTTGTCTCATCCATTATAAATATATTCTCATCCTCAAGTATTTTTTTTGCCGGCAAATTGCTCTGTACTTTAATCGGCATCTCATCACCATCTTTACTATTATTATGTTTTTTTATTATTCTAGCATGTTTTACAATTCAATACCATAATATCTGCAAATATAATACTTATTGTTTTATTAGATTGGTCTAAAATGAACACTAAACCAAATCTTATATATTTGTTTAAGTTTATCATATAGTAGTGCTTTACACAACAAAAGAGTTATACCGAAGTACAACTCTTTTGGCTTTAACCTATTCTATTTTTATGGAACTTTCATATAGCTGTATTATTTAAACTTACCATTTTCAATATTAAGTTTATTATTATCTATCTTATAGCTTTCTGTTCCTTTTAATTCATAAACTATAACAGGTATTCCTTTGCTAATATTCTCAAACAATTTCTTAGCTACAGCCGGAGGCATGTTAATACATCCGTGGGATCCTTGCTTCATATAAATATCTTTTCCGAAATCTTTTCTCCAGGGTGCATCGTGAAAACCTATATTACCATTAAATGGCATCCAGTAGTCTACTGGTGTTGCATAATTTTCTCCCTTTAAAGTAGCATCGGTTTCCTTATAAGTAATAGAATAAGTACCTGTAGGTGTCCCATAATTCTTGCTTAGATTTCCTGATACAAAATCAGTTTCTAAAATTAACTTTCCTTCCATGTAGAAAAACAAATGTTGTGCTGTTAGATTTACTTCCACATAAGTGTCTCCCACATCATCTTTTCCATATTGCCTGGCAGTCTGAAAATATGCCGGTTCTCTGACTAATTGTTTACCTTCAAGTAATAGCTCTCTTAATTCTGATGTTTCCTTACCTCTATTTAACCACCAGCCATAATCGCCACCACGAACTTCAATTACATCACCGTATGAAGTGGTAAAAGTTCGGGTCTTACCGAATGAATTATATGCCCAACCTATGTAATCTACAAATTCTTTAATCTTTTCTATGTCTAATTTTACCTCGTATTTTTTATTAACTGATAACCATTCGCTGATCTTATTACCATCTAAAACTTCAGTATCTTCCCCAAAATTATATGTTATTTTACTACCTGCTATTTTATTCATTTCATTTAAAGCTGCTATTAATTTTGGGTTTTGAGAAGTAATTTTGGGTTCTTCATAAGCTTTTACTTCTTCAATAGATAAAGATGGTTCTAGTGTTACAAATGCCTTTTTAACTGCTTCATATAATACATCCTTTTTTACCTTTGCACCATGCTCTTCCGGCAATATTTCATAACCATTTTCACCGTATTCTGAAATATGTGCATTTTGGGGTTCTATTATATTTTTATCTGAAAAACACTTTAGTTTATCAAACTTCTTTTGAAGCAATGCATCATCAAACTCAATTAAAGCATTTACTTCTATTTCATGTGCCTTAAAAAAATAAAGGGGCCAATCAAAACCATTTTGTTCTTCCAATGCTGAACTTAAACTACCATCGAAAACGGCATGTAAGTTAATATCATCTCCAAAAATAACATCCTTCACATCATTTCTCCCGTTTATGGGTAATAAATAAGATCTCACTTCTTTATTTATAGCTTTTTCAGCTTGCTCAACGGTCATATTGGAGACTCTTACACCATTGATAATTATTTTATTATAAAAATGTTCTTTATAATAAAAGGAAATAATTAAATATGCAAGAAGTAATAATAATAATAATCCAGTAAATCCAAGGAAGAATAATTTCTTTTTGTAATTTTTTTTGATATTTTTTTTGTTATTTTGTTCTAAAATTTGTTTTACCATTATACACCTATATTTTTCTTTATATTTTATTTATGTCACTTGTACATTATATTAAGTTTAACATAGATATAATATATTTTTTAGACAATTTATTTACAATTTTATTAAATTGTTGTTATATTTCATTAAATTTCTATGTTCTACGCACTATTATCCAATAAATAGCAAAATAAGTAGACTTTTCATCTACATCACAATTGAACTTTTTAAGGAAATGTATAATGTTCTTTATAGATGTTCCATAAAACACCTTTAATAGGATTCACAATGTTTATTATTAATGGACCGAATTAATTTAAATAAACAAAGTAGCAGGTTGTTTATGTAAAAAACCTGCTACTTTGTCTACCATCTTGGTTATACATGCTATAATTAAAATTATTTATATAGATCTATTGTTTGAATTCTTTCGTACAATCTTGTTTGAATTCTTCCGTATAACGATTCCCTTCTTGGACAGTATTTAACGCACACTAAAACCATTTTATGGTGTTAAACTTTTCGTGTCCATACTTATATACTAACATCAACAATTCCTTATAATTTATATGGTTTTAAATCAACACCTATGAAATCATTTTTACAAATTCTTCTTCTGTAATAATGGGAATACCAAGTTCTTTTGCCTTTTTGTTCTTAGAGGAATTAGAAAGGATATCATTATTGATTAAATAATCTGTTTTGGTAGTTACTGATCCTGTAACTTTACCACCATTTTGTTCAATTACTTCTTTGACTTCATTTCTATTTGTAAAATGCTCAACAGAACCGGTAATTACAAATGTTTTACCTGCAAGTGTCAGATTTTCACTGTTTGTTTCTTGTTTTTCAAATAGTATGACTTTTAATAAATCATCGACTATATTCTGATTTCTTTCCTCCCTAAAGAATTCTATAAAGGAATCCGCAATTACGTCTCCTATACCGGGAATAGACATAAGTTCTTCTTTGCTAGCATTTCTGATTTTATCAAAGTCATGATTAAACTCTTTGCTAATAAGTTTTGCATTGGATAAACCAATATTTAATATTCCAAGGCTGTATAAGAATTTGGCCGGAGATACATGGCGGGCTTTTTCAATGGATTTCACCAAGTTTTGATATGACTTTTCACCAAAGCCTTCCATCTTTGTAATAACGTCCTTGTATTTTTCCACGTAAAATAGGTCTGCTAATTCATGTATGAGGCCTTTTGCTATCAATTTTTCAATAGTAGCTTCCGAAAGCCCTTCTATATTCATTGCATCCCGGCTGACAAAGTGAGTTAAGGATTTGATCTTTTTAGCCAGACACTCAGAATTCTCACAATATAAAGCTTTCACATCATTTTCATTATGAATTTTAGTGGGCTCACCACACACAGGACATTTCTCCGGTATATCCATATTTCCGCTTCTGGTTAGATTTTCTGATATTTGGGGAATGATCATGTTGGCTTTGTAAACCTGAATGGTATCTCCCACCCCCAGTTCCAATGACTCCATAATGCTGATATTGTGAATACTAGCTCGGCTGACTGTAGTTCCTTCCAGCTCTACCGGTTCAAATACTGCAATGGGATTGATAAGACCAGTTCTTGAGGCACTCCATTCAATTTCCTTTAAAGTCGTCTCCCGTATCTCATCCATCCATTTAAATGCAATAGAATCTCTTGGGAACTTAGCTGTTCTTCCCAAAGACCTGCCATAATTAATATCATCATAAATCAGAACCAATCCATCTGATGGGAAGTCATTCTTTGTGATCTCCCCCGAGAACCACTCTACAGTTTCTTCAATGTTGCCTTCTGTAACTAATTTACTTTCAACAGTATCAAATCCTAAGTTTGTCAACCATTGTAATTGTCCCTGTCTGGAATTATTAAAATCAATATCTCCGTTAGTATTGACCAGGCCAAATGCAAAGAAATGTACATTTCGCTTGGCAGTAATTTCATTATTAAGCTGGCGGACACTTCCGCTGCATAGATTTCTTGGATTCTTGTATTTGGCATCTACGTCTTCTATTTCCTTATTAATCTTCTCAAAGTCAGAATACTTAATAACCGCTTCTCCTCTTAGAACCAGTTCGCCAGTATAAGATATTGTAATAGGAAGATTTTTAAATACTTTTGCATTGTTGGTAATTACTTCACCAATTTCTCCATTACCTCTGGTTACAGCTTTTTCCAACTTACCATTTTGATATGTTAGAACTACGGTAAGACCATCCAGTTTCCAGGATAATAATCCTTTTTGGTTTCCTAACCAGCTTTTTAATGCTAATACATCTTTGGTCTTATCTAAGGATAGCATGGGTACATCATGCCTGACCTTTGGTAATACGCTAAGAATTTCGTATCCCACCGTTCTGGTTGGGCTATTGGACAAAACTATTCCTGTTTCTTTCTCCAATTCAACCAGTTGATCATAAAGAGCATCATATTCATAATTAGACATTATTTCTTTATCTTCTTGATAATAAGCTTTGCTGGCTAGGTTTAGCTTATTCACTAATTCTTTTATTTGATGTAATTTATCTTCCATGATATTACCTCATTCATATTATTTTACCTTAAGGGACTTCATTGCAACCAAATTATATGGGGCAATAAAATTAATTCCTATTCTATTTTATCTGCCGCTCTTTCTATGGCTTTTTCTATTTTCAAATGTTCTTTTTAGCCCAGTTGCATCCTTCAGGCTATTTCTATTTTTGATTTCAGTTGTGTTTTTCATTTCATATGGCTTTTTATCTTTATGATAACTCTTTATTTTATCTGATTTTTTTGCTTCATATGAATTCTTTTCACGTGAACCATTTCCATGTGAATTTTTCGTTTCATATGAATTCTTTTCACGTGGACTATTTATTCCACGTGAGTTTCTCGATTCATATGAATCCTTCCTTTCACGTGAACTATTTATTCCATGTGAATTTCTCGTTTCATATGAATTCCTCTTTTCAATAGACTTTTTATTATCAGAGGAATCATTGCCATATGAATTTTTTTGTTTACTCCTATCTTCCCATAAGCTTTTGTTTTCACTACGTCGATGGCTTACAAGGGTTTTATTCCTTATATCTCCACCCTTACGGGTATCCTTCTTTACTCTGCTGTATTTAGATTTTTTATCTTTCTGTATTTGACTTCTTTCCAGATATATATCATCATTAGAGTCTTCACCCCAGAAATTTATTAACTCTTCTTTTGACAGAGGCTGATTTACGGAATTACTTAACAATTCTTTTAAGCCCTCTATTTCTTTTTCTGTCACGTTGCGATAATCTCCAATATGAAGATGACCAAGATTGATATTCATAATTCGAATTCTTTTTAAAGTTAATACCTTATAATCAAAATATTCACACATTCTTCTAATCTGTCTGTTTAAGCCTTGAGTTAATATAATATGAAAAGTAAATTTATCTACCCCTTTTAGCTTACAAGGTTTGGTTATTGTATCAAGAATGGGAACGCCTTCCGACATTTCTTTTAAAAATTCTGAGGTTATTGGCTTATTAACTGTAACTATATATTCCTTTTCGTGGTTATTTCCGGCACGTAATATTTTATTTACAATATCTCCGTCGTTAGTTAGTAAAATTAAGCCTTCTGAATCTTTATCCAGTCTTCCAATGGGATAGATTCTTTTTTTATAATTAATATAATCTACAATATTATCTTTTTCGGAACGGTCCGTGGTACAAACAATGCCTCTCGGCTTATTAAAAGCAATAAGAACTAATTGTTCATCCTTGGTTATAATCTTATCTTGAAATGTAACTTTCTGACCTTTACTTACTTTTGTTCCCATAGCAGCAGTTATGCCATCTACCGTTACATGACCTGCAGCTATATGCTCATCTGCTTCTCTCCTTGAACAAATTCCTGCATCACTTAAAAATTTATTTAATCGAACAGGTACTTCTGTTTGATTGATTTCCATTAATTTTTTGGTTCTTTTTGCCATAGATGACTCCCATTCTGTGCTATTCGCTTGTATTTCAATGATTAATAAACATTAATATTTTGTATTATATCAGTACAAAATAAAAAGTACAAGTGTAATCCTATCAATTCAAACAGCTCTAATCTAGATAAAAATTAGGTGTCTTAGCACATAAATATGTTAGACACCTAATTATAGTATACCTTATTCATTTAATACTATTATTTTTATTCATTCTTTGTGACTTTCTGTGTGGTTTCTTCCAGTTTTAAATAAAACTCAGACAAACTACTGTCATTATTCACTGCCTGTTGTAATTTATCATTTACGTCATAAATTAAATCCATAACTTCCTCTGAATTACGAACTTCGTCTAAATACTCATCCGTCTCAGTATCAACTACTCCCAAATATATATAGGGTTCACCATTTTCATTGGTCTTTACATAAAATTCATTCATGGCAGGTGCAAGTGTATCTATACTCTTAAATTTAACTTCATGGTATGCATACACAACATAACTGCCTTCTTCCAGACCCTTTTGAGTGTAACAGGTAATATTATCATAATTCTCAATATATTTAGTTTGTCTTTTAATATCGTCTAGCTTTAATAGGGATGCATCATTTACTAAAGGTTCGAATGCTTCCATATCATTTTTTAATTTTCCATTCAAGTAACTTTTAATCAGCTTATTTACTTTTTTATTAGAATCTTTTTTTAACGGTTCTAATTTTACTTCTGCTGTTTCAGTTTCAGGAGCTTCTAATGTTACAAGGGCAGCATCCTGAGCTTGCATATTGACTTCTGTTTCGTCTTCATTACTGGCAGTACTATCATTAGAAGCCAGTAAAGTTTTTGATGCCACTTTTGATTTTTTTCCATCTGCAGATGTATTTTGGTTTGCTGTTGGTTTCATAATTGAGAATGTTATCATACCAATACCCATAACGCACATACTTACCATAATCATCATTTTTTTATATTTAAGTCTCATTATAATCTCCTTTTAAGTTACTAACAGATTGTTAAATTCTATTATTTATATTACCAAATTTTTAATAGAATTGCAATACTTTTATTATGCAATCTTGTAACAATTTTAACAATTCTGTAATATATTATAGGAAATTATTGTAATTTTCCTTGTGGATATACCGAATTTCTTATTTTTTACAGTAAAAGTGAAAACTATTTTCTTTTGCTTTTTGTTTTCCACTATATTACTATTTATTTTTATAATACTATCTTTTATTTTTATTTATTAATTTTATCTTCATACTACACTTTACATTATAGCTTTCTTATTATATAATAGTGTAGTTGAAATAGTTATGCATCTATAGCTCAGTGGATAGAGCGTTCGCCTCCGAAGTGAAAGGTCGCTGGTTCGAATCCAGTTAGGTGCATTTTTTTTTATAAGGATGGGCTGTTCTTTACTGGTGTTAAGTACCTTTATCAGAAATGAAGGGACGAAAAAAATATAATAAAAAATGCCGCAAACTCGTATAATATGGTATTTATACGGGTTTACAGCATTTAACAAGTCGATATCCTGCTTGAAATCACGCTTGTTGAGAAGAGATTCTGTTTTTATATAAAAACATCTCCATCCATTTTATCATTTAATTTTACATATATATCCAATCTGTCATTCTCATTATCATAAATTCCAAGATAAACATCTTTTACCGACTTTACTTTTTGATTGCTTAGTTGTTTTTCTATCCATTTATCATTTTTACCAGTTGCCTTTAGATTATCTTTCATAATATGACCATCTATTATAACATTAGCCAATATGTTATCCTGTGTAGGTGATAAATTTAAATCTTCCGGAGTAACCGGCCTGTTTTTTACAGCTGGTAAAACACTTAGTTTTCCATTTGATTCTAATATTGCTGTATGAATATCTTTCAAATCAAAATATCCGCTGACTCTGCATAAAGATAAAAACTCATTAACATCTAATTTTGCTTTTAATAGGTTTTTTTTGTATAATCTTCCTTCATGATATAAAATAACAGGATGCCCAACGAAAATTCTTCTTAATAGGATTGATTTACAGGTACTATAGGAAATTAATAATGTTGCCAAGCCATATACAATTAATGCAATCAAAGGTTTTAAATAATCTCCCTCCAGAGCAGTTGCCATTTCTGCTGCAATAGAACCTATAGTTATACTATTAACATAGTCAAACATACTTAATTGAGACATCTCACGGTCACCCATTAATTTTGTTAATATAAATAAAACAGCTACTGAGCCTAAAGACGTTAATATTATTTCAATTACCATATTATTTCCTCCAAAATGCAATTTATGTTCTTATATTCTTAGTTCCATTCAAAATAGTATTACCACTTTGCAAGAAAATAATAATAATTGTAATATTATAATAAAGTTAAGGCATCTCTTTTCCTGGAATAAAAGTAAATATTATTTGATAATATTTCGTCTTCTGCTACTTGTGTGTAGTTTACATCTATAACCATTTCACGCAGAACATTTTTATCAATTTTATCCTTATTTTTTACTAAGATAATTTCATGTATACTGCTTGGCAGTATATAAAAATCTGTATTAAGCTGATCCGATAGTTCTTTTACCACGTCAGGATAAAGAAGGCAACTGGCTCCATTTATACCTTTTGCATTAGATAAGACATACATATCTGTCATTGTATCTTGTTTCATTTGATCAAACACTTCTTTTATCTCATTTTCGACATCAATATTTTCTGAATTATGTTCCATTTCTTTATTCAGTATATCTATAATTACCTCATTCATACTTCTGACACTTGCCGGCAATAAAACAGGAGTATTAATTGTGGCTAATTCCGTTATATCTTCTAACGTTGTATTCCAATTTTTTATATGTTCGTTTGTAATACGAATGGTTCCTATGCCATTTTCATTGTCTTTTACCAGACAATGAAAAGTAATTGCCAAATCCAAGAAACGTATATGTGGAATTTCATTTAATAATTTGATATTTTTATCATAATTAACTAAACGAAATATAATACTGGATTTCATCTCATTCAATTCAAATTGAATACATAATGCTTCCCGTTCTCCCTCCTCCATTGTATCTTCATAAATGTTTATGATTTTAGCTGCTATATCCTCTATGGATTCCCCTTCTTGATAGCTTTCAAAATAGCTGTTTAAATAAATATTAGGTGTAATTCTTTCACCGTTTTTTAAAATGATTAATCCATCCAATTGAATAGAATTATTCTTAATAACATGATTTATATCAACCAGAAAGCCACCTCCCATTCTTTTTTTCACTATAGCCTTGATTCTTGCTAAAAATTGTTCATAGGTCATAATTTCTTTTGTGTTTTTGGTTTCCATACATTTCTTATATAATCCAATTATCCTGTCTTAATAAATAATTAATTTATAAATGGTTGGATTACTTCTCCTTTCGTCTCTTTATAAATTATGTTTTAGAAAAGCCTTTATATATAAGTACTTTAATAAATAATCTTTTAAAAGGATTGCATTTTATTACCTTACATAGCTTTCTAATATTACTAAATAATTCACATACCACTTTATGCAGACATTATGCTAAATCATTTATGAGAATATATACTTATGGATACTGCACAGGCGTTATAGATGGTACTGATTTAAAAATATTCAAAAATTTATAATAATTTTTAATAAGATTTGGGCTTTTTAAAAAGATATTAATGAACTACAGTCAAGAGCCTTCATCAAGATTATATCTTAGATATTTAAGAAAAATTTATGTGAGATTTATTTAACAGTATTTCTAGGAAATATATTATACTTAGATTTTATTTGATTTTAAGAAAGATTTATAATAAGATTTATAGATTCCTTAATATTATTTGGAATAAAGATTTAATAAATCAATTAATAGTATTTACAAAGAGAATTTATATATATCATGTATCAATGGTAACAAAATATAACCATTTTGACAAGTTTATTTTAGGGGAAAATATAGAGATATTTTATTGCTTTCTTTGTTTGTTTTTACATATAAAACTCATTTTGATTCGCCGCTTAAAGCTATTGCTACCTGACCGGGCAGATAAAACATCCACATGGCTATAGCGGAAAAGTTGTAGATCTGACTGTAGATAGTCTCATTTATAGTTAAATAATCTTTCAGATTAAAGATGGCTACATTGATATCACATAAAAAATAAGCCAATAGACCACATGCAAATAAAATCCTGTGCTTTCTCTTGGAACGAAATAGGATTCCGATTGCATCTATGGCGTTTGATAGGAATAATATAAAATAATATATACCAAAGATGAGTTCTGATTTTACTTCTGGTTCTTGAAAACGGTATAGAATAACAATAAGTACAGTTATTAATCCAGTTCCTATTACTCTCATTAAGATGGTTTTTATCGGTTTTCCTGAGGAAATCCAACTACTGATAAGAATTAAATATAGTAATTGCACAATAATGAAGGTAAGGATTCCTGCAGTGTAATACTCTAATACCAATATGAATAAATCAGAAAGCAATGTAAAAAACATAGCAATTCTAAGTATATGGATTCCCAGATAACTATTATTAGTGTTATCATATTTTTCTACTTTAGTTTGCTTAGATGTCCTATAGTATAGCAGAACAAATAAAAAGCATAGAAATATGCTAAAGAATTTTATATACATAGATAAATTAGCTTTTTGATCAAAGATATCTAAATACATGAAAGTCCCATAAAGAATGAGTTCTATGAGAACAAATACTGTTATTAAAACTGCTTTCTTTATATTCTTAATATTTTTCACTGTTAACTCCTAACTAAAAACTAAAGAAAACCACTGAATACCCTCCGTTTATTATTCAGATGTTTTCAGTGGCCTTTTTAACAGTTACATCAAATTAATATTTCTTAATATACTTCCTGCTTCTTCTTTTGGTACTGGTTCACTATAGAAATAACCTTGTGCTTTATTACAATTAACACTTTTCAAGAAAATTTCTTGTTTATGTTGCTCAACACCTTCCGCTATTACAACTAAGTTTAATGAATGAGCCAAAGATATAATAGTCTCTACGATTTTTTGTTCAGGTATATTATCAACAACTGTATCCAAGAAACTTTTATCAATCTTTATATTATGAACCGGTAAACTTTTTAAATAATTCATAGAGGAGTAGCCGGTTCCAAAATCATCCAATGAGAAAGATACTCCCATCTTCTCTAATTTGTCTATGGTTTTAACCGTATATTCTAAATCACTTAGAGCTATAGTTTCCGTTATCTCTAAATCAAGATGATTTGGTTGCATATTGGTTTCTTCAAGGATTGCCCCAATGGTATTCACGAACTCCAGATCCTTGAATTGACGGGCAGATATATTTACCGCTATGGATAGTTTATGGAACCCTTCTTCTTCCCAAAATTTTAACTGCTTACAGGCTTCTTTTAAAACCCTTGTTCCAATCTGAACAATCAGACCTGTTTCTTCTGCAATTGGAATAAATTCATTTGGCATTATTAATCCTTTTGCAGGATGCATCCAGCGAAGTAAGGCTTCAAAACCTACTATTTTATCCGTTTTCAGATCCACCTGAGGCTGGTAATATACAACAAATTCTTCATTCTCAATTGCTTTTCTTAGTTCAGATTGAAGTTGGATTTTCTCCATTAATTTCGCCTTCATGGAATCATTAAAATAACTATATGTATTCTTTCCACTATCTTTAGCGGCATACATTGCAGAATCCATATTTTTTATTAATGCCTGTGTTGTTTTTCCATCTTTAGGAGCAAAAGTAATGCCTATACTTACCGTAACAAAAAATTCTTTCATAGCCAATACAAAGGGATAAGAAAATACTTTTTGTATTTTCTTTATCTTCTCTTCATAAAGGCCAACGTCTTCAAAATTTTGTGTTAATACACAAAACTCATCCCCACCCATGCGGGCAAGAAAATCATTTTCATCCATAGCTTGTTTTAGGCGGTGGGTAACATCAATTAATAATTCATCGCCATAGGAATGACCAAGAGTATCATTTATAATTTTAAAATTATCCAAATCAATAACCATTAATGCAATGACTTCTTCGTTTCTTAAAGTCAGCATTACCCCGTCCAGGACATCTGAAAAAGCCAGACGGTTCGGCAGCCCTGTCAGCTGGTCCGTATAGGCTAATTTCTTGATTAACTCTTGATTTTTCTTTAATTCTTCATATTTTGAGGTCAATTGTTGATTGGATACGGTTATATCTTCAAATGCCTGTTCTAATTCATTATAATTTTCTATTAATTCTTGATTCTTTTCCAATGCCTTTCTTTCGGAACGCATACGTTTATTCGCATATAGAAATAAACCCACTAATAGAAGTATTAAAACTAATAGTACAAGAACTATAACATTGCCAATGGTACGATTTACCATATATACCGGATCATTCTCAAGTATTTCTATATTAACCATATCTTTGGTTGTATTAAAAATTAAAAAATCCATATTAAATATAAAATTGCTTATTACTTGCATCTTGATGCACCCCAAATATTCTGTCTTTCCCTTAAAATCAAGGGAAAGACTTATTTAATATGTTCTAATTATACCACAATTAGGGATTAAGGCAATCTTTTTTAAACCATTGGATTTATCAGCTATTTATTTGTTACTTAAATATTCATGTATGCCTTTTGCCGCAGCTTTGCCTGCACCCATAGCAAGAATTACGGTTGCTGCTCCGGTTACTGCATCTCCGCCTGCAAAAACACCTTCTTTAGAAGTCTGTCCATTTTTTTCATCGGCAACAATACATCTTCTCTTATCTGTTTCAAGACCGGTTGTTGTAGAAGAAATTAAAGGATTTGGACTAGTACCCAGTGACATAATAACTGTGTCTAATTCAATTTCAAATTCAGAATCTGGCTTTTCTACCGGTTTTCTTCTGCCTGATGCATCCGGCTCACCAAGTTCCATTTCCACACATTTCATTCCTTTTACCCAGCCCTTTTCATCTACAAGGATTTCTTTTGGATTCGTCAATAATTTAAAGATAACCCCTTCTTCTTTTGCGTGATGAACTTCTTCTACTCTTGCCGGTAATTCAGATTCACTTCTTCTATATATAATATACACTTGTGCACCAAGTCTTAAGGCTGTTCTGGCCGCATCCATTGCTACATTTCCGCCGCCTACTACAGCAACCTTTTTACCTTTTGCAATAGGAGTGTCATAATTTTCATCAAATGCTTTCATTAAATTGTTTCTTGTTAAATATTCGTTGGCAGAGAATACTCCATTGGCATTTTCTCCCGGGATTCCCATGAATTTAGGAAGTCCAGCACCGGAACCGATAAATACTGCCTGAAAGCCTTCTTCTTCCATTAATTCATCTATGGTAGTTGATTTTCCTATTACTACATTGGTTTCAATCTTTACACCAAGAGCTTTTACATTATCAATTTCTGTTTTTACAACGGTTTCCTTTGGTAAACGGAATTCCGGAATACCATAAACCAATACACCACCCGGTTCATGAAGTGCTTCAAATATAGTAACTTCATAACCAAGCTTTGCCAAATCTCCGGCACAAGTAAGACCTGCCGGTCCGGAACCGATAACTGCTACCTTCTTGCCGTTGGTTTCTTTGGGTGGTTCAGGCTTTATATTATTTTCCCTTGACCAGTCCGCAACAAAACGTTCCAATTTACCAATAGATACGGCTTCTCCTTTAATTCCTCTGATACATCTTTGTTCGCACTGAGTTTCTTGTGGACATACACGTCCGCAAACAGCAGGAAGTGCGGAATATTGACCGATTACCTTTGCTGCTTCTTCAATGTTACCAGCTTCTACTTCTTTTATAAAGCCTGGTATATCAATAGATACCGGACAACCATCTACACATTTTGGATTTTTACATTTTAAACATCTGCTGGCTTCTTCTTTTGCTTCTTCTATATTATAACCTAAACATACTTCATCAAAGTTAGTAGCTCTAACTTTAGGATCCTGTTCTCTTACCGGAACTTTCTTTAATACATCCATAATCTTCCTCTTTTCTAGTTTTTACAAATTGTGGTTTCCACATTATGTTAACAGATATCCCCTATCCTTTGGCTCTACTATATTTATTTCTTATCCTTTTCTATATAAAATCGTCTTAAGATTTATCTTAACCAACTACGAATTCAAATCAAACCTACTTATCACTGCATCCGCATCCGCCATTCTTGTGAGTATCTCCCTCTTTTTCTTTAAGGGCAGCCCTTCCTTCTTCTGTTTTATACATTTGCTGTCTCTTCATAGATTCATCAAAATCAACTAAATGTCCGTCGAATTCAGGTCCGTCTACACAGGCGAATTTTACTTCGTTTCCAACAGTCAAACGACATGCCCCACACATGCCTGTTCCATCTACCATAATCGGATTCATACTTACAATGGTTTTGATTCCTAATTCTTTTGTTAAAATGCATACAAATTTCATCATAATAACCGGCCCAATAGCAATTACAAGATCATATTGTTTGCCTTGATTTTGTACCAAATCCTTAATGCAATCATTCACATTTCCTTTCATTCCGTAGGAACCATCATCAGTAGCAACATAGACATTCTTTGCTACTTTTTTCATTTCATCTTCCAGAATGATTAAATCTTTGTTTCTTGCACCTATAACGCAATCCACATCAATTCCACGTTCTTTCATCATTTTAACCTGTGGATATACCGGCGCAGTTCCAACTCCACCTGCCACAAATAAAATATGTTTCTTTCTTAATTCTTCATCCGATTCATCTACCAATTCGGATTTACATCCAAGAGGGCCGGAGAAATCCCGATAGCTATCCCCTACTTCATATTCTGCCATTCTCTTTGTTGATGTTCCCAAAGTTTGAAATACGATTGTAACCGTTCCTAAATCTCTGTTATAATCACATATGGTTAACGGAATTCTTTCGCCTTTTTCATCCATTTTTACAATAACAAATTGTCCTGGATAACAGGACTTAGCAACTCTAGGTGCTTCAATATCCATAAGATAAATATTAGGAGCTAAAGTCTCTTTTTTCACGATTTTATACATTCAGTTTCCTCCATTTAGTGCTTTTATACTTTTAACAGTTATCTTAATAACTTTTATTATTATAGAACACAATAAATAAAAAATCTAGTGCATAAACCAAGAATACCTTACAATTTTCTATGAAATTCTATGAAAAATGAACAATATCCAGTAGACAGCACATAAATTATAAATGAATAAGTATTTACTTTTTCTTGTTATTTACTTATATTTCTTCATAATTGTTTATAAACGCCAAATAATTATTCTTGTATCTTTTATCAAAAGATACGTCTTTACCAAACCAGTCCGGCAATTCAAATCTTCCTGCTTCATCTTCACCAGGGAATTCCACTTCTACAAATTGAAGTCCTTCCAACTGCTTATGAAACACATCAAGTTCCGCCGTTAACCCTTCTTCTAACGGTATCAGGTAGCGAGTTTTACAGATCAAATTTCCGTCAGTCTTTTCTTTCAAATGTTCATAAGACTCTTTGGTCAGTGCTAATTCAACTTCCTGGCAGGTAAGGGCTACTTCTTCCGGTTTTTCTATCATACCCATTCGTGATTTATAAGTTAAAATATAATTATCATTACTTTTGCGAATCCGTATAACCGGATCTATACATAGATATCCCTGCTCAATTTCTTTCTTTTTATATTGTTCCAGATTTTCCGGCATTCTGGCAATTTGAAATTTTCTTTCGATTTCCATAATTCCTCCCATAGTTTTTGATAAGTCTATTTAACATATTATCTTTTCAATATAGCTTCCCTTAATATCTTTCTTTACAATAATCTGTTTATCAATCCTTTCTTTCACCTCATTTACATGAGAGATAATACCTACCAATCGATTACCATCTGTTAAGGTGTTTAATATAGAAATGGATTGCTCCAGGGCTTCGCTGTCTAAAGAACCAAAGCCTTCATCTACAAACATAGTATCAATTTGGATAGCCCCGGAATAGCTCTGTATAATATCAGAAAATCCTAATGCTAAAGATAGAGCAGCCATAAAGGATTCTCCTCCTGATAAGGATTTTACGCTGCGTATTTTACCGGTCCAGGTATCATATACATTAAGTTCAAGTCCTGTAAAGCTTTGAATATTGCCTTCTTCCTTACGCAATAACTTATACCGTTTTCCAGACATTTCATAGAATCTTTTATTTGCTTCTTCTACTATTTTTATAAAATATGCAGCCTGTACATAGGTTTCAAAAGTGATCTTTTGTTTCCCTTCCAACCTTCCATTGGCTGTTTTTGACATGGCGCTGACATCCAGAAATGCTTTGCTTTTTTCTTCTCTTATTTTTTCCACTTCTTTGATATTAGAAAGGATACTTTTATTTACCATAATACGGTTTTGTACTTCTTTTAAAGATTTATCCAATACACTCTTCTTAGATTTTAATTCTTGGATACTTCTTTGAATGGCTTCCACATCCACAGGCTCTTTCCCATAAGTTTTATCTTTCAACTTATCAAGTTGAGCCTTGATTTCCCTCTTAGTCAGCTCATATTTTCTGCATTGGAGGGTAATCTCGTCAATCTTCTCTTGGGTAAGAAAGTTTTCTTTATAAAAAGCTTCATTTTTTAATCCTGCTTCTTTGATTTTCTGCAAATATTCTTTTGTAAATTCTTTTAATGTATTTTGTGTACTTTCTTTTTGACTTTCAAACTCTCTGATTAAACCTATGGTTGTCTTTAATTTAGCTTCTGTATCATGATAGTTCTTTTCGGCAGTTATAAATTTTTCTCTTAATTCCTGCAACAAGGATTGTTTCATGGCTATTACTTCATTAGCTTTTTCTAAAGAATCAAATTCTAGATCTTTTGAAATATAGTCTATATCTTTTTTACAGGAACTAATAGACATGGATAAGGTATTTTTTTCTTCTTTTACTTTTTCCAAGTGGGTACCGTTATCTTTCATTTTCCCCTGAATTTCTTCCAATTCTTTTTCACATAATTCTTTTCTTTCATATTGTTTCTTTAATAGAAGCACTTTCTTTTCAACATGTGAAATACATTCTTCTTTCTCATGATTTAACTTTTGAATCAGGGTTTCTATATGGATAATCTGAGGTTCTTTATTAAAATGATGAAATTCCTCTATCCCTTCTCTTATTAATCGGAAGCTGGTTTCCAGTTCCTTTTTAGACTCCCGTGCTTCGATAGCTGCTTGCTGAAGCTCCTCATTACATTGTTCTCTTTTTTCCTTTAACTTCTTAAGCTCGGCTTCAGAAGGTGCTTCCGCTTCACATTTTGCAATATTGGGATGATGAAGTGAACCACATACAGGGCAGGGATCTCCCTCTTCTAAATCTTTTCCCAGAATTCCGGCTTGTTCCCTTAAGAAGGCTTTTTGCTTTGTTTCATATTCCTGATTCCAATACTCAAATTGCCTTTCATAATTTAAGAAGATTTCCTGATTCTTTGTAACTGTTTTCTCCATCTGAATCAAACGGTATATATCCTTTAATATTCCATCTAACCGTTTTTTATCAGCCCTTTCCCTTTCCAGAGTATTAAGAGCATGCATATATTGAACAGGACTTTCCTTTAACTGAACCAGTTCTTCTTCTAAATCTTTACTTTTCCGCTCTAAATCTTCTGCCTTTTTAATAAATAGGAGCAATTTTTCATCTGTGTCTTGTTCCTTCTGTAACAGTTCCTTTAAGTTTGCGGATAATTCTTTTAGCTTATCATACCTTGGCAGTTTGTCCAGTAATTCATTAATATAAATATTTAATTTTTCCCGTATTTGTTCTTTACTTCTTTCTTCCTCATATGCTTTCTTATTTAAAGCCAGCTGTTCCTCCTGCTGCTCTTTTTCTAACATACTTTTGGATACTTTAGCTTCCAACTGGAACAGATAATTTTCTTCCCTTAATTTTGCTTCTTCGGCAGGTTTAACATGAGAAAGGGCTTTTTGACCTAACACCGCTTTTCCTTCCAGTATCTTCATTTCCTCTTTTTTATTATCAAGTTCTAGTTTCTTTCTCTGAAGCTTTTCTTTTTCCTCTAAATCCCTATTTAATTCCTTGCCTTTCATTTCACTTTTGATTAACTTATCTTTTTCATTTTCTAATTTATTAATGTTTGCATTAAGCTCACCCTGAATCCATGTATCCTCTTCAATAAGACTCTCCAAGACTTCTAAAATATTATTAACCATGTTCATATTTTTAGCCTTTTTCAATTCTATGATTGTAGAATATTTCCCGGATTCCTCACTGCACTTTATGCCTTCTATATACTGCAGAATGCTTTTTTCTAGATCCTCACATTCTCCTTTTAATTTATTCTCTTTCTCTCTAAGTCTCGTACCTACTCTTTTAAAAAACTCGGTATTGAATACTTTCTGCAAGATATCATTTCTTTTATCACTGTCTGCCAGCAGTAACTCTAAGAATTCGCCTTGGGCAATTAAAGCAATTTGCTTAAATTGATCGTATCCCAATCCTCCAAGTAAATCAGTAATAATAGACTTCACTTGTGTTCTGTTATCAATTTTGGTACCATCGGGCATAAGAATAGAAACACCTTTTTTCTGTTCTGCATATCCTTTTCCCCGTTCGCTTTTTCTTAACTGGTCCGGGTACCGGTTAATGGTATATACCTGACCTTTATGAGAGAACTCTAATGTAACCTCTGTAAACACCTCCAAGGAAGCAAAGTCACTTCGAATGGAATTGATATCACGGGTCTGACCGCTGGTCTTCTCAAATAGTGCATAAGCAATAGCGTCAAATATAGTAGTTTTACCGGCACCGGTATCTCCGGATATTAAAAACAATCCGGAACTTCCTAAGTTATTAAAATCTATTATGGTAGTACCGGAATAGGGTCCAAATGCGCTCATGGTTAACTTAAGTGGTTTCAATCCATTTCACCTCCCAGTTCTTCCAATATCTCATATATAATCATTTTTTGACTGTCTGTTAAATCTACGTTATTCTGATTCTTGTAGAATTCTTCAAATAAATCCATAGGGCTTTTATTCTCCACATCAGAAGCAGAGCTTTTTGAATTCTCATTAATACCGGTCTTGGTATTTTCAACCTCCAATAGTAGAATATTAGGGTACACCGTACGTAATTTACCAATAGGGTCATAAATATCTTCTTCATCAGTAATAATGGCATAAATATAATCTTCGCAATTTTTCCCTGTGTATTTGGAATCATGAAGAAGGTTATCCAGTTTGTCCTTGATGACTCTCATATCTCTTATGGGATGAAGTGGAATCTGGGAAATAGTTATATTACCTTTTTCTTTTATCTCAATACAAGTTACTGACTTTTTATGATTGCATTCTGAAAAGGAATATTTTAACGGGGTTCCACAATAACGAACCGTATCACGGCCAACCTTCTGCGGCCCGTGAATATGTCCCAAGGCAACGTAATCAAACGGTTCAAAAACAGATACATCAATATTATCTAACCCACCAATGGTTAGTACTTCTGAATCCGATTTTTCTGGCTCTGCCCCAGCGTTAGTAACAAATTGATGGGCTGTAAGAATATTTCTTTCTGAAGTATCAATATTAGCCCTGTCTATGACAAACCTTGCCGCTCCTTCATAGGTATCTATAAAGACATCACTATGAAAATTACTCACCAAGGAAGGTTTAATGTAGGGCAGCAAATACATATTCAAAATTCCGTATTCGTCTTCCAGCACTACCTTATCCGGTTCCCCTTTAAAGGTTCCGGCTATATATATTCTGTTTTTACCTAGAATTTCTTTTCCGTAATTTAATCTTTCCGGAGAGTCATGATTACCGCTTATAATAAATACATTAATACCCCTCATTTCCAATTTAGTTAAAAAGTCATCGAATATATTAACTGCTCCGGCTGGTGGCACGCTTCTATCATAAACATCCCCGGCAATAATAATCCCTTCCGGTTTCTCTGTGTCTGCTATTTCAACAATTTCATTTAATATATGAATCTGATCCGGAGTAAAATCCGTTTCTCGAAACTTTTTACCGATATGTAAATCCGATATGTGAAGTAATTTCAATAATTTTTCCTCCCTCTTAACAATAACTTTAAAAAACCTGCTTCTTTTATGATATATCACTCCCAAAAGATGTACAAGTATATTTTACTGGGCATATCCTTTCTTGGTTTTATTTAAGTTTTTATAACAATTACTTTCTGTACCGTAATTTTTATTAAAATAATTAATATTAACTTACAAATGCTTAAGATTTACCGATTGTGTTGATATTTACTTATGAAATGGTTAGAATATAAAAATGAGTTCCTTAATATGCCAATTAAGTGAATAGAAGTAAGGTATCTTCATCCATTATTTAAGATGTAGTGGCATTATATTTGAAGGCAATTTACAGCAAGCCTAATTGCTGTGGTTATTAAAAAGCGCTAAGGCGCTGGAATCGAGGTAAAAATGGAAACTGTATTAGAAGTGAAAAATCTAAAAAAGAGGATTGGTAAAGCAGAAATTATAAAAGACATATCCTTTACCATTCATCCCGGTGAAATCTTTGGTTTTCTAGGGCCAAATGGCTCCGGTAAAACAACTACTATAAAGATGTTGGTAGATCTTATATCTATGGATAATGGAACCATTAAGATTCTGGGTTTTGATATTAAAAAAAATCGAGAAGCAGCATTAGAACAAATAGGTGCCGTTGTTGAAAATCCGGAGCTATACAGCTATCTGTCCGGTTATGAAAATCTAATGCAAATCGCAAGAATTCGGGGAATATCAAAAGATAGAATTCAAGAAGTAATCCAATTAGTAGGATTAGAAGGCAGAATCAAAGACAAGATGAAAAAATATTCCCTTGGTATGAAACAAAGACTTGGTTTAGCTGCTGCTCTTTTGTCTGATCCCAAACTATTGATTTTGGACGAACCTACCAATGGACTTGATCCAAATGGAATTATTGAACTACGTAATATTCTAAAAAAACTGGCAAAAGAAAAAGGAATGGCTGTATTTGTATCCTCTCATATACTGGGCGAAATTCAAAACCTATGTGATACCGTTGCATTTATAGAGGGCGGAGTCATTACCTCTGTGGAATCCATGGCAATGGTACACAATTCTCTTTATTTTATTGTGGAAACAAAGAAAGAAGAAAAGACATTAAAGCTGTTACAGTCTATGAATGGTATTGTATCCGTAAAAGAAAACGACGCCGGATATCTTATTGAGCTTACCGGCGAAAAACCAAGTAAGATTTTAAAAGAAATGATTGATAAAGGTATTGAAATTAATTCCTTCTCCAGACATCTAAAGGAATTAGAAGAACGATATCTAGAGGTCATTAAAGGAGGAATACGCTAATGTTCATGGGACTAATTAAAAATGAATTCATAAAACTATATTCAAAGAAAAAAACATATATAATCCTTTTCCTATTCATTGCCCTATCCGGTGTTTTTGTTGCAGTGAATCAAGTTTCAGAAAACAACTATTTAAAATATAATTCTCCCAAATATCGTGTATCAAATATGGAGGAAAATATTAAATACCAAAAAGAATACTTAAACAATATTGCAAAAGATGAAGCTCTTTCTGAAGAAGATAAAGCAAAAGAAATTGCTGCTGCAGAAGAAGCCCTTAGTTACATGGAAGATGAATTAGCCCGATTGAAAGAATCCATGATTAACGAAGAAGAAATAGACTGGAAAAAAAGTGCTCAGGCACAATTGGATTCACTAAGAAAAGATTATGAAACAGCAAATGAAGAAAATAAAGCCTATATGAAAAATGACATTGAGAAAATCCAAACTCATATTAAACATAATATACCATTGGATGAAGAATCCTTAAACAAAGGATTTAACTATTTACTGTTAAATATAATGGTAGTTGCTTCCGGTTTTCTTGCCTTTGGACTTATCTTATTTAATGCGGATTCAGTATCCACAGAGTACAATCCCGGAACCTTAAAATTCTTACTGATACAGCCTGTTACCAGGATAAAAGTATTACTAAGTAAATTTATTGTTATGCTTACCAGTTCATTGATACTTATTATTATAACACAGTTAGTCTTTTGCTTAGGTGTGGGACTTATAAAAGGATTTGGCAGTCTGAACAGACCAATATTAGTAGGACACCAGTATGAGTTCGTAGTTGAATTTGGCAACAAAATTTTAAAAGAGATTCCAAATACAACTCACTATATTCCACTATCAGAATTTTTGTTGAAAGCTCTTTTATTAGAAAGTATTTTTATTATTGTAATGGTTTCCTTTATTTTTATGATTTCCACCATTTCAAAATCCAGCGTTATTGCAATGACCGTTACTATCGGTGCCTTACTTGGTTCTAATATTGTATATATGCTTTCAACTACCTACAGAAGACTTTCATCCTATATATTCCTTCATTTTACGAATATTGAATCAATTATTACCGGCACTATTGTACGGGAAACAAGATCATTACAATTTACCTATAATAATGTAATTATTGTATCAATCATAACTTCTATTGTATTTTTGATCATTTCTTTAGTGATATTTAAGAAGAGAGATATACAGATTTAATGTAAACTTCCAGTGAAAGCTATCCGGACTATAAAGAAATAAGATGTAGTGTGGTTCTTGTTGTTCCAGAGGAAACCAAGAACCACACTCAGATATTTCAGGAAATTATTTCAACTGAATTGTTATATAAGTATTTTTTCTGAACACCCCTGTTTCCCACATCATCTCAAAGTCACCGTTGCTAATAATTCGATTATAATGCTGGTTTTCAGCGTTTGTCTTGTATTGCAGCGACTCAGCTTACTGATCTCATGCTTCAACTGTAATATAGTACCGCTGCAAAGATTCACCGAGTAACCTTTTTCCGAAAGAAATCCAACTAAATTCTTGGGTGCAACTGTTCCATCCTGAATTCAACTATACTTACCTCATAAGTTCTGTTATAAAGCTTAACGTACTCCCGTTATGTCTTTTATCACTTCTCCTGCAATCACTAGTCCAGCCACAGAAGGTACAAAGGCCGTACTTCCGGGAATGGCTCTTCTGTCTGTGCATTTTCTTTCTGCACCTGGTGGGCAGATGCAATTGTTTCTACAGCTTATAGACATATCTTCTATGGGCTTTCTCGGTAATTCTTTTGAATATACCACTTTTAATTTTTTTATGCCTCTCACACGTAATTCTTTTCTCATTACTTTAGCCAGCGGACAAACGGAAGTTTTATATATATCCGTTACTTCAAACATGGTAGGGTCTAATTTATTTCCCGCACCCATGCAACTAATAATGGGGACATTACATTTGTTTGCCCTCATTACCAATTCTATTTTGGCAGTAACTGTGTCAATGGCATCAACAATGTAGGTGTAATCTGAAAAATCATACTGGTCTGCAACTTCAGGAGTATAAAAAGTCTGATGGGTATTTACAACAGCTTTAGGATTTATTTCAAGAATTCTTTCTTTCATAACATCTACTTTATATTTACCGATAGACTTTCTGGTTGCGATAATTTGCCTGTTTACATTGGTAAGACATACTTTATCATCATCAAATAAATCAAAAAGGCCCACCCCGCTTCTGGCTAAGGCCTCTACAGTAAATCCGCCTACTCCCCCTATTCCAAAAATTGCAACTCTTGATTTACTTAGCTTTTCCATGGCTTCATTACCAAACAAAAGCTCTGTTCTTGAAAACTGATTTAACATAGGTTTCCTCCTGGATACTTACTATTTGAACGATTAACAGCGGCTATTATTCTACTGTTAAACTTAAATTTTGCAACAATTCATATATTTTCTATAACCTTAATCTGAAATATGATAGCATTATATCCTGGCTGTGTCAACCGAGTTATCTTGTATCTTTACACTAATACATCAGTTTATTAACATACAGTAATACTTCAAATCAAAATCTCCGAAAGTCCCTTACCGGATAATATCAACTCCACAGCTTTATTTCTATAACATTGATAATTTTGAAAAATTTTTACTGCATCTGCAGCTTTATCATATACTTTCCAATATCCATTTAATAAATAATTCTCTCCATTATTGTTAATATATCCTTCCACATCATGGATAGGATAGCCTAAAAAAATACCTAATTCATGAGGAAAGGTCACTTTATGAATGGCATAATCCATATACCGATGTTTAAATATCTTAATATAGTTATCTATAGTAGGCTCCACAGAACTATAACCGTTATTTAAAAGAATAGGATGATCACATAACTCTCCAATCACTGCTTTCAAAGGTTCTGAATTATATATGAATACATAAATGTATTTTTCATCTTCATAAATAAATTCATATTGGCAATGAAAGATTTCCAGCTCTTCTTTTAACAACCACATAAAAATTTGCCTATCGGTTATATAGGCCTTTTTAAAATTAATAAAACCTGCTGTTTTAATCTTCATTAACACAGGAATGCAATTATTTGCAAGTGTAGAATGTATATAGTATTGTAAATTTTCTTTTCCCATAATTTAAGTTAGGTAAGCCTTTGTATGTGATAATACAATGATAAAGTTACACTACTATTCTTTGCAATTTCTTATATCTTACTCTCCTTTTAGAGTACCTGCTTCATTCTTTTAAACAGAGGGATCTATTGCTAACTTTGCTTTTTCAAATTTATCAGATCCAATATGGCAATATCCATTTGGATTCTTATCCAAATACTTCTGATGGTATTCTTCTGCTAAGTAATAATTTCTAAGGGGCAATACTTCAATGGCAATTGGTTTAACATATTTCTTTTGAAGTTCTTTTATAGAATTATCAATAATTTCTTTGTCCTCCTCACAGATGTAATAAATACCGGTACGGTATTGGCTGCCTATATCTCCTCCCTGACGATTTACAGAAGTAGGATTTATTACATCATAATATAGATCCAATATAAAGGATAAGCGAATTATACCGGGATCGTATACTACTCTCACCGTTTCTGCATGTCCTGTATTATTACGGCAAACTTCTTCATAAGATGGATTCTCCGTATTTCCGTTGGCATATCCAACATCTGTATTCACAATACCTTTAATACCGGATAAATATTTTTCGGTGCCCCAGAAACATCCTCCAGCCAAATAGATTTCTTTATATTGATTTGAAGTACTCATATTAAACATTCCTTTCTCATTTTATTTTTCCTTTAAAGCTTTAACTTTAAAATATAACGGGAATATGAATAATTTTCCGTTACTAAGAAACATAAATACTTATACCGAAAATGTCAAGGTTATATTTTAGTTTTATATTTTACATTAGATATAATAAACATAAATAATCATAAATAACAAAGATATAAATAGGTAAATCCTGGTATATCATATAAAAACTAACATTCTTTGTTGAACAAATAAAGTAAAACGGTTATACTTTAGAAAAAAATAGGAAGGTGACATAACAATTTATGAAAGAACAGTATGAAAAATTAGAAGAACTATTAGATTATTATTCTGATAATTATAATAATATAAATTCAGATCAGGAAGCAATAAAGCAATTGCTGCATGAAACTCAGGAAATATTTGATTACTTACCGGCAGATGCTTTGCAAAAAATTTCGGATAAGCTTGATATTAAATTGTCTGCTTTATCTGCTTTCATTAAATTAATACCCCAGTTAAAGGGTGAAAATTTCAAACATAAATTAACAGTATGTTCCGGACCCCGTTGTGGTGCCAAAGGCGGTGCAACAATTTTAAATGCAGTAGAAAAGGAGCTTAATGTAAAACCCGGTAAGGTTACAAAGGACGGTACTTTTCTTTTGGTAACACAAAATTGTTTAAAAAAGTGCAAAACATCACCAAATATAAAAATTGATGAAGATATTTACCACAATGTTACCGTCCAAAATATACCTGACATAATTAAAAAGTACAAAAAATAATACTGGAGGTGTGCCAATTGCGGGAATTGGATTACTTTGTACTGGAGGCAGCTAAGGATGAGGCTAAATTAAACGAATTAATCAGTCAAAATGAATTTCACATCCTAAAATGTGCCTCCACAGTAACCCATCACTATGTAACCAAAAGTGATGATGAATGGTCTGTAGCTCTCTTGGCATTCGTGCAAGCTGTAAAAAGTTATGAGTTAAACAAAGGCAGTTTCATAAAGTTTTCAGAATTGGTTATTAAAAGAAGATTAATTGATTACATCCGATCTCAAGGAAAATATAACTCTGAAGTATCCGTAAATCCCATTATACTTGATGGAGAGCAGGATGAATCAGAGGACGATGTATCTATTCGGCTTGCTGTAACCAATGAAATTGCCCAAGAAGCAAAAACAGATATCAAATATGAAATTGAAGCTGCCAATGCAATATTTTTGCAATATGGTTTTTCTTTCTTTGACTTAACCACCTGTTCTCCCCGGGCAAGAAAAACAAAAGCAGCTTGTAGTAAGGCCGTTTCATTTTTATTACATAATCCGATCATTATCAATGAAATACGAAGTACTAAAATGCTTCCAATAAAAATAATTGAAAAAAATGTAGAAGTACCCCGAAAAATTTTAGAGCGTCACCGAAAGTATATAATAGCAGCAGTAGAAATACTTTCCGGAGAGTTTCCTAATCTCGCTGAATATTTGCGGTACATCAGAGAGGAGACTAATAAATGAAAGCAATTATCGTAGAAATTAAAAATGGCCTTGCAGCTGTCCTGTCTGATGACGGCAATATAATAAAAGTTAAAAACAGAAATTATGAAATTGGACAGGTTATTACTATGAAGAAGCAAAAGATACATATCACTGGGAAATTAGCTGTTACTGCTGCATCGGCAGCTGTATTATTTCTGGCAAGTGGTATAGGCATATGGGCATATACAAGTCCTTATTCCTATGTTAGCCTTGATGTTAACCCTTCTATCGAATATACAGTAAATTGTTTTGATCTGGTAATTGATGTAAAAGCAGTCAATGATGACGGTGAAGAACTTCTTGGCCAGATTAATTTAAATAATTTAAATAATAAAACAATCCATGCTGCTATAGCAGCTACCATTAATGAAATTGCTGACAGCGGTTACTTTGACGAAACTGCTTATGGACCGACAACCGACTTATCTGATAGTAAAAAAACCGTTAATAGTGATAACAGCACCGCTGATGAAAATCCCCATATTACGGGCGGAATTATCATTACCGCTTCCAGTAAAAATGAGAAAAAATCCGAGAAATTGATTCACAAACTGGAAGGAACTGCAAAGGATACCGTTGAAGGAACCGGTGATGAAGTAGAAATTGAAGCTATAAGTGTTGGTTATGACCGTGTTAAAAGAGCCAAAGAATTTGGAGTGACCCCCGGAAAACTTAACTTGGTTGAAAAACTACAGGCAAGTGCTGAGGATCCGGAAAGTATTGATATAGAGGAATGGTTGAATAAGCCGGTTAAAGATATTATGAAAGCTATTAAGGCCAACAGAAAAGGACAGAGTTCAGACAGCACTGGAAATGCCGTAGGCAAAGCAGCCGGAACCTCAGAACCGGCTACAGCAATCTCAGAATCAAAAGTTCAAAAGGCGGAAGCAAAAGCAGAAAAAACTAAACAAAAAGCTGCTGATAAAGCTCAGAAAGAAGATGCTAAAACTCAAAAGGCTGAACAAAAAGCTGCTGATAAAGGGAAAAAAGCTGATACAAAAGCACGAAAGGCCAAGGAAAAAGCCGCTGATAAAATCCGGAAAGTTGCAAAAATTCAAAAAGCTAAACAAAAAGCTGCTGATAAAGCCCGGAAAGAAGATGCTAAAGCACTAAAGGCTAAACAAAAGGCCGCTGATAAAGCCCGAAAAGAAGGCGCTAAAGCACTAAAGGCTAAGCAAAAAATCGCTGATAAAGCCCGAAAAGAAGATGCTAAAGCACTAAAGGATAAGCAAAAAACCGCTGATAAATCGCAAAAGCAAAAATACAAAGAGCTAATCAAAAAGCAAATGGTAAATCAAAAAAACAAAAATTTATTATAAAGCCTGTTCCTGTAGAGAACAAAAAAGTAAAAAAAAGTAAAAGCTTTGGAAGCTAACAAATCCGCTAAAAGGAATGATAACAGGACAGCTGCTAAAAACTTAACAATAGTCAAAGTTCTAAAGGCAAAATCAGGCCTATACTTTAAAATAAATGTTTTAACAACTACTAACCTCGTTAAAAAGTTGTTGCAAATTATTAAGCAATAAAATGTGTAAGAACCCTACCCTACCCCTACTCCCCCCAGGGTTCTCCATTTTATTAATCTTGATAAGATGCAACACTTTTTTTAACCATCAAAACCTTATCTAAACTAGTTTTTATTATATTATAAAACAAAAAAGGCTGTTGCAAAACTGTCAATCCTGAGAATGACTTATTTACAACAGCCTTTTACTATTTTTCTTTTTACACTTTATTCATATGTTTTTATTACTTAAAATAACTAGGATATCGCTCTTTTAGCTCTTTTTCATCTACTTTATATCTGCACAAGTGCTTTGTAACAATATCCTGTGCGGTTTCACTATCTTTCGCTTTAATTGCTTCTAATAAAGACCTGTGATCTGATATAATTTTTGAATCTTTTATAACATTCAAACTTAATCTTCTGGCACGGTCAAAATGCGTCAATATACCGCCTAATAAATCATATGTGATTGTTTTATTACCAATGCCAAAAATCAGCTCATGAAATTCATTGTCCAACTGTAATTGTTTATCTTGTGCAGGGTTTCCTAAATAAAATTCCTGTAATCTAAGATTCTCTTCTAATTTAAACAAGTCTTCCTCAGTTGCTACATCACAAGCTGTTTCTACCATTGCTCGCTCCAATACCAAACGAACAAATCTTGCCTCTTCAACCAAATCACTATCAATGAGAGAGATGTAGCTTCCTTTTTGCGGATAAATTTCAATTACTTTTAATTTACTCAACTCAATAAAGGCTTCCCTGACAGGTGTTCTGCTAACCCCCATCTCTTCCGCCAAAACATTTTCACTTACCATACTTCCTGGGACAAGATCTAATGATATTATATTTTCTTTTATAACACGAAATGCATATTCTCGCGCTGTCTCTTTCCCTTTACGCTCTAAAATTCTCATAACATACCCTCCCAATACATGATAGTATAAAAACATATCCTAGTCAAGATGCTTTTTTAGTGTCTTGTAAACAGCGCTTATACAAAAACCAATTTAATTTAAATATTTTTTTAATGTTTTTCTTACCGCGCCTTTTCCTGAGATTAATTCAGCAAATAATCCTTCCACTTTTTCACCTAAGCCTACCTGATATAAATTTACACCAAAGATTCTTTCATCAGCTAAAAGATCTGCTAATATCTCATGAACATTATTGTTATCACCTAATTTAATATTAGCGAATTTTGGTGTTAATGTAGTTAGCATTGGGTCAGGGCTTAATTCAAATGCATTGCCTTCATCATTGATTCCTGTCAGATAACGGCACCATCCAGCTAAAACAAGAGGTATATAAGTTAACGCCTGAGGATCTAATTCAGGATCTGCTTCATAAGCTTTGATTGTTTCACCAAAACGAATACTTAATTTTTGTGAAGTATCTGTTGCAATTCTTTGAGGGGTATCCGGCATAAATGGATTTGGTATACGAACACGGATAACTTCATCAATGAAATCTTTTGGTTTAATGATACCAGGATCTACAACTACAGGAAGTCCTTCTACATATCCTACTTTTTCAACCAATTTAACCAGTTCTGCATCCTTCATTTCATCAGATATTTTTGTATAATTTAATAGGCATCCATATACAGCTAAAGCAGTATGTAGTGGATTCAGACAAGTACATACCTTCATCTTCTCAACTTTATCAACAGTTTCTTTATCTGTATAAATAATTCCTCCTTGATCTAAAGGAAGACGTCCATTCATAAATTTATCTTCAATAACTAAATATTGTGGTTCTTCCGCATTTACAAATGAAGCAACATAAGTATTCTTAGATGTTACAACGGAATCAGTATCTTCAAATCCAACGGATTTTAACATTTCAATAACAGAATCTGCCGGTCTTGGAGTAATTTTATCGATCATGGACCAAGGATAAGAAATATTTTCTGTAACGTAAGTTAAAAACTCCGGTTCCACTATTTTATTTTCAACCCAAGTCTTAGCAAATGTTGTAACAGCGGCCTCTAACTTGGTTCCGTTATGAGAGCAATTATCCATACTTACTAATGTTACTGGAAGCTTGCCATTAGAGAATCTTTCATAGCATAAAGCTGCTAATTTACCGATATAGCTTGTGGCTTCAGAAGGCTTCTGAGTGAAATCTTTAGCAACATCCGGCAATAATTCTTGTCTTCCGTTAACCAGACTGTATCCCTTTTCCGTAATAGTAAAGGATACCATTTTAAGACTAGGATTTCTAAAAACTTCACAGAGACGTGACCAGTCCTTTGAATTATTTGTATCAACGCAATGGGATTCTGCTATACTTGCAATTACTTTCTTTTCTAATTTGCCATCAGGTTTTAATGTTACTAATACACTTAGATCATCAAACTTCTTATAGCTTTTTTCTATAATTTCGTAGTCGTAACCTTCCGCTACTACGATACCTGTTTTCATTATGCCTTTATTTAAAAGTTCCTGACATACTGCAGCCGGAAAAGCGCGGAATATATTACCTGCACCGAAATGAACCCATTCCGGATTCTTCTTTGTTTCTTCAATCATTTGTTCACGGTCAAATGCAGGAAGTTCAAATCCGGCATCTTCCCAAATCTTTTTATTTTTTAACTCTTCTTGATTCAGTTTCATATTAGGCTCCTATCTCACATATTTTGTGCATGATATTTGCAATCCGCATGTCCTATTATAAGTACATGCGGATTACTAATTCCTATCATTCGTTTTTGCGAATTGATTGATATATGTTAATTAAGGGCAAAATGGGTATTTATTGACCTTTAATTACCTAAATTATTTATTTTTATCAGCTTTCTCAATTGCTTCAGCTAAACCGTTAAGATAAGTTGCACCTAAAGCACGGTCGTATAAACCATAACCTGGCATGGCTACTTCTCCCCAGATTGCACGTCCATGATCCGGTCTGACCGGACCGTTAAAGCCTGTTTCATATAAAGCTTTCATGATTTCATACATATCTAAGGAACCATCGCTGGATAAATGAGCTGCTTCATCAAATTTACCAGGTCCTAGATATATAACATTTCTAACATGTGCAAAATGAATTCTGCCTGCTGTGGAATGAATAATATCAATAATATCATTCTTTGGATTAGAGCCATAAGAACCTGTACATAATGTAATACCATTGAAGTCAGCATCTACTGTATTTAATAATTTTAACACATTTTCTTTGTTGTTAATGATTCTCGGCAGATTAAATACCGGCCAAGCAGGATCATCCGGATGAATTGCCATCTTAATATCATATTTCTCACAAACCGGACGAATTTTATTTAAGAAATACACAAGATTATCAAATAGCTTATTCTCATCTACATCTTTATATTTTTCAAATAATTCTTTTACATGAGCAAGTCTTTCTGGCTCCCAGCCTGGCATAACAAATCCATTACTATTAGAATCCAATTCTTTAAACATAGTCTCCGGATCAATTTTATCAATTAACTCCTGATCATAAGATAAAACAGTTGAACCATCCGGTCTTACTTTTGCCAAATCAGATCTTGTCCAATCAAATACAGGCATGAAATTGTAACATACCATATGAATATCAGCTTTACCTAAATTCTCTAAAGTTGTAATGTAATTTTCAATATATTGTTCTCTATCCGGTGTACCGATCTTAATAGAGTCATGTATGTTTACACTTTCAATACCGGCTACTTTAAGTCCTGCTGCTTCTACTTCTTCCTTCATTTTAAGTATTTCATCCATAGGCCAGGTTTCACCGGCTAATCTATCGTATAAAGTAGTGATCACTCCTGTAACTCCGGGTATTTGTCTGATTTGTTCTAATGTCACAGAATCATGTTTTTTACCAAACCAGCGTAATGTCATTTCCATAACTTGTATCCTCCTAATGTCTTTCCATCGTTTATATTTATTAATTTAATTTAAAACTACAATTTGATATTAAAATATCTTTCAGCATTATTGAAACAAATATCTTCTACGATCTTTCCTACTAATTCCAAATCATCAGGATATTCACCGTTCTCTATAAGTCCGGCTAATTTATTACATAGAATTCTTCTAAAGTATTCATGACGTGGGAATGATAGAAAACTTCTGGAATCTGTTAACATACCAATGAACTTTGAAATTAAACCTAACTGGCTTAAAGCTTCCATCTGGTTCTCCATACCTGATTTTTGATCTAAGAACCACCATCCGGAACCAAATTGCATCTTTCCGGCTTGTGAACCATCCTGGAAATTACCGATCATAGTTGCCAATAGTTCATTGTCTCTTGGATTTAAATTATATAATACTGTCTTAGGCAGTTTTCCCTGATAGTCTAAGGCATTCAAGAAAGCGCTTAAGTCTTTGGCAAAGTTACTGTCATTAATGGAATCAAATCCAACGTCTGGACCTAATTTTTCAAACATACGGGTAGAATTATTTCTTATAGCGCCGATGTGAATCTGCATTACCCAGCCTAAATCATGATAAGCCTTTCCTAATTGGGTTAAAATATAACCTTCATATTTACTAATTTCATCCTCTGTAATTGTTTCCTGATTCAGACCCTTTTTAAATATTATGTCTGCTTCTTCGTCGGTACATGGAGAGAATCTAAATACATCTATACCGTGGTCACTTACTTTAGATCCAATTTCATCAAAATAATGTAACCTTTCAATTAAAGCTTTTACAAGATGGGAAACAGATGTTAATTCATAACCGACTACTTGTCCCAAATCTTTAACATAAGAAGCAAAAGCAGGTTTATAAACTCGAATTGCGTTATCCGGTCTAAATGAAGGCAGCACTTTTACCTCAAAATCATCTTTTAATTTTTTGTGATATTCCAAGGAATCTTTTGGATCATCTGTAGTACATAATACTTTAACGTTCATTTTACGTAATAAATTACGTACACTGAATTCCGGTGTGCTTAATTTTGCATTACACTGTTCCCATATGCTTTCACATGTTTTGGGAGACAAGATTTCTTTAATTCCAAAATATCTTTGTAATTCTAAATGAGTCCAATGAAATAATGGATTTCCTATTAAATATGGAACTACTTCTGCCCATTTCTTAAACTTTTCGTATTCCGGCTGTTCACCTGTAATATACCCTTCATCGATTCCGAAAGTTCGCATAGCACGCCATTTGTAATGATCACCACCCAGCCATACCTGGGTAATATTATCAAATTTAATATCTTCGTAAATTTCTTTAGCTGATAAATGATTATGGAAATCATATATTGGCATTTTTTCTGCATAGTCATGGTATAATTTTTGTGCAGTCTTAGTTTGTAATAGAAAATCTTCATTCATGAATTTACTCATAATGATACCTGCCTTTCTGGAAATCCTCTTTACTGCAGAAACAATATAAAATATCTCATATTATTCCTTACTTTTATGTAAAATAAAATATATTATAATTTTATTTCTTGTATCTCTTGTATACTAGTATGTTAAGAATATATTACCTGTATTTTCGTATAATGTCAATATACTTTATTATGAATTTTCAACAGACTTTTTATGCAAAATGTACATATATGCATTTTTTAGATTCTTTTTTTACTTATAGATGCCCTTTTATACCGGACATAGAATCTGCCCCTATCACCAAGACAGGGGCAGAATACAGAATAGTTTATTATTTATGAATTTACTTCCTGTTTATTACAAATTTCTCATTAGTAAATTTTATTCTTACTTTAAGATAATTTAACAATTGTTAATGCAGAAACTATACTTCCCGGAGCAAGCACAGGGAAACTAATCGTAGCAAATGAATTATTAGATATAGTTATTGTTCCAGGCAAATTAGCTTCTGTAACTTCTACCAGAGCAGAGATTTCAACTTCATTAGAAGCTGCCAATGTTCCTACTGTTCCTCCCGGAACAGGAACTCCGTTCAAATTTATAGATACATTAGGAAGAACCCCTGCCACATAAGCAATAAAGTTTATAAGATATACTCCTGCATCTTCTAATACGGTTTGTGCTGCATTTGGTAAAAGAACTCTGTTTGGTACTATAGGCACATTTCCCGATGGGAATTCAAAATTGCCGCCGCCTGCAATGGTAATTCTTGGGTTTGTACTAAACCTATAAACAAAACTTGTTGAGGTTCCCGTACCCGGTGGTCCCTGTGGACCTGGCGGGCCTTGTGGACCCGTTGCTCCTGTGGCTCCCGGTGGACCTTGGGGACCCGTGGCTCCCGTGGCTCCCGGCGGACCTTGTGGACCCGTTGCTCCTGTGGCTCCCGGTGGACCTTGGGGACCCGTGGCTCCTGTGGCTCCCGGTGGACCTTGTTCTCCCTGTTCTCCTTGTTCTCCTGGGGGGCCAGGTGGTCCCTGTGGGCCAGGTGGGCCTTGGGGACCTGTTGCTCCCGTGGCTCCCGGCGGACCTTGTTCTCCTTGAGGACCTGCTGGGCCTTGGGGACCTGTTGCTCCTGTGGCTCCTGGCAGTCCTTGTTCTCCTTGGGGACCTGCCGGGCCCGGCGGACCTGTTGCTCCCGTGGCTCCCGTTGCTCCCTGAGGACCTTGTTCACCCTGTGGACCTGGAGGCCCCGGCGGACCTGGAGGACCTGCCGGTCCCGTCGCTCCGGTGGCTCCCGTTGCTCCCTGAGGACCTTGTTCTCCCTGTGGACCTGGAGGCCCCGGCGGACCTGGAGGACCTGCCGGCCCCGTTGCTCCGGTGGCTCCCGTTGCTCCTTGGGGGCCTTGTTCACCCTGTGGACCTACCGGGCCTATAGCACCTGGCGGGCCTTGGGGACCTGTTGCTCCGGTAGCTCCTGTAGCTCCCGGTGGACCTTGTTCTCCTTGGGGGCCTGCTGGGCCTGCCGGACCGGGTAAACCTGATGCCCCCGGAGGACCTGCCGGGCCCATAGGGCCTTGTGCCCCTGTTGCCCCGGGCGGACCTTGTTCTCCTTGGGGACCTGCCGGACCTATAGCACCTGGTGGCCCCTGAGGACCTGTGGCTCCTGTGGCCCCAGTTGCTCCCATCGGACCTTGTTCTCCTTGGGGGCCTGCCGGACCTGTTGCTCCGGGTGGCCCCTGAGGACCTGCCGGACCTCTTGGACCTACCGGACCCTGTGGGCCGGGTGGGCCTGGCGGGCCTGGAGGTCCTGGGCAGTCTGGCGTATCCGAATAGCATGGATCACATCCGGAATTATCCATTCTATTATGTCGACCTGAATTCCATGAATTATAGTTTTGTGCCTTTATAATTCCATCTTCATTATTTGCACTAACTTCTTTCCTAGAGTTAGAAGATTTGCTATTTGAAGAATAATTGCCAAAATTCATATACTACTCCTTATATAATATATTTAGGTTGATAAAGGTAACCTATAACCCTTTATTAACTGTATCATTATACAGAATGTTTCTGTATAATGTTTGTATTAGATAGAGTGACATCGATTTCTCCTTGAGGCATTTTTATGACCTCGTTATCGAAAGACTGATGCCTCTGTCTGATAAACAGTTTACGAATAAGTTGGATGTTGACCCTTTCAGGGTACTTCGTATATGCAATAAGGCGGTAACGTTTATCAGTTCAGAGGAAAACTATCTAAAATACTTTTTCAGGTG
>NZ_FOWD01000015.1 GCF_900115365.1 Anaerocolumna aminovalerica
GCCAAAAAGATTCAAGAATATATCAGAAATCAATTAATGGATGATCAAGCATATGACCAACTGAGTCTCAAAGAATATATAAACCCGTTTACGGGTGAGCCAGTAATAAAAGGTAAATAATAAAAGCCCTTGTTAGGGCTAAACCAGAGAAAAAGGTGCGGTTAGGGCTTTTATTTTCGAAGGGCCTTTGAGGCCTATGCCGGTAATAGTCCCTTACAGGGACAGAACAAACCACCAGTTCTCACTGGTGGTCATGATTTATTACCTGGATATGTGCATTGTATTTTCTCTTTCACTTGGCTTTTAGTATGTAGGTGCGTGTGCTGAGATATTGTGCTGGAGATACCAACAGATACGAATATCTTCGATTGGTATACCCTTTCTGTTCAGCTTTATCCTGCGAATGTCATGAGCCGATTTCAATTCCTGCACTTGTGCACTCTTAATAAGAAGCTGTCAATTTCACGAATCCTGGTCCTTCCCACGTTATTGTAGAAAATGAAAACATATGAAGATACATATCGAAATGTACACAGATTGGTGGTGAATATAGTTTATTAATTTTATTTGATATGATATTATCGTATTAGGAATTTATAAACAGAAATTTAAAATTAGATTTACACTTGAGGAGGAGTTTTGATGAAAATTGAAAAATGTACAAAGGAATCATTCGTTGTCATTGGAAAGGAAGGTTCTACAAACGATGGTACAGGATTTATTCAAAAACTTTGGGAAGATGCTAATTCACATTTTAATGAAGTGGCACATTTGGCAAAAAGAGATGACAAAGGAAATCTTCTTGGAGTTTGGGGGGCAATGTCCGATTTTTCTCATTCATTCAAACCATGGGTAAATGGTCGGCAAGGATTATATCTTGCCGGCGTTGAGTGCTATAATGAAGCAAAAGCACCAAGGGGATGGGTGAAATGGGTGGTACCCGGATATGAATATATCTATGTTGAGAATAAAGATAGTAACACTTTTTCAAGTGTTATTCAGTATTTAAAAGAAAACAATATTTCTCTTGCAGGTGCGGTGCATGATTTTAATTGTCCTGAATCCGGGAAAGAATACATGTTTTTTCCTATTCGTAGCTTATAATGTTAAATTACCAAATAGAAAAGAATTTGTGGTTTCGAAAAAATGATAAAAGCAATGTATATTTCAAAATAACAGATAAAATTTAGTAAAAGAGGTTAACAGACATAAATAATTTGAAATTTGGAAAAAGGCATATTGAATCATAAAGAAACATTAGGCTTAGAAACAAATAGATTATTGCTTCGAAATGGAAGGAGGATGTTTGATGGTTAAGATACTGACAAGTGGATTTCCAAATGGATTTCCCAATGATTTTAAAAGAATAATAAAGACATATTTCCGAAGAGCTGCTGGAACTTTCCGAAAAATATCCTTTGTACGGAATATGTGATAACGGTGCTATCATATGCACCCATGAAAATACTTTGTACACAGGTGATGTATTTTTAATAGATAACAGAAGTGTAAAAAGTGTACATTGATTATTAGAAATAAACAAGCTGCAAATAGGAGGCAATAAAGATTATGGAGAATTATATCTTAGAAGCATGTGTTGATAGTGTTGAGTCTGCGGTAATAGCAACGGATGCAGGTGCAAACCGCCTGGAGTTCTGTGCCAATCTGGTTATTGGAGGGACAACCCCTACTTTGGCTATGTTTCAACAAGTCCGCAAGCGTTGTGATAATAAAATTCATGTATTAATACGTCCAAGGTTTGGAGACTTTTGTTACACAGAGGATGAATTTGAGGTAATGAAAGAAGAAGTAAAACAATATAAGAAATTTGGCGCAGAAGGCATTGCAATTGGAATATTAACACCTGAGGGAGAGCTAAATATGCAGCAGATGGCGGCTTTAAGAAAAGAAGCAGGGAATATGTCAGTTACCTTACATCGGGCGTTCGATATGTGTAAAGACCCCAAAAAGACATTAGAACAGGCAATAGAGTTAGGTATCAATGGAATCCTTACCTCAGGTCAGGCCAATGACTGTGTAACTGGTAAAGACTGCTTAAAGAAATTGTACCAAGAAAGTAATCATAGAATCGATATTCTGGTAGGCAGTGGAGTCAATGCCAGTGTAATTAAGGAAATATATCAGCATACTGGCGCAACCTCATATCATATGTCAGGAAAGAAAGCTGTCAATAGTGCTATGGTTTATCGGAAGGAGAACATCTTTATGGGTTTAGATGGCTTTGATGAATATAGCATTTGGCGAACAGATAAAACAGAGATTGAAAGGGCAGTAACTTTATTAAAGGAGTTATAGAAAAGAAGATTGGATTTTATTTGTTCTTATCAGGGCTGTCATACCAATAGAATTTATAGAAAAATACTTGAAAATACTTGACTGTAAACTTTGTTTATACTTTAAAATGCCTATATAAGAACAAGTAAGGAGCTTTGCTATGATAATAAAAGAAGTTGAAGAAAAGACAGGTCTAAGTCGTTCAAACATACGATTTTATGAAAAAGAAAAACTGATAGCCCCAGATAGGAATGTGAACAATGGATATCGAGAATACTCAGAGCAGGATGTTGAGAAAATTAAGAAAATTGCCTTTTTAAGAACATTGAATATTTCTATAGAAGAAATAAGAAAAATATTGGTTCAGGAAATTGGATTGTATGAAATTATTTCTAATCAAATTAAAATACTTGATATTCAGATAGAAGAGCTGCAATTAGCAAAAGCTATATGTTCTAAAATGTTACAATCTGATAATAATATTAATAATTTGAAAGTGGAACAATATGCTGATAATATTGATGATTATTGGAATAAATATCATAAAGTATTTAAGCTGGATTCCATAAGTTTCATATGTATGTGGGGTGGTTTTATTACATGGGGATTGATTACCGCACTATGTTTAATTGTTGCTGCTTTCATATATTCTATCCTGCCAGAACAAATACCCATTCAATGGAGCGAAGGAAAAGTTATGTCGTCAGTAGCAAAGAAATTTATATTTGCATATCCTTTGTCCTGTATTATTATCCGATTCATATTAAAACCTTTTATTAGGAGATGGCTGCAAATTAATGTATTTGATAGTGAAAGCATTACGAACTATATAACAAATTTTATGTGTTTTGTTGCTCTTTCTGTTGAGATATTCACTATTCTATTCATTGCTGGGATATTAGAGCATGTTACTATTATTCTGTTTATTGATACAGCGATATTTATGGGAATATTGTTTTGGAGTTTGAGTAAAAAAGGAGATAGAATTTGAATTCTGTCTCGTACTTAATTAAAAATGGGCCGCAAAGTTCCAAATCAGGGACTTTGCGATTTTTTACGCTAAAGTTAAATTATCACCAATACAACCTCAAACACTCAACTTCAACCTCAAACCTCAATCATTAAGCAAATTAGCAAAATGTAATATATATATTGCATTCTGCTAAAATATGTGATATTATAATTGCCATAAATGGAAAGTGAGGGTACAGAAAATGAAAAAGAGCAAAAAAATCAGGGATGAAAGAATTGAGAAAGCAAGTAATAAACTTAGTGCCTATATGTATATTTATATGTTAATTACACTAATGGTTTTATTTGCAATAAAATTAGTGAAAGGAATTTCTCCGGAACGATACATAATTGAAATATTATGCTTTACAATATCTTGTATATATATGATAATTTCTTTAAGTAAATATAGCATTAAATTGTTTACAAAATACGATGATGAATTGAAAGAAATAAAGACAAAAATATTATCAAAATGCGGAATGATATGCTTTTGGATTATTATTTTAGGTGAATTTGTTTTACTATTCCCTGGGTATTTACAAACAATAGATATTCTGTTTTATGCGTTAATTTGGGGAATTCCAGCATTATGTATTACATTTTACTCAATTAAACATGGTTTGTTAATTTGGGGCGGAACCAAACGAAAGGCTTCAGGAAAAAATGATTTGGCAATAAGAACTTCTATAGGTGCAATCTTTTATGGAATACTCATGGGGGGATCAAAACTCTACAGCGCTGGAACATTCCATGCTAGTGGTTTCATATGGATAATTGGATTGGCTCTAGGTTGGGGACTTCCATTTTACTTTATTTTCAACTTATTTGTAAACCAAGGTGAGAAAAATGCTGATAGACAAGTTAAAGAGGCAGAACGGGAGGCTGGTATAATACATGAAAAACAAGCGAATGAAAATAGCCAGGATAGAAAATGATTTATCTCAGGAGCAATTAGCCGAAATAGTAGGTGTGTCACGACAGACAATTGGTTTAATTGAAGCAGGAAATTACAATCCAAGTATTAATTTATGTATTTCAATATGTAAAGCTCTTCACAAGACTTTAAATGATATATTTTGGGATGAATAAACAAAACTTCGATAGGATACAACTAATGATGAAAGAAATGTAAGATAAAATTAATTAAAAAGTCAATCTATACTAAGGTAAATGTTATAAACTATAGAAATAGTGTTATATCATCTAGATTCTATTAGGAGTTTAGCGAACTATAATTTATAGAAGTATGATAAATAGAATTGATAATACTGTGATTAAAATTTTAATAAATTGAAGGTTTAACTCAAAAATCAAAGAATAGAGGTTTTTACTATGAAGAAAAGAAGAATTATTTATGGAGTAGCTTTTTTTGTGATTTTGTCTCTATTAGCCTTACAAAAAAATCATATTGAAGCAGCTTCTGAGGCAAAGTATGAAATACGAAATGAAAAAGTAACATATAAGGATGGAGATACTGTTAGAGGAATAGTTTATTTTCAATATCCCCAATTAGAAGGAAATTCAGCTGAAATCAAAAGAATCAACAAAGTTTTAGAAAATGCTATGAAAGCATATATGAAAGATGAAAAAGCAGAAAGGCTTAAGGAGTATACATCAATTGCTATTGATAATCAGGGTTTTTTTAACGAGAAAGAACAATATTATTGGAAAACTAATTGTAAGATAACCTATAATGAGAACAATATTATAAGTGTACATATGAAAGAAAGGTGGTATGCAGGCGGCGTCTATAATCAGAAGGATTACGGATACACCTTTGATTTAAAGACCGGTAAAACTCTGACCGCGGTTGATGTAATCGGTAAGAAGCACAAAGAAGTAACCGATAAGGTATTATCAAGTGCCAAGGCATATTTAAAAAAGAATTATAAAGACAGCTATGACGTGGTGTGGAAGGATGTTTCTACTATAATTAAGTCTTATGATGCTAAAGATTTTAAGTTTTATCTGACACCTGGGAAGGCTCGCATCTGCTTTGAAAGCTATGAACTAAACTTAGGAACAAGTTATCAGGTTTTTTCTGTTAACAGCATATATAATTAAAAATTATTGTTGATTTTGGGTTTGGTTTTATAGACTTTGTTAACCTTAATAATAAATAATGGGGAAAGGAGAAGTAAAATGAGTAAAATAAGAATAGTGAATGGGGGAAACACTTTAAAATAACCTCTGTAATTCTAAGGAGGAAATTTAATGGTTGTTTATATTGAAGACAAGAAACAAAAGGAATTGATTTCAAGTACTATATTGGCTGATCTGCCGGATTGGTTTGGCTTACCGGATAGTACTGCTGAATATGTAAGATGCAGTAAGGAAATGCCATTTTGGGCAGAGATTGAAAACGATACAGCGAAGGGGTTTATTTCTTTAAAGGAAACTAGTTCATACACAGCTGAGATTTATGTTATGGGGGTATTAAAGGCAATACATAATAATGGCATTGGGAAGAAATTATTTGAAGCATTTTATTCTTATGCAAAAGAACATGACTATTCATTTATACAGGTAAAAACAGTTCAGGAAGGTCATTATGACGAATATGACAAAACAATTCAATTTTATAAAAAGTTAGGTTTTAAAGAATTTGAATGTTTCCCTACATTATGGGATGAATGGAATCCTTGTCAAATTTATATAATGGCAATTAAGTAAGTACTGATTTGTTAATAATAAATTAACTAAGGAGTACTTTGAGGTAAAATTATTGGTAGTAAAAACAAAATAGATTTGAAAGAACTTAGAGGCCGTTACATTTAAAGTAAATACTTACTTTTGTAACAGCCTCTTTTTTTACACCTTTGAAAACCAAATTAGTTCCCACTGATCAATATAAATATATTATGAACCGCTATCTTCTGGTGAAATACTATTTCAAGGGTATTAGAATTAATGACTTGAAATAGACCACAATGTTAAAAAGATTGGTTTCTATAAAATAATAATAATTTTTTAGAAGTTGTACTTGACAGAATGGATACCTATGAGGTAAACTTTAATAAACAATAATGATAACCATTATCATTATTTAACAACTATTGTTTTTCATTAATTAAATAATAAATAATATCTCAGGAGGTAAGATTATGTCATTAGTCGGAAAAGAAGTACAACCATTTAAAGCACAGGCTTATCACAACGGAAAGTTCATTGATGTTACAGAAGAGAATTTTAAAGGAAAGTGGAGCATCCTTTGCTTCTATCCTGCAGATTTCACTTTTGTGTGCCCCACAGAACTAGAAGACTTACAAGATAACTATGAAGAACTCAAGCAATTAGGTGCAGAAGTTTATTCTGTATCTACAGACACTCATTTCACACATAAGGCATGGCATGATACATCAGAAGCCATAGGTAAGATAACTTATATTATGATTGGTGATCCCTCTCATACATTATCCCGTAATTTTGATGTATTAATAGAAGCAGATGGACTTGCTGACCGCGGTACTTTCATTATTGATCCGGATGGTGTTATTCAATCAGTAGAAATCAACGCCGGAAATATTGGACGTGATGCAAGTATTCTTATTAATAAGATAAAAGCGGCTCAATATGTAAGAAATAATCCCAATGAAGTGTGCCCTGCAAAATGGAAGGAAGGTTCTGCTACTTTAAAACCAAGTTTGGATCTTGTTGGTAAGATATAAGGAGTGAATTATGATACTGGATGCTGATATAAAACAACAATTGGCTGAGTATCTTAAACTTATGGAGAATGAGGTTGTGATAAAGCTAAGTGTTTCATCAGGCGAAACCTCAAATGACATGGCGGCTCTGGTTAATGAACTGGCAGCCATGTCCTCCAAAATTAAGATAGAACAGTCTGATTTACCCAGAACACCGGGTTTTAGCATCAATCGTATAGGTGAAGAAACCGGAATAGTCTTTGCAGGTATCCCGTTAGGCCATGAGTTTACATCTCTGGTATTGGCGCTGCTGCAGGTAAGCGGCAGGGCACCCAAAGTGGATGATAAAATCATTGAACAGATTAAAGGGATTAAGGGTAAATATAACTTTGAAACCTATATAAGTTTAACCTGTCATAATTGCCCTGAAGTAGTGCAGGCCCTTAATGTAATGAGTGTTCTTAACCCGGATATTACTCACACAATGATTGATGGAGGGGTGTTCAAAGAAGAAGTAGAGAGTAAAAATATTATGGCAGTGCCTTCTGTTTACTTAAACGGAGAACCTTTTGGCAACGGAAGGATGACTGTAGAAGAAATACTTGCTAAACTTGGAAGTACCTTAGATGTATCTGAATTCTATGACAAAGCACCATATGACGTATTAGTAATAGGAGGCGGTCCTGCCGGCAGCAGTGCTGCTGTTTATGCAGCAAGAAAAGGTATTCGTACCGGTATCCTGGCGGAAAGATTCGGAGGACAGGTTAGAGATACGTTAGGTATTGAGAATCTAATCGGTGTCAAATATATTGAAGGAACGAAACTTTCTGATAATTTAGAAGCCCATGTAAGAGATTATGATGTGGATGTTATGACTTTACAGCGTGCAAAAGGATTAAGCAAGAAGGAATATATAGAAGTTGAATTGGAAAACGGAGCTGTTCTAAAAAGTAAGACCCTTATTCTGGCTACAGGTGCCCGCTGGCGTAATATTGGGGTACCGGGAGAAATAGAGTTTAAGAATAAAGGAGTGGCTTATTGCCCTCATTGTGACGGCCCCCTGTTTAAAGGAAAGGATGTAGCAGTAATTGGCGGAGGAAACTCAGGAATTGAAGCAGCAATTGATTTAGCAGGTATAGTAAACCATGTAACTGTTCTTGAATTTTTACCGGAATTAAAAGCGGATAAAGTACTTCAGGAACGTTTATATTCTCTGCCCAATGTAACTGTATATAAAAATGTACAAACAAAGGAAATCACCGGAACTGATAAAGTAAATGGTATTACTTATATTCACCGTGATACGAAGGAAGAACATCACATTGAATTACAGGGTGTCTTTGTTCAAATTGGATTGGTACCTAATACAGATTGGTTAGGGGATAGCGTAGAGCGTAACCGTTTTGGTGAAATTCTAATAGATGAGCATAATGCTACCAATATACCGGGGGTTTTTGCAGCAGGAGATTGTACCAATAGTCCATATAAACAAATTATTATATCTATGGGTTCAGGAGCTTCTGCGGCTCTTAGTGCATTTGATTACTTAATAAGAAATTGAAAAAGAATAAAATTCTTATAATAGATAAAAGATATTTGAAGGAGAATTTTTAGTTATTATAATAAAAACTATGGGATTGCTTATTTTAGGAAAGGCTCTATATTTCTAAAATAAGCAATTTTTTTAATTATTAGAATTTTCTCAAACTGAAACCCACTTCATTGCTGCACTAAGAGCTATTTTAATGTTTGCGTCTATAATTCATATTTTTGGGCATGCCAAATAAGTCTCTTGCATAGTCGTCCATTTTAATCAAATTAGAGCGACGTATAATACTTGTATTGGAATTTTTAATGTAAAGTACACTTGACATTGAGGCTGAGTTATGTTATATTTTAATGTAAAGCTAGCTTTACATCATTCCAGGAGAAAGGAGCACTTGTTTTTGAAAAATAGGATTAGAGAATTCAGAGAAGAACTAGGTTTTACCCAACAATATCTTGCGGAAAAAGTTAATGTTTCAAGGCAAACGATCATTTCACTTGAAAACGGAAAGTACAATCCATCAATATTTTTGGCATATAATATTGCAAAGGTATTTAATATGTCCATTGAAGAAGTATTTATTTTTGAGGAGGATAATTATGAATATTGATAAGTATATTAAAAAGGGTTTGATTTTTTCATTGATTTTTATATTTATAGGAATATTGGCAGGAATAACAGGTTTTGTTTTTGATTATCATCTTGAATTAATGAGAGGGTTAACTGTGGGATTTCTTCCTACCGGAATTGGAATGTTGATTTTGTACAAATATTCCAATAAGAAGCCTGAGCTGAGAAAGAATATTGAACTGGAAAATGAAGAAAGAAATATATTTATTAATACAAAAGCGGGATATATGGCATTTTGGATATGCTATTTCTATGTGTTCCTAGCCGTTTTGTTGAATCAGATCGTGGATATACCAGTCACGCCGTTTCTAATAATCACTTTATGCCTTATGCCAATTGTATACTTTGCATTAGTTATAATATATCATAAGAAATATTAATCTCTAAGATAATTATAAGAATCTTGTGAATACGGAAAATTGAATTCACCAGAAAGTCTCTCTATATTGCATTTTAGCAGATATCCTTAGCAAAACCACAAGGATGTCTGCTTTTAATATCTAACCCTAATCCAAGGAAGGTATGGATAAAAATCAATGTTCTATGCACCGCAACTTGATTTTATCATTAAACACTTCGTTCAATAAGAAATCTTAAAAAAAGTCTGCCTTAGCTCCATTGTATTCTTTATATTCAACAGAAGAAATCAACGACTTAACTATATTAAGTTTAATATTGGAATTGAACATAATATCATAAATCAAATATGAAATTGTATGGTGAAAACAATGTATTTATGGTAGTATTGTTTCAATACATTTAATCACAATAGTTTACAATTGTGATTAAAATTCCTTATAAAAACAGGAGATGGAAAATGTTTCAGTATCTTAATTATGAAAAAAGTATATTGAGTTTAATAAATTCAATTGAAAAATATTATGGGATTAAAAATGATCATTCCACGTTAAAAATAGCCGATACAATTCTTGAAAACAGATATCGAAATGTAGTTGTGATGGTTTTTGATGCAATGGGAAGCAGAAATCTTCAAGAGATGTTGCCGGAGAACAGCTTTTTAAGAAAGCATATGTTGAATGAAATATACTCAGTATTTCCGCCAACAACTACTGCAGCAACAACTACTTTAGAAAGCGGATTAGCGCCCTCAGAACATTCGTGGCTTGGATGGAGTTTGCATTTTTCAGAAGTAAAAGACAATGTGAATATTTTTATTAATACCAATGATGTTGGTAAAGTTGTGGCCGATTATCATGTTGCCAACCGATACATTCCTTATAGAACTGTTATTGATAAAATTAGGGAACAGAAGGATATTAGAGCAGAGTCCATATCACGATTTGGAACTTATCATGTAGAAAGTTTTGAAGAAATAATAGATAGTGTTGAAAAGTTATGTAATGAGGATGGGCGTCACTACCTCTATACTTACTGGAATGAGCCGGATTCTTCCATGCACACCAAAGGGGTTACAAGTGAAGAAGCTATTACATGGGTGAAACGGATTAATTCAGAGATAGAAAAGCTTTGTAACAAACTTCAGGATACAGTGATATTCATTATTTCCGACCATGGGCATATTGATGGAAGAAATGAATATATTGGCGACTATCCGGACATTGTAGATACATTAAAATGGCTACCTTCTATAGAACCCAGAGCTTTGGCTTTTTATGTTAAAGAAGGAAGAGAGAAAGAGTTTTGTAATGCTTTTTTGCAACATTTTGAAAAAGATTTTATATTATTATCAAAACAGGAAGTTTTAAAACAAAATTTATTTGGAACTGGCAATAAGCATCCTAATTTTGAAGAATTTTTAGGAGATTATCTGGCTGTAGCAGTCAGCGACGTATCGATTTTTAATTCCAGAGAAGAAGCAAATCAGTTTGTAGGAGTACACGCCGGAATGACGGAAAAAGAAATGCTGGTTCCACTTATTGTTGTGGAAAAAAGATAGTCAAAGCTTTTAATATTTAGAATAGATATTGTTTTTGTGATGCCCAGTCTAACTTGATAAATAGGTAATACATGTATGACTTAGTGTTATACCGCTTATGCGTTATGATAAATATTTTATGAAAGGAATGGTTTTCATGGTGAAGAATATTATTACAAAAATAAAGCGTGCAGGGAGGGTTCACGCAGAATAACCCTCCTAATTTTTTATGGAGGTCTCTAGAAGAGTTCATATGCAAATAAATAAAGAAAATTTAACAATAAGAAGCGCAAGAGTAGAAGATGCAAAAGTATTAACGGATTGGTGGAATGATGGAAACATCATGGCACATGCAGGCTATCCTAAAGGATTGAATCAAAGTATTGAGGAAACCATAGCTCAGATTAAAGAAAATGAAATAAGATTATCCCAAAGATGCATAATCGAAGTAAATGGCATAAGGATCGGTGAGTTGAGTTATGGGATTGGTGATGGATTCGCAGAAATCGGCATTAAGATATGTGATACTTCTTATCAAAACTGTGGGATAGGAACAAAATTGCTGAATATGCTGATTGAATTTTTATTTACCGATGAAGCTATTAATACAAAGGTTAAGATTGAGAAAATTATTCTGGATACAAATTTAAAGAATAAAAGAGCCCAGCATGTATATGAGAAAATTGGGTTTACCAAATTACGGGTAAATAAAGATGCATGGGAAAATCAAGTAGGAGAAATGCAATCAAGTGTAGATTATGAAATGACACGGGAACAATTTCAAAAGTTACAGTCAGTGAAATTTGGTGGAAGTCAATAAAGGCAATTGAAAAAATAGGTTTTTAAAAGAGTTTGGTCGACTATTATAATAGTCGACCAAATTGCTTATTCAACCCTTTCTATTGATTCTACAATATTCATTTTTGCAATCTTTTTTAGGGGAATACAGGTTGCCATTAAGCAAGCTACAATTGAAAATAGGGTTGCTTCTGTTATGGATAGAACCGGAATGGATACGAGCTGTACCGTATCTGTGGCGGCCGCGTTCACAAAAATGGTGGAGATATATCCTCCTATGCTGCCAATCACAGCGGCAATAATACCATAATATGCACCTTCCCATAAGAAGGTTTTATAAAGACTTCCGGCACTCATACCAATAGCACGCTGCACACCGATTTCAGTCACACGGGTATGGATGTTGGTATAGACTGTATTGATGATATTCAGAATGCCAATCAACCCAACAAATAGAATAAGTCCCCATGCAAGGAGGCGAATCCTCTCGTAGCTTTCACGGAGCTGCTGGTCGGTGTTTTCGTAGGAAAGGTAGATACCCCCTGTTTGTTCGCATATTGACTGAATTGTCTGTTCTACCATTTCACGATTTGCAACCTCTGAAATAGTAAGATAAATCTCCGTATAATTACTTTTCCCGGTGATTTGATCATATACCGTATCATAGACAATGATTTGAACGCCGTTTGTAAAGCCTTCGTTCTCCATGGTAATTGGATTGCTAAGTTCACCAACAACCCTAAGAGGTTTTCCATTTACTAAAATCGTTTCTCCGGCTTTGATTGCAGTATTTGTAATCCGAGTATCTCCATAAGACATTGGTACAGGGTTTTTGATGAAACAAGCCCTGCCATCTTTTATTGACTGCAAATCCTGTTGGGAAAGGGAGGGTATTTGTGAATATATTCTCTGTTCATCTATTCCTGCAATGTGAAGGGTTTCCCCCGGTTGCAGGGAAAAAGAGGTTTCAATATCAGGGATATTTCCTGTTTTATCCGGTATATACAGACTGTACTTTAAGGTAGATAATGCACTGACACTGGAAGTGGATTTCAAACTTTCCACGGCTTTGGGCGAAAAACCTGCGGTTATGTTTGTAATGGAATAATCCCCAAGGTGCATTTGCTGAATACTGGCTGAAGTGTCCAAGAGTCCGGAAAAACTCTGTAAAGCCACGAAAACGGTTATACTCATAACAAGGGATAAAATCGTAATGATCGTTCTGCCTCTATTACGTTTCATGTTCATGCGGGCATAAAATGCTTCAAAACTGCGGATTCGTCCTGTTTTGCGGTTTCTGCGCTTTATATTTACAACTTGTCCCGACATAGCCATTGTAGGAGACACTTTGGCGGCATAACGGGCAGCAGGCATGGCAGCAACAAAGGCAAAGAATAAGGATATAGCCGCACTAATAATAAGGGGCAGTATTTTACCGCCTGCGTTTTCACCTATCAATGCGGTTACCTCATCTTTTGAGCCTGCCATAAAGAGTTCAGGGGAAAATAATCCGGTTGCTGCTGTAGTAATGCCTTTAGCAGACAAAATGCCAAGAATTGCGCCTACAGGGATACCAATGCTGCAAAGTATGGCAAGCTGTAAAGAAACAATTGTGTATAGTTTACCACGCTCTGCGCCCATTGCCCTAAGTGTTCCGTACTCCTTTACCCGTTTGGTGACAGCAATTTTTAGGATATTATAGATTACTAGTCCAGCGGCAAACAGTACAAGGGCACCAATTAATAGACCTGCAACCAGCATGAAGGAGAAACCAGAATCAGCACCTGCTTCTTTGTTAGCCCGGTAATCAATCCTTATTGCAGAAAGGAGAACGTCGTTATATTGAATGCAATATTCAGGAATGGAATATATCTGCATTAAATCGTCAATGGTGCTTTGAAATGTTCTTTTACCAGTTGTGCGAAGGTCTACAGAATAAATCTGATATTTTTCCGGAAGCAATATTTTAGCTGAACCTGCTCCTACAATACCGGTTGCAGTACCTGAAACATAGCCTACATAATTTGCCTTCAAAATGCCTGTTAATACAAAATCATGGGAATATTCATATGGAACAACGGTATCACGCAATAAGGAAATGTGTATGTTAAGGGAGATAGTATCCCCTATATCACCTTCAAAATGGAGTAAAGACAGAACATCCTGGGGTAAGGCTATTTCTCCGGCATTTTCCGGCAACCGCCCCTTTTCAAGCTGGGAAATTCCCTGGTAAGCAGTAAGTGCACCACCTTCATATTCCCGAAGTTGGAGGGAAATGGTGCTATTTGGAATATCTGATATTCCCATTGCAATCACTTTACCTATATAAGAAAGACGGCTGTCATTTGATAGTGCATCTGCCTGCTCCTTTGTAAGCTGATGTAATGTGGCGTATCGATTACCGTTCAGATAGGCTGCCTGTTGCCCCCGCATAGCATCTAAGATGCCTATAGACTGCCCAACCACAGTGGTCATCATAGTAGAAAGAGTAATTGCAATTAAAACCAGAACCCAGGTTACTTTCTGTGTCCATATTTCTTTTGGTGCAAGGCTATAATAGGATTTCATCTTGCTTCACCTCCCTAAGGACTCCGTCTATAATGACAAATTGACGGTCTGCCATTCTGGCAATGGCACTGTCGTGAGTGATGATTACAAGTGTCTTACCCATTTTACGCCAAATGTCTTTCATTATTTCTATAACCTCACTGCCACTTTTACTGTCAAGATTTCCTGTGGGCTCATCGGCAAAGATAATATCCGGCTGTGCAATTAAGGCCCGTGCAATAGCAACCCGCTGCTGTTGGCCTCCCGATAACTCATGGGGTAAATGGGAAAGTCTATCGCTGATTCCAAGTAAATCTGTAAGCTGTTTTAAATACGTGTCATCGGGCTGCTTTTTGTCAAGGAGCAGGGGCATAATAATGTTCTCCTTTGCAGTCAGTACGGGCAGCAGGTTGAATTGTTGAAAGATAAAACCAATACGCTGTCTTCGAAAAGCGGAAAGCTCCCGGTCAGTGAAACTGTAAATGTCCTTCCCATTGTAGGTAAGGCTTCCGGATGTTGGTTTATCAAGTCCGGACAGCAGATGCAGCAGAGTACTTTTTCCGCTGCCTGAGGGTCCTATAATAGAAATAAAGTCGTTTGCGGTGATTTCTAAATTGACCTTATCCAATGCAACGACCCGGCTTTCGCCGTTACCGTAGATTTTTGAAAGCTCTTTTCCTTCAATATTCATAAAAAACACTCTCCTTTTTATTTATAAGAAGAGTGTAATTAAGAGATCTCAAAAATCCCTCAAGGTTTCAAAATATGAAAAGCAGCAATTGCTTTTGCTCCCGTTGGTGTGTTTTCTAATGTTAAATTTCCACCATGTTTTTCACACAGCAGCCGGCAAATATAAAGCCCCATACCGAAATGTTCCTGTTCTGTGGCATTATCGTCCCGTAGGAAAGGGGTTGCCCCTTTATGAAGAATAATAGAGGAAAATCCAGGACCGTCATCGGAAATTTCTAATACAATTCTGTCTTGCTCATAAGAAAAGTGAACCCACACCAACTTCTTTGCATAACGGAGTGCGTTATCAATCAGGTTTTCCGCCGTGTTTTGGAGAATGTATGGATCAATCCATATCTGCCTGTCTTCACCGTGGCAGGAGAAATTAAATTTTTTTCCTGTATTTTTACTTATTATGGATAAACTATTTTCTAAATGATTGCATAATGTCCCCCAATCTACAGACTGAGGGGAACATTTTAATTCTTCTAATTTTTGAGCACTTGTCATAGCTTCCACATAGGTTTCAATACGTCCCGTATATTGGGTGATCAATGAAATAGTATTTTTTGCATTTTCAACAGTTAAAGAATCTTGTCCCAAGGCTTTTTGCAATATTTTAGCGGAACCTTTTAAAACGGTAACCGGGTTTCGCAAATCATGGGAAAAGGCAGCGTTTAGCCGTTTCCGTTCCTCCATCTGCCGCCAAAGTTCCTGATTGTTTTTAAGCAGTTCCGTTCTCATGGTTTCAAAGGCGGTACAAAGGGTGCCAAGTTCATCATCAGCATATTTTTTCACTGTAAAATCAAGGTCCTGCCCTTGGATACGCTCCGCACTCCTTTGAAGAACAGACAGCGGTTTTTTTAGTTTTATCCGGTAAAAAAATATGTCAGCAAGAAAAAGAGAAAGGATAACGAAGAATATAGGCAGAATTAATTGTAATACATTCAAAGCCTGAATACGCCAATCATTATTTAATGGGGTATATTGGGTTTTCATATCAGTTGATAGGCTGCCAAAATCCACAGTGAATTGACCGGATTTGAAAAAGCTGTCTCGTAATGCAACGCAGCCAGCTATTGAAGCAATACTAAGCATAAAGGCAACTGTTAGAAATAGTATGGTAATGGTAAAAAAGGATTTTTTCAAACTCATATTCCTTATCCGTTCCATTTGTAGCCCACCCCCCATACTGTTTCAATATAGTTATGGAGAGAAAGAGCTGCAAACTTCCCTCGTATTTTGCGGATATGTTCCATAATTGTATCATTGTTACCATTACCTTCCAGACCCCATACCATTTCATAAATTCGTTCCCGGTCAAACACTTGCCCGTTATTCGTAGAAAGCAGTTCCACAATATCAAATTCTTTTTTGGAAAGCACAACAGGGGATTGATTGACCGTAATTTCACGCTTTGAATAATCAATGGACATTTCCCCAAAAAATCGCAGGACAGACTGTTCCTGTTTTCTGTTTTCCCGCCGAAGATGTGCAGATACTCTTGCCCCCAGCTCGTCAAGATCAAAAGGTTTTACAATATAGTCATCAGCTCCCACACCGAAACCTTTAATTTTATCCACTGTTTCCATTCGGGCTGTTAAAAACAATATAGGACATGACATATGTTCTCGGATACGCTGGCACAGGGTAAAACCATCGATTTCCGGCATATTTATATCAAGTAAAATAATATCAGGTTGACAGGATATCTTTTGCAGCGCTTCTTTTCCGTTATATGCGGTATAGACCTGATAACCGGCCATTTCAAAATAGCTCTTCATCATGGTGACAATGCCTTTTTCATCGTCAACTAACAAAATCTTATTATTCACCCGTTCGCCCTCCTTTCGTGATGTAACTATTTTATTAAATAAATCTCAAGATTTCCTCAAGACTCAAGATTCAATCAAAACTCAAGTTTTCCTCAAGACTCAGGGTTAAAATTATAGGACTGCATTATATATTATACCATTTTTCCTGCCAGGTAGTATAGGTTTCCGAACCATGCCAGCTGCCGGCAACTTGGTATGAATGGAGCAAGTAATCAGCAGAGTAATGCAAAGTTCACTATACTAACAAAAAGAGACTGCCGCAGCATAGAATGAATACACCAGAGAGATAGAGAGTCAAATTGAAGTTAAGGTCAATTTCCGGTGTGCACATTCCTTTTGCAACAGTCCCTATATTATCTTTTTATCAATAGAACAGACAAGTCATTTACATTAGTACCAGTGGGGCCTGTCTTAATAAGTCCATCACATGCCTGAAGCCCGTGATATGCATCATTGTTCTCAAGAACTTTATAAATGTTAATGCTTTTATCTGTAAGTACATTTTGTGTGTTACCATCTACATAACCACCGGCAGCATCAGTCGGTCCATCGGTTCCGTCTGATCCTACGGAAAAAATTGCTGTATCCTTTAAACCGGCGATACCTATTGCTGATGCAAGTGCCAGTTCTTGATTTCTACCTCCAAGTCCATTACCTTTTACATGTACCACAGTTTCACCTCCGGCTATAAATGCAAGAGAATTATCCCTATCGCTATAATATCTTGCAATAGAAGAGAGGAAACTTCCAGCTTCTTTTGCTTCGCAGGAGAGGCTGCTTGTAAGTACAATGGGTTCATAACCTAACTGGATACATTTTGTTTTGGCGGCTTCACAAAGCTGGGTGACACTGCCGGTAATTTTAGTGGTTACATTTGTAAGCTGATGGGGTGTTTCTATATCCATCAATTCTTTAATTTCTTTTGGCTGTTTTAATCCATATTTGGCTATGATTTCTCTTGCCTGGTCACAGGTGGAGTTATCTGGATAAGCAGGGCCGGAAGCAATCATGTCCAGCGGATCGCCGATAATATCCGATAAAACAATTGAAAATACACGGGCAGGTTCACATAATTTTGCAAACTTTCCACCCTTTACCGCTGACAAACGTTTTCGAATAGTGTTCATTTCCACAATATCAGCGCCACTGGCAAGAAGCTGCTTTGTTATATCTTCCAGCATTTCCAGAGGAATAAGGGATTTTTCAAAGAGTGCTGATCCCCCGCCGGAGATAAGTAATAACACTGTGTCATTAGATGAAAGTCCCGTTACGAGACGAATTGCTTGTTCAGTAGCTAAGATAGAATTTGCATCTGGAACCGGATGCCCTGCTTCATAAATTCGAACATGAGGCAATTCTCCTTTAGAGTGGTCATATTTTGTAATTACAACGCCATCATTAATCTGGTCAGTGAGTATCTGGCAGGCAGCTTCCGCCATAGTCCAGGCAGCTTTGCCAATCGCAACAAGCAGAAGTTTTCCACCAGAAAAATTTTCACCTTCCAATGCTTTTTTTACTGCATTATCCGGAAGAGCTGCAGTAATTGCTGCATCAATAATCAGCTGTGCATCATTTCTAAGATTCAAGAATACGGCTCCTTTCTTAAGAAACTTTTGAAAGAAGGGGCTGTTGCAAGATAATTGATCTGCAGCTAACTCCCTTTTATAGTAATTATATATTATTATCTAACTAAAAAATAGACAAAATAGACATTAATAATTGCAGAAAGACCTACCAAGAGAGTACCAAGGGTCTGCGTTTTATATCCATCCTCTACGTCCATTTCACCAAAATTCGTTACTACCCAGAAGTAACTGTCATTTGCATGAGATACGGTCATAGCACCGGCACCAATTGCAATAACTGTTAAAGCGGCAAGTGTAGAAGTGCCAAGTCCGATGGTGGTAAGCATTGGAGCAATTATACCCGCTGTTGTTGTCAATGCTACAGTAGAAGAACCCTGTGCGGTCTTTAATATTGCGGATAATAAGAATGGGAATAACAAGCCAAGTGCTGATAAAGCAGTGGAATTATCCTTTATAAAATCAACCATGGAAGTGGAAGCAATTACATTACCAAGAACTCCGCCTGCAGCAGTGATAAATAAGATAGGTCCGGTAACTTTTAAGGTTTCATTGGTAATTTCATAGAATTCTTCTGTCTTTTTCTGGTTAACCAGTAGAATAAGCCCGAAAACAACACCAACTGCTATAGCAATTATGGGAGTTCCAAGGAATGTTATAATTGCTACCGGCTTACCAGCCATTGAAAGGGCAGAAGATAGCCCCATAAGTATAATTGGAACAATAATTGGAGCAAAGGAAAGGAATGCATTTGGAAGTTTGCCGTAACTTGCAACAAGTTCTTCGTATGTTTGAACAACCTCGTTTCCACCTGCATCTGCTTCATCATGTGCCTTTACTTTTTTACCGATGCTAATTGCAAAGAAATAACTTGCAATTAGAGGAAGTATGGAACAAATAGTACCAAAACCCATAACAAGCAGTAAATTAGTTTCCTGGCCCAGACCTTCGTATAATGTATTAGCAGCAGCAATTGGACCAGGGGTAGGAGGAATAAAGCAGTGGGAAATATAAAGGCCCATTGAAAGTGCTACAGTACATGCTACAGATGATTTCATGGTACGTTTTACAAGAGCTTTACGTATTGGATTAAGGATTACAAAACCACTGTCGCAGAATACCGGAATCGATACAATCCAACCCATAATAAGCATTGCAAGTTCCGGATTCTTCTTACCTACCAAACGTACCACACTGTCTGCCATCTTAAGGGCAGCCCCTGTTTTTTCTAATAAGGTACCAATCAATGCACCTAAAATGATAACGATACCAATACTTTTAAAGGTATTACTGAATCCGGTACCGATAACCCCAGGAATTTCAGTAAGTGGAATCCCCGCAACAATTGCAAAAAGCAGAGAAATGGTCATAATCGAGATAAATGGATGAATCTTCAGCTTTGAAATTGCCACAATCATAAGAATAATGACTATTACAAAAGCAATAATTAATGGAACACCTGACATAACAAAATCCTCCTTCATTATTATTGGATAATCCAATGTAAACCACCAAGTATACTATGTGGTTATTTTACCTTATATACGATTCAATAACAATATTACCGAAAACAAATATTATTGAATAACATTGTTACATATAACATCAAAGTAACTTACCATATAATAATTATACATAAGACATAAATAATTTAAGAAAGAGGAGGCGGGATTTTTCCTATAAATATTGCATACTGTCATAAATATCCCTATAAAAGTAAATTGCAATATAAAATAAGGATGAATGCCGGATAGATCTGGGATCATAGCCTGTTCGTTCTGCTATACGCTTCAGTTTATTTTGAAGAGTATTTTTATGAATGAATAAACGCTCAGAGGCTTTATTAATGGAACCTTCTAAATCGTATAAAGTTTCCAGAAGTATCATTGAATGGCGAATTTCTTCATTTGAAAAGCCTTTAAAGATTCGATGTATAAACTCTTGCTTTGACAATTCACTGATTTCATCCGTAAAGACTTCCATATTAAGATCATCATAAAATCGGATATCTCGTTTATGTGTCCGCATACAGGCCTTATTTGCTTTTTGTGCCCGTATTAAGGCAGTTTGTGCAAATTCAAAATTATCTACTTTACTATCTATTCCAATTGCCAGGTATACCGGGAATTTTTCTTCCACCTGCTTTTTTAATTCCTTTGCCAATGTTTCCGCATTTGAATCGGATATTGCAGTGACTGCACATACAAGTGTAGAACCGGCTTTATAATAAAGGTTTAATGCATCCAGATCAGATACACTTTTCTTTAAATACTTTTCTGCTTGTTCAATTACCTGCATAGTTTGCAAGTTTTGACTATTATTAGGGATATAAAAACTGCATACCAAAATACGGCGGGGTATTGTAATGTCAAATCCCAGAGCCTTGCCTCGTTTTACGAAATCCGTAGTAATATTTTTGGCTTCTCCATTTAACCATTCAGAAAGATAGCGGTTGCATACATTTTCCTGAAGCTGCTTTTGCTCTACAGAGTAGGTATTTTCAAGGATAAGTTCAGTCATACGCTTAATAATCAGGGCGCTGTTTACAATTTCTTCGTATTTGCCTGTAATTCCTAAAACTCCTATAATATAGCCTTGCAGTTTAAGAGGATAATTAATTCCTTGTAAAGCCCCGTTAAATTCTCCATCATAATGAACAGCAATCTCATCAATCTGATTTTCTATGATACGAAGGGCACCTTCGTGAAAGCTGCCTATTCGTAATGGGTCAGAGCTTGCAATGATAATACCTTTTTCATTCATAATGTTAATTTTTAAGGGAATAACAGAGTTCACTTCTTTGACAATATTTGATGCAATTTGTACGGATAACATTAAGACTTTACCTCCTTAATTTTAAATCCTATGTGGATTCCCCGGATATTTTAAATGCAGTATATCACCACCATTATTACATTTCTTATGAGAAAAGGTCAATGAGTTCTGCTTTAAATCTAAATTTTTGTTGGTGTGTTACTCCATATTTTTATAAAATTGTAAGGTTGACTTTACATGTAAAAGCATTTATACTTAATGTAAGGTAAACATTACAGAAAGGGAATGGATAAATGAAAAATAGAATAAGAGAATTACGGGAACAGATGGGATTAACCCAGGAACAATTAGGAGAGATGGTGGGGACCTCAAGACAAGCTATTTACGCAATAGAAACTGAGAAATTCGAACCTTCCATCTGGCTTGCCTATGATATCTCAAATGTATTTGAATGTTCCATAGAAGAAGTTTTTATTTTTGAAGAAAGCCCACGTAAGTCAAGAGCTGAAAGCAGTAGGAGGGACAGCCAATGGCTATTAGACAAATAAGATTTAATGATGATGAAATATTACGAAAAAAATGTAAAGAAGTACAGGTAGTAAATGATAGAATCAGGCAAATCCTTGATGATATGATGGATACTTTGCACCATACAGAGAACGGAGCAGCTTTAGCGGCTAACCAAGTAGGGGTATTGAAAAGGTTGGTTGTTATTGACTATTGCGACTATTATTTGAAGCTGGTTAATCCTAAAATTGTAGGCTGCAGTGGAGTTCAAGAGTGTATAGAAGGCTGCTTGAGTTTTCCTGACCGTTTTATAAAAACCATTCGCCCTCAAAAGGTAACCGTCCAGGCATTAAATGAAAATGGTGAAGAAGTCCTGATTATTGGAGAAGACGAAATGGCAAAATGTTTTTGTCATGAAATTGAGCATTTAGACGGTAAAATCTTTTTGGATAGAGCAATTGAAGAAATGGGATAATTATAATACATGCAATACCCTATATAACAGTTTTACAACTGGGTGTTTTTAATAGTTTTAGTTATTATTACCGCACAGAACATATACTTTAGACAAAGTCTTATATTCTGCGCGGTATTTGAATAACCTTGCTTTATTTTAATAAACCCAAAATAATTATTTTTAGTATATTAAACTTATAATAAATAAGTTGCTATAAGAACAAATTTAGAAAATTGGAACACATATTTCACAATAATGTTCTTTAAGCAGTTTCGTCTGATATCTTTCTAATATAGGTTTTGATTCATCTAACTGCAAGCCTTGCTTAAATAATTCCGGGAAAATTGAAAGCCATGCTTTTTGAACTGCTTCAGCAGTATGCTTTATTTTAAAAACAGCATAATTTCCACCAGGTATACAACCATCGCTAATAGAATCCTCATTAATACAGTAATTATCAGGAATAACCAAACAAGCATCATAGCGGCAAGTTTCAGGATCTACCAATACAGGATTATCCTGTGCAATTCCAAGTATAATAGACTGTTCATCAAGTAAGCTGTTAGAATTAGCCCATATTTTTAATTTTTCCATTGTTTGTACATTGTTCTGACCATAAGGACCAATTTGTCTTATATAAGCAATTCTGTAAAATGGGATAGTTTCAATTTCTATATTCAATATTTACTTTCCTTTCTTTTTTAAAGTACATCGATGTCTGAAATCATCCTATAATGATATAAAATATATTGCAAGTTCTTTTTTTAAATTTTTCCAAAATGATATTAAAGCCCATTGGTATTATAGAAGATGAGGCAGGGGATGGGAGTTGAAATTAAACGATACAAGTAATTAACAAACGTTGTTAACTAGGTATTGATTATAACTAATTATATCAGTTATAATTGGGACAATGGTACTATACCTTTGTAAGCTCCTATATATAAAGGTATTGATAAAAGAAAATATACACTAACATAAGATGGGAAAGGGGTATTTATATGAAGCAATTTACATCTTGTAAAGAATCCGTTGAATCCTGTATATTGAATAAGAACTTTGCTATTGCACATTTATATCATGAAGAAAAAACATTAGACATACATATCCACGACTGTCATGAAATCTACTATTCAATTTCCGGAGGTAAACAATTTCTAATAGACAACAAGTTTTATACCATACAGCCTGGAGATGTATTCTTAATTAATAAATACGAGAGTCATCATTTATCACAGATCGATCAAATGGAACATGAGAGAATTGTCATATCCATTCATGATGAATTGTTAAAAAAACTATCCACTAAGGATACGGATTTAAATTATTGTTTTTCTTATCGGGAATCTGGTTTTAACCATCGTATCTCCCTGGATAAAGAGCAGCAGCAACGGTTTAACTACTATATTCACAAAATTTCCAGTGCTTCCGGATACGGCGAAGATATTATTGAACAAACTGCTTTTACGGAACTTATGGTATTGCTAAATAGTATTTTTATAAATCAGTGTCATTCCACTATTAAAGATATTTCTTACCAGTATAATCAGCAAGTGGATGAAATATTAGATTATATTAATCAAAATATTTATTATCCTGTTACAATTGAGGAATTAGCAAAACATTTTTTCTTAAGTGAATCCTATCTTTGCAGAATATTTAAATCCACAACCGGTACTACAATCAAAAAGTATATGACAGCCAGAAGAATCAGTATTGCAAAGAAACTTCTTGCAGAAGGCATGAATGTAACGGAAGTTTGTGATTATTGCGGTTTTAATGATTATAGTAACTTTTTAAAAGCATTTAGCAAATCTGTTGGCATATCCCCAAAAAAATATGCACAATATAGTCTGAAATAGTAATACAAGTTTTTCTTAAATTAAACCAATAAATTGTAAAATCGCATAATAATATCAATACTATCCTTGGGTACGTAAATCAATCAAATGCATTTACATACCCATTTTATATTAATAAATTATATAAATGTGAAAATAGTAATACTATATCCAATAAGATTCTGCGAATATATGAAAATATAAACATAATTTAATTATATTACATTTACCAAAATTTTAAATTTGGTAAAATTATTATATTACAAATGATAATTGGGGGAAAATAAGAAATGAAAAAAGGTATTAAAAGCAAGGAAGATTTAATTAATAAAAAAATCAAAAAATTATTCAGTAAAAGCAGTAATTCTATTAATAAGATTCCAATTAAAAAGTATATATTCGGTATAAAAACCAAGTTAATTCTTTCTTTTTTTATTACAGTCTGTTTTATTATTGTTCTTGGCATGGTATCTTACTCAAAATCATCAAAAGACATCAAAGAGAATTATATAAATAACGGAAAAATCAGTTTGGACATGATGGCTGAATACTACGAATTAGGAATGAACACAGTAGAAACAAAAGCGATCCAAATTGATTCCGACGGAGTATTAAAAAAGTATTATACCGGTGCTTATAAACATAATCCATTGGAAGAATCCAATCGATACAATGAGATTAAAAAGTCAATCATGGCATCCTCTGTTGCAGATGAAATCGTACAAGATATAACAATAATCGCAGGGTATGGAAATGGTATCCATTCAGGTTCCACACTGGATAACTCAGTTTATACCGGATTTTTAGATTCCGGTGAAAAAACATTGTTTGATAGTGCAGGAGACACTACAGTATGGGTTGGTAATCATACATATTTGGATGAGACCATAAAAACTTCACAAGATAAGTATTCTTTAAGCATGATAAGGGAGTTAAGCAGTGGAGGCAGCAAACATAAAGGTTATATCATAATTGATATTAAAAAGGAATTTGTTGACAATATATTGGCAAAAGCAAATTTTGGGGATGGAAGCATAACCGGAATTATAACCATGGATGGCAGAGAAATATTGTATGGTAATTACCATGATGAATTTGCTTTTTCAAAGGAATCATTTTTTCAGGATACATTAAAAGCAGATAAAAAGGATGTTTATGAATATGTAAATTACGGTGGTAAAGATTATTTGTTTTTATACTCCTCTATAGGAACTTCAAAAGCATCCATTTGTACTTTAATTCCTAAAGAAGGAATTATGAAACAGGCAGAGAGTGTAAAGCAGGTAACATTAACCATTGTACTTATTTCCAGTATCATTGCTATTCTAATAGGTACGACCATTGCTTCCGGAATTAGCAGAACAATTAATAAAATCAATAGAGTTTTGCATATGGTATCGGAAGGAAACCTGGCTGCGGAGATACAGGTTAAAAGGAAAGATGAATTTAGTATATTAAGCAGAAGTATTAATAACATGATTGACAGTATGAAATACCTTATAACCCAAATAACCGGGGTTAGTTCTTTGGTTACAGGTACCGCCACTGATGTTAATACGGAATCAGAAGTTTTATTAAAAGCAACAGAAGATATTTCAAGAGTAATATATAACATAGAACAGGGGGTGAATCAACAAGCGGAAGATGCGCAGAATTGTTTGCTGCTTATGGAAAAATTAGCGGAAGAAATTAATATGGTATGCAGCAATACAACAGAAATGGAGGACATTTCATTAAATACAAAAGAAGTTGTAGGAAAAGGTATTACCATATTAAATGACTTAAATGTAAAAGCAAAAAATACAAGTGAGATTACATTAACTGTTATTGATAATATAGAGAACCTTGCAAACCAGTCATCCTCTATTTTTAAGATTGTTGAAACAATTCGTGATATTGCCGAACAGACTAATCTGTTATCCTTAAATGCTTCTATTGAAGCGGCAAGGGCCGGCAGTGCAGGAAAAGGTTTTGCCGTAGTAGCTGATGAAATAAGAAAATTAGCGGAACAATCTGCAACATCAGTAGGGCATATCAGCCTGATTATCGAGGATATTCAAAAACAAACAACTTTAACAGTCAGCTCCGCAAAACAGGCAGAGGAAATCGTTGCCTCTCAAAGTTCTGCACTAAAGGATACAATCCATGTGTTCGATGACATTAATAAACATATTGAGAATATGACTTATAAACTGAATAAGATCACAAATGGTATGAATGGAATTGAGCGGGCTAAAGACAGTACTTTAGAATCTATTGAAAGTATTTCCGCAACTTCAGAGGAAACAGCAGCAGCTTCAAGTGAGTTAAACATAACAGTTCAGGGACAACTGGATGCAGTTCAGGGCTTGAATCAATCTGCCAATGGATTAAATGACAGTTCCATAGAGTTAAAAGAAGCAGTAAGTAAATTTAAGATTGATTAACATCAGTAAATTAGTAAAAGAATATTAAGAGATGTCCCCCGGAATAATTTACATACAAGGATTTATGCCCCATCCTGGCGGCGGAATGGAGATTAATATGAAATATTGTCTAGAAGAACCAGATTACAAATTAAGCCCTTATACGGGAATGACTAAGAAACATTGGATAGAAACCTGCCACCTGTTTTTAGAAGGTATCTTTTCACATGTAAAAGAGTTTCAGGATCCAATTGTTATCCCCCATTCCGGTGATAAGGTAAGCTATCCACAACCGGATGCCCCTGAATGGAGGTATGCGGCAGAAAAGTTTGAGGGACTGGCAAGAAGCTTTCTGATTGCCGCACCTTTATTAATGAACGAACCAGAGGCTATCATCGCAAATTATAGCTTAAAAGAATATTACAAGAATCAAATACTTGCTTCTGTAACACCCGGAACAAATAGTTACTTATATAATTTAGAGGAAATAAAGAAAAGTGCTAAGGAAGGTGAACATGCTTTCCAACATACTTGTGAATGTGCTTCTTTAGTAATTGGTTTAACCATATCTGAGAACATAATCTGGAATCATTATACGGAAGCTGAAAAGGATATAATTGCAGAGTATCTCAGTGAGTTTGGACATTCCAGAACCGGGCATCATAATTGGCGCTTTTTTAATATGTTAATACTAGCATTTTTAGATAGGCATGGTTACCAGATAGATAAAGGAGTTATGAGAGATCATGGGGCCTGTATTCTTTCTTATTATGCAGGTGATGGCTGGTATAGAGACGGACATAGGTTTGATTATTATTCTCCATGGGCTTTTCATGTATACGGACCTTTATGGAACCAGTGGTACGGTTATGAGCAGGAGCCGGAAATGGCAGCAAAAATGGAGGAGTATTCCAATGAATTAATGGATACCTACCCCAATATGTTTGATATAAATGCCCATATGATTATGTGGGGAAGAAGCAGTATATATAGAAGTGCGGCATCCGCTCCTCTTGCAGCAAATTTACTTTTAAGAAATAGTACAGTAGACAGAGGATTAGCCAGAAGAATATTATCAGGTAATTTACTGCAATTTATTACGAAAGAAGAATGTTTTGTAAATAATATACCATGCCTTGGTTACTATGGCCCGTATGAACCATTGATTCAATCCTATAGCTGTTCTGCCAGTCCATTTTGGATAGCCAATTCTTTTTTATGTTTAGCTTTACCTGATGAAGATGAATTTTGGACAGCCATAGAGAAGAACGGGGTTTGGGAGAATAGAGATGTTCCTGTAGAAGAAACTACACTAGATGGACCGGGGATGAATCTTACCAATTATAAAGAAACCGGTACAGTAGAACTTAGGTGTGGGAAAGTATTAGTGAAAAAAGGTGATCCATTGCTTTCAGAGTATTCCAGATTAAGTTTTAATAGTATATTACCTTGGGAAGTCTTTGACTTTATCGGACCGGAGGCAATGCAATACAGCCTCTTATACAAAGATAAAGGGAGTACCCAGATACCTAATATTCTTTTATATGCAGGTGAGAAGAATGGGGTATTGTACCGTAAAGAATACTTTGATTTTGAAGCAACTTTTCAGGATAAAGCAAGTATTGATTTGGCAGATTTCCCGGTAAAGAATGGTCTTATTCGTGTTGATAAAGCCCGTATACCGGATAAACCTTATATTTTATACTTGGGACATTATGGTCTGCCTGTAATGGATACGGAAAATATAAGCATAGAAGAGAGAGAAAAAAACGGGGCAAAAGCAATCATTGCTAAAACACAAGATTTACAGGTTGCCATGGTTATTTATACCGGATTTGACCTGCTGGCTGTGAAAGAAAACTTCTCAAAAAATCCTGTAACTGATGAAAGCATACTGATTTATGCAGAAAGTAAAAGAGATAATTATTATGAGTACAGAGATTATGTATTGATTACTGCCATACTGCATAAAAGAGATAATACCTTCTGGAGTGATGAAGAATTATTCCCAATTGAACAAATTACATTTGAAGACAAAGAAAAATGCGGCGGATATGGTAAAATAACCGTTAAGCATAGTAATGGAATAGAGACAATAATAGATTATGAAGGAATTGAAGGAAATCTTAAAATCTAATAGAAAAAGATTGATATAATTTATTTAAAAAACTGCCATTTTGAGTAAATTAAGCATGTTGGATTCCATGCTCAAAGAGGCTGTTGTAAAAAAGAACAGAGATACCAGATTTAAAAGATAGATTAATACTATAATCCATATCGTGATATGAAACATTCATTTTGCAACAGCCCCTTCTCTAAGTGGCACAGAATAATATTTTTATTTACTTTTGATTAATTATACTAATTTCATACTCTCTTGGAGACATTCCAGTTACTTTTTTAAAGACTTTGCTAAAATAATAAGGATTATCAAAACCCAACATATCTGAAATTTCATACATAAGGTAGTTATGAGTATTAATTAACTCCTTGGCCTTTTCAATCTTTACATAGGAAATATAATCAGAAAAATTACTGCCGGTATGTTTTTTAAAACTGCTGCTTAAATAACCGGAACTAAAATTTAAGGCTTCTGAAACACTGGACAAGGTAAGCTTTTCTGTGTAGTGGTTATTAACATATTTTTTTGTTAATTCTATAATCTTATCAATTTTTGAATTCTTTCTGGAATCTATTATGTTACATATAGTGGTGCGGAAATGCTTCAAATACTCTATAATATCATTAAGACAACTGAATTGATTCAGATGTTCCATTACCGTAATGGTATTTGGGAGTGTGTCCATATACCCATTCTCATAACTTTCAAAAAAGGAATAAAGATTGATACAAGCATTAATGGCTTGTCTTTTACGGGGTGTATATGTTGAGAAAAGATCAATTAATTGATTAAATATATCAGATACTTTTTGGCTGTCATTTTGTTGTAAAGCTATATTCAATTCTTTCTTTAAAAAGCTTATATCAAAATTATCGTTATGTCCTATCTTCCTGCATTTTTCCGAATAAAATATGATTGGAGATGCAGGATAATAATAATAGTAATCGATAGCTGTTATAGTCTGATCAATTAATTCGGGAAGCTGATAAGCATCTTTAGCAACCTCACTGATACCGAAAGCCGCAGTAATCTCAAAATAAGTTTTTAATACAGTATTCACTTTATTACAAAAAGATTTTAGTACATCAGCAATGTTATCAATGCCTTCCGTTGAAACTATCAGCAAAAATCTCCATTGTCCCCACTCCAGTATGGAAGAGTTTTTGAAAAATCTTCCAAGCATTTCGCTGATTATACCTGATGCATGAGCGGTTATTTTCTTTATATCATCCTGTTTACCTTCTTCTATATACTCTGCATTGGAATAACTTATGCTCAACATAATAAGTAGTGGTGAAACAAAGCATTCAGCTATCTGTTTCTCATTATCCGTAAAAGAGTTTAATTTTTCCGTTTTATCCGGTAATACCGACTCATCAATTGTTACATAATCTTCGGAAGAGAGTAGTAATTTTTTGAAAAATGTTTTGGTTATTTTTTCTTTACCCGCTTCTATATATGAATTGACCATTCGGTTGGTATTACATGCAGTTATTTGGTCATAATGCTGTTTTGCTTTATTAAGACTGTTAACTAAAGATTCTTCTGTTAAATTTATTTTTACTAAATATTCCGAAGCTCCAAGAGTTAAGGCTTTCTTAGCAAGTTCAAATTCTTCCAGATTGGTCAAAACCACAAATGAAAAATCCAAATTTTCTTCTTTACATTTTGTTATTAGTTCTAAGCCATTCATAACAGGCATCTTAATATCTGTTATAATGATATCTGGCTGCAATTCTATAATCTGTTCTAATGCCTGCTGGCCGTTAGTGGCTTTGCCGATAATGGTACAGGCATGCTCCTCCCAGTTAATTAAAGAAGTAATCCCCGCTAATATTAATGGTTCATCATCAACTAACATAATCCGATACATAGAAACCTCCTAGTCAAATTCTAATGGAAGAGATACTGTAATTTTGGTGTATTCTCCTACTTTGCTGTCAATTTTAATTCCATAATCTTCTCCATAAACAAGTTTAAACCTCCTATCAACATTAGGTAAACCAATACCGCTCATAGTACTGCTCTTAACTCTTTCCGTTTTTGATAAAAGGGTACTTAGATTTTCCGGTGAAATTCCAACGCCATTATCATAAACGGATATATATAACGTACTATTATCTGTGTATGCTGATATTTTGATAACTCCAGTATGACCGCTTGGCTCAATACCATTAAAAATTGCATTTTCAACGATAGGTTGTAAGGTTAGTTTAATAATTTTCGCTTTATAAAGAACCGGATCCGATATTTGAATATCTATATCGAATAATTCAACATATCTTATCTTTTCAATTATAACATAGTCATTTAAAAATTCTAATTCTTTTTCTAATGTTACTTTTTCGTTAAAGCCTTTTGCCATATTTTTCAATAGTGAAGACAGAGAGGTTACCACCTGAACAATTCCGCTATTTTTTTGTATCATGGCAATCCAGCGGATGGAATCCAAAGTATTATAAAGAAAATGGGGATTGATTTGTGCCTGTAACATTTTTATTTCCAGATCTTTCTTTTCTTTTTCTATCTCAACCCGGGTATCCAACAGAGTATATATTTGACTGGACATCTGATTTACGCATTTGCCAATTGTTCCGATCTCATCATTACCTTCAATCTTTGGATCACGGGTAAAATCTCCATTTGAAATATTTTCGATACTATATAAAAGCCGTGCAATAGGCTTATTAATTTTCTTCGAAATTAATATTGAAAGCAGCAATCCAATAATTAAACAGGAAATAAACAAAAGGATAATTGTTTGGATTATTACAATGTGCTCCATACTAAGGTCCTTTATTGGTATTACTTCATAAATTAATATACCGCTTTGAGGCTGTCTGTAATAAGTAACAATACTATCAATGCCATCAATATCCACACGGAGATAACCCTGATTATTAGACTTGTTCAATAAAGTATTTATAATGCTTGTCCCATTAATACCACCGGAATTAACAGAGGCAATTACATCACCTTCCTTTGTTATACAATACATAGCGCTATCATCGTTATATTGTTCTAAGGTTTTACTATATAATTTCGAGGATATACATAATAAAACCCATCCATTATTTTTTTTGTTGTCATCATATTCTAAAGTTCTAAGTATAGGAAGGAGTTTAGTTTTAGATGGTTCTAAAAAAGGTGAATCTACCAAGGATAATTGATAGGAACTTGAATTTTTTTCATATTCTTTTTGAAACCAATCTGAATTAGTAATCCATGAAACATCATTTATAGATCCGGGAATAAAACCGGATTGTATTAAAACTCCATTTTTACTGTAGAGAGTAATTTTTGCTATGTATTCGCTATAACCGGAAACTGCACAATAATCTTTTAAAACCTGAGTTCCATATAGAGCCAATTGTTTACCGCTGGATGTCTGTAAGTTACGGCTGTTTATGGATAGGAATAAGGATTTCCTTGCTGTACAATTCAGTACAATGTTTAGCATTTCTTCGTAGGCAATGTGAAGCCGGTCTGAAATGTTCTTAGTATGGTACATGGAATTATTAATTGCAGTTTTTATTGTATTTTTTCGATATGAGATAAAATTAAATATACTTACAAACATTGCTATTGAAATAATAATAATAAGATTGTAAAGTATAAGTTTACTTTTAATCGTTTTTATTGAAAATAAGTCTCTGAATTTTTTCATGAATTTGAATCCTTTCAATTTAGATAAGAAGGGAAAGTGTGAAAAGAAATTCTAAGTCAGCACAATACGCTGACTAAGTATTTCTAAGTTTCACACTAGGAAGAACTCCAACAAGAGAATCCATTGGAATTCTCTTGTTGAACTTCTTCATCTATTATTTGAGATGTGGCTAAGCCACATCATGTCTGGAAGTGTGAAATACATAATTCACACCCTGATTCGGCAGTGCCAATCTGAGCAGATACGGCATGCAATGTGAGCTATTGTGAGAAACTTAAAACAGCATCATATTTGTAAGATTAAATGTTTATTACCTCTATTATATCTTCTTTCAGCAAAAACACAAGAAAACAAGGGAGAAAATATTCGTTTTTGTTGAATGTCTATAAATAGTATAAAAATATAAAGAAAATATATTTTTATCTATTATAAATTTTGTAGGAACTATAAATAGTAATATAAATATAAACATAATTTATGTTCTTATAGGCGTTTTTTTGTTATCATGAATGCAAGATATAAAACACTTATTACATAAAGCCAGCGCTTTATAGTGAATTTATAGGAGGATGTATATGAAAAAACCAATTGTTTTGCTATTATCTGCAATAATGGCAGCAACCCTCATCACAGGATGTGGCAAAAAGGATACACCAAAGGAAGATACTACAAAAAATGAAACTGGAAATGAACAAACAGAAAATACCAAAAATGACGGTGGAAAGAAAACTCTTACCGTAACTACTTGGGATAATGACACTACACCACAATTCTCAGCAACGATCAAAGCTTTTGAAGATGCACACCCTGATGTTAAGGTTGAAGTTATTGATACTTCTGCAGACGAATATAACAATAAGCTTACTGTTATGTTAGCAGCTGAATCAAAAGATCCGGACGTAATCTGGGTAAAGGATATGGGATCCTTACTTTCCATGGCATCTAAGAAACAATTACTGGAATTAGATGAATTTATTGCAAAAGATAATGTAGATTTATCCGTATACAGTGGTGCTGCAGAACAGCTTCAAGTAGAAGGAAAATCTTATTCTCTTCCATACCGTTCTGACTGGTATGTATTATACTATAATAAAGACTTATTCGATAAAGCCGGAGTAGAATATCCATCAAATGATATGACATGGGCTGAATACGAAGAGCTTGCAAGAAAAGTAACATTTGGTGAAGGCAGCGATAAGGTATATGGAACTCATAACCATACTTGGCAGGCACTTGTTACTAACTGGGCTGTACAAGATGGAAAGAACACTGTAGTTGCAAAAGATTATTCTTACTTAAAACCATATTATGAACAAGCAGTAAGAATGCAAAAAGATGGAATCATCCAAGACTATGCAACATTAAAAACAGCGAATATTCACTATTCAAGTGTATTTAAGAACCAACAGGTTGCGATGATGCCAATGGGTACTTGGTTTATTGGAACAATGATGCAATCCCAGACTTCAGGGGAGACTGACTTTAATTGGGGATTTGCAACAATTCCACATCCAGAAGGCGTTGCAGCAGGCTCAACAGTTGGAGCATTAACTCCTATTGCAATTGGTGCTAACACAGATGTTCCGGATTTAGCATGGGAATTTGTAAAATTCGCTGCATCCGCAGAAAACTCTAAAACACTTGCAGAGAATGGTATTTTATCAGGAATTCAATCCGAAGAATCTTTTGATATTATAGCTTCAGCTGAATTTTTCCCATCTGAATGTAAAGATGCTTTAAAATATACTAATTATGTATTTGACAGACCATTAGATGAGAATATTGATGAAGTACGTACCGTATTAGATGAAGAACACGATTTGATCATGATTGGTGAATACACTATTGATGAAGGTATAAAAGAATTACAAGAACGTGTTGCAGAAATTAAAGGTTATTAAAGTTAAGGTAGAACTTATATATTGTTAAGTAAAAGGGGCGTTCAAAAAAATGTTGTTTATTAAACAATAGAGTGTTTGAAAGCGCCCCTTTTTATTATGCAAAGATTTAGCGGAGGTTAAATATATGACATCAAAACAGAAACGAAAAATAAAGAATAATTTAGTAGGGTATTCTTTTATTTTGCCAAATCTCATTGGTTATACTATCTTTATTTTTTTACCAGTGTGTTTTTCATTAATATTAAGTGTAATGGAATGGGATGGTTCAAGAAACCCCATGGTATTTGTGGGCTTAGAAAATTTTAAACGGTTAATAAATGATAGTACATTTCGTATTTCTTTTATAAACACTTTAAAGTATGCAGTATTTACAGTTCCAATAACGGTAGTTGCATCTTTATTATTAGCAGTATTATTAAATAAAAAGATAAAAGGCATTGCAGTATTTAGAACATCCTTTTTCTTCCCCTATATTGCATCTTTAGTAGCAGTTGGTGCAGTTTGGAACATGCTTTTCCAACCGGAATACGGACCAATCAACAACTTATTAAGAGCCATTGGTATAGCGAATCCTCCCAGATGGGTCGTATCTACAAAATGGGCTATGATGGCAGTAATTATTGTTAGTATATGGAAGTTCATGGGCTATTATATGATCGTTTATCTGGCTGCACTACAGGGCATATCGCCTGCTCTATATGAAGCTGCAAGCATAGATGGTGCCAATGGATGGAGAAAGTTAAGATACATAACAATTCCTTTGTTGACGCCAACAACCTTCTTCGTAATGATGATGTTAACCATACAATGTTTTAAAGTATTCGATTTAATCTATGTTATGACTGGCGGAGGACCGGGAAGATCTACCAATGTATTGGTTAACTTTATATACAATTCAGCCTTTGTAAAATTTGATTTTGGATATGCAAGTGCAGCAGCTATTGTATTATTCGTAATTGTTCTTGTTGTTACACTGATTCAATTTAAAGGCGAAAAGAAATTCGTTAAATATATGTAAGAGAGGCGAAAATTATGAAAACAAATAAATCAATAGGTAGAATTATATTATATATTTTACTCATTGCCGCATCAATTTTAATGCTTATTCCTTTCTATTGGATGGTTATTTCATCTTTAAAATTAAATAAAGACGTATTTTCCATACCTATGAAATGGATTCCGGATGCTTTTCATTTTGAAAACTATCAAATTATATGGAAAAAGCTACCTTTGTTAGACTTCTTTAAAAACACCACTAAATTAACCGTTATTACAACTATTATTCAGCTGTTTACCAGCTGCTTCGCAGCTTACGGTTTCGCTAAAATGAAGTTTGCAGGCAGAAATCTGATCTTTTTAATCTATGTAACTACAATCGCTGTTCCATGGCAAGTGTACATGGTACCACAGTTTACAATGATGTCAAGATTTGGATTGACCAATAGTCATCTTGGGCTAATTTTATTACAGTCCTTCTCAGCTTTTGGTGTATTTTTAATTCGTCAGTTTTATATCAGTATACCGGAAGAACTTTGTGAGGCTGCCAGAATCGATGGTTTAAGTGAATATGGAATATTTGCAAAAATTGTATTCCCTTTAGGTAAATCAGCTATGGCAACTTTAGTTATTTTTACATTTGTGAACGTATGGAATGACTTTATGGGACCTCTTATTTATTTAGACAGTACGAATTTAAAAACAATTCAACTTGGTATTCGTATGTTCATATCTCAATATGGAGCTGACTATGCATGGGTTATGGCCGCTTCTGTGTGTTCTCTGATTCCGGTTGTTATTATATTTATATTCTGTCAGCGTTACTTCGTTGAAGGAGTTGCAGCAAGCGGTATTAAAGGCTAATACATGATAAGGTTTATTACAAAATTAATAAGAACCAAGGGAGGTTAATTAAATGGCACAAACTTTTGAAAGCATGAAAAAGTATGAAGGAACAGACAAAACTATAATCAAAACTGCATTAGATCAGGCAGTGGATATAGTTAGAGGAAATCTTGCAGATTTTACACACAAATTTCAATCATCCAACAGTATAAACCAATTTTATGAACCAACTGAAAATGTTGAATGGACAACCGGATTTTGGACCGGTGAGATATGGATCGCTTACGAACATACCGGAGAAAAATGCTTTAAAGAATCAGCAGAAATACAAGTTGATAGTTTCTTAAATCGAATCCTTAATAAAATAGATGTAAATCACCATGACATGGGTTTCTTATACAGTTTATCCTGTGTAGCTGCTTATAAACTTTGCGGAAATGAAACAGGGAAAAAGGCAGCTTTGTTAGCAGCAGATAATTTGATAAGCAGATACCATGAAAAGGGACAATTCATACAGGCTTGGGGTGATATTGATGCAGAAGATAATTACAGATTAATTATTGACTGCTTATTAAATCTGCCCTTGCTTTATTGGGCAACAGAAGTTACCGGTGATACTTCTTATGCACAGATAGCGGAGAATCATATAAAAACAGCAATGGAATGTGTGGTCAGACCGGATCATTCCACATACCATACTTACTTTTTTGATCCTAAAACAGGAAAACCTACTTATGGGGTAACCCATCAGGGCAACCGAAATAATTCTGCATGGGCAAGGGGCCAGGCTTGGGGAATCTATGGAGTAGCACTTAGCTATGCTTATCTAAAGGATCCGAAGTACCTTGAAATATTTGAAAAAATAACAGATTACTTTATTGAACATTTACCGGAAGATTTAATCGCATATTGGGACTTTGATTTTGATACGGGAAGTGAAGAACCCAGAGATTCTTCTTCTGTTTCAATTGCTGTATGCGGAATGTTAGAAATGGCAAAATATCTGGAACCGGCAAAAGCAAAAAAATATACAGATGCAGCAGACAAAATGTTAAGAGCTTTAATTGACCATTGTGCGGTAAAGGATAGAAAAGAATCCAATGGATTATTATTACACGGAACTTATGCAAGAGATTCAAAAGAGAATACATGTACCAACCGCGGCGTAGACGAGTGTAATACTTTTGGAGATTATTTTTATCTGGAAGCACTTATTCGTATGTCTAAGGATTGGAAGTTATATTGGTAAAGGAGTGAAGTTATGTCTCGCAGAACGAACCTTTTATATATATTTGCTGACCAATGGAGAGCACAAGGAGTAGGTTATGCTAATGAGGATGCAGTACTAACACCAAATATTGATCAGTTTGCAAAGGAAAGTATGGTATTTTCCAATGCTGTTAGTACGTTTCCCCTTTGCTCTCCTCACAGAGCCTCTTTAATGACAGGAAAATACCCTTTTAATGCAGGAATGTGGACCAATTGTAAGAATGGTTTAGATGAAGTTATTATGCTAAAACCACAAGAGGTTTGTATCGGCAATGTGTTAAAAGAGAATGGGTATCGTACCGGTTATATTGGAAAGTGGCATCTTGATGCTGCGGAAACGAATTTTCATGACAAGCCTAAATCAGGGGCAGTGGATTGGGATGCTTATACACCTCCGGGTGAACGCCGTCAGGGGTTTGATTATTGGCTTTCATACGGGGCAGATGATAATCATCTGGATCCTCATTATTGGGCAGATAGTGATGAACAAATAAAGCCTAAGAAATGGTCCGTGGAATATGAAACAGATAAAGCATTAGAATATATGATTAATATGAATCAAAAGGACGAACCATTTGCATTATTTTTATCTTATAATCCACCTCATTTGCCTTACGAACTTGTGCCAAATGAGTATTATGAAAGATATAAAGAGGAACCGGTTCATTTTAGAGAAAATGTACCAAAAGAATATCAGACAGAAGAATTAAAAACCATTACAAGGCAGTATTTTGCAGCTATTAGCGGAGTGGATTCCCAGTTCAAAAGAATATATGATTTCCTGAAAGAAAATCATATGGAAGAGAATACCTTGGTAGTATTATCTGCTGATCACGGTGAAATGCTTGGTTCTCACGGTTTAATGAGTAAAAATATATGGTATGAGGAAGCAATAAGAATTCCTTTGATGATCCGTAAAAAGGGGAGTATTGAGCATAGAACCAATGAAGTAATGTTTGCCAGTCCGGATCATATGCCTACTTTATTAGATTTATTGGACTTGGAGGTACCGGATACATGTCAGGGATATAGTCATAAGAACAATATATTTGATATATCTGCTGAGGAGCCTCAACATGCATTTATATGCTCTTATCCCGGAATGCCTAAGATGGTGAAAGAATTCCAGAAAAGAGGTTTAAACCATAAGTGTTTTGGTTGGAGAGGAGTTCGAACTAAACGGTACACTTATGTTGTGCATAATGGTTATACCCCTGATGAGGAACGAAAAATACTGCTATATGATAATAAGCAGGATCCCTATCAATTAACTCCTGCAGTAGTGGAAGATAGAAAGCAAAATGAGTTAATTATGGAATTAGACGGTTACTTAAAAGATTATTTAGAAAAAACAGGAGATCCATTTTTGTTAGATTAAAGTAATTATATGGTGGATAAAATCCACTAGTTAAAAGAAGGTAAACTTAAGGAGAGTGTTTATGAAACAAAAGATGAGAGTAAAAGTGATAAGTTTTATCATGGCATTCATTTTAGTAGTACAGACATTTATGGGATCATCAGGACTAATAATTGCAAAAGCTTCTTCTGCTCCGGAGCTGGAAGAGGGCATATCACAACAGAATTTACAAAATCTAAATGGAATAAATGTGGCAAGTGGAAGTGCTATAGATGTAAAAGCTAACCAGTGGCAAATTCCGGAGTATGAAACGGGTTTTACAGTAGATCCGGAGACTGGTATGACTATTATCCAATCAGAGGATGATTCTGATTATTATAGGGATAATTATTGGAATACATTAGATAAGAACAAACTACCGGGAACTACGGTTTTGGCTTCTGAAGTAGTAAATGTAGTTTCGGAAGCAGTATTGGGGTAGACGGTGTATGGCATGGGGCGAAGCTGGATGATACCAATTTTATAAGTGGAATAAAATTAAATCAGGATGTAAGTGCACAAAAATCATATTTTGCATTTGATGATCAAATGGCTTGTTTTGGAACCGGAATTAGTAATATATCAGAAGATCCTACAAGAGATGTACACACTATCATTGATAATATTAAATTTGATGAAAATGCAAAGGATAAATTAGTTTTAAGATACTCAACAAAAACAATTTCAGCTTGGATTAACAGCACTTTTTGTCCATTGGGTAATACCTATACCTATATGGATAATCCGGGGAATCTTTCATCAAATAAGCATTGGGCCCTGTCTCTGACTAACGGTTCAACTGTTGGTACAGGTTACTATTTTAAGCCCAATGAGAAAGATTTAAATTTTAGATTTGTTGAAAATACAGATGAATTTAATAATAAAAAGACATATTTAGAATTATGGCTTAATCATGGTATTTCAAAAAATGCAAGTTATTCCTATTATATCTTTAAAAATCTGAAAGCATCAGAAGGGGCTGGAACACTCAGAGATTACATGGATAAAAATATAGCTGCAACTATAGCAAATACAAAAGATGTTCAAGCTGCCTATTATAAAGAAACCAATACAGTCAGTGCAAATATCTGGACAGAAAAGGGAGCTGCTGTAGAATACAGTGCTATTGATAATTTTACTGTTAATTCTCAGGCATCTGTTATGATGAGAAAACAGGCAGGAATTCTAGAAGCAGCCATTGCTGAACCAACAGGAATGAGTCAAGGAACAATAGAAGTGGTAATCGATACCAATGGATACGAAGTGGTTGCCAAAGATGAGAATATTTCTATAGACCTTACAACGCCTGGAAAAATCAAACTAAGTATTGATGCAACCGGAAAGAATGGGGAAACATCAAAAGTGAGTATTAATACAATACCACCTGCACTGGACGGTAATTTAAGCGAATTCAGTATAGTAAAAGGAAAATCTGCTCTCATACCCACACCGGAAGGATTTGAAGGACCGGTTACCTGGACATCCATCTTTAAAAATGTGAATGGACAGCCTATTAAAAATGTAGGAAGTTCAAAAATTAAAGAAGAATTAAAACCGGGTGAAACAGATGGAAACCGAAAGGAAGGAATCACTTCCACTTCTCACATTGCAAGTATGGAAGGGATTGCTGAGGGCGGGCTGTTTTCAGCAAAAGAAAAAGGAACTGTTTATGTAATTGCTGAAGATAAGAATGGTCAAAAAAGAGAATGGAAAGTAAATATAGCTTTCACGGAGAGTGAAAATCTGCCGGTTGTTGAACCACAGGATTATAAAGCTTTAAGAGAAAAGTGGATCGGTCTATTGGTAGGAAAAAATATTGATAAAAACGATCCTGCAACAATGGCAGCAGTAGAAAAAATCAATAGCCAGGCCCAAGAAATATGGAACCGTTACAGTTATAAAAATCAGCCTCAATGCGGTGGAATTCCTTGGAAGGATGAAGAAGGAGCAACTGGAAATCCCAATATTGAATATCAAAGAGATGCAGTAGAATTTCGTTCTGCATTTAAGAATGTATTAGTAATGGCAAAAGCATATCAGGTAGAACATGGGGAATTATATCATAATAGGGAAATGTTAGAAGACATGATCCATATATTAGACTGGCTTACCACCAACTGTTATAATCCACAATCTGAGACAGATAACTGGTGGACTTGGGAAATTGGTATACCAAAAGACCTTACCCCTACATTAATATTGTTATCCGATGAGTTAACACCGGAGCAAATTGCAGAATATACAGAGGGAATTCTATTCTTTCAACCGGATCCTTTCCATGGTGGTGCAATTGGAACTGCTTCCACACATGTAGAAGGATACCGTATGCAATATGCAGCTAACCGGGTGGATAATTCCATTACTGCTATGGGACTAGGATTGCTGCTAGAAGATAATGAGCAGATGTATTTGGCACAGTTAGCATCTTCTTCTGTATTAGAATTTCAAAAGGTAGAAGATAGTACCCTTTTAGCAAAGAATGGGTTTGAAAATGGTTTTTATGCTGATGGTTCTTATATTGATCATCAAAATATTCCTTACGCCGGTTCTTATGGAATTGTTGTCTTAGATGGTATTGCAAATGTTTCATCTGTCCTTGGCAATTCACCTTGGCAATATGATCAGGAAAAAAGTGACATTTTAAAAACAATATTATTAAATACCTATGGAATTGGTGTATACAACGGATTAATGTTAGATATGTTCAGAGGAAGAGCAGTTGCAAGAAATAATGTGACGGATCAGACCATTGGATGGCAAGTAATTAATAATGCTATACTTTCCTTAGATTCTGTAGAAGGACAAGAAAAACAAGAATTACAAAATTATATTAAGAACTGGGTATCTTCCAATTCCGGTTATTTAGATTCCTTAACAGAGTTGAACCAATTAAGTATAAAACAAAAAGCCCAAGCCATAATCAATGATGCAAAAATTACAGGTAACATTCCGGCAGTACATCAAAATTATCCTCTAATGGACAGAGCAGTACATAGAACATCAAATTGGTTATTTGGTGTAAGCATGTTCTCAGAAAGAATTAATAATACCGAAATTATGAATGGAGAGAACCTGTATGGATGGCACCAGGGAGATGGTATGACTTATCTGTATAATAAGGATTTTTCACATTATACTTCTGGAATACGGTGAACCCATTCCGTTTACCGGGAACTACAACGGTTTCTAAGAATATTGGAAATGGTGAAAAAGACAGCAGCGGTTTCTACCAAAAAGGCGATTACGTATCAAAAGAAGATTGGGTCGGCGGCAGTATGCTATCCAATTATGGGGTTAATGGTATGTCACTTTCGGGAGATGTAGTTTCAGAAGAAATATATGAACCGAATTTAAGAGCTTTAAAATCTTACTTTATGTTTGGTAATCAGATCGTATGTTTAGGAACCGGCATTCATGACGTGGAAAGTCAATATAACGTTGAAACAACGGTGGAAAACAGAAAGTTAAAAGCTGATGGATCAAATAAAATAACGGTGAATGGAAACAAGTTAGAACTTCCGATAATTGATGTTAAAGTATCCGATATTGTGAAAGAAAATGGATTAGGAACTGGAACTGCTTCTATGGAAGGTAAGGACTTAGCAGGGACTGAGTGGATACACATGGAAGGAAACACGGCAGGATCTGATATAGGCTGGTATTTTCCTTCAGGTAATCAAAATCTAAAAGTACGTAAAGTTGCAAGTACAGGAAACTGGAATAATATTAATATTACAGAATCAGGTGATGTAGTTAGTAATTATTTTGAATTGTGGTTTGATCATGGTAAAAATCCGCAAAATGAAGAATACTCTTATGTAATGTTACCAGGCAGAAGTGAAAATGAGTTAAAAGAATATGCCAAGGCTCCATCCATAGAGATTCTTGCCAATAATTCTGATGTACAGGCAGTTTACTATAAAGGAGATAAAGTAACAGGAGCTAATTTCTGGAACGATAAAGAGGTAACAGTTGGTTATATCACATCTAATAAAAAGGCATCTGTAATTGTAAAGGAAGATAAAGACTTATTAGAAATAGGTGTATCAGATCCTACAATGAAGAATACAGGAACAATCGAAATTGATCTTGATAAAGAACTAGACCAAATTATTAGCAGGGATGAAAATGTCACAGTATCTTATGTTGATCAAAAGCTTCATATAAGCGTAGATACGGATAAAACCAATGGAAGTACATCTTATGCAGTAGTTAAAATTAAAAATGAAGATGGTTCCAACAACGGGAACAACGGGAATAACGGAAATAACGGAAATAACGGGAACAACGGGAACAACGGGAACAATGGAAATAACGGGAACAATGGAAATAACGGAAATAACGGGAACAACGGAAATAACGGGAACAACGGAAACAATGGAGATAACGGGAACAATGGAAATAACGGAAACAATGGGAATAACGGGAACAACGGAAATAACGGAAACAACGGGAATTCCAACAACGGTAATTCTACAACAAAGAAATCCGAGACGGTTGACAGGGTTAATAATCAAGTCATTATGACAACTGTTACATCAGGCAGAGATGAGCATAATAATCAGGTTGATTGGGTGGAGGAAACTATTAAGAGCCTGGAAACAGGTGAGGTTATTAAGGTTAGAAAAAAAGTTAATTTAGTTGATGCTAAAACCGGTGAAAAAGTAGAAACAGAACTGGTAAAAGATGCTAAGGGAAATATCCTAAAAGCGGCGGTTAGTACTAATACCGAAAGTATTACAAAAGAAGTTAATAAGAAAAAGGCCGTTATAACAGCAAAATTTTCACATAGGAATATCTTATGGGCAATTGCAGAAACATCAAAAGATGAGATTGATAATATTGTTTATGAAGCCAAATTATTATTACCTATTGATAAACTTATAAAAGAATTAAAGAAATCCACAATTAAAGAGTTTGAATTAAACATTGAGCTGGCCAAAGAATTAATGAATGCATCCGATGTAACCATATCCAATATTGATGTGAGTAAGGAATTGATTCAGGCTGCAAAAGAAAAATCTGCCAATATCAGTCTATTTGTTAAAAACCCTAACAATGATAAACTATATTCATGGTCTATAAATGGCAAAGACTTAAAAAAATCTAATAAAAAGATAACAGATATCAATCTGGCATTAAAGACATTTAAAGCAAATGAATTAAAACCATTGTATAAGGCATTAACAGGGGAAAGGAATAAGCCAGAAGGTATAGTTATAAGATTCGAACATGAAGGTGAATTGCCTGCATTAGCAACAATTAAACTATATAACAATCAAAAAATAAAATACCCAAAAGGCCAGAAGTTACATTTGTATCACTACAATGATGAAGCTGCAAAGTTTTATGAATTATATTACAATGAATGTAATGTAGTGGACAAACAAACAATAGAACTAAAAATACAACATTGTTCTGACTATGTAATTTTACCACAGACATTATCCAATAAAGTGGTTGTTTCCTTATTAGATCAGGTTTCTGTGCCATCAAAAGTAAACACAGAAATAGGAAAAAAGAAAAAGCTAATGGTAAATTCAACTGAAAATGCTAAAGTTTCATATGAAAGCAGTAATAAGAATATTGTTACAGTTGATAAAACAGGAACTGTAGTTGGAAAAAAACAAGGTAAAGCAATAGTTAAAATAAAAGTATCCATAAAAGGAAAAGAAAGAGTTTTAAAAACAGAAGTAAAAGTTTTAAAAACAAGCAATGAAAAGATTTTAAAAAATAAGTAATGTGAATTAGAACGTGTCGCAAAATAGACTTTTTAGTTTATGCTGTGGCACGTCTTTTTGCTTATCTTTTGACATTACACTTGCCCTGTTTGCCCTTTCCCGGAAGGTTTGAAAATACACATGTATAAGTAAAAAATCATCATTGACCTTTTAGGTAAAAGGGGATATAATGAAATTGACCTAATAGGTAAATGGCGAGAAAGGATGGTCTTTTATGTCTATAAAATTATTGGATTTGGAACCCCAAAGGCGCGATGCTATCTTAAATGCGGCACTGAAAGAATTTGCGTTAAAAGGATTTGACAATGCTTCAACAAATGTAATTGCAAAGGAAGCCGGGATTTCCAAAGCCTTGATGTTTCATTATGTAAACAGTAAACAGGAACTTTTTCAGTTTGTGTATGACTACTTCACGGAACTTCTTAATAAAGAATATTTTATGAAAATGGATTTTAAGGAAACAGATCTTTTTGAAAGGCTACGTCAATCATATATTCTTCAAATTGAATTACTGAAACAGTATCCGTGGATTTTTGAGTTTAGCAAACTTTCCGCCACAACTAACTCTGCTGAAGTAGACAAAGAACTTCAGAATAGAGTAGACAAAAAGCAATTATCATGTGACAATAAAATATTTGATATGATTGATTTTTCGAAGTTTAAAGCTGGTCTGAACGTTGATAAATGCAAACAATTTATTCTTTGGGCTAATGTAGGATTTACTAATGAAATAATTGACGATATTAGGAATTCCCAAACATCCAATTTGGACTATCAACATATCATTGCAACACTTGACGAATACTTTGATGAACTTAGGAAAGTTTTCTATAGGTCAAGCAATAATTAAAGAGTTTTAATGGGAATTTTAAGGTGGAATAAAAAAGCACATGCCTGCGGGTATCTGTATTGGCACTTGCCTTGATAGCACTTATTAATTTGAATAATGCAGGTAAAGAATAGGCGGATGGGAGTAATGAGATGATTGAAGCGCGTGAGCCGATAATTGTAGAGTTTCCTTTGAGGGGAGAATGGCTCTCTCCTAACACTCCAGGGACAACAATTCCTAGCCACGGAACAGACCAGTTAGGAACAAGATATGCTTATGACTTTATACAAGTGGATTGGAAAAGAACGGGCTGGCCCGCCTATGGCGTTAGCCTGCTGCAATATCTTCTTTTTGGGGTTTCCTTAAATGACTATTATTGTTGGGGCCAAGATGTATATGCACCTTGCGATGGGATTGTTATCCAGGCAGAGGATGGTTATGAAGAACGAGCACGAACGAATTTGTTTTCAGATATATCTAATGCTTATAAAAACGCTCATTATTTCGATCCCAAAAAAGACGACGTACAATCAGTTGCAGGCAACTATATTATTATGAAATGTAACGACAATGTATATGCCGCCTGCGTCCATCTTCAAACAGGGTCTATTCAGGTTACAGTTGGTCAGGATGTAAAAAAAGGTGAAGTTATTGGCAGAGTCGGTCATTCCGGTAATTCCTTTGCTCCACATTTGCATTTTCAACTTATGGACAGCAGCGACATAGCTACTGCAAACGGATTGCCTTGTGCTTTTGAACAATATGAAGTATTCCAAGATGGAGAATGGAAAAAAGTAGTTAATGCTATTCCCACAAATAAAGATAGGATAAGATTTGGTTCCTAATCTATAAGAGGCTATTAAGCTGATAGTTTTGACTATAGAAAAAGAGAATACAAAAACTTAATGATAGTTTTTGTATTCCCAAAAGATATGTAATAAATAAGCATGTATTCTTATATTTTGTTAACCATTAGTTAGCTTCTACTCCATACACTTCAATTTGAGTTAAAGCTGGGAATGGAGAAGGGTCATCTGCCTTAATCAGATTGTTTAACAGTAACCATTCTATCTCTTTTTCTTCCATGTTTAGTATATGCGGCTTATAACTTTTCTCTAATTGCCATTTTATACCAGTACCGTCTGAAAAAGTTAGATTCACTTCTTTCCACCAATTATCATGTGGAAAATCAGCTCTCGTGTATAATACTATTTTATTTATTTTTACTCTGCGTCCGAATTCGAGTTTAAGTTCGGCATCATCCTGTCTGTTAATGCCCCAGGATTGATAAGGCCATTTACCATGGGAACGATTTTCTCTTACACCATCAATTGCATTTCTGGCAGCAAATACGGACTCATCCCGGGTTTCTACGTTGGCAGTAGCATGAGGATAACAGCCAGTATCACCATGTTGATCAAATACATTCAAGGCAAGATTCTTATAATTACCTATCTCTTCATTGGCAGCTAATCGAGCTGACAGTAAGTGGATATTTCCAGAGAAGGAGTTTGGAGAATAAGATATTTTCTTTTCTTCGAAAGGAATATGGTATATCAGTTCGTTCTTTGTTATATATACAAAGGAGGAAGTCATTGCGTCATCTAGTTGTACCATAAGATGGATATCTTTTTCCGTACTTGTTAATATAATTTTATCTCCAGGTTTATATTCTTCTTCGTAAACAAGCATTACTTCATCTTCAGCGGAATGTTCGGCTAATATTTTTCCTTGTTCATTGATAATTTTTAATGATAGTACCGGCATCATAAACCTCCATTTTATTATTTAATATTGGATATGTGATAATGATTAATATGTTTATTAACCTAATCTAAATGTTTTTATTAATATTAACTGTTTGCATTTATTCTGCGTACCCTCAATCTGGTAATTTACATTTTATGAAGTAAAACAGCAGAACTTATATAATCTGCTGTTTTACAAAGGGTATATTTATTTAGGTTGTTTACCTATATAAGCAAGAATACCGCCATCTACATATAAGATATGACCATTTACAAAATCAGAAGCATCGGATGCAAGGAAGACAGAAGGCCCTACTAAATCTTCAGTTTTTCCCCATCTAGCAGCAGGTGTTTTGGATATGATAAAATTGTTGAAAGGATGTCCGTCTTCTCTAAGAGGAGCAGTCTGTGGTGTTTCGATATATCCAGGTCCTATACCATTACATTGAATATTGTATTCACCATATTCAGATGCAATATTCTTTGTCAGCATCTTAAGTCCGCCCTTAGCAGCTGCATAAGCAGATACAGTTTCACGTCCTAATTCACTCATCATGGAACAAATATTAATTATTTTTCCATGTCCTTTTTTAATCATGCCAGGAATTACAGCTTTTGATACGATGAATGGAGCATTTAAGTCTACGTCGATTACTTGTCTGAATTCCTCTGCTTTCATTTCAATCATTGGAATACGTTTGATAATACCAGCGTTATTAACAAGGATATCGATTACGCCTACTTCTTTTTCTATTTTCTGAACCATTTCATTCACTTGATCTTCATTTGTAACATCACATACATAACCGTAAGCTTTAATGCCTAGATTCTTATATGCTTCCAGACCTTGCTCAACAAGCTCTTCTTTAATATCGTTAAAACAAATGGTTGCTCCGGCTTCTGCGTATCCACGTGCAATAGCAAAGCCAATTCCATAAGAAGCACCTGTTACTAATGCTACTTTACCTTCTAAAGAAAAACTATTCATAATACTCATTTGATTTTCCTCCTATATAATAAATCTTAGACTTAATTCTTCACCATGCTATAAATTATTTAATATCGGACATAGCAGCTCCGTCCATATCATCAAAATCTTGATTTTCTCCTACCATACCCCATATAAAGGTATATGCTTGTGTACCGGATCCTGAATGAATAGACCAGCTTGGAGAAATAACTGCTTCTTCATTTCTCATAACAATATGTCTGGTTTCATTTGGTTCACCCATGTAATGGAATACCAATGCATCTTCTGGCATTTCAAAATATAAGTATACTTCCATTCTTCTGTCATGTGTGTGGCAAGGCATGGTATTCCATACACTACCAGGTTTTAAACTAGTCATGCCCATAACTAACTGACAGCTTTCTACCTGTCCCGGAAGAATATATTTTCTAATTGTTCTATGGTTAGAGGATTCTAAAGATCCTAATTCCACAAAAGCGCAATCCTCTGGTTTAATTAATACTGTAGGATATGTCTTATGAGCTGGTGCACTGTTGATGTAGAATTTTGCAGGATTACTTGTATCTGCACTGTTAAACACAATATCTTTTGAACCCATTCCAATATAAATACCATATTTATTTTCTAACTCATAAACAGTTCCATCTATTGTAACGGTACCTTTTCCACCAATGTTGATAATACCCATTTCTCTTCTTTGTAAGAAATATTCTGCTCTTATTTCTTCTCCAGCGGTTAATGTTAATGGTGATAGTGGAACAGCAGCTCCCGTTATGATACGGTCAATATGGCTGTATACTAACTTAATTTCATTTGGTACAAAAAGATTTTGAATTAAAAATTCTTCTCTTAGTCTCTCTGTGGTGTAATGTTTTACATCTTTTGGTGATGACGCTGTTCTGATTTCCATTTTTTATTTCCTCCTTTTAGGATGTACATAAAGTTATTTTAGTTTATGGTATCATTATAACATACGGTTTTTTCTGATTCTTGTCATTTATTGATTGAAAATATGCAAATATTGAACTAGATTGTTATGTATTAGAATTATTGCAATATTCTATATAGCATATAATCTGAAAATAATTTAATATGAAAGGATAGAACCATAAATTAACTATAAATGGTACTAATATCTAATAAAAAGAGTGTAGAAGTTTAATTTTATGGGATGCAATATGAATGGAATTTCATAAAGCTGGGCTGCAAGTATTAGATATTTGTCTATGTAAGAGATAAAACTTGCTTAAACACACATATAACAGCGCACTGGAAAATTAAGTTTACTATTTACAGTAAATTTACTATAATAGATTTTGATATATTAACAAAATAATGACTGTTTATATGAGGTGTTTAAATATGAATGCTATTATTAAAGATATAGGGGAATTTATCTTTGTTGAAAATAGTCCTGAAAAAGCGGATGGGATTATGGTTGTTGGTGGTTCCCACCCTGAATTGGGAGAAAAAGCAGCAGAGCTTTGGAAAAATGGATATGCTCCTTATATATTTATTGGTGGTGGAGTTAGTATAAAATCAGGATCATTTCCGGGTCCAAGATCCAAGGCAGATGTTTATAATAAATCCTATGAAACAGAATATGATTTCTTTTCTGATGTGCTTTTAATAAATGGTGTTCCTCAGAGTGTTATATTAGGTGAAAACCGTTCATCCTATACACGTGAAAATGCTCTGTTTGCAAAAGAGGTTGCAGAAGAAAATCATATTTGTTTAAAAAAAGTGTTATTGATATGCAAAGCCTTTCATGCAAGAAGGTGCCTGATGTTTTATCAAGCTGCATTTCCTGAAGTGGAATTTCTTTTAACACCGGTTAGTGGATATAATATCTCAAAAGACAACTGGTATCTTACTGAATATGGTGTAAAGCGTGTGCTGGGTGAATTGAAAAGGTGCGGCGACCAAATTAACTATGACGATATAAATAATTACATAAATGCTTAATGAGTTTAAGCTATAGAAAAGCAGAAGAGAGTATTAACAATGTTATAAAGTTAATACTCTCTTTTTTGTTATGTTAATTTGATTTTTAAAACAAAATATCATTAATATAATGATTTGTGATATTTTCTAACATACATATATATTTTCATAGCTGGAAATCACTTTTTTATCATATTAATTAAATCAACAGCCATTTTTTGATGTTGTTTAGCTGTATTGTACATGGAAAGGAAGATAATAATGAAATTTTATTTCAAGAATTACAAAAACTATTGACAAAAAGTTTCTCAAGCTGTACTATATGTACATAGACAAAATTTGGTTCAAATACATGATAAAAAGATATTGCGAAAGAAAATAAGGGTAAATATAAAAGAATGAACCAGATTTTAATTATCGGAAGGAGTGCCAATATGCTAAAGAAAATAGGAATTTCAGTATTAACAGTTCTAATAGCCTTAGTGGTAATGTTTTTAGTTATTCAATTCATGCCGGGAGATCCGGTGGATATCATGGCCAATGATATAATGAAAAAAGAGAATATACAATATGACATTGCATATGAAAGAGCCAAGGCTATACTTAATTTTGATCCGGACAAACCGATTCTGGAGCGTTTTATTGATTATTCCCATGGGATCATTACTGGAAATTTGGGAAACAGCATGGCCTACAAAAAAAGTGTGATTAGCATTATACGAGAGGCTTTGCCCTGGACACTTCTTGTTGCATCTTTATCTTTATTTCTTTCGTTCTCAGTGGGAATTCTACTGGGAATATTTATAGCATGGAAGAGAAAAAAGGTTCTAAATTCAGCCTTGATAATATACCAATCTATTCTTGGAGCAATACCGAATTACGTTGTGGCTTATTTGCTGGTATTTTTATTTTCTGTCACTTTGGGCTGGCTTCCGGCCAGAGGGGCATACAGTACATCAACAACGGTGGGCTTTAATTTCCCTTTTATCCTGGATGTATTAAGACATGCGGTGCTTCCGGTACTGGCATTCTTTCTTACAACAGTATCCGGATGGATTTTATCCATGAAAGCGAATTCATTAAGTATTCTTGGAGAAGACTATATCACTTATGCACAGGTAAGAGGTCTTTCCAACAGGAGAATTCTGCTAAGCTATCTCAGCAAGAATGCAATACTTCCAATGATAACCAACTTAGCTATCAGCTTTGGTTTACTGTTTGGAGGCTCACCTTTAATTGAAAATCTATTTTTGTATCCAGGAGTAGGATATTTCTTAAATAATGCAATTGCAAAACGGGATTATACATTAATGCAAGGAATGTTCTTTGTCATTATTATCATGGTGGTAGCATCCAGCCTAATCGCAGAGATCCTTAACAAATATTTAAACCCAAGACTTAGAGAAAGTTAAATCCTAACTTAATCCCGGCATAATTTAATTTTTAAAAAGGGATATGGTGAAATGAGGAAGAGCAAATACCCCAGGACCTTTTGATATAAGAAGTGTGAAGGAAAAGCACTTCACACTTGAAGAACTCCCACATAAGAATCCATTGGAATTCTCATGTAGAACTTCTTCGTCTATTATTTGTGATGTCGCAAAGTGACATCATGTCGGGAAGGTTGAAAGAAAATATACATAAGAAAGGATGCCACGAAATCCTTCTTTCAACCCATCTACTAGTGGCAGTATCATATCTGGAAACAGATATGAATGTATGGATATAGAAATGAAAAAAGGTGAGAAAAGTTATAAATTTAAAAATTCCGGTGGAATAAAAGAAATTCTCATAACCATCTGGAACAATAAGATGTCAAGAATAGGATTGATCATATTACTTGTTTTCCTTGGAATTGCAATGATTGGGCCTATTTTACTGGAAGAACCGAAAGCGGATTACCTTCAAAGGCTTAAACCGCCCTCCAGAGAGCATATACTGGGTACGGATTATTCCGGAAAGGATACACTGGTTCAATTAATATTAGGCTCCAAAGATGTACTGTTAGTGGCATTCTGGGCAGGTGTAATATCTATCTTTATTGCTTGTACTATTGGTATCCTGTCCGGACTGTTGGGGGGAAAGCTTGATGCCATTCTTATGATGATAGCGAATATAGTTGTAACCATACCAAGCTTCCCGGTAACCATGATATTGTCAATGATAATAAAAATTGATAATGAATTCATGTTTGGTTTATTACTTAGTCTATGGTCCTGGGCTGGACTTGCAAAAGCAATCAGAACCCAGGTCTTAACAATCAAGCATAAGGAGTTTATCGAGGCCAGCAAAATTCTTGGATTACGAAAAATTGATATTATCATCAACGACATTATACCCAATATTATTTCTTTCATAGCTGTAAATTTTATTGTAATTATGAAAGATGCAATTATGGCCAGTGTTGGACTGATGTATTTAGGATTAGTGCCTTTTCAGGGAAATCATTGGGGCATGATGATACAGTTGTCACTGACAGCAACCGGAGCGTTGATGGGATCTGGAACCATAGCTTATTTCCTGGCTCCGGTACTTGGAATCGTGTTTTTCCAATTGGGATGTTTCTTATTTGCGTCCGGTTTGGATGAGGCACTTAATCCAAGGTTAAGAGTATAAATTCCGTACAAACAAAAGCCAGGAAATAGAAGAAGCGGCATTATCTGAGATATATAGAAAGGAATAAATTATGGATCCAATCTTAGAAATTAAGAACTTATGTATTGATTTTAAAACTAACCGGGGGATAATCCGGGCCTGCGATGATGTTACAGTTAACTTCAACAGAGGAGATATCATAGGTATTATCGGAGAAAGCGGTAGTGGAAAAACTACCCTTGCCTCCGGTATTTTAAAAACCGTACGGGCACCTGGCAGGATTGCCAGCGGTGAAATACTTTATCATACCCCAAATGGTGAGACAATAGATTTGCTGAAACTATCCGAACATGAATATGCGAAGCACCGTTGGACCAATATTACCACTGTATTTCAGGCGGCTCAGAATGTATTAAACCCCACCTTAAAGATAAAAGAACATTTTATAGAAACTGCCATGGCTCATGATACGGATAAGAAATTTACAAAGAAACAGATACTGGAGAAGGCAGCTATGCTGCTGTCACAGGTGAGACTGGAGGAAAGAATTTTAAACAGTTATCCTCATCAATTATCAGGAGGAATGAAGCAGAGGACAATCATTGCTTTAAGCTTGTTATTGGAACCGGATATGATAATTCTGGATGAACCAACCACAGCCCTGGATGTTATTACTCAATGGTATATTATTGATATTTTGAGAAAAATCCATGAGGAGACAGGGATTACCATGATTTTCATGACACATGACGTTTCTATTATAGGATCGGTGGTGGACCGGATCGGAGTCATGTACTGCGGACAGATGGTGGAGTATGGTAAGGTGGAAGATGTATTTCTTAAACCGTCCCATTCCTATACCTATGGATTGATGAATGCCGTTCCATCTTTAAAGGATGATATTACAAAGCGTAAAGCTATTGCCGGTTATCCGCCTAATCTATTGGAACTGCCAAAAGGATGCAGATTTGGTCCAAGATGTTTTTTAAGTAAGGAAGGGTTATGCCAATCAGAAGAGATAAACATTACAGACATGGTAGATGTGGGTAACGAACAGCTTACACTATGCCCTCATTGGAAGAAGGTGAAAGAACAATGTCATTGATTGAATTGAACAATACAAATATTAGTTTTGCATCAAAGGGCAAGAGAAAAGGCTCTGTTAATGCTCTGGTCGATATGAATCTAACTATTGAAGAAGGAGAAATCCTTGCGGTTGTAGGAGAAAGCGGATGTGGTAAAACTACTCTTGGGAAGGTTATTGCTGATATCTATAAGCCTACCAAAGGTGAAGTCCTTTACTATGGAAAGAATATACATAAATTATCCAAAAAGGAATACGAAGAATACAGACTGGCTGTTCAGATGGTTCATCAGGATTCTTATGCAGCACTTAATCCCAATAAAACAATTTCCCAGTCATTGATATTGCCGCTGTTACGCCACAAGCTTGCTAAGAATAATGATGAAGCACTGGATATCCTGTTTGAATACTTTAATGAAGTTGGCCTGAACCCACCGGAGATATTTCTTGAAAAATATCCCCATCAATTATCAGGTGGGCAAAGGCAGAGAATCCTCCTTGCAAGAGCCTTGTCAGTGCGACCAAAGCTGATTGTAGCAGACGAACCGGTATCCATGGTTGATGTTTCACTGCGAATCTCACTTCTTAATCTTATGGCAAAAATGAATCAAAAATATAAAATTTCATTTATTTACATTACGCATGATTTAGGAACAGCCAGATACATTGCCGCTCATGGCAAAATAATGGTTATGTATTTGGGGAGGTTGATTGAAAGCAATAAGATACAGGAGGCAATAAAGAATCCAATGCATCCTTATTTTCAGGCATTGGTTGCGGCTGTACCGGAAGCGGATTCCAACCGCAGAAGCGAATTTGCCAAAGAGCTTCCACTACGCTCACTGGATATGCCGGATTTGTTAAATCTTCCGGAAGGATGTAAATTCCATCCCAGATGTCCTTATTATAAGGATATCTGCATGCAGGAGGAACCAAAGTTGCGTAATCTGAATGGAGGTATTGTTGCATGTCATCGCGCAGAAGAATACATGAAGATAATAGAGACAGAAGAGTAGATATTGATCTGGAGGAAGTGGCTCATTTCGTGAATAATATTAGTATTTGTTCCGGGGCACTTTTAATCGTAAGCCTTATAGCATTGTTATTAACCGGCAGCAGGCCAGAGACAAATGTGATCTATTTTATGGTGATAGGTATTAATGCCATAGCATTTATTGCAGGAAGGCTTTTTCATAAAAGATATAGCAATAAAGAGTAGAAAAGCAGAGATTTTATTCACTGTTTTATAAATTAAATATAAGAGAAAGGAGGTTAGTGTGTATTATTGAAATGTATAATTCACACCCTGATTTGTGGCGTGGAATGGGAGGTAGGTTGAAAAAACAAGTTTTTTCAACCCGGCAATTTCAGCTGACGCACAAAGTTGCTGTTGCTATTAAGAGGCGCTAAAGCGCGGAATCGAGGTTATTATGGAAGAAAAAAAGGTGATTATGGCAATCGGAGGGCATGTAGGAGATGCAGAACTTACCAGTGGCGGTGTTCTAGCTTCAATGGCACTGCAGGGGCATAAGATTGTTACGGTGGCTTTAACCGGGGGTGAACGGGGTAACCCCCCAGATATGACGGTAAAAGATTATCGTAAACAAAAGATTAGGGAAGCAAATGAATTTGCAAGTATGCTACATGGGGAAGCAATTGTATTTGATTATGTGGATGGAGAACTGCCGGATAACCAGGAGGTTCGTTATGAACTCTGTGATGTAATCAGAAAATATAAGCCCAATGTACTTCTGACACACTGGAAAAACAGTATACATAAGGATCATATGCTGACACACAGGATTGTTAAGGACGCTCAGTTTTTTGCCGGTCTGCCTGCAATTGAAAGAGAGCTGCCGGCCCATTATGCAGGGGGGCCTTATTATGCGGAGAACTGGGAGGATGCAACAGGCTTTGTACCCTATGCTTATGTTGAGGTTACTGAAGAAGGATTTGAGTTATGGAGAAAGGCTATTCAAACACATTGGTTTACAGTGAATAGCAAAAGTTTCGGTTATATGGACTATTACAGCCATCTTATGTCAGTCAGAGGGCATCTGGCAAGAAAAAAATATGCCCAGGCATTTGCTGTAGATGAAGAGTCAAAGAAAGTAATTATGAAAAGTTTCTAACTTATATTCACTATTTTATTAGGAGGAGAGGACATGAAATATAATTTTAAAAAATTACTGACATTAACTTTATGCACCGTAATGGCTATAACAGCCTTAACAGGATGCAAATCATCAGATACAAAAGACAGCATGAATGAAGACACAAATGTAAGTACGAATACGAATGAAAACGGTGCAGGCACTATACTTCCTGGAATAGAAAATAATCTTACCATGGTTGTTGAAGGTGAAGTTGATAAAACGAAAACTCTCACTACTTTGATTGACGTTGATTCATCACCGGCTTTTAACGGAAATCCGTATGATACTGCCGGAATCAACTGGTCCGTATATCCCTTTGTTTTTGATTATCTTGCATATTATGCACCATTTCCGGAGAGAACCTTTAAGAGCTCTTTACTGGAAAGCTATGATTTTACAGATAAAGTTCTTACAATGAAGCTTTTACCGGATCTAAAATGGAGTGATGGTTCCGCTCTGAATGCAGATGACCTAATGACTCAGTATTACTGTAGTGTGGGTAGAGGCACCATATGGAACTATATTGAGAAGATTGAGAAGTTAGACGATTTGTCAGTGCGTATTACTTTCTGCACTGAGAGCCCGTTAGTACTAAATATTTCACTATATGTAGCAATTATGACTCCGGATGAAATTTACGGTGAATATGCAGAGAAATATAAAGATATTGCAGAAAAGGGAAGGATTTATGACCAGACAGCCAATATGTATAAGATGACGGAAGATGGCTCTGCTCAACTGGCTATTGTGAATGAAGAACTATTAAGTTATAAACCGGCTCCAAATGAGGCAGTATTCTCCGGACAATATGTAATTGATAAGTATAACAGTTCAGAAGTGCTCTTTACAGTGAATAAAAACTATAGGAAAACTCCTTTAATCGAAAATATCAGAGGTTTACGCCCAGGCAATTCCCAGGCCTTTTCCACTGCTATACTTGCAGGAGAGTATACAGTTGAAAATGGTGGTTTAAATGTGGATATGTCAGCTCAGATAGATAAAAAATATGCAGATACTTTAAGAAAAGTGTTTATTCCTGAAATGTCAAGCATTGGTTATACAATTAATGTAAATAATTATCCTTTAAATATACCTGAAGTAAGAAAAGCAATTTCCTTAGCAACGGACAGAAGGGCTTTGATATCCGTAGCTGAGCCGGGAAGCTTTATGGGTGACACAAAAAACAGCCCATTACTTCCTTCTTTACAGGATATCTATACCAATGAAGGCTTTATGGATACACTAACCGACTACGGCTATAATCCTGAAAAAGCAGAGGAACTTCTCACAAGCATTGGCTGGAAAAAAGATAAGGGCAAATGGGTGGATGATAAGGGTGAAACTCCAGTAATATCCATAGCTACCATTAACACCTGGCCTTCTTTTATGATGACCGCAGAGGCAATGAGCAGCATGCTTACTGATTTTGGTTTTAATATTGATTTTAAACCTATGGAATTTGGTGTTTGGAATGATTTTACTAAAACTGATGAAAAAATGATTTCTTGTGTATTTATGGCAGGAGCCGATTCCTATGCACATCCATGGGAAACTTATAATGGTCTGTTCACAAATTTAAGAGCTGGATGGCCTAAGGTTGAACCGGGTAAGGATATTATTATGACAGCACCTACAACTGGTAAAGAATATAATGTAACGAATATGCTGGCTGAATTATTTAGTGCAATAGATCCAGATGATACCAAGAGGATTACAGAAGAGTTCATGGTTTTGGCAAATGATTTGTGTGGATTTATACCTGTAATTGAAAAAGCAGCGCCACTTCGTATTTATGATCCAAAATTAAGCTTGGCTGATACAGAATTAAACACAGTACAACAAAATTATTACTATTATGGAAATATTAATACAATTCTTGCAAAGCTCATTAAAGAGGATATGCTTTACTTTATAAAATAGTCTTATAATTGGTGAAAAAAGGGGCATCTATAAGGGGATCTTCAAATATTAAGAAGGACATACAAGGTAGAAGATAAATTGCTGAATTAAGCAGTCCTTGGAATAGCTGCCCCGGAGTACTCATAAATTATGATGAGATTAAAAATTACTTATAGAGAAACAGTTCAATTATTAGGGAGAAGAAAAGAAGATAGGACGTGACCCCATGAAGGAAAAGGTGAAAAGCTTCTTAAAGGAAAGTATAAAGGAAAAAGTGTTTACAGGTGCCTCCTATGCAATAAGAAAAGGAGATATGCTGACAATTAACAGTATTGGAACTTTAGGTGAAACGGATCAATTGGTGAATAACGATACGCTTTTTGATATAGCTTCCTGTACAAAATTATTTGTAAGCTTGGCATTTATGCGACTTATGGAGGAAGGTAAGCTTGCATTAACGGATACAGTGGAGCGTTACCTCCCATCCTGGCGGGATCATCAGGCAGGGAAAATCACTATGTTCCAGCTGCTGACACATACAAGCATGTTACCTGCATATATTCCGTTATATGAGATAAGTAAGGACAGAGAAGGTGCCTTAGAGATGTTAAAGCATATCCTTCCTAGAAAGAGTTCAGGGGTGGAATATTCCTGTCTTGGATTTATTATCTTAGGCCGGGTACTGGAGGAAGTTACGGAGTTGCCTTTGGAGGAAGTGATAAGCTGTTATATTACCCATCCTTTGGGCATGAGCAATACCATGTATTGCCCAATAAGAAAAAACCGCGATAATATTATGCCTACGGAATACTGCCAGTGGAGAAATCGCCGCCTAATTGGAGAGGTGCACGATGAGAATGCATACCATATGGGTGGAGTAAGCGGTAATGCAGGGCTATTCTCCAATATAACAGATATGTGCCGTATGGCAGATGCTATGTTATGGAAAGAAGAAAAAGACCAAACAGGACGCCTACTTGATAAAAAAACGATTTCAATAATGACAAAAAATTATACTGGAAAGTATGAGGAAAACAGAGGATTGGGCTGGTGTATTAAGAATACACCAGATATGACAGCAGGTGAATATTTTTCAGATAGCAGCTTTGGACATACAGGATATACCGGTACCTCTGTATGGATAGATCCGGTTAAGGATAGTTACGCCATCTTGCTGACGAACCGGGTCTATTATTCAAGGGATGTGGATAAGATCAGGCATGTGAGACAGGTCTTCCATAACTTAGGGATGCTGTAAAAATAAAAGCCACTAATTCCTAGAACCTCAATACTGAAATACTATCCTGTAACATAGTTTCATAAATAATATAAGGAGGCTATAGAGCTTCCTTTTTATAAGCTAGGATATAATATGCAAAGAGAATGCAGCTTTCCATGGTTTTATAAGTGTATAATAAGTAGATTATTTAGGTTTAAGTGAAAGGAGATGTGTGATGATGATTGATACATACAAATCACAGGATGCTATAGGAATTATAAATCTTTGGAACAGAGCAGCTGTAAATCTTGGATACAAAGAGATGGATACAGACCGCTTTGCACAGATATTTACGGAAAGCCCCTATTTTCATCCGGATCATGCCTTTGTAATGAGGGAGGATGAAACTGTTGTTGGATTTGCATGCGGTTGTGTAGGTGATGATATTCCATTGGGAAAGGTAAGTGGATATATAACCTGTATCCTGCTTGATGAAAAGTATGAAATCAGCGATAATTACAAAAAATTCATGGATTTACTAGAAAAATCCTTCGCTAAGGCAGGCAGAATCCAGTCTGATATATTGTTTTTTAATCCGATGATGCTTCCTTGGTATATCAAGGGAACGGACCGGCATGAGCATAATAATGCGCCCGGTGTATTCAAAAACAGCAGGCTTTATCAGGAATTATTGAAATACGGTTATGCAGAGCGGACAACTGAATGTGCAATGTATATGAATCTAGATAATTACTCTATACCGGCAACTATAGCGGAAAAGGTGGAAAGAGCAGAAAAGGACGGTTATCAGGTTTCCTTATTGGATAAAAGTAAGCATTATGATTTAGATACCATGCTTCAAAAGTTGGATAATCCTTTATGGGAAAAGGAGATAAAGCAGGCAGCCAGAGAGGGAGCGCCTGTATTAGTAGCTGCCCAAAATGGAAGAATCGTTGGATTTGCAGGTCCTATCAGAAGGCAGGAGAATGGAAGAGGCTATTTTACTGGTATCGGAGTGAATAAAGAACATGAGGGCCATGGATTAGGAACTATCCTGTTCTTTCTGTTATGTCAGGAGGAGAAAAAGGTTGGTGCCCAATATATGTCTTTGTATACGGGAAAAACGAATCCGGCAGCAAAAATATATCTTCAGGCAGGCTTTCATATTGTAGAGGAATTCGCTGTAATGAGAAAAGAACTTAAAACGGAAGGTAGGATATAAAGCTTGGGGCGCAGAGTAACTTAGTGGTCATTGCATAAGTTGCTCTGTAGTAGCAGCACATCTAATTGCAGATGTGAGATGTAATGGGGGTAAAGATGAAGAAATATTTGACGATGGATATAGGTGGAACCTTTATTAAATACAGCTTAATGGACCGGAATTTTAATGAAGAGAATCCTGAATCCATTCCAACAGAAAAAAATCCTGAGAAATTTTTAAAGCAATTGTATGGGATTGTTGATGAAGTAAAAGAACAAATTCATGGGATAGCAATCAGTATGGGAGGTTTTATTAATCCAGAGACATGTGAGAATACTGACTTTAGTGTAGGGCAGAATTTTAGAGAGTATAATCTGAAGGAAACTTTAGGCAGATATTCCGGATACCCGGTATCGGTGGAAAACGACAGTAATTGTGCTGCATTGGCGGAGATGTATTTGGGCGGGGGGAAGGATTGCAAAGATGTTTGTATGATTACCCTTGGAACCGGAATCGGAGGTGCAATTATACAGAACAGACAATTGTTCAGAGGCAGGAATTATAAGGCTGGAGAGTTTGGCCTTAGCTACATTGGAAGGGAAAAGAAAGATAATACCTATACATATCATGCCCCAAAGGCAACCTCCGGCCTGGCAAAGAAAGTGTCTGAAGCTCTTGGACAGAAGGTTGACGGGGTTTATATCTTCCGTAATCTGGGACAGCCGGAAGTTTACCGGATTTATGAGGAATGGTTGGAGAATCTGGCAATGATGGTTGGTAATATTGCTGTTAGTTTTGATCCGGAGAAGATTTTAATTGGCGGAGGAATTAGTGCTCAGGATAAGTTTATTTGTGATTTGAGGGAAAGAGTATATGATATATATCAGAATTTAGAGCCGTATACAAAGATTGAGGCCTGTCACATGGGGAATAATGCAGGAAAAATCGGCGCTTTAATTGAATATTTCAATCGATATAAGGACAGGGAGGTAAAATAATAATGTGTGGTGTGAAAATAGTAACTATCGGTGGAGGCTCCAGTTATACTCCGGAATTAGTGGAAGGGTTTATAAAACGTTATGATAAACTTCCGGTAAGGGAATTGTGGTTGGTTGATATCCCGGAAGGAAAAGAAAAGCTGGAAATTGTAGGCGAATTAGCCAAACGCATGGTAGAAGCTGCAGGATTACCAATGAAAATATTTATGACCCTTGACCGAAGAGAGGCCTTAAAGGATGCTGATTTTGTTACAACCCAATTGAGAGTTGGACTTTTAGAAGCAAGAATTAAAGACGAAAGAATTCCTTTAAGCTATGGATTTTTAGGTCAGGAAACCAATGGAGCTGGAGGTCTGTTTAAAGGACTTCGAACCATTCCGGTTATATTGGATATTTGTAAAGATATGGATGAACTATGTAAGGATGCCTGGCTGATTAATTTTACTAACCCGGTAGGAATGGTTATGGAAGCTATCAACCGTTATTCCAATAGAAAAAAGGCAGTGGGATTATGCAACCTTCCCATTGGTATGCATAAGGCTATTGCAGAAATATTGGAAAGACCTATGGAAGAAGTAAATGTTACATTTGCAGGTCTGAACCATATGGTTTTTGTAACCGGTGTATATATGGATGGCAGTAATGTGATGGATCAGGTACTGGATAAGTGGGGAAATCAAACGGTGAAAAATATCACAGGAATAGAATGGGACTCCAGGTTTTTAAAGGCACTTGGGGTAATACCCTGTTCCTATCACAGATATTATTTTATGGGGAAAGAATACTTAGAAGAGGCTCTTGAGAATTATGAACATAATGGAACCAGAGCAGAAAAGGTAAAAAAGATAGAGGATGAACTCTTTGAACTATACAGGGATGCTAATTTAAAGATAAAACCAAAGCAGTTAGAGCAGCGGGGAGGTGCCTTTTACAGTGATGCCGCTTGTAATCTTATCTGCTCTATCTATAATGATACCAGGGATATACAAGTTGTTAATACGGTTAATCATGGAGTTATCAGCGAACTGGAATATGAAGAAGTGGGGGAACTGGGATGTGTTATAACAAAGAACGGTCCTATGCCCATTACTTCAGGAAAGCTGCCTAAAGCGGTTCATGGACTGATCCAGCAAATTAAATCTTTTGAGGTGGCTGCCTGTGAAGCAGCAGTGAGCGGGGATTATGATAAGGCTTTACTGGCTATGATGATTAACCCTATGGTGGGTTCTCAAAGGTATGCAATTGAAATGCTGGATGAATTAATGGAAGCACATAAAGAATATCTTCCTCAATTTTGTAGATAAATTCAGTTGAATAAATGTGCAACGCTCACCTAAAAGAAAAGCAACGGTTTTGAAATGGGGTCTCAAAACCGTTGCTTATAATTGACAGTACCTTAGTGTACTTCTTTATTATCATGCTGTATATAGACATTTCTTGAATGTAGTATTGATTAAAATTTTATTGTTTTTCCACTCCCATTAGTTTACCTTTTTTATTATAAACGGTATGCACCACAATTTCACCTCCATCTACAGATTGAAAAGAAAAGACGCCGCCATCCTTGTTTTCATCTATGAAGGTTTTGACCAATTTCCCGTTATAATAAACGTTACCAACGCCGCTATTTTTCTGCTCTTTATAGTCAATTCCATATTTTTTATATTTGGAGAATTTCTGAGCAAAGGTTTCTCCTTCTGATGTATCTTCTGAAACATATGTGACTGCTTCGGAAGAACCTTTTAAATCGGCTATATTTCTTTGTTCAAATTCGTCTTGACTATACTTTTTAATTCCTGTTAGTTCACCGAAAGGATCAAAACTTCCATCACCGTTATCAGTAGCTTTCCTGTTTGTATGAACGTCAACAGTACCTTTTTCATTCAGATATTCATACCGGACAGACGCGGTATTATCACCCAAATCCACACCGTCATAAAAATATCTGACAGGCTTGCTTTGAAAATACATATTACCGTTTTTGTCAAATGTAATGCCATAAGGACTATATTCTGCTAACAACTCCTGTCTGGATGGATTTGATGCGGTTTGTGAATTTTCTTCTATTGAACTTGTATAAGCTATCCCATGGGTATCTGGTTCAAAAGTACCGGCTAAGACAGTACCATCTGATAATTTAATATCTTTAGTATATTTATAACCCTGCTTCATGCGTTTAAGCTGTTCTTGCCATATAGAATACAATTTGTCCGTATCTTGCAGTGTCCAAACCCGCCACTTATTCATTTCAGAATCATAAAACTTTTGTGTACCGTCTTCAGCCATCTCTTGATACACATTTTTTTCCTGCTCCATCCAATTTTGAAACTCGTTAATTTCCCAAAACTCGATTTGGTTTAATAAGTCTGGATTTTTTTCTTTATACTCTTCCTCTGACACCCAAGTGACTCCACCATCATTAGAATAGATGTAATTTTTACCGTCTAAGGTTCCAGATATAGACACACTATTGCCTATAGTGTTTCCGTCATCAGCTAATGCTCCCGTTGCGAAAACGGCTGCTGTAACAATGATCAAAACAAATGCCAGTATTATTCCTATAAAGGAGGGTTTTTTAGTTTTCATAATTGCTTCAATCCTTTCTTCAATTGCAATCTTGCTGAAATTGTTTATAAGAGGAGACAGGCGGCTTTTCTTTTCCTCCAATCCTATCAGGGTCATGGCATAAGCTGACCTCATATCTACACCAAAAGTTCTTACAACAGTTTCATCGCATGACAATTCAATGTCCCGGTTTGCCAGTAAATACATCAGCCATACAAAAGGATTAAACCAGTGAACACATAGAGCTATTACCAATAATAGTTTTGTTAATGTATCAAAGCGCCGAATATGCACAAACTCATGCATCAGAATATAACGCAGTCGGTTTTTATCCGACCAATCCGTTTGTTTTGGCAGAAGTATAACAGGACGGATTATTCCATAGGTCAGGGGGGCAGATATCATATCCGACTGTCTGATTTGAACATATCGCCTTTTGGAATTCTCACTCTGCCAGAGATTCAAAAACTCATTGTCAATAGGAAGAGCAGTCCTATATTCTCTTCGGCAGCGAAGATGTGTTATAACAAAGAACAGGGCGCAGGATAACAAACCAATGAGCCAAATCACCAGTGCTGGTGATATAAATGACACTGCTTCAGGCAAAGTTGGTACTGTTTCAGCAACAACCGTATTGTTAGAGGCTATAGGCATCTCTGTTAGTGGTAGCTCCACTTCAGAATATCTGTTTTTTAATATATTAATAATTGTAAAAATACTGAATTTTGATGGGATAGATAAGGGAATCAATAAGCGGCATAAAACTACTCCCCAGAGTATAAGAAAGGTCATTTTAGGTAACTTGTGCAGTAGCAGCCTGCGGATTACAACAATGACAAGGATAATGATTCCGGTGGAAAAGCTCATTTTTAATAGACTCATACTCATTCCCCTCATTCCAGATTGTTGACAAGCTGCTTTAGCCTCTCAATTTCTTCCGGCGACAGGTTTTTACTTCCCAGAATGGAAGCAACAAGCTGATCGGCAGCACCATCATACATTTTATTAATTAGTTCAGTTGTTTCAAGCTCTCTTGCCTGTTCAATGGTTACAAGGGGGTGGCATACAAAATTTGGCTCAATGCGCTCAATAGCACCCTTATCAATACATCTCCTAATTAGAGTATAAGTGGTGGTCTTACTCCATCCGACTTGCTCTTTCAGCTTTTCCGCAATCTCCTTTGCGGTTGTATTACCATTTTTCCAAAGAACATCCATTATCTTTAGTTCAGAATCAAATAATTTTATTTGCATAACGAAGCTCCTTTTCAAAGATATTTTACTCCAGTAGAATGATTATCTATATTTTACTCTGGTAGAATAGAATTGTCAATAGTTTTTGGAAAATAAAAATTAATATTCTAATTTTCAGTTTTTGGTAATGTTGACTTCCTATATTAGGAAAAGTATAATTATATAAAAAAGAGTTACGGAGGCTGTTAGAAGAAATAAATATTTATTGCAAAGATAAAATAAGCGAAGTTAAGCAGGAGGAGTATTTTCATGAAGTTAATTCAGTCTTTACTTTTGTTTTTACTGTATACAATTCCATTTATGTTTCTTATGTGGACAATCAGCAATCCTAAATACATAAGATATTACGTTCTGGCGAAAACGGTCAATAGTATAACTTTTATTGCAGCAGCTATTTACTGCGCCTATTATGGAGCAAATATTGATATTTTAGATTCACTACTTCCAGCATTGCTGTTATGTTTAGTTGGTGATATTATTCTTGGATTTTATAATGCTGTATGTGATAAAACGGTAAAAGGAAATGAGCTATCTTATGTGGAAACAAATACGAATTTTACAGCAAAAGCAGCTATTTTCATTTTGGGATTATTATCCTTTGCTTTTGGGCATGGCTGCTTTATTTATGCTTTTTCGAAAATGCAAAGATTAACCTGGATAGATTTTGTGTTTCCAGTGGTTGCAATCTTCATTACCATAGGATTAACTAAATTAGATGGAATGAACACAGGAAGGTTTACTGTATTAATAGCAGCATATTCTTTTATGGTAGCAATGTTATTCTCAAAAGGCATACACATCCTGTTGTCACAGTTTAATGCCCGGAATTTGTTACTTAGTGCAGGTGCAACCTTATTCCTTATTTCAGATGGGTTTATTTTATTTCTTTATTTTTATGAGAAGAAGGCTAAAGCTATTCACATCATTAATCTGGCAACCTACTATTATGGAATGTTTTTTATAGCACTTAGTATGTTATATTGAAATCAGACTGACAATGTTGATCTACTTATTATTTAAAGGCGCTGGAGCGTCGGAATCGAGGTTATTATGGAGATGAAGGAACTTGTTTCACTTCAAAGGGAGTTTTTTCTTAGTAACGCTACGAAGGATATTCAGTTTCGGAAAGAACAGCTTGATAAATTAGAATTAGCAATTATACAGAATCAGAAAAAAATATATTCTGCACTTAAGAAAGATTTGAACAAATCAGAATATGAATCATATCTTACTGAGGTTAGCATTGTATTAAACGAAATTCGTTATGCGAAAAAGAATTTAAAAAGATGGATGAAACCACATAAGGTTAAGACTCCTATAACACATTTTCCGGCTAAAAGTTATACCATGTTAGAGCCATATGGAGTGGTACTGGTGTTATCACCTTGGAATTATCCCTTTCAATTAGCATTGGCACCTGTGGTGGGGGCTATGGCGGCAGGAAACTGTATTGTGATTAAATCATCTAAAAATAGTACTAAAACAACTGCCGTTATTACAGAGATTATTAATAAAACTTTTGATCCAAAGTATGCCTGCTGTGTCAGTAACGAACATAGCTACGATGAGATCCTGGAGGAAAAATATGATTATATATTTTTTACGGGAAGTGAACGGGTAGGTAAAATTGTAATGCATGCAGCAAGTGAACATGTAACCCCACTATCCTTGGAGTTAGGTGGAAAAAGTCCATGTTTTGTAGATAAAAGTGCTGATATTGAATTAGCTGCAAAACGTATTATATGGGGTAAACTTTTAAATGCCGGGCAGACTTGTGTAGCACCTGATTATGTTTTAGTGGATTATAAAGTGAAACAGCAATTAATTCAACAGATGGTTAAACAAATAAGCGCTATGTATGGTAACCCGTTAGAAAATGATAATTATCCTAAGATTATAAATAAGGATCATTTTGATAGATTACAAGGGCTTATTGGAAGAGAAGTTAATAAATTAGGCGGCAGAAGTGATGATAAAACACTTAAAATAGAACCAGCTATATTCACCGAGGCTTCCTTTGAGAGTGAGATTATGAAAGATGAAATCTTTGGCCCAATAATTCCGATTTTGTCTTATAAGGATATGGATAAAGCTATCCGTAAGGTTAAGGAACGTGGAAAACCACTTGCTTGCTATATATTTAGTAAGGATGAATCATATATACAAAAGCTGTTAAAGGAAGTATCCTTTGGGGGAGGCTGTGTAAATGATACGGTTATGCATCTGGCAAATCACAACTTGCCATTCGGTGGTGTTGGCAGCAGCGGTATGGGCAATTACCACGGAGAATACAGTATTCATACATTCTCACATGAAAAGAGTGTGCTAAAGAATAGAAACATATTAGACATACCGTTACGTTATTCACCTTACACGGCTAAAAAACTTAGACTTATTAAAAGAATAATGAATCATTGAATTTACTAGTTAGGCTATCGTTACAAAAGTGAAAAAGATAGAATATTATCAGGAAATATTTTGGTATAGAGAGCTATTGATGAGGGAAGGAGAATTTTTTAGTGGACCCACAGATGATGTGGCCATTTGAGTGAATGATAACCGTTTATTCCTTTGTTGAAATAAATATGGATGTTAAGAAGAAAGGGACTGCCAATACGGAAGTCCCTTTCTCCTTAACAAGGAAATGTTCCTGACAACTTTTTATTTGCTTTCTGTATTGTGACCACTTTATACCAAATTTGGAAATACTTATTTTTTAAATTAGTTAATGGAATTTGACAAATAAAACAAGTATAATATAATCTCAGTTACAATGATAACTTATGAATAAAAGAAAGAATCACAATGAAGAAAATACAGCAGAGAGAGAACAAAAGGGTTTAGGTGATTAAATGTTAGTTTCAAAACAAGAAATGCAGCGATTATTAGATATTGAGCGTGAGTTTAAAAACACTCTTATTAAAATAGATGAATTGTCCAAAAACAATTATGATGCGAATAGCTTACTAGAGAAGAAACAGCAAGAGGTGTTAAGATTATCTCAGCAAGTTACCATTTATAAAAATGAAATTGCAAAATACAATGAAATTACAGTTGAAGTTGAGGAATATGTCCGTGAACGACAAAATGAAATAAATAAACTCGCCAATGAAGTAAAGAATTATGAAGCAAAGTTAGACAATAGAAATTCAGAGAATGAAAATCTTATTGTCTCTATCAAAAAGAATAAACAAGAGATTCAGGAATTAGAGTCAAATCTAAAAGAAAAAGAAAACGAAATTGAATCATTTAAAACAGCTTTGGAAGAAAAAGAACAGAATATAAAGCAAATAACAGAACTACTTAAAGAAACCGAAGTAATATTTTCAAATAAAGAGGATGAAATAAATATATTAAAAGAACAAATCAATACTTTAGGGAATGATAACCAAGAGAAATTATCAGATTTACATAATAAAATTGATCTAATTTCTTCTTTGAAAGATGAATTGAAAAAGGTAAATGAATCTTTAAGTCAAAATAGCAGTGAGTTGGAGCATACAGTAAAAAAATTGGAAAGTGCAAAGGATGCTTTGGGGATAAGTGAAGAGGAAAACAAGCAACTGCAACAACAACTTATTGATAAAGAACAACAACTAAATGAAGTTAAAGATACATTATCACATAAAGATAGTACATTTCAGAAGATTAAGGAAGAATTAGAGCAAAAAATAAATAGTTATAATCAATTGGAAGCTGAAATATATAAAAAAGAAGCTGAAATAGAAAATCTAAAAAATAGCTTGCAGGAAAATGAAAGTAAAATAGAAAATCATCAAAGTAGCATAGAAGAACAAGGAATTACCATAGTAAATCTACAGAATAGCATTGAAGAGAAAGATAATATAATCGAAGATTTCAAAAAGAAAGTCAATGAAAATGGAAATACTATCGAAGAACTTCAAAAGAAAGTAAGAGAAAATAAATGTACAATAGAAAATCTTCAAAATAGTGTAGAAGAGAAAGATAATATAATTGTAGAATATAAAAATAAAGTTAATGAAAAAGGAAATACCATCGAAGAACTTCAAAAAGATGTTGGAAAAAAAGAATCTATAATAGAAAATCTTCAATTAAATATAAAAGAAAGTGAAGAGGTAATCGAGAATCTTCAATATGAGTTAAAGGAAAAAAATAATTCCATAGAAGAATTCTATGGAATAATAAAAGAAAAAGAGGATACGAATGAATTCTTACAGAGGAATCTAAAAGAAAAAGAAGAGAATATAGAAAATCTTGCAAATAGCTTGCAAGAGCAGAAAAACGTAATTGAAAATCTTCAAAATAGTATAAAAGAGAAAGAAAACTCCATAGAAGACTTCAATAAGAAAGTCGATGAAAAAGAAGATGCTATTGAAGAACTTCAAAAGAAAGTAAAAGAAAATGAATGTATAATAGAAAATCTTCAATTAAATATAAAAGAAAATGAAGATGTGATCGGGGAACTTCGAAGTGATTTGAATGAAAAAGATAATTCAATTAAAGAACTTTATGTAATAATAAAAGAAAAAGAGGATACGAATGAAATCTTGCAGCAGTATCTGGATGAAAAAGAAGAGAATATAGAAAATATTAAAAATAGCTTGCAAGAGAAGATAATCGTTATAGGAAATCTTCAAAATAAGTTAAATGAAAAAGATAGTATAATAGTGACACTTCATGCAGATGTGAAAGAAAAGGAAAAAAACAATGAAATCTTACAACAGTATCTAGATGAAAAAGTGGGGAATATAGAAAACCTTGCTAAAAACTTACAAGAAAAAGAAAGTATAATAGAAAATCTTCAAAATAGTGTAAAAGAGAAAGAAAACACAATAGTGTATTATAAAAAGGATATAGTTGAAAAAGAAAATATGTTAAAGTCTTTCCAAAATGATATGGAAGAAAAAGAATTTGAATTTGAAAATCTTCAAGCTGACATAAAAGAAAGCGAAGAGACTATTGAAATTCTTCATAATGAGTTAATTGAAAAAGATAATACAATTAACTCACTTCATGAGGATATCAAAGAAAAAGAACAATTCTTAGAAAAACTAAAAGAAGATTTCACCAATAAAAATAGTATAGTAGAGCATCAAAAAAATGAAATTGAGAATAAAGATAAATTATTAGCCAATAGAAAGGCTCAAGTTTACCAATTAGAGCAAAAATTAAGTAAGTTTAATAAAGAACAAAAAGTCTATTGTGATCAATTAAAGGATCAAGAGCTCAGATTGGGATCACTTATTAAAAGTAGAGATGAACTACATGATGAAGTAGATTTAATGAAGAATCAGTTATTAAATATAGAAGAGAAAAAACAGTATATAGAATCTAAATGTTCTAAAATGGAAGCTAACATTAATGAAAAAAATGAGTTAGTTAAGTCTTTACAAAATACTCTGGAAAAACAGACTAGGAAAACAGAGGAGCAGGAAGATACTATAATTCAATTACAAGATAATATAGCAGCACAATCTTTACAATTGAAAGATTCAATAAAGAAAAATGATGAATTACAACAGAATTACAATAGTTTAAATAAAACTTTAAATAACAAAGAAGAAATAATAAGGTTAGCTGAAGAGGCATTAAATAAAAAAATAAGTGAAGTAAATCATTTAGAAAAAAGACTCCAGGAATTAGAGAATCAAATTACCAATACATCTCTTGGAACAAATGAAACAGAGCAATTAAAAGAAGAGTTAAATGAGAAGAGTACAATTCTAGATGAATATGAGACAAAAATTCTAGAACTAATGATAGAATTAGATGAATTAAAACAAAAGTAAAAAGATAGTTCCAACCGTTTATAATCCCCTGTTCAAATAGTAAGGTTCTGCTTATCAAAAGTGGATTGACTTCCTATATTCCGGAAAAGTATAATATAAATACATTTTTCAGAGTTGGCTTACTTCGCCGTCATATATGGAGAATATAATATGGTTTACATAAGATTGTATTTAGAATTATTTATTAATACCCATTGACTTTGACGTCGTGTCGTCCTTTATACTTCAATCAGAAAGGAGATGGAGTAATGGAATTAATGACAATCAGCGAGATATCAAGAGGGTTTAATATATCAACAAGAACACTCCGGTATTATGAGCAAATAGGACTTTTGACAAGTGGGAAGAAAGAGAATTATGCTTATCGTGTCTATGATGAAAATGCTGTAAGACGTCTACAGCAAATTATTATTTTGCGGAAATTACGCATACCGTTAAAACAGATAGGTGTTATTCTAAAAGATAAAGAACAAACCCACATTGTAGAAATCTTTCAAGAAAATATTTTAACACTTGATTGTGAGATTACTGCACTGTCAACAATTCGCTCTGTTTTGCAAAGATTTGTATTACAGTTGAATAATCGTATTGGAGTAAATGTTAAGCTGAATCTTTTCGATGATAACGAACTTCTAAAAGTCATAGAATCCTTAAGCCTTTCTAAAATTGATTTTAAGGAGGAACGGTCAATGGACGATTTAAACAAAGCAAATGAAATTCTTACAAACCTGAAGGACATTAGAATTCTGTATTTACCGCCGGCTACAGTTGCATCAAGCCACTATATAGGTGAAAATCCCGAAGATGTAGCCAGAAAACGCTTAGATGATTTTGTTAACAGTGTAAATTTACAGAGAATTAAGCCTGACTTAAGAGTATATGGATTTAATAATCCCAGCCCCCGCAATAGTGGTGAAACATATGGTTATGAATTTTGGGCCACTATTCCTGATGATATGGAAGTGCCGGAATCTATTGTGAAAAAACATTTTGAAGGTGGTTTATACGCCGCTCATTGTATTAACATGGGGGATTTTCATGAGTGGCAGCCATTTTTTAAATGTATTTTGGATAATGATAATTACGAATTTGATTCCAGAGAACCTTGGGGAATGGAAGGCAGTTTGGAAGAACACATTAATGCATTCACATATTATCAGTCCTTCAATGAGAAATCAAAGTGTGAACAATTAGATTTACTCATTCCGATTAAGCCAAAAACAAAGGTAGAATAAAGCAGGGAACTGTTGCAAAATAGCCTTAAAAAACTCTGGTAAAAGGATTTTGTGTATAATAGTACAGTTAGTTTGGCGTCGACTGGCCCAGCACATTTTGTAAAGCGGAGGGTTTTGAACGTACGAGGGAAAAGCAGCCAAATGTATTATTATACACCTAAATCCTATCTACAGTGTATATTAGGCTATTTTTCAACAGCCCCTAGACAGGAGGAAAAGTGCAAGGTGTAACATGTATAAATCGGATCATACATTTATGAAGAGGGTGGAATATACGAGGAGAAAAAATATATGGAACTGAAAAAAATAACAGAACATATTTATTATACTGAGAGTAATACCGAAGTTGACCGCCCAGTACTGGGATATATTTTAGGAGATAAATTCTCAGTTATGATTGATGGGGGAAATTCAGCGAATCATGTTTTGGCGTATAATCATGCTTTAGCGGAAAAAGGGGTTAGAAAGCCAAAATACTGTATCGTCACCCATTGGCATTGGGATCATACATTTGGAATGCATGCTTTGGATATGGAAACAATCGCTTGCTGTAAGACCAATGAAGAATTGCATAGAATGTCTTTATGGGACTGGAATGACGAGGCAATGAAACAACGACTGATCAGCGGTGAAGAAATTGATTTCGCTGATGAACATATCCGGGCAGAATACAGCAAGTTAGAAGATATAAAGGTAGTACCGGCTACTATCACTTTTGATAGCAAATTAGTGATTGATTGTGGCAATATAACCTGTGAATGTATACATTTATCCTCTGCTCATAGTGATGATTCAGTGGTTATTTACATTCCGGAAGAGAAAGTGATTTTTATTGGTGATATTTATAATGATGATTTTTATAACAACCATCACAGAGATTTGAAGAAAACAGAAAAACTATATCAGGAATTAAGTAGGATTGATTTTGATATCGCGGTAGCCGGACATAGTAAACCTGTTAGGAAAGGTGACATTCTAAATTTCTTGTCTAAATTTTTATAAATTAAGCTGTAAGATGGAGGCAACGGGTCTCCATTAGCCGGTATATGAATCTTTTGTGCGCAAAAGAAAAGGCCCTCCAATCCCATTATTACGTTGGAAGGCTTTTATAGTCAGGCGTTACTTTAGAGCTGTTATATTTCAGTTTCTATGTAGAGGATATCAGTTGCTTCGCAAATTGTCCGCTCTGTTTAATAAACAGATCAACATCTAAATTCTCATTCTGCAAAGTTTTATGAATGAAGAGTCCGTCGCTTACTAGTAAAATAAGCCAGGTAATATATTCAGCAGGAAGTTTCTCATTTCTTTCACTGATCTTTTTCGATATTAAATTAGCAAAATCAAAATAACGCTGCATCAATTTGGAACGAACCTCTTCGTTGCCAAGCATGGCATCATAAAAAAAGTGTAAACGCATTCCTACATTGGAAACATCACGTTCTAAAACATATTGCACAAGGCGGTGCAGTGAGGTATCTTTTTCCGGATTTTCTGTCCATGCAATTAAGTCATCCCATTGCTGTTTTAAATACTTATCTGTTATATCAAATAAAATATCATTCTTATTTTTATAATGATAATATAATGTTCCTTTTGAGATACCGGCACTGGCAGCTATCTGAGCAAATGTTATTTCAGAGAGTTTCTGGGTTTCCAACAGTTGCTCTGTTGCATTAATTATCAATTCTTTCACGTTATCTTTTCTGGGAGCAGCCATAGAAATCTCCTTTCAATTCTGTAGAATCAGTTATGTATCATGATTACAATATCTTGAAACAGTATAAACTCTTTTCACCTATTTGTCCAATAGCTAGAGAATAAATAATAAAAAATTAGTCAAAAGTATCAATAATAATTGACATACTTTAATATATTTGGTAATATGTTGTAAAAAGAGTCGGACACGTGTACGACTTGGAAAGAAGTGGGTGAATGAGCGGAAAAGTCTTTGAACGAAAACTGAACAAGAAACTGGAAAGGTATTTTCCCGGAAGGGTATCGGCAAAGTTAGAGAATGATTGTATTCGGGTTTCCGGAGAGCTAACAAATTGGGAGGATATTGTAAAAGCTTGCAGAATGTGTGTCAGCAAAGATAAGGGGTTACATGTGGTAAATGACATTAAGCTTATGGATACGGATATCCCAAGTATGAAGATTCCGAAAGAAACTTCAAAAGAGTTAGAAGGCAGTAAGCCGGATGTTCTAATTATCGGCGGCGGTATTTCAGGAGCAAGTATCGCAAGAGAATTATCAAAATGGAATTTGAATATTTTATTAGTAGAGAAAGAATCAGATCTTGCAATGCAGGCATCTGGGCGGAACGATGGTGAAGTACATCCGGGAGTTGATTTAAACAAAGGAAGTTTAAAGCAGCATTATGTGTTACTGGGTAATAAAATGTTTGATAAGGTTTGTAAAGAACTTGATGTTCCATTTAAACGGAGAGGTCAATATGCCTGTTTTAATCAAAGATATTTATTACCCATATTAGCAGCTTATGCATGGCAGAAAAAACATATCTGCGGTGTAAAAGATACAAGGATTATTAGAGGGAAGGAACTAAGAAAACGGGAGCCGGAACTAAATGAGGAGTTTGTATTCGCCTTATATAATTCAAGTGCAGGTTGTGTCTGCCCTTATGGACTAACCATTGCATACGCGGAAAATGCAGTACAGAATGGGGCAAAGGTTTCATTGAATACAGCCGTTTTAGGAATGGAGGTAAAAGACAATGAGATTGTTAGTGTAAAGACAAACAAAGGTGTTCTTTATCCAAAGTTAATAATTAATGCAGCGGGAACATTTGCAGATGATGTTGCAGCTATGGCGAAAGACAGATTTTATTCCATTCATCCAAGAAAAGGAACCAATTCTATTTTGGACAAAAAAGCGGCACATCTGGTAAAATCCATTGCATCTATTAAAACGGTTACCCGTAAAAAGACACATACAAAGGGAGGAGGTATATTAAGAACAGTACATGAGAATTTACTTGTGGGACCAAATGCAATTGAAACCTATGAAAAAGAAAATTTCGCTACAGAAGGTAAAAGTATTGAGGAAGTTTTTAAAAAACAGAAACTAACAGCAAAAGGGTTATCGGAACGGGATATTATTACATATTTTACAGGAGTACGTGCAGCAACATTTGAAGAAGACTTTGTTATAGAAAAAGGACGGAACACAAAGAATCTCATTCACTGTGCAGGAATTCAATCTCCCGGATTAACAACAGCCCCGGCAGTGGCGTTGGATATTGAAAAAATGGTCATTAAGGAATTATCCAAAAGTGAGATAGTCACAAAGAATGAAAATTTCAATCCAATTCGAAAAGGTATCCCGGTATTAAGAGACATGTCCGGTGAAGAACGGACCAAAATGATTCAAAACAATCCTGACTACGGAGTTATCATATGCCGCTGTGAGGAAATCAGTAAAGGTGAGATTATTGATGCACTGAACGCTCCTATATCAGTACCAACTGTAGATGGCATTAAGAGACGAGTCAGGCCGGGAATGGGCAGATGCCAAGGGGGATTCTGCATGCCCCTTGTTACACAGATTATAAGTGAACATGAGAACATCTCAATCCATGAAGTAAAAAAATCAAGGGCAGATAGTTATATTACCCTGGGAGAAACAAAGGGGGGAACCAGGTGTTAAATTATGATGTGATTGTAATCGGTGGGGGGCCTGGGGGTCTGGCCGGGGCCATATCAGCTGATAGGGAAGGGGCTAAGGTTTTATTAATTGAACGTGAGGCACGGCTGGGAGGTATTTTAAAACAGTGTATTCATGATGGTTTTGGTCTGCTCCGTTTTGAAGAGAAACTTTCCGGGCCTGAGTATGCACAGCGTTTTGTGGATGAGTTTCATGAAAGAAAGATTGATTTTAATGTACTTACCTATGTCACAGGAATAAAGAAACTGGAACATAAATACTTAGTTTCTGTGGTAAATACAAAAGGTGTGATTGAATACACAACTAAATCTATAATTTTAGCAACAGGATGCAGGGAGAGAACCTCAAAGCAGGTCTTTATCCATGGAACGAGACCATCCGGAGTATTTACTGCCGGAACAGCCCAGTATTATACCAATATACTGGGAGAGCTTCCTACAAAAAAATGCGTTATTCTAGGCAGTGGCGATATTGGATTAATTATGGCAAGAAGACTTACTTTAGAGGGAGCGAAAGTATGCGGGGTATATGAAGCAAAGTCTACGCCCTCGGGACTTACAAGAAATATTATGCAGTGTCTTAATGATTTTGAAATTCCATTATTCTTATCCCACACAGTAACCAGACTTTTTGGGGAAGAACGGTTACAGGCAGTTGAAATCATGAAGGTGGATGAGTACATGGTACCAGTTCCCGGAACGGAAGAAATCGTGGAATGTGATGCATTGATATTGTCGGTTGGTTTGATTCCTGAAAATGAGCTGGCAGAAAGTTTGAATGTACGGATAGATTCAAGGACAAAAGGACCGGTTTGTGATGACGACTTTATGACAAGTGAACCGGGAATCTTTATTTGCGGAAATGCACTTCATGTTAATGATTTGGTGGATTATGTATCTGAAAGCGGGGAATTGGCCGGAAAGGCAGCAGCAAATTTTTGTTATAAGCCAAAGGAATTAGTATCATTTAAGGTGGGAAAAGATTTTCTATATTTTGTACCACAGCAGGTCAGCATCCGTAAGATAAACAAAACTTCAACATTTTATTTTAGAAGCAGAGAAGTATTAAAGAAAGCAGTGGTAACAATTTCACTTAACGGAAAACAAATATTTGAAAAGAAGTACGCATATTTAAAACCTCCGGAAATGGAAGCTATTAAGCTGAATATGAGTCAATTTCATTTTGTGAAAGAAGATACTCTTACAGTGGAAGTGAAAGGGGAAAAAGTATGAAAGAGCTTGTCTGTATTGTCTGTCCCAATGGTTGTCCCATGATGATTGAAGAAATGGGGACTTCAATCAAGGTATCCGGGAATCGGTGTAAACGGGGAGAAGAATTTGCAGTAAGTGAGATGATTCATCCAATGAGAACCATCTGTTCTACAGTCAAAACCAATTTTCCTAAAGTACCTGTACTTCCTGTTAGAGTGTCGGAAGAGATACCTAAGGACAAAATCTTTGATGTTATGAGGGAAATCAATAAGGTGGTGGTAACAGTACCTGTTTCTCTTGGGGATATAATTATAGAAGATGTATTGGGATTAAACGTTAATGTCATAGCAACAAGCAACATATTAAAGGAGTTATAAGAAAATTAAGGAGAAGGTTGAGAGAAAGTAAATATTAAAAAAGGCTGCCACAAGTGATTCTTTCAACCCATGGGCGAATGGAGGTAAAGATGAAGAATCCGTTGATATTAACCTTTGATTTGGGGACCCAGAGTATGCGTGGAATGCTGGTGAATAAACAGGGGCAGATAGTATATATGATTCAGCATAAATACGAGACTCCATACTATTCCAAGAAACCGGGATGGGCAGAGCAAAAGCCAGAATTTTATTTTGATACATTATGCTTCATATCCAAGGAATTAAAGGGGAAAAGTCCAAATGGTTTTGATGATGTAATTGGGGTGACGCTGACCGCCATTCGGGATTCCTCGGTGTGTCTGGATGAAAATAATAAGCCTTTGCGGGATGTTATATTGTGGTTAGACAGCAGAGAAACAAATTATGTAAAACCTTTTAAGTGGTGGATTAAAACCGCAATGAAACTGGCTGGAATGGAAGCAACTTTGAATAAGCAATATAAGGTTTCAGCTGCAAATTGGATTATGGAGAATGAACCGGATATCTGGGAGAAGACCTGTAAGTTTGTTATGTTGCCTACTTATTTGAATTATAAAATGACAGGGCAGTTAAAAGATTGTCCTGCCAATATGATTGGTCATATTCCTTTTGATTACAAAAAGATGAACTGGCAGTCAAAAAATAATATAAAACGTTGTATGTGCGATATACCAAAGCTTCAACTGTGTGATTTGGTACAGACGGAAGAAACCATAGGAATGATTACAAATCAGATGGAAGAACTATCCGGAATACCTGAGGGACTCCCTCTTATTGCAACCGGGTCCGATAAAGGCTGTGAAACCTTGGGCTTATCGGTTATTAATGAAGAAAAAGCGGCACTGTCTTTTGGTACCACTGCAACGGTTCAGTTTGCTACAAAGAAATATTTTGAACCAAAGCGATTTCTTCCGGCATATCCCGGAGTACCTCCTGGAATGTACAATCCGGAAATTGAGATTTTCCGGGGTTATTGGTTAATTTCCTGGTTCAAACGTGAATTTGCCATGAAAGAATGTGTGGAAGCGAGGCGGAGAGGCTGTGATCCGGAGAAGATTCTAAATGAAAGGCTCAGAGAAATTCCTCCTGGATGTGACGGATTGATCTTGCAGCCTTTTTGGACACCTGGGGTTGTTATACCCAATGCCAAAGGTGCCATTATCGGATTCTCGGATGTTCATACAAGAATTCATATTTATCGGGCCATTATAGAAGGAATTGGGTTTGCATTAATGGATGGAATGTACAGCATGGAACGACGGTCAGGGCAAAAGATAAAAGAAATATATGTAGCAGGAGGCGGATCTCAAAGCGATGAAATATGCCAGATTACTGCCAATATGTTCGGACTTCCGGTTATACGTATTCAAACTCATGAAGCTTCCGGTTTGGGAGCATCCATTGCGGGATTTGTGGCAATGGGTGAATTTAAAAGCTATGAGGAGGCAATTTCACAGATGGTACATATTAAGGATGTATTTCAGCCGGATATGGAAGAACATATTATATATGAAAAACTTTATCATTATGTATATAAACGAATCTATTCAAGATTACTACCTCTTTATGTAAAAATAAAGCATTTAACATAGAGTGAAGTGTGAATTTGAGATGCCACAAGCGGCATTATGAAAGGAGCATGGTTATAAAATGAGTAAGCCATATCAAGGATTTGAACCAAAATGGGTTAAAGAAGCTGCACCAAATAACAGCTATCGGTCCATTTTCCGTTGGGGAGATCCCAATTATGTGAAATATCCAAAAGAGTCATTATACAAGATGATGAAAGAAACATTTGGAATGAAGGATGAAGATTTTAAACAATACACCGGTGATATTGGAATGGGGGAAGTAAAGCTTTCCATTCCATGCGGCTTAGACCAGGTACATATAAAAGCATTAAAAGATATAGCAGGCAGGGAGTTTGTAACAACGGAGGATTATCCCCGCCTGGCAGTTGCTTATGGTAAGACAGGTTATGATGCATTACGGCTTCGGGAAAAACGGGTTGACTGTGTACCGGATGTAGTTGTTTATCCGGATACAACAAAGCAGATTGAAGAGATTGTGGAGTACAGTACCAAACATAATATACCTCTTTATGTTTATGGCGGCGGCAGCAGTGTCACAAGAGGTGTGGAGCCAACTAAGGGCGGCATATCACTGGATATGAGACTTCGGTATAATAAAGTACTTTCCTTTAATGAGGTTGATCAAACCATTACTGTTCAGACAGGAATGTCAGGCCCTCAGCTGGAAGATGCATTAAATCAGGCTCCTGTTTTGTTTGGTGCAAAAAGGGCGTATACCTGCGGGCATTTTCCTCAATCTTTTGAATACAGCAGTGTGGGAGGCTGGGTGGTAACAAGGGGGGCCGGTCAGAACAGCACATATTATGGCTGTATCACGGATATAGTAATAGGACAAAAATATGCTACTCCAATCGGAACTATTCAAACAAGCCATTACCCAAGAGAAGCAACCGGCCCGGACTTAAACCAGATAATGATGGGTGGGGAGGGTGCTTTTGGTGTTCTCACAGAAGTAACCTTAAAAGTCTTTCGCTATATGCCTGAAAACAGAAAAAGATTTTCTTTTATCTTTAAGAACTGGGAAATAGCACAAGAAGCGGCCAGAGAAATGATGCAGTGTGAAGCCGGATATTCTTCTGTTTTTAGATTATCAGATCCCGAAGAAACAAATTTAATGCTGCGTTTATACAATGTGGATGAGACCCCTTTACATAGAATTTTTGATGTACGGGGATTTAAAGATATGGAACGATGCCTGTTTTTAGGCTTTACAGACGGTGAAAAAGGATTTTCTAAAAATGTTGCCAAAAATATTAAAAGAATTGCAAGACAGTATGGCGGTATGAGTTTAACCTCCTTTGTAACAAAGAGCTGGGAAAAAGGCCGGTTTACAGACCCGTATCTTAGAGATACTTTAATGGATTTCGGTCTTATAACTGATACCTTGGAATGTACTGTGAACTGGTCCAATATGGCACAGGTACATAGGGATGTGAGAGAAGTCTGTCATAAGTTACCTAATACCATTGTAACAACTCATATGTCACATTGTTACCCACAGGGAGCAAATCTTTATTTTATATTTATTACCAGAATGAATGATGCTGAAAGCTTTAAAGCATATCATAGCAGTATTTTGGATGCCATACAAAAATCCGGCGCCACCATGAGTCATCATCATGGAATCGGTAAAATGTTTGCACCTTGGCTGGAAGGACAGATTGGAAGAAAAGAATATGGTGTATTTAAGGTACTTAAGGATTATTTTGACCCTGGGTATAATATGAATCCTGGGGGAACACTTGGATTAGATTTAAAGGAAGAGGAAAAGCGGTTTTTAAAACCAGATATTCAATAATATATTAAGAAATTCAAGGGGCTAAGTTTTAGACAGTATCTTATGCAAAGGTGTGCGTCTCATATTGCCAGCGATACGGATATAAAGGAAGCAGGTATGCTAGGCATGAAAGCCTTGCAATGCGCCTTAGAAGGTAGAAATGGTATTATGGCATCTATTCAAAGGACTGGTTCTAAGCCCTATAGGGTAATATATTCTTCGGTACCAATAGAAAAAGTCGCTAATCATGAAAAAAAGGTTCCAAAAGAAATGATACATGAAAATGGCTGTGATATTACCGATAAAATGATAGAATATTTATTACCTTTAATACAAGGTGAGGTAAATATCAGGTATGAAAAGGGTATACCAAAGCATGTAAATATAAAGAGTTGACCGATTTAGGGGTTTTTGTAAAATAGCTTAAGCTATGAGCAAAAACTCCTTATTTGGATACAATTTCATCCATCTTTGTTGTACAATCCTGAAATGTAGTGGAAGTTGTCCGTAGAATGAAAAATACTACCAGAGGCAAACAAAATGAAATTTAACTTTAGAGCCATAATCTGCTTCCTTTTGAAAATTTTGAATGGTATAATAAGTTAATTAATAATGTGAATTGTAAAAATAAACGCTTTTCCGGTGAGCAATATGATGTAACTCTAAAGCTGCAATATAATTTATATAATCTGTATTTGTTTTATCAGATAAAAATTTAAGGGGGATTAATTATGGGTCATTTGGGTTTTTCATATATAGGACTGATTTTCTTACTGATGTTGACAATTCCTAATCTAATATGGACAAAGCACCAGCCTGATGGATACGATTTTCATGATGAAAACAAGGTCTTGTTAATCTTTGAACGTGTGGGTCAGGTTCTTGTTACCTGTACGTCACTGATTTTTTCAGACTTTAATCTTCGTCCTTGGTCTATTTGGACATTATGGCTTGTTGCTGCGGTAATACTAATGCTTATGTATGAATGCTGGTGGATAAGATATTTTAAAAGTCCAAAAGGATTGGCTGACTTTTACAGCAGCTTTTGTGGTGTTCCTGTAGCAGGTGCTACATTGCCTGTTGCTGCGTTTTTACTTCTTGGTATATATGGAAAAGTAGTCTGGCTCATAATTTCGGTAGTGATTTTAGGAATTGGGCATATTGGTATTCATCTGCAGCACCTAAAGGAAATCAATCAATAAATTAAATAACAAATGGGGGAGAAGCATGAAACTATTGGATTGTACATATACAGAAGTAAAGGAGCTTTTGAAAGAAAATAAAAATTTGATAATTCCAGCAGGAACCTGCGAACAACATGGACCTCATTTACCTTTAAATAATGATATTTTATGTGCAGAATATTTTGCGGAAGAATTATCAAAAGCAACAGGTTGTCTGGTTGCACCAACAATAAACTACGGTGTTAATCTACCCTGTGATCGTTCCTTTACAGGAACAACATCTATTTCAAAAGATACCTTAAGAAGAATGATAATAGAAATTATTGATTGGTGGAGGCATCAAGGATTTCTTAAATTCTTTATCATTACCTTTCATGGAGATCCATTCCATATAGATGCTTTGTCTGATATTTCAGATGATATATATATAATAGAGCCTTATGAGATTGATTATTCCGGCATATTAGAGAAGCAAACCACTATGAGACATTCCTGTGAAGCAGAGACGTCTGTTTCTTTATATTTATATCCCGAAAAGGTTAGAACTTCATTAATAGAAGAGCAAGATATAGTTTTTGAAGATTTCCGGGAATACCTGTTTCATGAGAAATGTGAAAAGCCCAACGGATATATTGGCTGCTTAGGGTATCCCAAATCAGCAACCAAAGAAAAGGGTAAAATACTTGTGGAGAAAATGATTGAAAGAACCATAAAGGAGTATCGTAAAATAACATTAGAGAATTAAATCTTGTTTCTGATTTGAAATTATTTGAACATGTGGATATGAAACCTTTGTACCGCTATGAAGTAAAATATAAAATGTGGATTGTAAATCTAATTATTAAAATGAAACTTGCATTCTTAAATACATTCTGATAAAGTTTTCTTATAATTTAATATAAAGGCAAAGGAGATTGCAGAATGAAAGTTATTATGTACGGTACCGGTATATGTCAGGATTGTGTAAAAGCCAATGAAGTATTAAAAGATTATTCTAACATAGAACTTGACTACAGAAATATTACAGAAACCACTACTGTATTAAAAGAATTTTTAGCTTACCGGGATCATGAATCAATGTTTGCTCCGTTTGTTGAAGCAGGAAAAATAGGAATACCGTTTTTTATTCTTGAGGATGGCAGAAAAACATTTGAACTCTCTGATTTTGTGGACATAGAAAAATCAGAAATACAAAGTTCTATAGGTTCCTGTTCTATTGAAGGTAAAGGCCAATGCTAGTTTTTTAATATATATATATCTAATACCATGATTCTGATTTAATAAAATCATGAATGAGAATAATACAGAATAAAATTGTAAAAAAGTTTAGGAACCGATATAGTACGGTTCCTATTTTTTTTATAAAAGTAAATTCTTTTAATTTGCTTTTTTCTATGATATACTCACATAAGTTATTCAACGTTTAAGAATTGAATATATAATTAAGGCACTTTTACGTCAGTATAAAATGCTATCCACTATTAGAAGGTGAAAGCCGGAATCGAGGTTATTTTGATAGAAATATTATATGAAGATAAAGATTTAATTGTATGTGTAAAGCCTGTAGGAGTACTTTCCCAACCGGGTATGGGAGAAGGGGAAGATATGATTACACTGCTTACCGAACATTTAGTAGAAAACAAGGAGAAACCATATATTGGTCTGGTTCACCGATTGGATAGAAATGTAGGCGGTGTTATGGTATTTTCTAAAAAACAAGCAGTTACTTCAAAACTATCACAAGCAATTCAAGAGAGAAATTTTACCAAAGAGTATATGGCAGTGATTCATAATAAACCAGAAGAGCCATCAGGAATTTATAAAGATTTATTATTTAAAGATTCTGGGAAGAATAAATCCTTTGTTGTAAAGAGGGTTCGAAAAGGAGTAAAAGAAGCTTCTTTAGAGTATACTGTTTTAGATAGCATAAATGAGGAAAAGGGTGAACTTACCCTGGTTCGTATTAAATTGCATACCGGAAGAACTCATCAGATACGAGTACAATTTTCTTCTAGAAGAACACCTTTATTAGGTGATGGTAAATATGGCAGTAAGGATAATAGATGCGAAATTGCTTTATGGTCCTATCGCCTGGCTTTTTGCCATCCTATAACAAAGAAAGAGATTGATTTTACGAAGATAGCTCCAAGTATTTATCCATGGGATCTATTTAATGTTAATTAGTTTTATAACTTAATACCAGAAGTGAAAGAGTAGCATAAACATCAAAGCTAGAGGATGAAATGATGACTAAGATAGTAAAACGTGGATATTGTTTGAAAGATGAAATCGAGTTCGGTAGTCAGTGGAAAGACAGATTAAACCGGGCGGGAGAAGAGTTATATTATCTATTAAACCGCGGTTATAAGTTAAATCCTTCTTCTACTTTTATTGGAAATCATTATATGCTTTCGGAGCGGCAGCGGTTGGCTCTGGTTAGAATGATTGCTTCAAAGAAGCAGTTAGAGATACGGATAGAGAAAGAATTATCTCCTGCAGAACTACCTAAAAGGGTAGTAGTAGATGGGTTTAATACCATTATAAGTTTAGAGGTGGCATTGTCTGATTCTTTAATTATTAAGGGAATGGATGGCACCATAAGAGACTTGGCCGGACTTCGGGGTACTTACAGAATAATAGATAAAACCACTCAGGCGGTTCAGTTGATATTTCAAGCTTTGGAGGAATTAAATATATCTGAGGCAGTATTTTATTTAGACCAACCGGTTTCTAATTCAGGCAGATTAAAGAGTCTTATTATAGAAATTGCAAAAAATTATAACCTATCGATTGAGGTGGAAGTTATATATGATGTAGATAGAGTTCTGGAAAAGATGGAAGGAGTGATATCAAGTGATGCAGTTATTCTGGATAAATGCATTAGTTGGTTTAACCTAAATGGCTGGATAACAGACAGGTATGTGCAGCAGGCTTGGGTATATGAAATGAATGCTTCCTTATTTGAGAATAAATACCTATAATATATAGCTTAATAACATCATTGACACCAATAAAACAATTTGTTATTATGACTATATGAACAGAGTTAGTCAAAAAGGGAGGAGAGGATTTTGCCAAAGTGCTATTCCCAACAAGAGAGAGAATATATTATCAAACGCTTAAAAGAAGAAGCAGCTAAATGCCTTTCACAATACGGAATTAAGCGAACAACAGTTGATGAAATTGTCAAACGTGTAAAAATTCCAAAGGGTACATTTTATTTATTTTATCAATCAAAAGAATTATTATTATTTGACGTTATATTGGAGGAACACGATAAGATTGAGAAGCAGTTATTAGAAGCTTTATCAAGATTAAACCCGAAAGAAATCACTTGTGAGCAATTGACGGATTTACTTTTTGAATTTTTTAAAGTTGCTGAGGATATGCCTATCTTAAAAATGCTTAATTCCGGTGAGATTGAGATATTGACCCGTAAGTTGCCCGCTGATATTGTTACAAATCACCTCCTTCAAGATAAATCTATGGTTGAGAGATTTTTTGAAAAGTTCGTACCTGAAGGGAATAAGGACATGGAGGTATTTAGTGTTGCTTTTAGAAATATCTATTTTGCAACTCTCCATAAAAACGAGTTTGATGAACGACATTATGACGATGCTTTGAAACTTTTAATTCAAGGTTTGGTAATACAATTACTGCAATAAAAAGGTCCGGCAAAAAAATGAACTGCCGGACTTATAATTAAATTTATATTGACTATATATAGCATGATGGTCAAATGGTTTGGAGGCGGAATATGATTAAGGTAAAGAATGTATCATTTAGTTACACAAAAAAGCCCTTTGTAAAAGACATTAGTTTTTCCGTTGGTGGTGGTGAGATTTTTGGATTTTTAGGACCCTCCGGTGCAGGAAAAACCACATTACAGAAGATATTAACAGGATTAATATCTACTTATGATGGATCTGCTGTTGTGGCCGGTATGGAATGCAAGCGGCATAATAACAGTTTCTACGAAAAGATTGGCGTAGATTTTGAATTTTCTACGTTATATGAGAAATTAACGGCACGGCAAAACCTGCAATTTTTTTCTTCTCTTTATAGGAATCAACCGGCTTCTATTGACAATTTATTGGAAGCAGTGGGATTACATAATGACGCAGATAAGAAAGTATCAGATTATTCCAAAGGGATGAAGTCTCGGTTGAATTTTATTAAATCACTACTGCATGATCCATCTATTCTTTTTCTTGATGAACCCACAAGTGGCCTTGATCCAACAAACAGTCGGTTAATGAAGGACATGATTTTAGAAGAAAAACGTAAGGGGAAAACCATAATTATAACTACTCACAATATGCATGACGCAACAGAACTCTGCGACAAGGTAGCCTTTATTGTAAATGGGGAAATTCGTGCTTGGGATAGCCCCCATAATTTAATCATGTCAAAAGGAGCAGCAAAGATTACTTATTCTTATTTTGAAAATGGAGAGCAGACGTCATCCTGTTTATTAAAAGAAATATCGGAGGATACAAAACTACAAATGCTGATAAAAGATAATAGTCTGTTATCCATCCATAGCAGTGAACCAACTTTAAATGATATTTTTATTGATTTGACTGGGAGGACACTGTTATGAGAATGATAAATTTAATTGTAGGGGATATACGATTTCAGATAAAGTACGGCTTTTATTTTGTATATACGGTGCTTACGGCTATTTATATTATTATACTTCATACTTTTCCGCCCTCATGGCGTGAACATGCTGCGGTTATTATGATTTTTTCTGATCCTGCAGCTATGGGGCTGTTTTTTATGGGTGCAATTATTTTACTTGAAAAAAGTCAGCGTGTGTTAAATGCTCTTGCTATTTCTCCTGTCAAAGTAACGGAATACATAATCTCGAAAGTAGTATCTTTAGGATTAATTTCAGTTGTTGTTGCAGGGATTCTTTCAATATCGGTAAAAAAGGAGAATTTACTCATAGTATTATTGGCCACAGCTATGACCTCAACTATCTTTACTCTTTTAGGTTTGATTGCAGGTGCAAAAATAGCAAGCCTTAATCAGTTTCTTATTGCAACTGTACCACTGGAAATGATATACTTTGCTCCTCCAATATTATATTTGTTTGGCTATAGTCCGGCATTTTTAAGGTTTTATCCTTTAAACCTTTGCATGAGCTTAATAGCAGGGAAATATGAGAAGGTTCTAATCAGTATTGTGATTATTTTTGCAACCATAGGTATTCTGTTTTTGGTCGCATATCGTTGTACATTGAAGATGTGGAAAAGCGTGGGAGGTGTGAAACTGTGAAAGCAATTAAATCGAATTTCAGGCAATTCCTACTTTTTCTTAAAAATGACAACATGATGTTTGCAGCCTGCTTTGCTCCACTGATATGTGCATTACTTTTTCGTTTTGATGTTCCCCTGCTGGAAAAACTGGTAACAAGTTATTTTAACGTTTCAGAAATCCTCACACCTTACTATGCACTTTTTGATTTATTTTTATCAGTACTGTCGCCAGCCATGTTCTGCTATGTTGCCGCTATGATGATTTTGGAAGAAAAGGACGATCATATTGTTGAATATCTGTTTGTAACACCTTTGGGCAAACAGGGATATTTGGTATCAAGACTTGGTGTGCCGGAGGGGATTTCCATTGCAGTTACAATTATTCTTCTATCATTTTTTAATCTCTCAAAAGTGCCAATTGCTGCAAATATTTTGCTTTCTGTAGCAGGAGCAGCACAGGGAATTATTACTGCCCTTATAATAGCGTTATCATCCAACAAGTTAGAGGGAATGGCGTCAGCAAAGTTAACTTCTCTTATGTCACTTGGCATAATTGCACCTTTTTTCATACAAAAGGGAACACAATACCTGCTTTCACCGCTACCTTCATTTTGGATGGCAAAAGGGGTTTATGAAAATAATTATTTATATATGGTTTTATCCCTAGTATTATCATCTATTTGGATAGTATTTTTAATAAAAAGATTCGCACCCAAAACCACCGGATAAGGATACGTATGAAATCATAGAAACTATAAAGGGCGGTCTTGAAATCGAAATTCAAGACCACCCTATAATTACCCTTATATCGCGAAAGCTTTTGCTGCCTCAAAGCCAATTCCGCCACCGGCTCCTGTTAGCAAAATAACTTTTCCCTGCAAATGGTCTTTACAATTTGTACTATTTTCCACAAGCATAGCCTTTGCCCCTCTACAATAGTTTTCTTTTCCCAAAGTTACCATGTTAGACTTTAATTCCCCAAATTACATATTATTTTGCCGTTTTTACAAAGCTGTGAAGCCAGTCAACTTTTTTATAATAAATAAGAAATGTTATTGAACTTAGCATCCAGGTTAATGGATATGCCCAAAAGATTACCCGTATATCCGGTATAATACGTACCATAATTGTTATATAGCTTATGCGGATCACACACCAACATACAAGCATAACAATCATGGGAACAGTAGATTTCCCTGCACCTCTTAAGATTCCGGACAGACAGTGGGATAGGGCCAGCAGGCAATAAAACAATGCCTCTGTTCTTAACTGCATAACGCCAAATTCTATAACATCCGGTTGACTATTGAAGAATCGAATCAATACCGGTGCCAATATCCATAATAGTACACCTACAGTTTCTGCTAACAGCACCCCCGTGAGAATACCGAAACGGGCACCTTTTTTTGCACGTTCATATTGTTTAGCTCCCAGATTTTGCCCTATAAAAGTTGTTAAAGCTACACTGAAACTGGTAATTGGTAAGAATGCAAAGCCTTCAAGTTTTGAGTAACTGCCGCATCCTGCCATGGCAACAGAGCCAAAACTATTGATGTTGGACTGAACGATGACATTTGCAAATGCTATCACAGAATTTTGAACACCGGTTGGGATACCCATTTTTAAAATTTTTATAAGCATGTTAAATTTAATGCGTATTTGTTTAATATGTATCCGGTGTTCTCCCTGAACTCTCATAAGCTTAATAAATCCAAGAATAGCACTGACAAACTGTGAGATTACAGTTGCAATAGCAGCACCGCCGATACCATACCCCAGGACAGCTACAAATAAAAGATCTAAAACAACATTGATGATTGCAGCTATAATCAGGTAGTAAAGAGGATGCCTGCTGTCACCAACTGCCTGAAAGATACCCATGCATGCATTATACATAACAATGCCAATTCCCCCTGCAAAATACAACTGAAAATACATAATAGAATTGGGAAGTACATCCTCTGGTGTTCCCATCATCTTCAGCATCCAAGGTGAAAATATCATTCCCAAAGCTGTTACAATTATTCCGGCAATAATTCCAAAAGCAATGGTGGTATGAACTGCAATGGATAACTCTTTCTTATCTTTTGCTCCAAAATAACGGGCAATAATCACACCTGCTCCTACGAAAATTCCATTTATAAAGCCTACGATTAAAAAAATCAGGCTGCCGGAAGAGCTTACCGCAGCAAGTGCATCCTTTCCAAGAACATTTCCAACAACAAGGGAATCCACAACGTTATAAAGCTGCTGAAATAAATTTCCCAAAAAGATGGGCATGGCAAATAATACAATTTTTTTTGAAATTTTTCCTTCTGTCAAAGTTTTATCCTTCCTGTACATAATCTTCAACTTATTATCATAGTTGATGTGAAGTATATATGCAAGTACCAAAAGAAAAAATATCTACGACTCCGTAACATGAAACACATTAGTAAACACAAACCCCAACATCATAACAATTGCTACTACTATAGCACTCATTCCAGCCCATATCCCAAAATTATCTGATAGCGAACCTACTATAATTGGCATTAAAATAGAGCCAATACCCCCTAACATAAGCAGAACTCCCATAGACATGGGATATAACTTAATGGTACCTCCAAATGTAGAAACTGTTATAGGATAAATGCCTGCCATAGAAAATCCCAGACCCATAATTGCAATTGTAATTACCAATATGTTTTGTGTAGACAATAATAATAGGTAAAAAGCAACCGTTCCAATGCTTGTTATTAAAAGCAACATCTTCTTTGGTACCTTATCTCCAATAAATGCACAGGTTAATCTTCCGGCTAGAATAACTGCCCACAATAAAGAAGCAAGCATTTGAGCATATTCTCTGGTCATAATTTCGGAATCAATAAAATATTTTACGATCCAGCCATTAATAGCTGATTCTGCACATAAATAGAAAAAGAGAATTCCGGAAACTATCCAAAAATGCTTTAATTTTAAAAATTGGTATGATGTGCTTTCCTTTCTTTTGGCCACATCATCTATTTTCATTCGTGAAAATAAGATCATAGACATAATTGCAAGAAGAATTATAACACCGGCAGCTATTTTCCAGCCACTGTCTCCAGCTATGTTCGTACATGCAATAACCAGGAAGGGAGCGGTTAACGCACCAACCGCAAATACACTATGTAAAATATTCAAGGCTACAGAGCTGCTGTCTGATACTTCATTTACAACAGTATTATTAAAATTAGAAATACTGCCCCTGCTTAATCCTGTAAATAAAAAGCCCAAAATCAATAGAACCGGATTGCCTGTTATAATCATAATAGAAAAGCCCATAACTACAAAACTACACAAAAATAATATTGATTTTTTTCTTCCTAAATAAATCGGCAACACCCCTGCGATAAATCCTGCAATTAGATTACCTGTTTGATGTGCCGATAACAAAGCTCCGCTAACTGTATTGTTAAGCCCATATTCACTACTGATAAGTGGTAAAAATGATCCTAAAATCATAGCATATAAACCGTTGACTGCAAAAACAAAGAAACAGCATTTTAGTATGTATCTATTGTTCTTGTCAAGTTCTGTGTAAAATGATGGAATACCCATTAAAATAAATCCTCCTGTCTAAATCAAAATGCTCAACGAGGGTATTGTACCATATATTATATTAAATACAAGTCTGGTTAATGATGACAGAAAGAGTAGTAAACACAATAATATTATTTTAATTTAATAGGTATAAAAGTTTCCATTTGGGCCCAACCTTGTAGATCTATAATTTCCTTGGGTGTGATAATATGTCCCATTGCATAATGATCAGGGCGCATATCCAACTCAAAAATCTCTGAGCTTTTGATGTATTCCATAGCTTCATTATATAATCTACCGTTAGTTTCTTCGTCACCATCCCTATAGGTATAAGTAAGATAGTATCCACCATCGAAATCAACAACCTTGTTACCACCATCATTCATATCATCACTTAATGCCCACCACCATACCATACCCTGGTTTTCTTCATCAAAGAACAAAAAATCCCTTGGCATAAAATTATCCCTTGCTGAGGGGATGATTTCAGAAAAGTACCTATCAAATCTCCCCAATATACCATTTGTAGAAAAATCAAAGTTCTTATCCACATCAGATGAAGCAGCTTTAAAAGGCGGTAAAGATATAATTCTAAACTCCATAAAGATACCTTCTTTCATTCTATTTTACTTATTTGTATCTTACTATATTATTCCTAATAAAGGAAGTTATTTAAATATCTAATTAAATGAACTTATACGCTAGTGTGATAAGTGTAGGGGAAAGTTTTAAATTTAAATACAGAGAATCCACTGTTATAAGTTTTATAACAAGATACATAATAAAATAAAAGGAAATAATATTAAGTGAGTGTATAGTTTTGCAAAAACACCGTTTGGTGATTATGCATAAAAAATGTCGAAAAAAATGTAACATATATAGAAATATCAATAGATAAACTAAAACTATTGAAATGTTAACTAGTAAATACTATAATATATTTACTTAGTAATATTGAAATATATTTACTAAAAGAATAGGAGGAAGGTTCATGAAAAAAAGGTTAGCAGCACTATGTGTATTATCTTTAGCAGTGGTAACAATTTTTACCGGATGCAGCAAGAACAATAATAAGGACAATACAGATAACTCAAAAGGAGGTAAAACAAAAATTCGTTTTGCATCCTGGGATGTAGCAGAAGATGTAGACCGTCAACAGGCACTGGTAGATAAGTTTAATGCAGCACATGATGACATTGTGGTAACTCTGGAAGCCTACGGCAGCGACTTTGATACAAAAATCAGTGCAGGTATGGGTTCAGGGGATGCACCGGATGTTATGTACATGTGGAACTATCCGGCATATTCCGGAGGATTAGAACCTCTGGATGGATACATTGAGAAAGAAGGAGAAAATTATAAGTCTAACTTCTATGAAACGCTCTGGAACTATAATTCCATCAATGATCAGGTTTACGGTATTCCTATTGGATTTACAACACACGCCTTATTCTACAACAAGGATATATTTGCAGAAGCAGGTGTGGCAGAACCTACAGCGGATTGGACCTGGGAGGATTTAAAGGCAGCAGCAAAAACCATTACAGAGAAAACTTCAGCATTAGGATTTTCTTTCCAGATGAAGCCGGATCCTTATGATTTTGAGATGTACCTGTGGAGTAATGGATCTGCATATTGCGATCAGGATGGAAAACTAGAAGGAAATTTAAATTCTGAGAAATCTCAGGAGGTATTCCAGATGTTCCAGGATATGGAGAAGGAAGGATATGCAATAGCTTCAGAAAAAAGTGGAACAGATGAATTCCGTTCCGGTGCAGTAGCGATGTATGTTTATGGCTCCTGGGCAATCAGTTCACTTAAGGAAGATCAGTTGAATTACGGTGTAACTACCATTCCTGCCTTTGCTAATGCAGGTCAGGATTCAGTAAGTATTTTAAGCTCCTCTGGTATCTCAATGTCCAAGGATAGCAAGAATAAAGATGCAGCATGGGAATTTATAAAATTCTGGACAAATGAAGAAGCAAATAAAGAACGTATTGGTTTGGAATTACCTGTATTAAACAGCGTTGTAGAGTCAGAAAAAATTATGGAACAGCCTGAATATGCACCTTTTTATGTTATGTTGGAGCAAAGTAAGGGTTATACACCGGCAAGCTTTATTATTAAGGATTGGTCTGAAAAATCAGAAAACCTGTCCTTATCCTTTGAAGAAATATTCAACCCTAGTGTTTTACAAAGTGTACCGGATGTATTAAATAACGCGGTACAGCAGTAAGCAGGAAAAGAAAGCTTTAGTAAGCTATCTGGGGCATAATGCCCCGGATAACTTGCATCTTTTACAAATAAAGAAGGGTCTAGGCAGGTGAAAATTATGAAGCGCAAAAAGTTTATAAGGAAAGCAACCCCGTATTTCTTCATTTCTCCATGGATAATTGGTTTTTTAGTATTCACAATAGGACCGCTCATCTTGTCTCTTATCATGAGCTTTTTTGATTGGCCGTTGACAACTGAGCCGGTGTTTAGGGGATTTGGGAACTACATAGAGATGTTCACTAAGGACGCCCAGTTCTGGAAGTCTCTAAGAATCAGTCTAAAATACGCAGCAATTTTTGTACCGTTAAACATGGGAATTGCGCTATTCCTTGCCATGCTGATTACACAGCCGGTAAGAGGAGTAAAAGTATTCCGTACTATTTTCTATATTCCAGCAGTTATATCCGGTGTAGCAGTTTCTATTATCTGGGGATGGATCTTAAATGGTGACTATGGCGCATTAAATTATTTATTATCCTTAATTGGAATCGAAGGTCCAAGATGGCTGGTAGATCCCGCATGGGCATTATTTGCAGTTATCCTTGCCAGTGCCTTTGGTGTTGGTACCATGATGCTCATATTTTATACTAATATTAAAAGTATACCTATCACGGTGTATGAAGCAGCTTCACTTGACGGGGCCAGTCCCGCAAGACAGTTTTTCAGTATTACTTTACCAATTATAACACCTACAATTTTATTTAATCTGATTACCTCAATTATTGGTTCTTTCCAGCAGGTTACTCTTGTAATGCTGTTGACTGGCGGAGGTCCCTTAAAATCCACTTATTTTTATGGACTTTACACATATAACAACGCCTTTAAACATCATAAATTAGGCTATGCAAGCGCCAATGCCTGGGTGATGTTTATCATAATATTAATTTTAACAGCACTGGTTTTTAAATCCTCATCAACATGGGTATTTTATGAGGCAGAAGCAAAAAAAGAAAATAAGAAGAGAAGGGGAGGTAAAAAGTAATGAAGATGTCAAGAAAAACGAAAGCTATAATATATATTTTACTGACAGTAATTGCGGTATACTTCCTTGCACCTTTTGTATATATGTTCTTTACTACTTTTAAAACAGAGGCAGAGGCAATTGCATATCCGCCGAAACTGTTACCTTCAAAATGGCTGTTTGAGAATTTTGTGAATGCTTGGAAATCACAACCTTTTGGAACTTATTTAAAGAACTCCATTTTGGTTACCGTATTGACTACCACAGGTCAGATACTTTCATGTTCTTTGGTTGCCTACGGTTTCGCTAAATTTGAATTTAAAGGGAAAAACATCCTGTTCATGATTCTTCTTTCAACCATGATGATTCCCTGGGATGTTACCATGATTCCACAGTACATGGAATTTAATATGTTTGGATGGATTAATACATTAAAGCCTTTAATCATACCGGCATGGTTCGGTTCGGCTTATTATATTTTCCTTATGAGGCAGTTCCTCATGGGAGTTCCAAAGGATTTTGAAGAAGCTGCCCGTATCGATGGAGCCAACTCTTTTCAGATTTATTGGAAGATATATATGCCAATTTTAAAGCCCTCCCTTATTCTGGTGGGCGTTCTGAATATGATTTCAGTATGGAATGACTATCTTGGACCATTGATTTTCTTACAGGAAAGAAGCAAATACACACTGGCATTAGGGCTGGCAGCCTTTAAGGGAGTTCACAGTACGAGAATTATTCCTATGCTTTGCATTACAGTTATTATGATTATACCACCAATTATTGCATTTATTGTTGCACAAAAATACATTGTAGAAGGAACCAGTGGTTCCATTAAATAAGAAAAAGCGGCCGGGTAGCTTATTTCAGATAGTATGTGTTCTGTTTTCTGCCCGGCTTTACATTTATCTCAGTTACCAAAACTATCATTTATAGTTATATTATTTAGATAAGGAGAAATAGACATGACGAGGAGAAAAAAGAAGAGATGGGAAGACCATCAATTGGGGCATATAGGCAGAAGAGAGGCTCGTACTGCCTTTTATAAGGATTCTGCTAACAGAATCAGTTTAAACGGGGAATGGAAGTTTTTATATATGGAAGCTCCCGAATTATCTCCGGAAGGCTTTATGAATAAAGAGAACGGCAGCCAGTGGGATACCATAGATGTTCCGTCAGTATGGCAGTTAAGAGGATATGACCGGATGCACTATACCGATGTACTGTATTTGTTTCCAATCAATCCTCCTTTTGTGCCCACCGAGAATCCTACCGGAATTTATAAAAAGATAGTTTCTCTTAACAAAGAATGGATGTCTCATGATACAATTCTAAAATTTCATGGAGTAGATAGTGCATTTGATGTATGGGTAAACGGAACACATGCAGGATACAGTAAGGTCAGCCGCCTTCCAAGTGAATTTGATATCACAGATTTGTTGCAGGAAGGTGAAAATGACATTACAGTACGGGTTTATAAGTGGTCTGACGGCACTTATCTGGAAGATCAGGATATGTGGTGGCTTTCAGGAATTTACCGCGACGTAGAATTGATTAATGAGCCAAAGAACAGTATTATTGACTGTGCTGTAAACGGAGATCTGGACAGCTCTTATAAAAACGGAATATTAAAGGCAGACATTACAACAAAAGAGAAAAGCTGCGAGGGTACTTGGAAGTTAGAACGGGCTGGGAAAGAAGCTGCAAGTGGAGTGTTTCGGACAGAAGATGGGAAAGTTCATTTGGAGGAGATGATACCTGAGGCAGACCTCTGGACAGCAGAGACTCCGAATTTATATGAGTTGACGGTATCTACAAACTGCCATGAGATAAAGGTACGTGTGGGATTCCGTAAGATTGAAATTATAGATCATAATTTTTGTGTAAATAAACAGGTTATTTTATTAAATGGTGTAAATCATCATGATTATAATCCCAAAGAAGGTCGCTGTGTTACATATGAGCAGTCCAAGGCAGATGTTCTGCTCATGAAGCAGTACAATATCAATGCAGTACGCTGTTCCCACTACCCTGCCAATGAACATTTTTATGACCTTTGCGATGAATATGGACTTTATGTAATTGACGAGGCGGATTTGGAATGTCATGGTTTTGAATGGGTAGAACGGTATGACTGGATTACCGATGATCCATCCTGGGAACAGGCTTATGTAGACAGAAGTGTACGTATGGTAAAGAGAAACCGTAACCATCCCAGTATTATAATGTGGTCTATGGGAAATGAATCCAGTTTCGGCTGTAATTTCAAAAGTGCTGCGAAAGCTATAAAAGAACTGGATAGCACAAGGCTGCTTCATTATGAAGGAGACTATGAAGCTGAGATTACTGATGTATATTCAACCATGTATACACGTTTGAAAAGATTAAAAGAAATTGCAGAATACGAAATCAAAGGAAAGAAACCTCATGTGATGTGTGAATACGGCCACGCCATGGGAAATGGACCGGGAGGACTTAAGGCATATCAGGATATGTACCGTAAGTATAAACGGCTTCAGGGTGGTTTTATCTGGGAATGGTACGATCATGGTATCTATACGGAGGAAGGTGGAGAGACCTACTACCGTTACGGCGGAAATTACGGTGATTTCCCAACTAACGGGAATTTCTGTATTGATGGTCTGCTGATGCCGGACAGGACACCTTCACCTGCTTTACTGGAGTATAAGCAGGTGATTGCTCCGGTAGAAGTGACAAGAATAGACGGAACACAGAGAGAATTTCAGTTAAAGAATTATCATGATTTCCTTACCTTGGAACAGTTTTATATTAAGTGGTCAGTACAGGGAGAGAAAAAGTTTCTTCAGGAAGGAAACATTGACCATTTAACAGCCCTTCCACATGAAACAGAGAAGGTAATTATTCCTTTCACTCCTTTTAAGCCGGAAGCAAATACAGATTATTATCTTAACATTACAGTGTGCCGAAAGGAAGCTACCCAATATGCAGAGGCTGGTCATGAGATTTCAAAAGTACAATTTCCTCTGGATATACGCTATAATATACTGGAAGAACGTCCACAGGGAAATGCACTGAAAGTATGGGAAGCAGAAAATATTTTAACTATAGAAAATGATGGAGTAACTGTAAGATTTCATAAAGTATTTGGACACTTGCTTAGCGTATCAGTAAAGGATAAGGAATACTTAAGTGAAGGTCCCAGGATGACAGTTTACCGTGCTACCATTGATAATGATATGTATAAAAAAGAGGACTGGATGGAGAAATACTTTATTCAGAAATCCAGTGAACAGACAGAGTATTTCAGATATAAAGAGGCTCAGGATAAAGTGACTGTTTCCGTTGGTAAATACTTCGGCTGCTATAATCAATCCTGGGGATTTCAATGCGATTACGAATATACGGTATATTCCAGCGGTCAGGTTAAAGTAAACTTATACGGAAAGGCAATACAGAACGGAAAACTGGAACCGGCCTTCCTGCCTAGAATCGGCATCGTAATGAAAGGAAATAAAGAACTTCAGCAAGCTGTATGGTATGGACGGGGGCCTGGAGAAAATTATGCAGACAGCAAAGAAGCAGGTGTTATGGGGATTTATTCTAACTCTGTGGATGAGATGGGAACTAACTATATATTTCCTCAGGAAAATGGACACAGGGAAGATGTTAGATGGTTCGGTATCGGAGACGGAGATAAGACCTTGCTATGTAAAGCGGAAATGCCTCTTGGGTTGAATCTTGCTAACTATACAGATGAAAGTCTGGAGGAAGCGAAACATCCATTCCATATTGAAAGAGCGGAGGATGTTATTATCCATCTGGATTATGCCCAGTCCGGATTAGGAAGCAATAGCTGTGGAGAGGAACAGCAGGAGGAATTCAAGGTCAAACTTCAGGATTTTACTATGGCATTCGAATTACAGGTGGTGTCTTCCGGTGAAGAAGTGAAGGAAGCAAAAAGGCGTTATCTGGACTAATTCCTTGGAAAGGAAAAAGAGAGGAAGATTATTTGAATCAGGAATGAAACAAAGAAATCTTCCTTCCATTAAATTAAGAAAAGGAGCAGGTGAGATGATTAAAGATAGATTTTCAGAAAGATTAAGTAAAATGCTTAGTTCCGATGATTGGATGATTTTACAGGATAAATACGAACCGGAAGAAAATCTGAAATTTGAGAGTTTATTCAGCTTATCCAATGGATATTTGGGTATACGGGGAAGCCACGAAGAAGGAACCAAAATTACACTTCCCTATTTATATATCAATGGGGTATTTGATAAATCGGAAACCTTTATGCGTGAACTTGCCACACTTCCCAACTGGCTTGGAATTAAGCTTTATGTGGAAAAAGAGCTGATTGGAATCGAAGATTGTGAGATTTTAGACTTTTCAAGAGCTTTGGATATGAAACATGCATTATTAGCTAAGCGCGTTTTACTGCGTGATAAGCAGGGCAGAGAAACCCTGATAGAGGGAATTCGATTTGTCAGCCGTGCCAATGTGCATCGGATGGGAATTAAATTATATGTAACTCCCATGAATTACAGCGGCATTATTGAAGTGGAAAGTATCATTGACGGAACCATTATTAACTTTTATGATGCACCTCGTTTTAAAGTAAAACATACCTATATGAAAGCGAATGAAAAATTGGATGAAAATGGTGCTTATATAGAAGTGGCAACAAGAGACAATCATCTGCATGTAGGTACCGGATGCCATATAAAAGCTTATAAAGATGGAAAAGATATTTTAAAAAATAGAATGTTCAGTGCCTTTGGAGAACAGGCGGTAGAATTCTCTGATTTCGATGTAGTGGAAGGTGAGACAGTTGAAATTGTGAAGTATGTATCCATGTACACGGAACGTGATGTGGCAAAATATGCTCTTCATACAAATGTAAAAGAAGAAGTGGATAACTTCATTTACACCGGCTTTGAAGAAGAATTGGCTGCACATAAAGCTGTTTATAGGGATATGTGGGAAAAGGCGGACATTCGAATTGAAGGTGATTTTGAACTGGACCGTGCCATCCGCTTTAATATTTTTCATCTGATGAGTACGGGAAATGAACGTGACGATAGGGTAAATGTTGGTGCAAAGCTTCTTTCTGGAGAAGAATACGGCGGTCATGCTTTCTGGGATACGGAGTTGTTTATGCTTCCGTTTTTCTCTTATGTTTTTCCTAAAACGGCGCGGAATCTGGAGACTTACCGCTACCGCCTGCTGGATGCAGCAAGAGCAAATGCTGAGAAAAACGGATATCAGGGTGCACAGTATCCATGGGAATCTGCAGATGATGGTACGGAGCAATGTCCGGATTGGACTATCGAGCCGGATGGAACCTGCTATCGCTGCTATGTAGCGGTGTATGAACATCATGTAACAGCAGCCGTTGCCTATGGTGTATATGACTATGTAAAAATTACAAAGGACTGGAATTTCTTATTCAACAAAGGTGCTGAAATATTAACAGAAACAGCAAGATTTTGGGCAAGCCGCTGTCAGTATGTGGCAGAGAAAGACCGTTATGAAATCAATCAGGTAACCGGCCCTGATGAATGGCATGAACCGGTAAACAACAACTTATATACAAACTATCTGGCGAAATGGAATTTACGTTATGTAATTTCTTTAATAGATATCTTGAAAAAGGATCACACCGAAGAATATCATAAACTAATTGAAAAGACAGGTCTTACTCAGGAAGAAATTATAAAGTGGCAGGACGTTCAGGAAAAGATGTATCTTCCAAGAAAAGAAGGCACCAGCCTTTTGGAGCAGTTTGAAGGCTATTTTGAACTGGAGAATGTAGTAATAGAAAAATACGATGAAAATGACTGGCCAATCCGTCCGGAAGCATTAAAAAACAGGAGGGCGAGAGAGACTCAGATTATCAAACAGGCAGATGTTGTTATGCTGCTTCATTTAATGGGTGAAGAATTTGATGAAGAGACGAAAAAATTAAATTATGCTTACTATGAGAAACGTACTCTTCACGGCTCCTCCTTAAGCCCAAGTATTTATGCTATTATGGGACTTAAGGTAGGTGATAATTCCAAGGCATACCGCTATCTTCGTCGCGCTGCCTTCATTGACTTGCTGAATCTGCAAAAGAATACAAGAGAAGGTATACATGCTGCAAATACAGGGGGTGTATGGCAAACAGTTGTATTCGGATTTGCTGGAGTTGCTATTGGAGAAGATGGTATATTATCCATTCGGCCGAATATGCCAAAGGAATGGGAAAATCTGACCTTCCGTATACATTATGTGGATTCCTGGTTGGAAATAAGGATTAGCGCTGATAACAGTGCTTTGGTAAAAGTATTGGAAGGAGATCATATAACAGTAAGAATTAATGGTGAAACAGTAGAAGTATAAGAGGAGGACACATCATGAAGAACAGACTTGCTATGGGTGGTCTTATATTAGTAACTATTATATGGGGCGGCGGTTTTGTTGCCAGTGATATGGCATTGGAGAGTATGAGTCCGTTTCAAATTATGGCAGTGCGGTTTCTGTTAGCAACTGTTTTGATGGGTTTGATCAGTATCAAATCCCTAAAAGGGAAATCTCATTTAGGGAAATCTCTTAAAGGGAAATCCCTAAAAGGGAAATCCCTAAAAGGGATAGAAAAAGAAGAGGTAATAGCAGGAGGGCTTATGGGGGCCGCTCTGTTTACCGGGTTTGCATTTCAGATTGTGGGACTGCAATATACAACTCCATCCAAAAATGCGTTTTTAACTGCTTTAAATGTGGTGATAGTTCCATTTATTTCATTTTTAATTCTCAAGAAGAAAATCGGGGTAAAAGGTGTGGTTGGTGCTCTGATGTCAGTAGCAGGAGTTGCCATATTGTCATTGGGAAGTAATTTTTCTCTGGGTCTTGGAGATGGGCTGACTCTTATTTGTGCCTTTGGTTTTGCATTCCAGATCTTTCTTACCAGTGAATTTGTTAAGAAATATCGTGCTACCGTATTAAATTTTATTCAGATGGCAACCGCTTTTCTATTATCGGTAGTGTGTCTGGTTGGCAATGGAGAAACGAATTTTCAGGTTACCACCAAGGGTTGGCTGAGTGCACTCTATTTAGGCGTAATCAGTACAACAGTCTGTTACTTGCTGCAGACTGCCAGTCAAAAATATGTGGATGAAACAAAAGCCGCAATTATCTTATCTATGGAGTCTGTATTCGGAACCATATTTTCGGTTATTATTCTGCATGAAATCATTACACTGCGTATGGTAATCGGCAGTGCAGTTATATTAGCGGCAGTGGTCATATCGAATTTATCGGAAATACAGGAGCAGACGGAAGAAGCAGCGTGGTAACAGTAACAGAGACTTTCTAACCTTATTATCCCTAGGGTAAATTGACACAATCAATGTACGCATTTGGGACTTGTAAAAGAAAACAGAAAAAGGTATAGTAAAGGTGTGATTTTTACTAACATATCTATGTGATTTCCACCTTATTCAATTCTGCAGTAAAGTTGCGCGAGCCCAGGTATACATAATAGTTGTGGTACTGACAGATATGTTAAAATAAAAATAAGATAGGTGTAAGGAAGGATAGAATAGTGGCAACAATTAAAGAAATAGCTGAAATGGCAGGTGTTTCTGCTGCAACGGTATCCCGTGTTCTCAATTTCGATGATACATTGAATGTACAGGATGAGACAAAGCAAAGAGTGTTTGAGGCTGCGGAACGGCTGGAATATCAGGTAAAGAATAAAAAGAGAAGTAAAAAGAAATTAAGGATAGGTATGCTGTCCTCATATTCTCTGGAAGAGGAACTAGAAGACACTTTCTATCTTTCGGTACGTATCGCAATCGAGAGAAAAATAGAGGAAGAAGGCTTCAAAAAAGTTCTCGTTAACATAAAAGATTCCGTGGAAAGTGTATCTAATCTGGACGGGCTGATTTGCCTTGGGACCTTTAGTGAATCCATGGTGAATAAGGTGAAAGCCTTTAATAAGCCTGCTGTGTTTGTAGATACAATTGGTGATTTGGACTTATTTGATTCGATAGTAACCGATTTGAAGCATTCTGTAAAGAAGGTGCTGAATTATTTTTTACAGGAAGGGCATAAGAAGATTGCTTTCATCGGTGGCCGGGATGTGGATGCGGACGGAAAAGAAGTAGTAGATATGAGAGTTCCCATCTTCCGATCCTATATGGAAGAAAAGGGATTACTGAATGAAGACTATATTAAAATAGGAGGCTACACACCTAAACAAGGGTATCGTCTGGGAAAAGAACTTGTGTTGATGGAATCAAGGCCCACTGCTATCTTTGCAGCAAATGATTCTCTGGCTGTGGGATGTTATAAAGCAATACAGGAAGCAGGACTTAGAATTCCGGAGGATATCAGTGTGATAGGCTTTAATGACATATCTATTGCTAAGTACTTGGTCCCTCCTCTCACTACAGTTCATATTTATATGGACTTTATGGGCTCTCAGGCTGTGAATATGCTTTCCGAGAGAATCTATTCAAACCGTGAGATCAGTATGCATGTTTCAATTCCTACAAAGTTGATGATCCGCGGAAGTGTCAGTAAACGGGACGGGGAAAGTTAGGATATATTTTAATTAGGGAATGACAATACACTAGTTATATAAAAAATATAAGCGGATAACCGGATATTAAACATGGTTTATCCGCTTTTTATCTTGTAGATCTTTGCTAATGTTACTAATCCTTATTATTACATTTTCCTTGAAAGTTCTTAATTTGCAGATATGCACGATAAAATATTTCCTGGGTCAGCTCCTCTGCCAGATGCTCATCACGGCATAATGTTAATAAATATCGATAGACCTGCTTTTCATGCAAGTTGTAGATTTCTTTAAACTCCATCACCTTCTACCCTCCATCCACCTATTAGACAAGTGATTCTTAAAATGGTTACAGAATATTTAAATAAAGTCTATTTAAGTTATATAAAAGAGCAATTCTTTCAATATGTAACTAATGACGCCATATTCTATTAAATACATGGCGTTATGCGTTAAAAGCCTTAACTTCTTTTGTTTTTACATACTGAAACATTATATCAAACGGGGATTTTTTATCAATAAAGAAAGCGTATCCAATGAATGGGAAAAGAGTGGTTTGTATACCTTCTAAACATATAAGAAACAAAAAACACTAACCCTTAAATTAAAAGGATTAGTGACAGTTATTAGTAAGCAGGAGAGGAGGATTTGATCAAAAGTTCATCCATAAATAAATTGAAATTTGCTAGTCTTATGTTGGTCATTTTACAAAGTCATCATTTTAGAGGAAAACAAAACTTACAGCGTTTGTTTGCCATCCCTTGCTATTGATAAAATTTATGATTTCTTTTTTAAGTGCAATATCATTAAGATATCAATAGGGATAAAGTAGATACACCAAAATTCTAGGACAGCTACTCCAATCCAATCAGCTCCTTGCATGTCTTCCGTAAATAAACCAAGCATTGGCATAATAAGACAACTGATAAAAAACACACCATGAATAAGTAAAAGAGCTTTCAGCCATTTATCGGCTTTAGTTTCACTCTCTATGGTTAAACCAGCGAAGAATGTTGATAAGGCCATTAGTCCATATCCTAACAAATCATAATTAAAAAAAAGGCCAAATTTTTGGAAATCAAGTATTTTTAAAGCCTGTTCATTTAAAGATTCCAAATTAATAACGGTTACTTGTGCGAAATACACTAGTAAAATAAGCACAGCATATATACCGGCAAAAATCATTGCAGTGTATCCTGCGGCTTTATTTTCTGGTTCACTGTATACTACAAGAGTACATATCATAGGAACAAAACTGAATGCAATAAACATACAAATAAAATAGCTTCCAAAATTTGACCCCAACAGCATACACAATGCAAAACCTACAACAGCGCATAAATTAACAATTGAGCTAATTATACCTATTTTTTTATTCATTCAGAATCCCTCCATTACATATAATATCTGAGTTATAAATTTACAATGTTATATCCACATCATATTTAATATTAATTAATATATATTCACAATTTGCCTCTTTACATTTCTTTAAATTAAGTAAGTTTTCTTGAAGAAGCATTTCTTTTGTACAAAATTCAGCATCATTTATATCTCTTTGTTCAATAGTATTTGCATACCTCATAATATCATCATAATGCTCTTGGATATATTTCTCACTGAATATTAGACAGCTATATTTTATGTATTTTAAATAATCGTCTTCAAAATCCTTTTTATAATCAAATGGGATATAGCACCCTTCTATAATTAAATGTTGCCTATTTTCAATACATGTTTTAATAATTTCTCTGGTGATAGGCCAAAGTACGCGAGTTATATCATCTATATGATCTTCTGGTGTTAATGTACTAAATCCGCTTCTGATTAACCCCATTTTCAAATGATCTTGAGATAGATATGGAAAACCATACTTTTTTAATAACTTTTGGGCAAGTACAGTTTTTCCAGTATGTGAACTACCTGCTATTAAAATTACCATTCTAATACCCTCCAAATATAATTGCTTTGCATAGTAATTAACTGTGTAAAATAATCACCTAATTCAATCCCTAATATAATGATTTCTCTATAAAATTCTAAGGAATGTTATATGTATAATTTAAAAGTGCATAACAAATTTACTTTATAAAGCTTCGTAAATAAATTACATTTTTATCAGGGTCATAGAAGCTCATGTTTCTCGCACCCCATGGGCGAGTTGTCGGTTTTTCAATTATTTCTACACCTAAATTCAGGAGTTTATTATATTCATCATCAACATCATTCACTGTGAAGGCAAGGCATATATTCTGATTGTTATTATTCTTCAATGAATTATCATTATAAATTGTTAGCATAGTTTCTTCAGCAATTATAGTTTGATGTATACTATCGTTACTACCATTATCAATTCCTAGAAAAGATTTGTAAAAATTTGACAGTCCAACAACATTGTTTGATAATAATCCTACTTCACCTATTTTCATAAAAACCTCCAAGTTATTTGTAAAAGAAAATTATGGATATCTCTTAATTGAAATTATACTTATATTGGAATAAAAAGTCAACACAAGATGAAAAGTGTAATATCTACACTAATTAAAGAGGTGTACACCTATTTTACAGGCATGATAACGGTTACTCGTTGCCCCTACGAGTAAACGGTTATGAAACAAAAATAATTTCGGTAAATCTATTGACAAGAAAAAATTATGATTTATAATGTAACAAACGTTACACAACATAAGTTACATGAGAGGTGATAAAGTTGCCGCCAATAGCAAAGTATTCAAGAGCCGATATAATAGCCGCCGCGTTGAACCTTGTGCGAAAAGCTGAGGAAATCACCGCCAGAGGTTTGGGAGCAGAACTTGGTACGTCCACACGTCCGATTTTCACAGCCTTTAGGAACATGGAGGAAGTACAGCGTGAAACGGTTTTAGCCGCGAGAGCATTATACAACGGTTATGTTGAGCGCGGGCTTGCCGAGGAAAACGCTTTCAAAGGCGTAGGGATGCAGTATATCGCTTTTGCCAGAGAAGAACCGGGGCTGTTCAGGCTGCTTTTTATGACGGCGTACAAAGCTCCGTTTGACCTTGACAACGTACTCCCCGCAATCGACGAAAACAGCGATAAAATCTTAGCGTCCATACAAAACGCATACGGTCTTTCATGGGAGCTTTCGTACCGCTTGTATCAGAACTTGTGGATTTTTACACACGGGATTGCCTGTCTGTACGCCACAGGTGTAAGCCGATTAACCGAGGAAGAAGTAAGCGCGCGGCTGACCGAAGTGTTCACCGGATTGCTCATTATAATCAAAAAAGAGGTAAAGAAAAATGATTGAAATTACAAACTTGGCAAAAACATACGGCACAGGCGACAACGCAACCGCCGCCTTGAAAGGCGTATCACTCACAATCAATGACGGCGATTTTGTTGTTTTGCTCGGTGCGTCGGGTTCGGGGAAATCTACATTGTTACATACAGTATCGGGTTTGGAGCGCCCCGACAGCGGTTCGGTCAAGTATAGCGGCACAGATATAACCGCATTATCTGACGATAAGCTGACGGCGTTCCGAAAAGAAAAAGTCGGCTTTATCTTTCAGCAATATTATCTGCTGCCCAATCTCAACGTGGATAAGAACGTGAAAATGGGTGCGGACTTGGCAGGCAATCGTGATTACCGCAAAATCATTGAAGCTGTGGGCTTGAGCGAAAAGCTCTACAAGTTTCCCTCCGAACTCTCCGGCGGTGAGCAACAGCGAGTGTCGATTGCGAGAGCGTTGGCAAAAAAGCCGAAGGTTATGTTCCTTGATGAACCTACGGGTGCACTTGACGAGGACACAGGGCGGCAGGTGCTTGATTATATCTGTAAAATGCAGAAAGAATCGGGTTTTGCAATGGTTATGGTTACGCATAACGGCAATATCGCAGATATGGCAGATACTGTCGTTAAGATGAACAGTGGGAAGATTGTTGATACATACAGCAACCAAAGCCGTAAAACGGCTTACGAGATTGGGTGGTGAGCAAATGATTATACGTCCAAAAGATGCCGTCAAAATGCTCGGTGTTCTCATCATGTGCGCGTGTGCTGTATTAGTCTGCACGTTGTTCTTAAACTCCAACATCGACTTGCAACGTATCAAAGACCAAATCACAGACCCGGAAACACTAATTATTTTTGATTTAGTCGTTTCATCCGGGAACATGACCAGTGCGGTGACAGGTCTTGCGCTTGGGCTGACTACGGTGGTTATGTTGTTATTCTACGTCAAGCATTACATCGACACACACAAACCGGAACTCGGAATCTTAAAGGCGCTTGGCTACTCAAACTGGAAAATCGCTAAGGGCTTTTGGGTATTTGGATTAAGTATCTTTGTGGGAACCGCTGTTGGCTTTTGCTTGGCTTTCGCGTTCATGCCTGCCTTTTACAAGTCGCAGAGAGACGACGGCATTTTACCCGATATTTCGATGCATTTCAACCCGGAATTAGTAGTGTATTTGATTATATTTCCTACAATCGCGTTTGCTCTGCTCTCGGTTCTGTATAGTTACCGTAAGCTAAAACGTCCGACGCTTGAGTTAATCAGAGGAAAGGGTAAAGTGAAAATTCGCAAGGCTAAGAATGGCGGCAAAGAAGATTTACCTTTTCTGCGCGACTTAAAGCAAAGCACACTCCGAAGCCGTTTTTCGTTAATCTTTTTCGTATGGCTTTCCGCTTTCTGTTTTTCAGCAACAGTTGTAATGTCTTTCAGTATCGGCGAACTTGGCGGCAGCGATATGATGGCTGTTATGATGGCGGCAATCGGTGTTGTGTTAGCTGTTACAACGCTTTTTCTCGCGGTTACGACTGTGATTAAAGGCAACGGTAAAACCATTGCAATGCTGCGAGTGTTTGGTTACTCCGACCATGAATGCGGCAGGGCGATACTGAACGGATACCGCCCAATAACCTATATTGGATTCGCAATTGGAACGCTGTATCAGCATGGACTTATGATTATGATGATGACACTCTTTTTCGACGACAGCGTTATGGATTTACCGGAATATACATTCAACGTACAGGCCGCTGTTATCGCGTTAGCTTCCTTTGTGGTGTTGTACGAACTGTTCATGCTTGTCTACTCAAAGCGAATCAGGCGGATTCCGCTCAAGGATGTCATGGCGGAGGAATAGAATTGATAGCGCAGAGGGAGAAATTACGCTCCCTCCGCTTATTTCAATTACAACTCTACACCCCCCGACTTCTGCCGTGTCCGTTCCGGCGTTTCGGTGTGCAGGATTTCCATGCTCCGCCGGATTTTTTTGACTTTGGCGGTTTCATCTCTGAGCATTTTGTACTCTTGATACAGCGCGGCGCTCTCGGCGGTTTTAGCTGTCAATTCCTCCCGCCACTTGGTTATCGGCGGCAGTGATTTCTTCGTGTCAAACCGCTCTTGCAACACATCGCGCAAATATTTCTCAGTATAGTAGCAATAAAAAGAACAAGAAAAACTAGTGCACATACGGTGCACATATCTGAAAAAAGAAAGGTTCTATAATAAGTGTTGGGGTGTACGAAAAAACTCGTATACTCTAACATTTTATTTTATAATAAAAGAAAAACCTCCAAGCGTCAGTCTCACAAACATCACTCGGAGGTGCAAATACATGCAACCTAATTATATCAGATTATTATTAAATTTAGAAGATATTAAAATATTTAAAATTACACATTCAGATACTTGTGTAAATATTTTTATTGAGACAACTCCAAAACCGCATATATGCCCATGCTGTGGTAACTCAACGAAGCGAATTCATGACTATCGTATGCAGAAGATAAAAGATCTTCCTTTTCAGTTAAAGAATACGTATCTTGTCCT
>NZ_FOWD01000012.1 GCF_900115365.1 Anaerocolumna aminovalerica
TGTACATGTTACCGCAGGAAGGGCAGAAACGGCTTTTGCAAGTATAAGGAACAAACCTAAGTTTACCACACTCAGGGCAGCCCCAAAAAGCACCGCCGTGAGCAGAATCACCACAGTTAAGCATACGATTAATGTTATCAATGACTGTATCACGAGGGTGTAAAATATATAGCGTTTCTTCATAATGGTCTCTCAAAATATCTTTTAATATACTCATAAGACTATTATGAAGCAAAGTAACAAAAAAGAAAACCCCTTCCCCTCATGAATGAGGGGTCAGGGGAGTTGAGAGTGTCGAAGACACTTTGTTCTATGTCATTCAATGTGAATTTAAGGATATTAAAATTACAAGTTTTTATTGAAATAAAATTACATGTGTGAAAAAATAAAAGGAAATAAAATTACAATTTCTCTTGACATTGTATTGTATGTTGGATAAAATAAATTTAAAGATATTAGAATATATTACTAAAACATGCATTACATGGAAGGCTGATTTACAAATAATTTAATGTAATGTCATTTGGAAATGTGGGATTATTATGAATGAGTATTTATCAAACCTAATAACTGAAAAGGTAAATCAAAATACAAAGAATATTGATGAATGCAGCACCCGTGAAATTTTGGAATTGATTAATGAGGAAGATTGCGGTGTTCCTTATGCTGTAAAAGAGGAGATACCCAACATCATCAAGGCCGTGGATATTCTTTATGAATCACTAAAGAATGGAGGAAAGATGGTTTATATGGGAGCTGGTACTTCCGGAAGATTAGGGGTATTAGATGCATCAGAATGTCCTCCCACTTTTGGTACAGACCCTGAATTGGTGCAGGGATACATTGCTGGAGGGGATGTGGCTTTAAGAACAGCCGTTGAAGGTTGTGAAGATAATGAAGACCTGGGAAGGCAACAGATAATTGAGTGTAATATTAAAGAGGGTGATGTGGTAATTGGTATCACAGCCAGCGGAAGTGCCCCTTATGTAATTGGCGGTATGAAGCAAGGGAAAGAATCAGGGGCAAAAACTATCGCAGTTGTGAACAATAAAGATAGTAAATTGAAACCAATATGTGACATATGTATCGCTCCCGTTGTGGGACCGGAAGTTATAATCGGATCCACAAGAATGAAAGCAGGTACGGCTCAAAAACTTGTACTGAACATGTTGACCACCTCTACCATGATTAAACTTGGAAAAGTATACGGCAATATGATGGTTGATTTAAAAGCAACCAATAATAAACTTAATGAAAGGGCATTAAGAATTATTAAAACCACCACCGGAGTAGATGATGAGACAGCCAAAGAATATTTGGTTAAGGCCAATAAGAATACAAAAACTGCAATATTAATGATTTTATCCGGTTATTCATTAGAAGAAGCTGAACAATTATTGCAGGAGAACGAAGGATATTTAAAAAGGGCACTAATGCAATTAGATATTAAAATAGAAGATGATTTTTAGAAGGTACATATAGAAAGATAAATTTTAAGACTGGTTTTCATTTGATTAAAGATATAGGGATTCACTAAAAGCAGCAAAAACAGGTATTATTATTTTAGTTCTACATTATGATTAATAACTGCGTATAATTCCGGTTAGCCAAAAGAAAGACCAATAATAAATGAATTCTTAAGCCGGAAAGAAAGAGGTATTTATGTTGGAGCATATCAGGTCAAAAAAAACAAGAAGAGTGGTAGGGCTTATGTCAGGCACCTCTGTGGATGGAATTGACAGTGCGCTGGTTGAAATTACCGGAGATCCCATGGATGGGAATGTAAAGTTAATTGCTTTTGAAAACAATCCTTTTCCGGAAGAGGTTAAGGATATGATAATCTCTTTGTTTGATACCAAACATGCTAATGTGGAGCAATTGGGATATATGAATGTACTTTTGGGAGAACTTTATGCTAAGGCAGTGTTCTCAGTAGTACATAAAGCTGGACTTATGATAGGGGATGTGGACTTCGTAGGTTCTCACGGTCAAACAGTCTATCATCATCCGGAAATTTGTACCTTTCCTTTAGAGTTAAAAGAGTACCCGTCCGATTCTCAGAGAGACTCCTATTCTTTTGGCTACACCATGCAGATTGGAGAAGGTGCAGTCATTGCTGCAAGAACCGGTATTCCATGTGTTTCTGACTTTAGGGTTGCTGATATGGCAGTAGGGGGACAAGGGGCTCCTTTAGTGCCATTTACCGAATATCTGTTATACAGAAAAAAAGATAAAACGGTTCTGCTACAGAATATTGGAGGTATTGGTAATATTACGGTTCTACCAAAGAGTTGCTCTCAGGAAGAAGTATATGCTTTTGATACGGGACCTGGTAATATGATCATGGATGGTTTAATTCATCTATTTACCAATGGAGAGAAAAGTTATGATATAGGCGGAGAGGTGGCAGCCAGGGGACAGGTGAACAAAGGGTTATTGGATACTATGTGCAGGAACATCTATTTTGCAATGAAACCCCCTAAATCAACAGGAAGAGAATTGTTTGGGAAAGAGTATTATACAAATTTGTTCCATAAGATGCGGGAACAAAACATTAGTATGGAGGATGCTCTAGCTACAGCAACAGAATTTACCGCCTGGTCCATAGAAGATTCTTATAGACAATTTATCATGGAGAAAGAGATTAAAAGGAGTAGTGCTTCTCAGCTTATTATTGGGGGTGGAGGCAGCTACAATCACACCTTAATAGGGAAAATAAAACTGCGTATGGAACCATTTGGTATAGAGGTTCTTACACAGGAAGATGTTGGATTTAACAGTGATGCAAAAGAAGCAGTAGCCTTTGCTATGTTAGCGGATTGCGCCATTGCCGGTAAATATAATAATATGCAGTTGGTTACCGGTGCCTGTAAGCCAGTAGTCATGGGCAAAATATCTTTGTAGAGCCTATCAGAAACAACTGTTTGAACTGCAGTAAGGAGGAAGCACTGTGTCGGAATATATAATAGGAATGGATGGCGGAGGAACAAAGACAAAAGTATTAATTGCAGATAGGAACCAAACTATTCTGGAAGAACTTACAGCAGGTGCCATTAACTATAATGGTGCAAAGAAGGAGGAAGTTGATCAGAATATTCAAGGTATCTTTCATACTCTGGAGGATAAGGGATATAAAAAAGACCATTGCAGGGGAATATGTATTGGTACCGCCGGAATCAGCAATCCACTTGTAACTGAATATATGAAAGAAAATATTAACCATTTTGGATACACATGTTCCGCAGACATTGTTGGTGATCATGAAACTGCACTGGCAGGTGCTCTTATGCAAACAGAAGGTATAATAGTAATTGCCGGCACCGGTTCTATTTGCTATGGTAAAGACCAGTGTGGAAATACCTATCGTACCGGAGGCTTTGGTCATCTTATTGATGACGAAGGAAGTGGCTATGCCATAGGAAGAGATATACTTTCTGCGGTAGTCAGGGCACATGATAAAAGAGCAGAAGATACGGTTCTTACAAAATTGGTATTTGAATATTTGCATATACGATCCATAGAAGAATTAATCCGTTATGTTTATAATCCAAAGCATAGTAAAAAAGAGATAGCAAAGCTTTCCATCCTTATAGATGAAGCATACCGATTACAGGACACAGTTTCTGTTGCTATTATGGACAAATGTGTAAGAGGATTGGTGGATTTAACCAGACCGATCCTTAACCATATGAATGAAAATTGTCTTGTTGCGGCAGCAGGAAGTGTTCTATTAAATAATGAAAATATACTGGAAAAATTCACTGCCGGAATGAAAAGGGAATATCCTGATATATCTATAATAAAGCCCAAGAAAGATGCTGCTTATGGTGCAGTTATTTTAGCAGCCAAGTTGTTAGGAGAGGATTGAATAGCAATAAAAAGAGGCTAAAACGCCGGAATCGAGGTTAGTATGAAACTGGGAATAGACCAAATTGATAAATATATGTACTTATTTGAAGGAAAAAAGGTTGGACTGATTACTAATCCAACGGGAGTCAATAGTGAATTAGAAAGTACCATTGATATTTTACATAAAAAAGTGAATTTAGTACGGTTATTTTCTCCCGAGCATGGAGTAAGAGGGGATATACAAGCTGGAGAGGCTGTGGAGAATTATGTGGATGAAAGTACTTCTTTACCTGTTATTACCTTATATGGCAAGAATAAAAGACCATCTAAGGAGATGCTTGAAGATATAGATATATTAGCAATGGATATTCAGGATGTAGGTTCCAGGCTATATACCTATCTATATACTATGTCTTATTGTATGCAGGGCTGTGCCCAGTTTGGAAAAACCTTTGTTCTTTTTGACCGGCCCAATCCTATTGGGGGAGAGAGTGTGGAAGGCAATATCATTCAGGAAGGTTTTACTTCCTTTGTGGGATTACACCCCATTACTTATCGATATGGATTAACCATAGGTGAAATGGCAGAGTTCTTTAATAAGGAATTTCATATTCAATGTGATTTAAAGGTAATTCCCATGGAAGGGTGGACCAGAAGTATGTTCTATGAAGATACTAATTTGGCTTGGATTCTGCCTTCTCCTAATATGCCTACGGTAGATACTGCATTTGTCTACAACGCTGCTTGTATTTTTGAAGGAACGAATATCTCAGAGGGCAGAGGCACAACAAAACCTTTTGAGTTCGTAGGTGCTCCCTGGCTTAATGCTGGTAAATTAGCCGATATTATGAATGGTTTGAAGCTGGAGGGAGTTGTATTTCGACCTGTATATTTTACTCCAACCTTTTCAAAACATGCCAATGAACTATGCAAAGGAGTACAGCTTCATGTAACTAATCGAAGCACTTTCTGTGCAGTAAAAACCGGATTGCATTTGCTGGAAGTAGTCAAAAGGATGTCAAAAGAAAAGTTTCAGTACTTACCGGCCTTTTCTGAAAGAGGAAAGCCTATGATTGATTACAATACAGGAAGTGATTACATTAGAACCCACGATTTTTCTGCAAAAGAGGTATACCAAATGTGGAAGAAAGATGAAGAAGAGTTTAAACAAAAAAAAGAAAAATATCATATTTACAAATAATAACGTCTAATTCAAACATTAGAAGATTGAGATTTGCAAATGAAAACGCGGAGTATACTGATTTTTAACCGGTATATTCTGCGTTTATGCTTATATATGGAATTATCTGTCATCACAAAAGTTTTATTAACATCATTCAGCAAACTGCTCACTTGTTGTGTTTTCCAATGGGGATTTTTGTTAAAAAGTAAAACAGATAGGGGCCAAGCATTGCTGGAATTACATACAGCCAACTAATGCGTCCAGATTCATAAATATTACTAATAGTGATGTAATAACTGTAAACATAGATACAGGCAGATATAGAAATAGGTTTACTATGCTAATGAACCAAAATACTGCATTATCTGTTCTAACGCTAAGACAATAACAGATAGACCACCAGTAGTGTGGCGGATTTAAATCCTCCTGTACTTAATACGGAATGAATTTTTATTGTATGCTGGGTATTAAATAATATTGTGATTATAAAGCATCTAAAATCCATATCACATAATTTTAATCCGTTAAACGGTGGGAACTGCAAGACTCATAACTGACTTCCAGCAATTCCTCAACATTCTCATAATCTCTATTAGCAATTGCGGTAAACAATATATCATTCAAAATCAATTGGGCAATACGGGAACTCATAGCACCGCTTCTTTTGTAGATTTCCGGTGAACTGGTATATAGGACTAAATCCGAATTCATTGCTAAATGACTTTTTCCAAACTTAGTGATAGCTAATGTAGTGGCCTTATTTTTTTGTGCAATTTCCAATATTTCGATAATTTCCTTCGTTTCCCCGGAGTTAGAGAATAAGATGGCAATATCTTCTTCTGTAAGTGTGGAGGCATAGGTTAAACTAACGTGAGTATCCTGACAAAAAGTCACATTATAGCCAATGCGGAGTAACTTATGAAATAAATCACTGGCTACTAATCCTGACGCACCTACACCGAATAAACGTATTGTCCTGGCATGAATAATATGTAGGAATTTTATTTACAGTTTTTTTCAACATTTCTTCGTCGAATAATTTGAGAGTAGCTTCAATTGCTTGAATACTGCTATAACAAACATTCTCAGCCATAGAGCTAAATGTAGAATGTTCTTTAATATCTGTAAATTGTAGCAGAGGAGCAGATGTACCACTTTCCGTAATGGTATCATTCATTTCTACAAAAAGGGACTTTTTTAAATCCTTCATACCATCAAAACCGATGGATTTACAAAAACGAACCCAAGCTCCCTGACTGGTACCGGATTGTTCTGCAAGTTTAGCAAGTGGATAACGAAAGATGTTTTCTCTATTTTTTAAAATGTAATCTGCCACTAATTTCTCTGAATTACTCAATTGGGAATACATTGTTTGTGTACGAATTTCAACAGTAGTCATTTAGCTCACCTCGTATTTTCATAATACTACCATTATATAACAAAAATTTGATATAGGCAATATGAAGAAGTTGTAAATAGAACTAAATTCTATGATTTTACTTATGGCTTGATATAAAATGACAGAATCTGTGGAAAACTATGTTCCCTGAAAAAAGGTAATATTCTCGTGAACACTACCAGTGAGCTGAACGGACTACTTTTCCAGATGCCCGGTATCATTAAAACTCATAATTACCGGATAAGGACTGTCTTTAAAGACTAAATGAGTAACAGCCGTATTGTTTAAATTTAAACTTTGGTACATATTCATTCTCCAATTGAAAAGACCAATTAAACCAGCTTTTATAATCCCTCCGTGGGCAACAACAACAATTTTACTTCCTTGATATTTATCCACCAGGTCATAAATAGCATTCTTTGCCCGGATGGAGGCGTTTCTTGTACTTAATTCACCGCCGGTAAAAGGACCGTTTATTTCATCGGTTCTCCAGGCATGAAGATCTTCCGGATATGTTTCTTTAATATCTTTCAAAGTCAATCCTTCCCATGCCCCAAAATTAATTTCAGCAATTTCATCAACTATAACAGGCTTCATATCAATATCTTCACAAATTATAGATGCAGTATGAAAGGCTCTTTTTAAAGGGCTGGAGAAAATATAATCAAAGTCACCTTGAAACCGATCTTTTAAACATTGTGCCTGCCGGATACCTTCTTCTGATAATTCTAAATCTGTACTGCCTTGGAATTTACCAAGCTTATTCCATTCCGTTTCTCCGTGTCTTACTAAATATACTTCTGTTTTCATTTGACTTTCCAGCAGACTTATATTTCTGCCGTTCCTTTCGCTATTATATGATATGCTTATTATAGCATTTGAAAATGATAAATCAATGTATATGAATGAATATAGAATTTTGAAATTTATCCTAAGAAGTGTAAAAGTAATTTTTTATTTTGCATTCTAGACCTCCACATTAATAATTTCAGGATATAAACTTATAGATATTATACATCAAATGCTATAAAGTATCTAACAATTTCTATTTTTCACTGAAAACTGTGCTTGGGTTATGGGAATTTTAACATATAATAATTTATTATTGATACTCAAATTCCCACTCTAATAGTGTCATTAGGTGTTTAATTTTAATTTGCCTCATATAATTTATTAATATATTTCATTATGAGGTTACACATATTGAAGTTATTGGTTGTTAATAAGAAAAAAGTTTATATTTACCTTATAACTTTTTTAATAATTTTAGCAGTATTAAAGGTTTTCTATGAATTTCTCCATATTGATACTGCTGAAATGGTAATGGGGGGTAAGCTGTTTATTCAAACCTTTGAAGTTGAGGAAAATATGGACCCAGATCAGAATGAAGATGTTGAAAAATATTTTAGACCGTCTAAGCTACCTGTACTCAATGATAGAAATTTTAATGGGAGGTTTTTTGATCCTTACTTTCAGAAAGATGTATCTGAAATAATTTTACCGGAATATTTGACAAAGTCACCGGAGGATACCATCATTAATTATTTTAGTATTTTACGGGAGGCGGCTAATGTTCAGAAAGGTAAGTTTGCGGGTTGTGGCACTTTAGGGAACCAATTATTGCCTTATCCTATAGCATATCAATTTTTGTCATCCGCTTATAAAAAAAATACATCCTATAAAGAATATCTTAAAACTTTTTTAAATATCTTACATATCAATTTAATTAAATATAGGCAGGTACCTGTATATAATAATACCAATGATATAATAAGATATTTTGTAGAGATTGAGACTATTGAAGGTTCTGAGAAAAATGCGGCAAATTTTGCTTACTACTATGGTTTCGTTGATATTGTAAAAGAGAAGAATAATTATAAAATATCGAATTTAGAATTCCATAGAGAAGATTATCTTTGTGCACCATATCATGGTTGGTCTCATGCTGCTGAAGCTGTTGTTGATATAAAATATGGCGGATGGTGTAAACTGGTGAAGGAAAGATATCCAACTAAACAGGAAGGTTATATAAAGAAGATTCCCTTTAAAGGGACTGATGGAAATGATTATCTTATAGAATTCTATCAGTTAACAAATGATACCGATATAGAGATAGCACAATATATAAAAGACAAATCCGGCAACTGGAGACTTATAAAACTTGAGCCTGAAAAATGTTTAGAAGATAAATAAGGGGGGTTACAAAAGAGGAATGGTAATATCAGAGAATAGGTGGAATAACAATTCTATTCTTAATTTCTGGAAATATCATCTATTTTGCAAATCCCTATTTAACATTACTTTACCTATTAACACTTGATATGTGCTAAATTACTCCCAAGGTTAATAGGTAAAGTATACTTATGTTAATTATATATTGTATAATTACTCAGCTGCAATACGGTAAATTTCTTCCGCATCTTTACTGGTAAGTTTTACAAAGTTACCAGTAGTACCATTTTCCCCAAGTCCAAGTTTATCAACTAAAACTGTAATATCCTTTGCATCGGCTCCCAGTTCTTTAAAGTTAACCGGCAATCCTATAGATGAGAGGAAATTCTTAAAGCGTTCTATACCTTCTGCAGCAGTTACCTCAGGATGGGCAAAGTCCATATTACAACCCCATACTCTGACAGATGCCTGAGCGAAACGGTTGATGTCCTGGTGCATAACATATTTCATCCAGGCAGGGAAGATTACAGCTAATCCGGCTCCGTGGGCACAGTCATATACTGCAGACAATTCATGTTCTATACTATGGCTTGCCCAATCCTGTTCACGTCCCACCCCTACAATATTATTATGGGCAACCATTCCTGCCCACATAATGTTGGCTCTTGCTTGGTAATCATCTGGATTTTTTATGGCTTTTGGAACTTCCTTTATCATAGTTAACAGGATAGCTTCACACAAACGGTCAGTTACCTCAACATCCTGTGTATTGGTAAAATATCGCTCAAATACATGAGCCATTATGTCAGCAGCACCGCATGCAGTTTGATATGCAGGAAGAGTTTGGGTTAATTCCGGATTAAGAATGGAGAATACCGGGCGATAATATTCACTGCTGGCACCTCTTTTTATCATACCTTCTTCTTTAGTAATAACAGAATCTCCGGAACCTTCACTGCCGGCAGCGGCAATCGTAAGTATAGTTCCAACTTTTAAAGCATCCTTAATTGGGGTATCAACGTAAAAATCCCAGAAGTCCCCCTCATATTTTGCTCCTGCGGCAATGGCTTTTGCAGAATCAATGGCACTTCCGCCTCCGATAGCAAGTATAAAGTCAACATTATTTTTCTTGCAAAGTTCAATTCCTTCATATACCAGCCCACTTCTTGGATTTGGTTTTACTCCTCCTAATTCCAAAAAGGAAAGGCCTTCTTTTTCCAGGGATTTCTTTACTCTGTCCAGTAATCCCGAACGGATTACTGAACCGCTCCCATAATGAAGCAATACTTTAGTACCTCCAAAGCGTTTTACATAATGGCCGGCATCATCTTCTTTTCCTTTGCCAAATACAAAATAAGTTGGACTATAAAATGTGAAATTGTTCATATACTGCACCTCCTGAGCTTTTATCATTTTATTATAAAATGAGACTTCATGCATATTTTATATATTTGTACAGCTAAAATATTCTTTATTAAAAATGGAAAATGAATCAATATTTTGGCATGAATTTTCTCATAATATATTATAACATATTTTGAAAATTATTGAAATAGCAAACATACTTGTATATATCTATAGGTACAATATATTGTGAAAATGCAAAAATTATTACTATATGTAGTAGACATTTCCTGAAAATATGATATAATACAAACGGAGTGAAAGGTTTGCAAGCTTGCTTGCAAACCTAGAGCGTAGTGCCAAGATCATGAACACGCTTTACGTTCATGATATAATACAAACGGAGTGAAAGATTTGCAAGCCTGCTTGCAAACCTAGAGCGTAGTGCCAAGATCATGAACACGTTTATGTGCAAACCTTGGCGCAGTGATCATGAACTGCTTTTGTGTTTATGATATTACGCAAATGGATTAAGGAATATGCAAGCTTGCTTACATATGGTTAAAATCCGCTTGGGAATAAGGATTACCTTAAGAATTTTATAGAGAAAGGCAAGGGGTAGATGAATGAAGAAAGAGATCATCAAAAGAAACGGAAAGAAGACAACCTTTGATAGAAGCAGAATTGCCAACGCAATAATGAAAGCAATGATTTCAGTGGGTCTTGAAAATAAAGAAATTGCAGAAAAAATTGCAGCTAAAATTGAAGAAAACCATGTAGATGGCATGCGTGTAGAAGATGTTGAACGACAAGTGGTAAAAGAACTGTTTCTAGAAGATATGGATGAAGTTGCTGATTCCTATGCAGAATACAAAGCGCAGCGTAAACTGTTTAGAAGCCGTGAAAATAAAGAGACCGGTAAATTCTTATCCAGTGAATTTATTGCAAAATATAAGCATAAGCCAGATCCTTTCCCAACAGAACTTGGAAAATTTGTGTATTACCGTACATATAGCAGACCGATTCCAGAGGAGAGACGCAGAGAATATTGGTGGGAAACCTGTTACAGGGTTGTGGAATTCAATGTGGGCTTACAATTGGATGCTATGAGAAGACAAGGTATCTATGTGACGGAAAAGCTAATGCATAGTCTCACAAAAGAAGCAGAGGAAATTTATGATTTAATGTATCATTTAAAACTATTCCCATCCGGAAGGTCTCTTTGGGTAGCAGGTAGCAAAGCTTCCTATTTGTATCCTTTAAGTAACTTTAACTGCAGCTTTGTTACAATAGACAGCCTGAAGAAATTCTCAGAAATCTTTTTCGTATTGATGCTTGGAACCGGAGTTGGCTTATCCGTACAAAGAGAATATGTATCAAAACTGCCTAAGATAAACAGTAAAATTGAGATTATTCATAAATCCTACGATGCAGTGCCAGTAAAACAGCGCAAAGAGTATACAGAATTAAAATTAATCAATAACAATGCCATTGAACTTGAAATCGGCGACAGCAAGTTTGGATGGTCCAGTGCCATTGACATGTTCTTTGACATATTATCCTCAAAACAATATGTTGGAGTAGAATATATTTTTATAAATTACAATAATGTAAGACCTGAAGGGGAAAGATTGAAAACATTTGGCGGATATGCATCCGGTCACAATAATATTAAACAAATGTTTATTAAGATAGATCGTTTATTTAAAGAAAAGAGAAAGTCAAATCAACAGCAATGGCAGTCAATTAAACCTATTGATTGTCTGGATATAGCAACCATTATTGCTGAAAATGTTGTATCCGGCGGTGTCAGACGTAGTGCAGAAATCATTCTTTGTGACCATGACGAGGAAGAAGTATTAAATGCAAAGGCCAATCTTTACTATCAGGATGATAATGGTAACTGGATTGAAAATAAGCAGATTCTAAATCGGTCTCTTTCCAATAATACCGTTATTTATAACAAAAAACCAACAAGGGAAGAACTGCATCAGCATTTTAATAAACTAAAAATCTCCGGTGAACCTGCTTTTGCAAACTTTGAAGAAATGAGGAGGAGACGTCCGGATGTGCAAGGCGGAAATCCATGCTTTGAAATCCTGTTAAGAGACAGAGGAGTGTGTAATTTAACAGAAGTTAACCTGATGGGATTTGTTAATCCGGATGGGACTTATGATAAGCAGGGCTTATTAAAAGCACAAAGATATTCTGCCCATATTGGATACCGCATGGCAAGCATTGAACTTGAACTTCATGAGTGGAACCTTGTAAATGAAGAAGATAGATTAACAGGCTGCTCCATTACCGGTGTTATGGATTTTAGAAATGCCACTAATATGTCAGACGAAGAGTTTGTAGACTTATTAAAAGAATTAAGACGAACTGCCAGAGAATCCGCATTCGAATTAGCAGATTTCCTGATGATGAACCGTCCAAAATTAGTAACTACCGTTAAACCTTCCGGTACCATCAGTCAGCTGCCAACAGTATCAAGCGGTGTACATTTTTCCCATGCTCCATATTATATCAGACGTGTGAGAGTAAATGCGAAGGATCCTCTGGCTCAGGCACTTGCGGAAGCAGGATTTCCATGGAATCCTGAAGTGGGACAGACAGTAGAGGAGCATAAGACAAAGGTATTTGAATTCCCTGTAAAGTCTCCTGAGGGAAGAACGAAATACGATGTATCTGCAATTGAACAATTAGAATTGTACAAAATGATTATGAAGAATTATGTAGACCATAATGCTTCTAATACCATTCATGTAAGACCAAAAGAATGGGAAGAAGTAGAACAATGGGTATATGATAACTGGGATGACATAGTAGGTGTTACGTTCCTTTCCTTAGATGAAAGCTTCTATCAATTGTTACCATACGAAGCAGTGGATAAAGAAACATATCAGGAATTATATGCAAAACAACCTAAATTTAACCCATCCATTCTAAATCAATATGAAACCTTTGAAGAAGAATTTGATATATTAGATGCCGATTGCGATAGTGGTCACTGTCCGGTTCGTTAAACGGTTGATGAAAATATTAAACTCAATTAAATATATCTAAAAAATGTTTCTAAATAAATAAGTGGAGAGTATCATAATAATGATTTCATCCATCAATTAAAACGAACCCCTTTCATTGAATAGTAGATTACATATTCAAGAATGGGGTTCATTTGAATTAATGGGGAGATCAATGAGGTCATTCTCAATAGTAATCTCTTTTTAGGATAGTAATATGGCAGAAAACTTTAAGATAATACTAGATTTTTTGGAATATAAAGGTATAATGGGGATATAACTATATCATTATAGAATGTACGTGTGAAAATAGATTAAAAAGAGAAAAGGAGAAGCATATGTCAATAGAATTAAATAATAATATTAATAATAAAGGAAAAAGAACCTTAGTAAAATGTGATGTGTGCGGAGAAATATTTGATTCATCCCTTGAAAAATGCCCTGTATGTGGAGTGGGCAAAGAACATTTCATGCCATATGAAGAAATACAGTCAGAATACCGGAAGGCCACAGAAGAAGTATACATAATACTTGGAAATGGTGCAGCCGGTGTTAATGCGGCAGAAGCCATTCGGGGACGAAATGAAAATTGTGAGATTATTATAATTTCCAACGAACCTGTTTTAGGCTATAACAGACCTATGTTAACGAAAGCCTTAAGTAAAAAGATGGATCCTGCAAAAATTGCCATATACAAAGAAGATTGGTATACAAAAAATAGAATCACCAATAAGCTTGGTGTTACCGCCCAAAAGATAAACCCGGAAGAAAAAACAGTCCTATTATCCGATGGAGAATCCATAAAATATGATAAGTGCATTTATGCCTTAGGCGGGGAATGTTTTATACCGCCAATTGCCGGCAGTAATAAACCGGAAGTAATAGCAATCCGCCGTATCTCTGATGTTGAAAAAATCCATGAACTCCTTCCAAAAGTTAAGAATGTAGTAGTTATCGGAGGGGGAGTTTTAGGTCTAGAAGCCGCCTGGGAAATGAAGAAAACCGGATGCCATGTAACTGTATTAGAGATTGCAGATAAATTAATGGTTCGTCAACTGGATACAGAAGCAGGAGAGCTGTTAGGTGAAATTATAAAAGAAGCAGATATTGAATTCCAGTTGAATGCACATATCAGTGAAATTACAGGTGATACTTCCGTAACCGGTGTTAAACTGGAGGATGGCAAAGTTTACCCGGCAGAACTGGTGATTGTATCCAGCGGTGTTCGCCCTAATGTATCCATTGCACAGGAAGCAGGAATGGCAGTGGACCGCTTTATCGTGGTGAATGAAAAGATGGAAACCAACATTCCGGATATATATGCCTGTGGAGATTGTGCTGCTTATAAAGGAGTAAACTTCAGCTTATGGGCAGAAGCATCAAAAATGGGTAAAGTAGCGGGAGCTAACGCAGCAGGGGATGCCCTGACTTACCAAATCCAACCTACAGGATTAACTTTCTATGGAATTAATACATCATTATTTGCCATAGGTGACAATGGTAAGAATGATTCATTAACCTACGAAACAAAAGAAATCAGAGACAGAGAGAAAAAGATTTATAAGAAATATTATTTTGTAGATAAAAGATTAGTTGGTGTTATCCTAATTGGTGATACTTCAACCTTATCCGATATGAGGAAAGCCATTGATGAACAAAGAGCATATTCTGATATGTTTAATGATTAGTTTATTTAGGATAAGCAAAATAAAAAATTAATTTAGAAGCCGCTAAGAATGTAATTAGTAAATAAAACATTTTTAGCGGCTTTTTTAATTAATAGGAAATTCCTCAAATCGTAAAAATAGTTATAATAGAATAGAAATAAAAATGGCATTACAAAAGAGCGAAGGGGGTTACTTCGGGATGACTTTGTTTTATGAAGTTTTTTTGTTCGAATTGCACTATCTGACATTTGAGGAAGAATCATGGAAAGTGGATTTATCCATAACCCATAGACTTTCGATATTGTTCAAATAGTGCAGTTTTTTTATTGAGTTAGAAGAAAATAAACCTTATAACTGAAAAACTTCTTATACTAACCCCAATTATAAAACCTACATAAATCTTGCGGAATAGGAAGGTGTATTTGCACCTCTTTGAATAAGAATATAGTTTATAACAGCTTTTTCTGGCAGAAAAAGTGCATTAACATTAGCTGATAAAACAGTTATATTGACAATTTGGTATATTAATAATTTTATTTAACAAGTTAAACTATATAAAAAATATATAAAATATTTATTATTATTGACATATATTACAAATATGTTATAATCTAATTGTTAAACAATTAGATTATATAAACAACAATGGAGGTTACTTCATGAAAAACATAAAAATACTTGCACCATGCGGTATTCTTGGCTATGGATATCCAAAATCCTCTTTTTTAAATGGTATGGCATTAAAACCGGATGCCATTGTAGTTGATGCCGGAAGTACCGATGCAGGACCACACAAATTAGGTGCGGGTGTTGCAATAGTTAGCCAACGTTCCTATAAAAAAGATTTAGAAATTATGATGGTAGAAGGAGCTAAGGCAGGGATTCCTATAATTATTGGATCTGCAGGGGGCAGTGGGGGAAAGGTTCATGTTGAATGGTCTTTAAAAATTATAAAAGAGATTATTCATGAGCAATCTCTTCATCATTTAAAGATAGCAGTGATCTGGGCAGATATACCAAAGAACATCATCCAGGACAGGTTACATAGTAATAAAGTAAATCCGCTAGGATTAACAGTAAAAGAACTGACAAAAAATCGATTGGAGGAAACGTCCTCAGTTGTAGCCCAGATGGGGCATGAACCAATAGTCAAGGCACTGGAAGAAGGAGCTGACTTAATTATCTGCGGCAGAGCCTACGATCCCTCCCCTTTTGCAGCAGTTGCGGCATATCATGGTCTTCCGCTTTCTTATGGCTATCATGCAGGAAAAATATTAGAATGTGCGGCATTATGTGCAGTTCCCGGAACCACGAAAGACTGTATGCTTGGAATTATTACTCAGGAGGGATTTACCATAACACCTTTATCCGATGATAGAGTGTGTACTCCATTATCAGTTGCAGCTCACACCTTCTATGAAAAGGATCACCCTTATCTTCTTCATGGTCCGGGTTATGTCTTGAATTTAGAGGACTGTAAATTTACCCAGTTGGATGAAAAGAGTGTATATGTAACAGGAAGTAAAATAGAGAAAACAGATCCATACACCATTAAGTTAGAAGGAGCTATTAAAGTAGGTTATAGAACTTTTGTAGTAGCCGGTGTAAGAGATGCTATTATGATATCGAAACTGGAAGAAATAGAACAGCTTGCTAAAGAGCAGGTTAAAAATTACTATTCAGACATTCCCTGTGAAGATTATCAGATTCACTTTATGAACTACGGATTGAATGCGGTTATAGGGGAACTTGAAACCAACAAAGGCTTACCTCACGAAGTGGGGATTGTTTTTGAGGTCCTTGCAAAAACACAAGAACTTGCCAATACGGTATGTGGTACTCTTCGCTCCACCTTATTGCATTATGGCTATGATGGACGAAAATCAACTGCCGGCAACCTTGCCTTTCCTTTTTCTCCAAGTGACATACCTTTTGGGCCGGTTTATGAGTTCTCCGTATATCATCTTATGGAAGTAAAAGATGGTTATGAGATGTTTCCTATAGAATATTTAACATTGTAACTATAGACGGAAGCAAAAGTGATTAGATAACAGTTTGATTTGAAGGTAATATATTACAGAGAGTTATAACAGGCAAATCAAACTGCATTATATAGGGAAAGGAAGGTTATGATGACTCAATATAAATTATACGATCTGGCCAAAGTAATCCGGTCAAAAAACAGCGGCCCCTTTGCTATTACATTAGATGTATTATTTGATAACCCTGATATTTACTACAAAATAAAGAATAATGGTTTGATAGATAAGAAATTAATCTCCAGGCTGTATCACATTCCTCAGGAAATGATTTCGCAAATTGTTTTTTATGATCCTGCATTGGGCTTTAAAATAACATTTGCCAGAAAAATATCTTCAGGAACCAGCTTTGATACAGATGTTTATGGTGCTCAGCAGCATGCGCCTTTAGGTGAATTGGTGATAGAGATATAGGGAAGGAGTGAGAGAATTGGCCAATGGACAGAGTAAGACTGTAAGAAGTACATTAAAGAGAATAAAACGTGACAGAACCTTGTATTTAATATTATTGCCCACCTTAATCTACTTTGTTATCTTTCATGTGATACCTATTATGGGAATGAAGTTAGCTTTTTATGATTATCGAATTATGGGAGACAGTATATTTATAGGTTTTAAAAATTTTCAAAAGCTATTTTCCACACCTAATTTTACAAGAATATTGGAGAATACTTTAATCATTAGTGCAATGAAGATATTTTTGTTTTTTCCATTGCCGGTTATATTTGCCCTTATGTTAAATGAATTTAAGCCCGGTCCTTTTCGAAAAACCATACAAGTTATATCATATCTGCCCCATTTTCTCTCATGGGTAGTTATTGCCGGAATCTGGTTTGAATTCCTATCCCCTTCCTCCGGTGTGTTTAATATGATTCTGAATTCGTTAGGGTTTGACAGTGTGGATCTACTTACCAGTAAAGGTGCTATCCGGTGGATATTACTAGCTTCTGAGTCATGGCGTTCCATTGGATGGGATTCCATCGTGTTTTTCTCAGCAATTATGGGAATTGACACTACCCTTTATGAAGCTGCAAAAATCGACGGAGCAGGACGGTTACAGATTATAGGATACATTATAATACCTGCCTTATTACCCACTATGATTACAGTACTGATTTTAAATATCGGATTCTTTATGAATGCAGGTCTTGATCAGATACTTAATTTCACTAATATTGCGGTGAATTCAAAGATAGACATTATTGATACATATGTTTACCGTATTGGTTTACAAAATTCTCAATATTCCTTTGCAACTGCTGCCAATCTGTTTAAAGGTGTGGTAGGAACTGTTTTAATCGTTTCCACTCATCTGTTTTCCAAAAAGCTAACAGGTAAAGGTGCATGGTGAGAGGAGGAACAGTATGAAAAGAGTAAAGAAAATATCCCTGGGTACAACAATATGCGCTGTAATCATGATACTTATTGCGTTGGTTATGATTGTTCCTTTATTGAATATATTGGCTAAGTCAATATCCCATCCTGATATGGTTTCCAAATTAAAAGGCTATAATATATTACCAAAGGGATTCTCCATGGTAAACTATCAGGTAATTATGAATAATCCCATAGTTCTTCGAAGTATTTTTAACTCTTTGGTGGTTACTGTTGGGGGAGTGGCTATTAACATTATTCTTACCGCAAGTGCAGCTTATGTTCTGACCCGCCCTAATTTAGTAGGAAAGAAATTATTCATGTATTTTTTCATAATCATGATGATATTCGAACCGGGACTTGTTCAGGAATACCTATTGATGAAAGACATTCATTTGCTGGATAATCTATTATCCATGGTTTTATATAAAAGCGTGAATGTGTACTACTTAATTATACTTATGAGGTTTATGGAGGAGGTACCCATCTCTTTAGTAGAAGCAGCCGGAATCGATGGGGCAGGACATGTAAAAATACTCTTTAAGATAATTATTCCTTTATGTAAGGTTCCTTTATTAACGGTAGGTATGTTTTATGCTGTATTCCGCTGGAATGAATTTTTTAAGTCCAGCATATTCCTGACCAGTAAAAACAATACCGTATTACAGGTACTATTACGGCAATTTGTTGTAAATTCTGATTCGGAAGTAATTGTCGGTGCTGCCAATATACTAGCCAATAATCATATTGCTCAATTAGATAATGGCTCATTAAAAGCGGCAACTATCGTAGTGGCAGTAATACCGATTTTATTATTATATCCTATCATTTTAAAATACTATACCAGTGGTGTGTTGTCAGGAGGTGTGAAAGAGTAGACTTACCATAGCATTACGAATCCGGTGCATAAGTATGCCAGAGGGGATTAGTATAAGTAGTAGTTTAAACAAACTAATATAATGAAAATGGAGGTATGTTATGAAAAAAATAATTCAAGTTGTATTAGCCTTATGTATGGCAATGGTTCTTTTTACCGGCTGTAATTCAAAAAAAGAGGAGAAGGATACAGTTAATACCGGTAAGCAAACAGAAACTGCAGATAAGAATCAAAATGAGAAAACAGATGATAAGACATCACCGGTTATCATCAAAACGGTTATAAAAGATATGTCTTCAGATGATGAAGTATCTGTAAAATTCCTGGAAAAAGTCAGTGAAGGTGTATCAAAACAGCTTGGTAGAGAAGTTAAAATTGAACTTGCCCCTATATCAGAGGGTACTTATTCAGAAAGTTTAGGTTTATTAATCCAAAGCGGTGTGATTCCAGACTTAATGTATTTCCAGGGCGGAGATTATCAATTTGCAATTACACAAGGAATACTAGAGGATTTAAGACCTTATATTGAAGAATCTACATATGTAAAATCTTTGATTCAACCATACAACAAAGCGAGACTTGAGAATTATCCCTATCTTTTATGGCTGGCGCCGGACAGAATTAAGGTACCTGTTGTAAGACAGGACTGGTTAGATGGTTCTGAAACAGGTAAAGCATTATTAGAGAATCCTACTCCTGAAAATTACAAGGAATTCTTTAAAGAGTTAGTAAAACAACACAATCTTTTATCAGCATATACCGTTCCTGGTGATATTACGGAATTGGATACCGTATTTAATTTAGCTTTTGGTGTAACCCAAACGTGGGTAATGGAAGGAGATTCTTATGTTTATAGCAAAGTATCTCAAGCTACAAAGGATAAATTGGGATTCTACGCAGAATTATATAAAGAAGGCTTATTAGATAAAGAATGGATTTCAAAGAAATGGGATACCAAAGAGAGTGCTTTCTACAATGGTGAAGTTGGGGTAGTAGCCGGTACACAAGGCAGTGTAGTTAATGTATATAACAACAAGATGACAGGCCAAAACGGAGAAAGTGCCAAACTTGCAGTTCTTCCTCCTGCAAAAGGGGTAGCACAAGGTTATACTCCTAGTGATGTAAGTAAAGAATCACGTGGTTGGGCTATTAACGCCTATTCAGAGAATAAAGATGTGGCATTTGCAATACTGGAATATATGGCAAGTCCGGAAGGACAGGTACTGGATAAACTTGGATATGAAGATGAACATTATACAAAAGAGGGAGAGCAATACAAATTAACAGATAAGATTGGTGAGTGGTGGCCACGTTTTCACGAATCCATTTATCAATTTGAAGCTAATTTTGCGCCTGAAACACCTTATTATAGTCAAGCAGCTGAAAAGGCTTTAGATATGGTAGTTCAATATTCTTCTTTTGATAACAGTTTTGTTATACCAGATGATTATGCAACCAATTGGGATGCACAGGAAGCATTATATGCTGAATTTGCAGCAGAGGTCATTAATGGTAACCGTTCTATAGATGAATTTGATACTTATGTAAAAGAATGGTATGCACTTGGAGGAACTGAGATTACTGAGTATGCAAATGAAGTTTTAAACAAATAGCTTAGAAAGGACAGATTATGCTAACTAGAGACTATCTCATACAAAACAAAGAAATTGCATCAGATAAAGCAAAGGGATCCTTATGCGGGCTGGCTATCGGAGATTCTTTTGGAGATGCTGCAAGAGGACAGGATAACCAGAGAGATTTTGGGATTACTACAGATTTTAACAGAGGCTCTACATGGAGTACCGATGATACAGAATTCGCTCTTTTAACGGCTGAAAATCTAATTCTCACTAATGGAGAATTTACTTCTGAGGATGTGGTAAACATGTGGTTAAACCATGTTGCTACTGAAGATGAATTAAAACGGGGAGGAGTAAGCGAAGTAGAAGCCTGCAACAATTTACGCAGAGGCCTTCGCCCTCCTGAAACCGGAATGTATAATGCATACTATATGAGTGACGGAGCGGCTATGAGAAGTGGCCCAATTGGTATAGTATGTGCAGGAGATCCGAAAAGGGCAGCAGAACTTGCTGAGGTAGATGCCTCCATCAGTCATTACCGGGATGGTATATGGGGAGCACAGGCAGTAGCAGTGGCTGTCAGTCTGGCTATGGTGGATGCCACTATGGAGGAAATATTTGATGGAGTATTAGAAGTAGCTCCTAAAGATTCTTGGTTTCGTCATAATTTATTACGGGCATATGAGATTGTAAAAGATGCAAACTGGGATATAGCAGATGCTTGGATGCCTCTTCATTATGAATTGTTTTCAACTCATCGTTCAACAGTAGCTGAAGCACTGCCGGAAGTATTCGGATCACTCTTGTTAGAACATAGCAGTTTTAAATCCGGGTTGATTCTTGCAGGAAACTTTGGAAGAGATGCAGATACTATTGGTGCTGTGGCAGGGGCTATTTTAGGCGCGAAATACGGAGCAAAGAATATTCCTGAATCCTGGCTGCAAAAAACCAGGTACCCTTCCGGAACTTGTTTGAGATTTACAAAAGGAATAGATATATTTGAGAAGGCAGAAAGACTTGCAGCATTAATAAAGTAAGAGAAATCTATTGCCTATAAAAGCTTAGCAATTGATCTTCAAAACTTATTTTGTATGTTAGTAATAATAGCCTCCAGTAAGAAGTCTAACCGAAGAAACTTCGAAAAATGCCTTACATGAAAGCCTTTTCCGAAGTTTTTTCGAAGACTTCTAAATGGAAATTAGCAGAAGAATAATCTATGAGGAACTGAAAAATCTCTAATCTTATGGGATTCTTCTCATTGAAAACTCTGAAAGCAACTAATCCCAATGATGACAGTAGAACGAGGAGGTAGTATATGATACCGGAACAATACTTAGAAAAAGTCTATGCCGGTTTTTTAGGTATGAACATAGGAATCCGTTTAGGAGCTCCTGTTGAACCAACATTATGGACCTATGACAGAATAAGAAATACCTATGGGGAAATTACCGGATATATAAAAGAATATAAAAATTTTGGTGCCGATGATGATGTAAATGGACCGGTTTATTTTTTACGTGCTTTGTATGATGATGCAAAAAATGGTCTGCTAAAACCCCAGGACGTAGCCCGAGCCTGGCTAAATTATGCAAGAGAAGGTATAGGTATGTTTTGGTGGGGAGGATATGGAATTAGTACAGAACATACTGCATATCTGAATTTAAAACATGGAATATCTGCTCCTCAATCAGGTTCCATGTTACAAAATGGTCAAATATTAGCCGAACAGATTGGAGGACAAATCTTTATTGATACATGGGGACTTGTGAATCCTTGTAATCCAACAAAGGCAGCAGACTTTGGAGAGGCAGCGGCAAGTGTTTCCCATGATGGTGAAGGATTATATGGTGCAAGATTCTTTTGCGCCTGTATAGCAAAGGCTTTTGCATGCAATGATATAATGGAAATCATTCAAACCGGACTATCGGAAATACCGGAAGCTTCCACCTATGCTAAGGTAGTTCATGCTGTTCTAGAATTTCATAAAGAACACGAAAATTGGCGTGATTGCTATGATATGCTGGTTCGCGACTGGGGTTATGATAAATATGGTGGGGTATGCCATATAATACCCAATGCAGGAGTATGTGCTTTAGCTATGATCTATGGTAATGGTGATTTTGCAAGAACCATAGAGATTGCAACTATGTGCGGCTGGGATACGGATTGTAATGCCGGTAATGTAGGTACCATACTTGGTGTGATGTGCGGTATAGAGGCTTTACCGAAGCATTATAGGGAACCCATTAATGATGGAATAATCTTGTCCGGAATATCCGGTTATTTAAATATATTAGATGTACCAACCTATGCAAAGGAAATAGCGTTACTGGGTTATCAACTAGTAGGTGAGGAACCACCTTCTGAAGTAGTAAGTTCCTATAAACCCGGAGAGGTGTACTTTGATTTTGAACTCCCTGGCTCTACTCATAATATGCGTTTATCAGATTCCTTTTTCTGCACTGCAAGTTATACAACAGAGAGAGCTTATGAAGGAAAGGGATCCTTAAAAATATTGGTAGACAGAATGACACGTGGAAATCAATGTAAGTTATACTATAAACCATTTTATAGAAGAGATGAATTCTCTGATGAACGTTATATGCCGGTACTTACGCCTACCGTTTATTCCGGACAAAAGGTTTCCATGAAGCTCTTTTTAGAACAATGGAATGGTTGGGAAACACTTGGAATAGCACCTTATATTAGGACTATGAGTGATAAAAAGGAGCATTTGCAAGGGTATATAAAACTGGTAGAGGATCAATGGATTGATGTCGATTTTACAATCCCTGATACGGATGGAGATTTGATTGATGAGGTTGGCATAGTGATGGAAGGATATTCCATTGCAAAGGCAAAGACCTTAGGATTTATATATCTGGATCAGTTTATAATCTCCGGTAAAAGTAAATATTCCATAGCAATTGAGAAGCAACGGAAAGAGTTTGGTACCATTACTCCTTTTTCCGTGGATCATGGTGCATGGGCAAAAGAAGGAGGTCAATTAAGCCTAATGAGATGTGAGCCTGCCTTTGCATATGCAGGAAACTATCATAGTAAAAATTATAAAATAAAGACTTTTGTAACTCCTGTTCACGGAGAAAGTCACATGCTAATGATTAGGGCTCAGGGAGCTATGCGAGGTTACATTGCCGGATTTGATAAGGAAAATAAAATAGCAATTTATAAAAATAATTTTGGGTATAAAAAAATGGCGGAAATTGGTTATATATGGTCTTTCGGTACAACTTATGAGTTGACTTTAGAGGCAGTAGATAGTAACATTACACTATATATAGATAGGAAAAAGGTTTTAGAAATATCAGATAATGATTTTGTTTATGGAATGTATGGCTGTGGTTCCTTACAAATGGGAAGAACATTATTTGGTGATTTTATAATTGAAGAGTATTAATTTATGAATCAGGTAGATTCAATTTCATATAAGGAGCGAAGTTTATGAGATTTTCCCCTATTACCAATGAAAAATTGTCCGATAAGATTGTAAGAACAATCATGGATAAAATAAAAGACGGTACCCTAAAGCCAGGAGAAAAGTTGCCAAATGAGATAGAATTGGCAGAAGAATTCTCTGTCAGTAGGGGGATATTAAGAGAAGCCCTCATAATATTGCAAGCCAGAAATTACATTTATCGAAAGCCAAAAGAGGGAACCTTTGTTAATCCTGAAGTTATGACGCTTTTAAACAATTCCAAGGGAATTAGCTTAAAAAAAGCTACTTATGAAGATTTAATAGAAATGCGTGAATGTATTGAACAAAAAGTAGTAGAAAAGATTATAGATACTGCTTCTGATGAAGAGATTGCCGAATTGTACGATTTATTATCTATAACGGATGAGAAGGCAGGACAACGTTCGATTGATTATTATTTTCATTATAGACTTGCGGAATTATCTCGTAATGTAATGTTTGTTAATTTTATTAATACCTATTATGATGTAATTGATGAATTAACTTCACAAACAACGAAAAAAGGAAGCAGAAGAGAAGAAATATATCGAGAGCATTTAGCTATTGTTGCAGCTTTGGTTAAAAGAGATAAAAAAAGAGCAAAAGAGGCTATTGTTAATCACCTTAATATAGTTTTACAAAATGCCAAGTCATTTTATGAAGGGTAAAAAAGTAGTAATATTCAGGCAAAGAAAGCTGGAACTTGGCTTACTCCTTTTGGAAGAAACTATTAAAAATAGTAGAAAAATTTGTTCTTGTCAATTGTGATTTGGTACTGGACAAGAATAAGTAAAACACCGGAAACTTGCACAAACATTTACGTTTTTTGCAGGTTTTCGGCATTTCTTTTGATACTGTAAGGGAAAATTACTGCAATTTGGCCCATGATGGTTGCTAATTTTTTATCCTTCTCGATAATCACTTATTTTTGGAAAAATCAATGAGAAGGCTGTACCTTTGTCATAGCCTAAATTATGAGATTGAACATGAACTCTAATATTCAAATCATCAGCCATTTTCTGAACCAGGTACAATCCCATTCCCGTAGATCGGCTCAAATAACTTCCTGTATCGCCTGTAAATCCTTTATCAAAAATAAACGGTAAATCAGATGGCGGTATACCTAAACCATTGTCATTAATAGACAAAATAATTTTTTGTGTATCTGTATTTTCTTTCACTTCAAAACGAAGTAATGGAGTGGTTTTTTCATCTGAATATTTCACACTATTACTAATAATCTGTCCCAAAATAAACATAAGCCCTTTTTGATCGGATACAACAAAATAATCTTCATCTGAATATTCAATCTGAAAGCCGGCCTCATCTAAAAGTGTAGAATTATCTGTAACAGCTTCTTTGCAGATGTTGTTAATTGACAGTGGCTCCCAGTAATAATCTTTATGCACAGCACCAAGACGAGAAAAATAAAGAATTTGCTCTACGTCTTGTTTGATGTGGTCACGAGCATATAACATTCTTGTGTGAACACGAGGGGAGATTTCATCTTTTCTGTTATCCAATAACAATGTCATTAGCGATAATGGCTTTTTGATTTCATGTACCCAGTTTTCGATATAATACTCGTAATCTGTAACCTGTATATTTCGCGCCTCTATTTCTGCTTGTTTTTCTCTTAAACACTGCCCAAGTTCATGAACATATGGGCGTAATGATGGAGATACAAATTCACTTAGCAAATACTCATTTGTTTCATCCGGTTCTAACAAAAAGCTCTGAAATGCAATGTTCTCTTGCTTGTGTTTTCTAATGATAAGTGTAAGGGGGATGATAAACGCAGATAGAATAACAAAAAGCATAAGCCCTGCAAGTTTAAGTAAGTCCCCCGGGTACGCTACCCATGCAAAAAACAAAAATAAAACATCAACACAGATCATTGAAATCAACCAAATCTTACAGGAAGAAATATAGGTGAAAACAGTATGCATTTTTTTCACAAATTCACCCACTCTCTCAATCGGTAGCCTTGTCCCCGCACCGTTTCAATGGGGTCATCAATACCAAAATTACGTAAAGTTTTACGCAATCGAGTAAAATTTACTTGTAGTGCATTTTCATCTATAAATTCATTTGTGTTCCAAATGGCGTGACACAATTCAGATTTCGTGACGACATTAGGGCTATTTTTCAGTAAGGTAAGCAATAGTTTCCCCTCATTCGGAGGTAAGATATAAGAAGTTTTGTCAATATAGATTGTAAAAGTATTAGGATCGATCCTAAAATTTCCACCATCCAATAAACCTTGATGTTCATTTTCTGAGGTTCTACGCAACAGATTTTTGATACGAGCCAACAAGCGTTCCATGTTACACGGTTTTGTTAAATAATCATCTGCACCTAAACCCAAAGCGTGTAATTCATCTTGCAATTTATCTCTTGCGGTCAACATCAATATGTTACCCACGCCTTTAGCCTTTAGAGATTTGCAGATTTCAAAACCTGATTGATAGGGTAAATTTATATCCAGTAATATTAAATCAGGAGCAAGTTCCAGTATATGAGAAACTGGATTTTCAAAATTGGATATTGATAATGCCTCATATCCAGATTTATTCAAAAGGTCAATCAATTCTTCTCTCATGTATATATCATCTTCAACCACAATAATCCGTGCCAATAGAACCGCCTCCTTTCTTAATCACGATAATAGCATACGCACTATTTAGGAATTTATTTTCCATTTTAGTTTTCCTATTTCACGGTTTGCTGTCTGTGCAACTGCGACTGCATAAATTACCAATACAACAATAACGCTACCTGCCATTATAAACATAAGTGGATAGGATTGTACAATCGCTGCCTGAGAAGAATGAAGATGCTTTTGCATAGCAAACAATCCGACAGAACCACTTATGCACGCCAGTAAAAGCGGAAGCAGAAAGTACCATAGCACTTGCTTGTTAATGGATTTTTTCATTTGCTTATGATTTGCACCTAACATTGATAATGTTAAATATCTTTCTTTGGTTGCTTGCATTTGCGTTAAAAATTGTAAAGAAAGAAGTGCACAGGCGATGATTAAAAACATAAATCCCATATATAAAGAGGTATAACTTCCCGCAATCACATAAAATAGCTGACGCCCAAAATTGTTTAGGTAGCTTTCATAAACAAAACCGGATGGTTTCAATAAATGGTTTGCGTCCATAATGGATTTCATTAAGCCCTTTTCATTAGCCGTTTCTCCTGGAATACAAAAGTGCCAATAGACCATGCAAGTATCTTGGTCTACATACTTTTCAAATACTTCATCTGAAACAATCAATGCAGAAGTAACACGAATATTTTTATCAGCAGTCAGACCTTTCATAGTCACAGATGAAGTAAAAAAGAATGGTTTACCGTCAATCGAAAGAAGTGGTGTATTTGTCGATTTTGCCTTTGAAAAAATCTCGTCTAGCATGGAACTTTCATCCTCCTGTGCAGAACCTATAAAATCAGGATTTATATAAAATACAGCTTCGTCCTCACCGAGTATCAAAGGAGTTTCTCCTGACGCTTCTAATAGCCGACTATATGTCGATGCCGGAACTAGGTATGGTGTGTAGCTGCCAGTATCTATAATGCCTAAGATATTCAATGCAGGGGGATTGTCGGGAGCCATTGTATAACTTCCTGTATCCTGTGTAGCAGGATCAACTACATCTGATGGTAAATGCTGTACAATTTCTGCTCTGAATTTTGACCAATCCACAAAAGAATTTATACTACCTGCTTCTGGCTTTTTTATCTTTCCGGTTTCCATACGGTTCAAATGTGCGACATAAGGTTTCATTTTTTCTGAAGAAAGATATTGTTCCACCATCATATCGTCACCCATCACAGTAAAATCATAAACAGAAGAACCTCTGCTCAAATTTTTTCTGTATGTCATAATGCTTGATGAACCATCCGCAATCAACATAATTGTAAACATCATTAAAAGAGATGCGACACTAATTGAAACATATTTGCATACAACATTCTCCTGTAATTGTCGCAATGTAAAAGTATAAAGTCCCTTTGTTGATTTGTTTTTTATAGAACCAGCAAACAAACTTAATAATCTCGCCAGTCCACGAATGAACAGAAGTGTTCCTGCAATGCCGAATAACACGGCAACAAAAAGCATTGCTCCTCCAGCAGCAAAAAAATGTTTCAAAGCAACCCAATATGCCACGGCTAATAATATAACACCAACAAGTAGTGTAAAAAGGCCGCCACTGGCTGTCCCTGTGTTTTGTTTTTTCACCATTTCTCCATAAAGTAGCTGATGAACTTCTCGTTTGAAGGTTTTTCCACCTAATATAAACAAACTTAATGCTTGAATAAGTAAAAGTCCAATGGTCGTCCAGATAACTGCACCAATAGAAAAACTGGATTGGTGTGTAATGATTCCTTGACCAACCAAACGTGCAGTGGCAAGGCTAATGATTTCTGATAAAAAGCTACCACAAATAATTCCGCCGAAAAGGGCTAAAAGAGATGTAATAAACCCCTCCATCATAAGTTGGAAGAAGAGACGTTTTTTTTTCATGCCAAACATCAGGTAAAGTCCCAATTCTCTGCTGCGACATTCCAGTTGATATTTATTTGCAAACACAACAAGGAAAAATATAAACAATAACGCACACAGATAAACCATTGGCATTACTGTTGTAAGCAATTTTTCTACCGCAGAACTTTCAAGCTCTCTTAAAAATCTTATAACGTCTTGTTGTCCTAAAGAAAGAATGATATAAAATGAAGCCACTGCCGTTACCATCGTAAGAAAATAAATCAGATTTTCATTTCGACTTCTTTTAGCATTACGCCACGCAAGATTAAAGAACATTCGCACTGCCTCCTCCCATTTGAGCCATTACACGTAAAATACGGTCATAAAATTCATCCCTTGTTTCTGACGGAATTTGTCGGCGCAGCTCATGAAAAATCTTACCATCTTGTATAAATAGTATTCTGGAACAAAAACTTGCAGCATTCGGGTCGTGTGTTACCATCATAATTGTTCTATTCTTTGCTCGATTGATTTCCTGTAATTTTTCCATGAGAAGCCTTGCCGCTTTTGTATCTAATGCCCCAGTAGGTTCATCTGCCAGAATAATATCCGGATCAGAGATTAGACAACGAGCTGCTGCAACACGCTGTTTTTGTCCACCAGACATTTGGGATGGAAATTTTGAAAGTACGTCAGTGATTTTTAGAAACTCTGCTATACTGTTTAATTTTTTTTCTGATAAGCGTACGTCTGCGTCATGTATAGATAAAGGGAGTAGTATATTTTCTCTCCCGGTTAAGTTATCTAACAATGCAAAATCTTGAAATAGATAACCAATTTTACTTCCTCGATACATAGCCAATTCATCACTTCCAAAAGCACTGATATTTGTCCCGGAAAGTAAAATCTGACCGGATGTTGGCTTGATAATCGTAGCAATACAATTTAATAATGTTGTCTTTCCTGAACCACTGGCCCCCATAATCCCTAAAAATTCTCCGGGAAGAACATCAAAAGTAATACCATTTAACGCTTTCGTAGGAATACCGCCTTTTGCATAAGACTTATGCAAATCTCTGACTTCTAATAATTTATCTGTATAATTCATAAATAGACACCCCTCACTTCACTTTCCTAATTCTTGGTTTATAAGTTCATTTTACATTATAGTGAGACAATATTCCACTTACATTAGCTGTAAGGTTTAGGTTTTCAGCCAAGCTATTAAAACTGTATGAAAAAGCGGCGCTCCTATGTTCCCGTGTGGGAATTAGTAAACGCCGGCTGAGTGCTTCTTGTGAAGCGGAGCAATCTGAACACATTAAGATAAAGATAAGTAAAAGGTAGATGAGATGCCACAGGCTGAACTGTAATTAAATTTCTTAAATAACTAGTCCTGACACATAGACAGCAATAATAGCACCAACAGCTACAATTACTAAGCTTTTCTCACGAAATGCAAGGAATAAAGCTACAATAGTTCCTATAATAGCAGTCATGTAATCACCGGTCGAATCAAAAATATCAGGAAAAGTAAGTGCACCTAATACCGCATAGGGAACATATTTTAAGAAAGACATTATAAAAGTTGACTTTATTTCTTTACGAAATAAAACTAAAGGTAATACTCTTGGAAGATAGGTAACAAGAGCCATTAACAGAACGGCAATAAAAGGCTTTAACATGTTTTTACCTCCTCCTCATTGTCTTTTGATTCTTCTTTTACAGGGAAGATAGCTGCTCCAACACATGCACTGAGAACAGTGGCAATTATGATACGAAATCCGCCGGATATAAAAGAAAAAACAGGAATGTATTTTAACCCTATGGTAATTAAAACGGATAATAGAACTATGATTAATATAGGTCTGGATTTCTTGGACGGAGGTACTATAATAGCAATGAACATTGCATATAAGGCGATTCCCATAGCATTACTTATGGATAAAGGCAATGATTCCGATATAAGAGCGCCCATTGCTGTTCCTAAAGTCCAGCCTGCAATAGGACCGGTAATCAACCCCAGCATAAAAGCATAGGTTAGTTTACCCTGTTCTAAGGAAGCTATAGTGAAGGTTTCATCTGTTATGCCAAATCCAAATAGTAATCTTTGCTTTACCGTAATCTTTGATTCAATTTTTTGAGACAGAGAAAAGGACATAAGCATATATCTAATATTTATAATAAACGTAGTAAGAGTAATCTCAAGGAGTCCGGCTCCGGCAAGAATTAATTCAGTTCCGGCAAATTGCCCGGCAGAAGTTAAATTAGAGAGGGAAGTAAAGATTGCCAGCCATAGGGGTAATCCTCCTCCGGTAGCCATAAGACCAAAGGTGAAAGATACTGGTATATAGCCAAAAGCAATGGGTAATCCTTTGCGAAAACCATATGTAAATTGTTTTTGATTTATCATTTGCAATTCCTCACTTTATCATTCATAAACAATAAGTCACATTATAGCATCTAGATTGTAAGTAATTCAAGTAAGAAACAAAATAAACTAAGGGAATTGATATTAGTATTATTTATAGTACTTAGAAGAAAGCATATTTAAAAAGAATTGAAAAAGATAAATATGGAAGGAATCTGATTAAAAGAATATAGTATTGAAAAAGATAAATGTGGAATAAATCTGAGTTAAGAATATAGTACTGAAAAAGATAAACGTGGAATGAATCTGAGTAAAGAAATTATTGAAAAAGATTAATATGAAATAAATCTAATAATAAAAATCTAACTGATACTAAGATTCTTAAATTAAAGGAATCCATACTACAGATAGATATAATAACAAAAAAAATTTCTATAATTCTTTCAAATAAATTTCCCAAAATGCCGGGCCTACGATTTTGAATCCTAGCATGAGCTAGGTGGGTAACCGCACCTGATTTTCTGTCTTCCGCTGCATAATGGCGGCCTGACATCCAAGCAGGAATATAGGAATCCCTTATTGTGTTTGTAGGTTCAAAATAGTAGGGAATCGAACATCCCAGGTCATTTATTGTTAAGTTTATTATAATGAATTTGTAAGCAGAGTTCAACAAGTAAATTATAGAAGTACTTGTAAGCAACCTCCAGGTTTAATGGCAGATGCGATTGATATCCTCTTGATTTAAAGATTCCTTTTCAAGTAATTCTTCTGCAATATTTTTTAACAGTTCTAGGTTTTCTTCCATTAATTTTTTGGTGTCTTTATAGAAGGTGTTCATTTGTGTTCTGCATTTATTAACCAGATCCAAATCGTGGCCTTCCTCCAGAACTTCCATACTAAAAAGTCCCATATCGGAATCCATACCATATTTATTCATATAGTTAAGGATTAAGGAAGAAGCTTTTTGAATGTCGTTACTTGCACCGGTTGTAATTTCATCTTCACCAAATATGAGCTCTTCCGCGACTCTACCTGCAAGAAGTACTTTAATATTTGCTTCAATCTGTTTCTTTGTTTGGAAAAGGGTATCCTTAGGAATGCTTAAGTTAAAGCCCCCTGCACCTTTTACTGATGGGATAATGGTTACTTTTGAAAGATAATGTTCCGGCAGTAAAAGAGTAGTAGTTAAAGCGTGGCCTGCCTCATGATATGCGGTAATCTTACGGTCCTGATCTGAAATAAAACTTCGGTCAATTTTAGGAGAACCGGCGATAACAGTATAAAAGGCAGTATCAATATTACTTTTACCAATAACAGATTTACCATCATTGGCGGCATGAATGGCAGCTTCGTTTAATAGGTTTTCAAGCATGGCACCGCTAAAATAAACGGTGGATTTTGCAAGATCTTCTAAATCCACATCATCTGCCAAAGGTTTTGATTTGGCATAGAGGGATAAGATTTTTTTTCTTGCATTTATATCCGGCAAACCAATTTCTATCTGGCGGTCAAATCTGCCGGGTCTTAATAAAGCTTCATCCAAGGTGTCCAGTCTGTTTGTGGCACCTATAACAATAATTCCGGAATTTTCATGAAATCCGGACATTTCCGTTAAAAGTGCGTTTAAAGTTTGATCACGTTCATCGTTGCTGGCAGAAAGACTGCGGGCTCTCTTTTTACCAATGGCATCAATTTCGTCAATAAAAATAACTGCTTTTTCACTTTTCTTTGCTTTCTTAAAAAGGTTACGAATACGGCTGGCACCAACACCAACATACATCTGAACGAAATCAGAACCGCTCATAGCATAAAAAGGAACATTTGCTTCCCCAGCAATTGCTTTAGCCATTAAAGTTTTACCGGTTCCCGGCGGACCATAGAATAAGAGGCCCTTTGGCATTTTAGCTCCCACAGAAGTATATTTTTCCGGGTTCTTTATAAAGCCAATAACATCTTCAACCATTAATTTAGCTTCTGCATTACCGGCAACCTGATCAAGGGTAACCGTTGAACTCTTTTGTTTTTTCTTATTGGAATCTTCAGCTAAATTGGAGGACGTACTTCCTCTTTTGGCTAACCAAATGACGCTTCCAATAACAAGGAAGGTAAAAGTGACTTGAATAAATCGGGTAAAACCATCAGTACCATAACTGATATTGATTCCTTTTAATAACAAGTACTCAGTAAAATTCTCTGTTTTAGGATTAGGTACAAGGTATTCCACATTTTCTTCTGTATTTAAATTTACTTTGAATAAATTCTTGTTTTCTATAAATGTAACTTTTTCTACTTCCTTCTTTTCAACTGCTTCTAAAAAGGAGGGGTAGGACATATCCTGCTGCTTTGTATCCAGAAAATGATATCCTATTAATCCTGCAGTGATTATCAGGAATAAAACCGATAGGATAATCAGATATTTTCTTTTCATTAAAAATTCCTCCCAATAAATTGATCGGTTAGATAGCTTCTCTGTATATTATAGAGGAATTTTGTCAAATTTTCTATATTTAATTAATGGAAAGTAGGTCATAAGTCCTAGTTTACAAAACGAGCAATTTCCTCCAGCTTTGGATATACCTGATATAAGAAGTCCTGATAGGGACAATAATTATCTTCTTCTGCATAAAAAGAGCGATAGCGCTTGCAACCCCCTCCGCACATAGGATATACCTGACAGGTTTTACAAAGGGGATTCTTAGGTGTCTCAAATTTAAGAAATTTTTGGGCAGCAGAAGATTGAATCATGGTTTCAAAAGAATTCTCTTTTAGATTGCCAAGTTTAAAATCATCCAAAACATAAAAGTCACATGGATATACACTGCCATCTGCTTCTATAACACATTGCACTGAGCAATGTCCCAGTATTCCACATTGCTCTGCAGGCCGGCCTTTTAACATATATACTAAATTGTCGAACTGACGGATGCTGATATACTGATTATTCTTAAAAGCTACGTACCATTGCTGAAAGAAATCTATTAAAAACCAAGCATACTCATGTGGTGTCAGGTCGTACTTGTTTAAAGGATCATTTGGTGAAAAATCAAGGGACTTTAAGCAAGGTATCAGTTGAACGTACTGAAATTTTCTTCTTTCATAATAGCGAAATAGTGTTTGGGGTTTTTTAGCCATTTGTTTTGTTATAACTGATAATATATTGTATTCCACATGAAACTGATCCATGAGCTTAATGGCACGATTGGTATGCTCAAAGGTTCCTTTTTTATCAGCACCAAGACGGTTTACATCATGGAACTCTTTTGGACCGTCCTGTGATAATCCTACTAAAAAATTATATTTTCGAAATAACTTGCAAAACTTTTCATCCATTAACTGACCGTTTGTCTGTATGGAATACTGAATTTTATTCTGACCCTTATTCACTTCTTCCACCCGTCTGGTAAAATACTCAAAATAATCATATCCTGCTACGGTAGGTTCTCCCCCTTGAAAGGCAAAAGTAATAATACAAGGTTTTTTAACATATTCAAAGGTTCTATCTATAAGAAAATCAGTAGTTTCCTGATTCATAATACCATTGGACTTTACTTCCCGGTGTTCTGACACATCACTATAAAAACAGTATTTACACCGCATGTTACAAAGAGATGAAGCTGGCTTGATCAGCATAGAAAATTGATTCATGGAATTCCGCCTCCTATCATTAAAAAATGTATCACTGCAATATTACTATAAAAAGAATAAAAAGACAAATCCTTAAACTTGCTAAAATGGCAGAATAAGAGTGTGAAATAAGGAATGGCATGAAATGAACTTACCCAATAATAGTTAAAGTGTAAGATATATTGAAACAAAACAGATAGGTGCTAAGTGGTAAATATTAACCAAAAACCTGGATTGGAATTAATTAAAATATACATATTGACATATTAGGAATCATATATTATAGTAAACATGAGACGTGAATCATGTTTCATATAATTCCGGACAATGAAATAATTAACTCCGGACAATGAGATAATTAGCAAAGAAAGCATTTTAAAAAACTAAGACATTTCACTGTTTAAATTTATTTTAAATATATATGTGGTTCCAAGTTTATATTAACATACAAAATTAAAGCAATGCCGAAAAGGTATGAGAGGAGGAATAACATGGATCTTACGTTAAGTAAAGAACATGAAATGGCAAGAACTCTATTTAGAGACTTTGCTTTGCAGCAGGTAAAACCCCTGGCAAGAGAGGTTGATGAAACTGAAGTTTTTCCAAAAGGAACTGTTGAAAAGATGCAAAAACTTGGGTTTCTGGGAATTCCTATATCTAAGGAATACGGTGGACAAGGCTGCGATACTTTAACTTATATACTATGTATTGAAGAGTTATCAAAGGTATGCGGTACTACCGGAGTTATTGTATCGGCACATACATCATTGTGCTGTGATCCAATTAAGAATTTGGGTACGCCGGAGCAGAAAGAAAAGTATCTGAGACCGTTGGTAACCGGTAAAAAATTAGGTGCATTTGGTCTAACAGAACCAAATGCCGGTACCGATGCTTCAGGCCAACAAACTAAGGCGGTATTAGATGGTGATGAATATATTTTAAATGGAAGTAAAATATTTATTACAAATGGCAAAGAAGCTGATATCTACATTATTTTTGCAATGACTGACAAATCCAAAGGAACAAAAGGAATTTCAGCATTTATCGTCGAAAAAGGTACTCCCGGATTTACTTTTGGTACAAAGGAAAAGAAGATGGGAATCCGTGGATCCGCTACATATGAATTAATCTTCACCGATTGCAGAATTCCAAAGGAGAATCTCCTAGGTCAGGAAGGAAAAGGTTTTAGTTATGCTATGCAGACCCTTGACGGCGGGAGAATCGGCATTGCCGCTCAGGCTCTTGGGCTTGCAGCAGGTGCATTAGAAACTACCATAGCTTATGTAAAAGAAAGAAAACAATTTGGTAAACCTCTTTCTAAGTTCCAAAATACCCAATTCCAAATTGCCAGTATGGCTACTAAGGTGGAAGCAGCCAGATTATTAGTATATAAAGCAGCAATCGCTAAGGATACGCAGAAGAAATATTCCACTGAAGCAGCAATGGCCAAATTATATGCTTCTGAAACAGCAAGTGAAGTCACCAGTATGGCTGTTCAGCTTCATGGCGGATACGGATATACAAGAGAATATGATGTGGAACGAATGATGCGGGATGCAAAGATTACTGAAATATATGAGGGTACTTCTGAAGTGCAACGCATGGTTATTTCGGGAAGTTTGTTATAAATTTAACTAATTCAAAGGAGTGATAAGATTGAAAATCATAGTTTGTATAAAGCAGGTTCCAGATACCAATGAAGTAAAACTTGATCCGGTTACAGGTACTCTGATTAGAGATGGGGTACCAAGTATTATAAATCCCGATGATAAAGCTGGTTTAGAAGCAGCCTTAAGGTTGAAAGATGAATTGGGAGCTGAAGTATCTGTAATATCCATGGGACCTCCTCAAGCAGAAGCAGTAATTCGGGAAGCATTTGCAATGGGTGCAGATAAAGGATATCTAGTAACAGACAGAGCTTTTGGGGGAGCGGATACCTGGGCTACCTCATCTACCCTTGCAGCAGCTATTCATAACTTGGAATATGATGTAGTTATAACAGGACGTCAGGCAATTGACGGCGATACCGCCCAAGTTGGTCCCCAGATAGCGGAACATCTTGATATTCCTAATATAAGCTATGCAGAAGAAATTAAAGTTGATGGAGACTATATAATCGTAAAACGGCAATATGAAGACAGATACCATATTGTAAAAGCCAAGATGCCATGTTTGATCACTGCACTTGCTGAACTGAATGAACCCAGATATATGACACCCGGCGGAATCTTTGATGCATACAGAGAAAAGAAAATCACAGTATGGGACCGGAATGATATTACCATTGATGATAGTAATATTGGTTTAAAAGGTTCACCTACAAAAGTAGCCCAATCCTTCCCCAAGAGTGTAAAGGCAAGGGGTCAGGTAGTAACTTTGGATCCGGAAGAATCAGCTGATTTTATACTGGAGAAATTAAAAGAAAAGTTCATATTTTAGAATTTTCTTTTCTTAGCTTATGATAGGAATTTAATAAATAAAAAAGACTATTAAAATAATTAGAAAGCGGTGAGCATAAATGGGTTTTGAAAACAATAAAGGTATCTTTATCTTCATTCAACAAGTTGATAATAAGATAACCAATGTATCTTTTGAATTAATTGGCAAGGGAAAAGAACTGGCAGCAGATTTAGGTGCAGAAGTTACAGCAGTATTGCTAGGCTACAAGGTAAAATCATTAGCAGATGAACTGGCAGCTTACGGTGCCGATAAAGTAATTCTTGTAGATGATCCCGCCCTTGAAATTTATACTACGGAAGCTTATACCCATGGAATGTATTCTGTTATAGAAAGGTACAACCCTGAAATTGTATTATATGGTGCAACTGCAATTGGACGTGATCTGGCACCGAGAGTTTCAGCAAGAGTACATACCGGATTAACTGCGGACTGTACCAAATTAGAAGTTGATCCGGAAACAAAATATTTAAGAATGACAAGACCAGCATTTGGAGGAAATATTATGGCAACCATTCTATGCCCTAATTTCCGTCCCCAGATGGCAACCGTTCGTCCCGGAGTGATGCAAAAACTGAAAAAAATAGAAGGGGCGAAAGCAAATATTAAGGAATTTAATCCTGGGTTTGAGAAAAATCATAAATATGTTGAAGTGCTTGATGTAATTAAAAAACCTTCTTCTAAGATTGATATTCAGGAAGCTAATATTCTGGTTTCAGGAGGACGTGGAGTTGGAAGCAAAGAAAACTTCAAGTTATTAGAGGAATTAGCTGATACCATCGGTGGTACCATCAGTTCTTCCAGAGCCTCTGTAGATGCCGGGTGGCAGGATAAAGAAGTACAAGTAGGCCAGACTGGTAAAACGGTGCGTCCACATGTGTATTTTGCTATTGGTATATCTGGCGCAATCCAGCATCTTGCAGGCATGGAAGAATCCGATGTTATTATTGCTATCAACAAAGATCCCTACGCACCAATTTTTGATGTAGCTGATTATGGCGTTGTTGGTGATTTGAACCAAATTGTTCCTATCTTAACAGAAAAAATCAAGGCTGAAATGATTTCAAAAGATAACTGGTAAGAAGTACGACAGATGGAACTGCAAAGGCAGCCACGCAGCAAAGAGGGATGATGCCGTCAAGGAGCTGCTTAAGGTATTAAAATAATTTAAATAAGAAAGGATGCAAGTGTTATTATGAATTACGAAGACATTAAAATAGGTGATAAAGCAGCCATTGAAAAAACATTTACATCAGAAGATGTTTTTACTTTTTCAGAAGTATCTGCTGATATAAATCCACTTCATTTGGATGAAGAATATGCTAAAAATAGTTTATTTGGAAAAAGAATTGTTCATGGAATGCTTACTGCCTCCCTGATATCTGCAGTATTGGGCACAAAGTTGCCTGGTGAGAATACGCTATATCTCTCTCAATCTTTAAAATTTACCCACCCTGTTTATATAGGAGACCATTGTGTAGCAGAAGTGGAAGTTATAAGTAAAAGAGAGGATAAAAAAATACTGACACTAAAGACAACCGTTACCACTAATAACGGTGACACTGAAGTAGTAGTAGGAGAAGCAATTGTAAAGAAAATGTAATTCTTATATATATAAACATGTCTGCTGTAACAGCTAACTTATTCTCATAATTATCTGTTAGCTGCTGCAGTTTTGACATTTGCCGATGTTCGAATTAAGATAATATGCAATTATACTCTTCCTTAATTGCCAGAAGGTAAGATGCTTTTCTAATTTTTTCATGTTTTCCAATTACTAATTGTTGAAATTATATAAAAGTTATAATTATTTTAGTAAAAACAATAAAATTTAGGCGATAGTTTCAAATTGAGAGTCTTATGTGGCTCTTTTTTTATTTCTTGTATCTATGGGCCGCCTTGTCACCTATGTTCTATGCTTTCAGCAGTACTACTATGGCCTATGCCTTTTTGTCCAAATTATATTTAATAGAAAATTGATAGGATTTCTAAATGATTTTAATTAAAGGAATATAGGCACAATGCACAAAAAAATATAAAATATTTCACTATAATGCTCATTGACACACTAGTATACAAGTGATAAACTTAGTGCTGTAGTTTTCAGTGGAATTTTGCACAAACATATCAATGAATTAAGCTTATGAATTTGAGCTGCATAATGAAGTTGGTTTTGATGTTATGCTGATAGGGATTTGATTGTCTCTGGCAAACAGTTCATATGCCACATATATTATGACTTATCTGAAAGTATTTTTATTCTAAAGAAAGAGGTGAAATTATGTCAGAGGAACTATTCCGAATGGAAGGAATTTGCAAAACTTTCCCCGGTGTAAAAGCGTTGGACAATGTTTCATTTTCAGTTGACAAAGGAGAGGTACACGGCCTTGTCGGAGAAAATGGCGCTGGAAAATCAACATTAATGAAGATTATGTCCGGAGTATATCATGCAGATGCAGGTAGAATCTTCATAGAGGGAAAAGAAGTAAATATCAACTCTGTCAGCAAAGCCCAGGAATTGGGCGTCAGTATCATATTTCAGGAGTTAAACCTTTGTCCTCATTTATCAGTGGCTGATAACATATATATTGGCCGTCCGCCTAAAAAAGGTTTACTGATCAGTGATAAAGAAATGCACAAAAATGCACAGAAGGTGTTAGATGATTTAGGTATCAAAATTGACTCCCACGCAGTTGTACGAGATTTGAGCGTAGCACAGCAGCAAATGGTCGAAATTGCAAAGGCGATTTCTCGTAATGCGCGTATCTTAGTACTGGATGAACCTACAGCAGCTCTTACTGATAAGGAAATAGCTCAATTATTTGAAATTATCCGTAACCTTCAGAAAAAACAAGTTGGTATGGTTTATATTTCCCACCGTATGGAAGAATTGGAACAAATCTGTAAAAGGGTGTCCATATTACGTGACGGTCAATATATTGGTACACGTAATTATGCAGATATTACAGTAGATGAACTTGTTAATATGATCGTTGGACGAACTTTAGAAGACAAGTATCCGAAATATGATAGAAAAATCGGTGACGTACTTTTCGAAGCCAGAAATATTCGTCGTGGTGATGTTGTAAACGTTGATAAAATACAGGTTCGTAAAGGAGAAATTCTGGGAATTGCGGGCTTAATGGGAGCAGGACGTACTGAAATTGCCCGTTGTATTTTTGGTGCTGACGCAGCAGACTCTATGGAATTATATATGAATGGTAAGCCAATTAAGGTTAAGAATGTTGGACAAGCAATTGCAAATGGAATTGGTTATGCAACAGAAGACCGTAAGTTTGATGGCCTTGCACTTAATTTGGATGTTCAATACAACACAAACATGGCTCATTTAAAACAATTATCACGCTTTGGTATTATAGACGATAAAGAAGGAAAGAGAAATGCGAAACATTATAAAGATCTTCTTCGCACAAAAACTCCAAGTTTACGTCAAAGAGTTGGTAATTTAAGTGGTGGTAATCAGCAAAAAATCGTTTTATCAAAATGGTTATGTAATGATGTTAAGTTATTAATCGTAGATGAACCTACAAGGGGTATAGACGTAGGTGCAAAATATGAGGTATATGAATTATTCAATCGACTAAGTGATCAAGGCGTTGCTATTATTATGATATCATCTGACTTACCAGAAGTTCTTGGTATGAGTGACCGTGTGTTAGTCGTTCATGAAGGAACAATTAATGGTGAATTAGAAACGAAAAAGACAACACAAGAGGAAATCTTATATTTGGCAGCAGGTTACAACAAGTTAGAAAAGAAAGCAAAGTAATCCTGCATACAATTTATTCTTTATAATATATATTTTAGGAGGTCATTATGAAACAATCTGCTCAAACAGTGGAATCAAAAGAGTCTTTCATATATAAATTTTCACCGGCAACAAGAAAGGCTATGTTCTCAGGAATTATCCTTATTTTAATGTTTTTAGCATTTGCTATATTAAAACCAAGTTTATTTCTTTCTTCCGGTAACTTAATAAATATTGCACAACAAGTTGTTACTTATTCCATCATTGGTTATGGTTTAACTTTCTGTTTAGTATGCGGTGGTACTGATTTAAGTGCTGGTGCATCTATGGCATTGTCCGGTATCATTGTAACAACCTTACTTATTCATGGTGTACCACTTACATTAAGTATTCTTATTGCGTTAGTATTCGGTATTGGAATGGGTATTTTAAATGGTTTCTCTATCGAAGTACTTGGAGTTGTTCCTTTTATCGCAACACTTGGTACACAATGGGTATTCCGTGGACTTGCTAACGTTTTAGTAGATGGTAAACCAATCTATACCAATACAATTCCAAGTCAGGATGTACAACAAGCTTTCTATATCCTTGGTGGTGGACGTATGCCAGGTGGATTACCTTACAGTGTTTTAATTGCAGCAGGATATGGTATTATTTTATACTTCGTTCTTTCAAAAACACGTATTGGTCGCCAGATTTATGCATGCGGTAGTAACCTTGAAGCAGCTAAACTTTCCGGTATTAATGCAGTTGGTACTCGTATGTTTGTTTACTGTGTCAGTGGTTTCTCAGCAGCTATTTGTGGTATTTTAGTTACTTCCCGTATATCTTCCGCACAACCTATGGCTGGACAAGGATACGAGTTGGAAGCAATCGCAGCTGCCGTTCTTGGTGGTGTTAACAACAATGGTGGTGAAGGTACTATCATCAACACAATCATTGGTGCCCTTATGATGGGTGTGTTAAGAAATGGTTTAAACTTAATGGGTGTAAGCTCTTTCTGGCAGCAAATCGTTATCGGTATCATTCTTGTAGCTGCTTGTGCTATGGATGTTCGCCGTCAAAAGAAAAATAAATAATAGGTGATATTTCTTAGTAAGTTATATTATAAATAATGAAATGGAGCAAATGCAAAGACTAATTTAGTTGACGCAATGCTCCTTTTCTTTATTCTTAGTTGTTCCATTAATAGAAATGTATTATAATATCTGTAGATGTGTATGATATAATACAAACGGAATGAGGTATTTGCAAGCTTGCTTGCAAAAACCGATTGGAGTGCCAAGATCATGAACTGCTTTATGTTCATGATATAATACAAAACGGAATGAAGTATTTGCAAGCTTGCTTGCAAAAACCGATTGGAGTGCCAAGATCATTAACAGCTTTATGTTCATGATATAATACAAACGGAATGATGATAGTGCGAGATACTTCACTCGCACAGCAAGCTCTAAAATATAGAAGGTACAGGAATCCTTAAGATAAAAATTACATGGAGGTGATAGTATGGCGGGTATATTCGGTAAAATGTTTGATATGCGCAGTAAAGATGAAAAACAACGGGACTTTGAGGCTTATTCAAAGAGAATTTTTCCTTATGGAGATTCACATAAAGAAAAAGTTTCAGAGATTCTTACAGCACTTTATCCTAAAACAAACATAAAATATCTAAGAATGTATTATATTTTATTAAAGGATGAAATGACCGGTGAAGATGCTGTTGATTTTGAAGCTGCCGCAAAAAAATTAATAAAGAAAAGTATGATTAAAGTTACTCCGGAACTTAATGCGGATCTACATGCTTTATTGCTGGCTGATTTTGAAATAGATGAGAATCTGAACTTTCCATCCATAGAAGAAATACACGAAATGTCAAAGAACTTAGTAAATAAGGAATAGATAATTGCTTATGGGTTATGCTCTTTTTGTGTCAGCTGGTTTGATGATAAAATTGGCTGACACAAAAAGAGCATTCATTTATTCATTATGATTTCTTTTTAATTTCTTTACAATAAAATGCTGTGCCACGGCACCCTTGCCGCGTCTCTTAATGTAGAAGTATCCTATAATGGAGAATACGGATGCACCAATGAAATTAACGAATAGATCTTTCATAGTATCAATCAGTCCAATATCCAGATAACCTCCAAGGCCCAATTCCTCTCCGTTAATGACTACGCTATAAATGTCTTTGATTATTACAGGGTTGTTACCGCCTGTGGGATCTAATTTAACGGTAGAGATGGTATTGATAATGGTATCTTTTTGCATGTCGAATTGAAAGAAGGTATCCATCCCGAATTCAAAGAATTCCCAAATCACCCCTATAGTCATGGAAAAACAAAAGGCTACCATTGCCATGAAGAAGGGAGACAGGTGAAAGGATATTCGTTCTGTCCGGTTTAATATATCCACTAATGAAAATCCAATGGCTGCCGCTAAAAATCCGTTTAATGTATGTAGCATGGTATCCCAAAATGGAAATATAATATAATATTCCTGTATTTCACCTAAAATCTCTGCTGCAAAAATAAACAGCATTATGATAATTTCAAAGGTATTAGGCAGGTCTATTCGGAAATTCATTTCAATAACGCTGGGAATTATTAAAAGAATCAATGTTAAAACACAAAGAAATACATTTTCGTAATTTTTATTAAAGAATTGAGCAACCATAACTAATATAACTAATGCTCTAAGAACCAGATATATATAGAATGTACTTTTTTCTTTCTTTATATGTTCTAAAAAAGCGCGGTGATTATCTCTGATCGGATGCTTTTTCATAGACATTCCTCCTCTTAAGTTGTATTAGACCAAGCTGTTTTTTGGCATATAGAAAACCATAGCATATGAGCCCTTCATTTGTCAACTTACTTGATTAATAATTAAGGCAGAAAACTAGCATGATTGCTTTGAAAATGATATTATAGAATTTACTGAAATACTATGGCATAAAGAAACCTATTCTTGACATAGTGAATACAGGCAAATAAAATCATAGTATAAAACAATTACTATTGTTAAAGGTTATAATGTGCAATATAATATAGGCATACATATAACAGAAAACATGCATATATCATATTACTTTATAGTGAGAACCAATCCCGGACCTGTATTCTTAAGTAAAAGGAGTATAGATATAAATAAGATGAATCATGCATATATAATAAATATTATGAGAATCAGTATAACTTAGTTAAGGAAAGAGAGAAGTGTGAAGACATTTTCACACTTGGAAGAATTTTATTCTTTCAATGACTTTGAAAGGAGTTAATTATATATATGAAATTTAGCAGAATAGATAAAGATACCGTTCGTTGTATTATTACAGAAGAAGATATGAAAGAATATGGGCTTAATTTTGAGGATTTTTTTAATGATAAAGGAAAATCCCGTGAATTTCTTGAAAGCATTGTAGAACAGGCAGAGAAAGAAGTTGGTTACCGGGTACGGAACGGAGTACTGGCTATACAGATTATGCCCTTGCCTCAGAATAGTTTAGCAATTACATTTTCTGAAAATGGCAGTAAAAATTTTATGGATATATTTGAACATATAAAAGATATAGGAGAAATTAGCGGAGAATATAAGAGCATTGATATTAATGAGCCGGTTAAAGCACAAGGTAAATCAAAATCAAAAGGAAAGTCAAAAAATCAGCCTATTCTAAATATATATAAATTTGAAACGCTAAAAGATGTGGAACAATATTGTTGCTCTATTACCCTTGATAAAATGTTTACCAGCAAGCTTTATAAGGATGAAAAAAATAATACCTATTATCTTATTATTAATAAGGGAAGACTGTCAGCAGAGGTCTACGACAACATTTGTGACCTGGCCTTGGAATTTGCTGTATATGTATCTGACAGTTCCATATATCTAGCCTATTGTGAAGAACATTATACATGTCTGATAAAAAAGAAGGCAATTAACGTAATGAGAAATATCGGATTGGGTCAATGATAAAAGAACCTGTTTAAAATATGGAGGTACACATGAAATTTGTAATTCAAAGAGTCACTCAGGCATCTGTGACCGTTGATGATAAAATAGTAGGAAAGATTAATAAGGGCTTTCTGGTTTTAATCGGAGTAGGTCAGGAGGATACGAAGGAAGAAGCGGATAAGTTAATTAAGAAAATGATTCAACTTCGTATATTCGAGGATGAGAAGGGTAAAACCAATTTGTCCTTAAAAGACGTAAATGGCGGGCTTCTTTTGGTTTCCCAGTTTACTTTATACGCTGACTGCAAAAAAGGTAATCGTCCTTCTTTTATTAATGCTGCAAAGCCGGAGTTGGCAGAAGAATTATATGAATATATTATTGAAGAATGTAAAAAGCTAATACCCGTTGTTGAAAAAGGAATATTTGGAGCTAATATGAACGTAGAATTATCCAATGATGGACCATTTACTATTATATTAGAATAAGATGTAATAAGAAAATGTATGATATTAATATATAGGGTTACCAGACCTTTCGGAGTATGAATAACAACTCATATCCTATAAGGTCTTTTTTGTTCATTGTGGTGGACAGTGAATTCAATACAGAGTATAATAATGGGAAATACTAGTGATTAAGAAAATCAGCATATTAGAGGTGGCTATGAATAGAATTAAAACATCAAAAGATAAAAGAAAAATGAAACGAATCCTGCTGTCTATCCTGGCTTTAGGTGCAGTAGGTGCTTTGACTGTTCTATTTATTAATATATACATGATGGGAAAATACAAGGAAAAAATCTTAAGTCAGAAAGATATGGCTGGCAAAAAGTTTGACTGTATTCTGGTTCTTGGTGCAAAGGTGTGGGATGATGGCCGGCCAAGCTATATGCTGGAAGATAGATTAAATCAAGCTATAGAATTGTATAATGCAGGATATTCCGACCGCATATTAATGAGCGGAGATCATGGAAGAAAAGAATATGATGAAGTCAATGCTATGAAGCAGTATGCCATGGATAAAGGGGTTAAAGGAGAACATATATTTATGGATCATGCCGGATTCTCTACTTATGAATCCATGTATAGAGCCAGAGATGTTTTTCAAGTGGAAAGTGCTATTATTGTTACGCAAAGATACCACTTATACCGTGGATTGTATATTGCCAATGAATTAGGATTGGATGCTTACGGTGTCCCTTCGGATTCAAGGCAATATGCAGGACAGACTATGCGTGATATTCGAGAGGCGGCAGCAAGAGTAAAGGATTTCTTTGGAGTAATATTCCGGGTTAAGCCAACTTATCTTGGAGAGGCTATACCCATTACAGGCAGCGGAAACCTGACCGATGATATAATTAATGATGAGGCTGTTGAATCAGTTGAAGCCCATAATCAGCAAGGGAATAGGAAAGAAGAGACAGCAGGAGAAAACTTACAGGGAAACAATATTTCCGGTAATGAGAACAATGAGAGTTATGAATATATAAATCCCCAAGGAAATACTTTAGAATCAAGGATTCTGCCCCCGGAAGGCTATGTTCGGGCAGAAGCAAAGGAAGACAGCTTTGTTACATTTTTAAGAAAACAGGAATTAAAGCCACATGGAAGTCCTGTGCTTTTATATAACGGAAGGGAAAAAGGGAACCAGACTGCACAAGCGGCAGTATTTGCTATGGATGTTGGGAACTCAGATTTACAGCAATGTGCTGACAGTATTATCCGTGTATATGGTGAGTATTACTGGTCAATTGGAGCATATGATAAGATTGGATTTCATTTGACTAATGGCTTTTATATGGATTATCTAAAATGGAGAAATGGCAGCAGAATTCATGTAGAGGGTAATCAGGTAAGTTGGGTTAAGTCAAAAAGCTATGATGATTCCTATGAAAGTTTTCGTCAATACCTGAAGAATGTTATGGTTTACGCTGGAACTTTATCCTTGGAAGGAGAAAGTACCGGTATTGAAGTTAAGGAGTTACAAGTTGGGGATATGCTGATAAGGGGCGGATCTCCGGGACATTGTGTTCTGGTTGTAGATATTGCAGAAAATGAAACCGGTGAAAGATGCTATCTGTTAGCACAAGGGTATATGCCTGCACAGGAATTTCATATATTGAATAATCCTTCTTCAGAGGATAATCCATGGTATTATGGGGAAGATTTCAAAGAAACCATTCGTACACCGGAGTATACTTTTTATGAGGAAAATATAAAACGTTGGGGAGAAGGATTTTAATAAGCCTTCTTCTACATAGCATAGGAGGACAAGTATAGAATGAATATAATAGTCAGTGGCTGTTTGTTGGGAATATGCTGCCGTTACAACGGTACAGGGAAACTTTCAGAAGAATTGGCAGAACGAATGAAAGAGTATCATTTTATCCCGGTATGTCCCGAACAGCTTGGGGGATTAACCACACCAAGGCTGCCAGCAGAAAAAATCGGAGACAAAGTAATACTTAAGGATGGCAGGGATGTAACAGAAGAATTTATACAAGGGGCGAAAGAAACTTTAAAATTGGCTCAAATGTATGATTGTAAATTGGCTATATTAAAGGAAAGAAGTCCTTCTTGCGGTTACGGAAAGATATACGATGGTTCCTTTACGGGACAGATTATAGACGGTAATGGTGTAACTGCAGAAATTCTTTCAGAAAATGGGATAATGGTAATTGGAGAATCTAAGATTAATAAGTTAGAAGATATTGTAAATAATATGAACAATCATTAATATACCAATAAATAATCATTGATACAACAAGTGAAATTGTTAATATACCAATAAATAATCACTGATACAACAAGTGAAATTATTAATATAACATATAAAATAATTATTAATATAACAAGAGAACGTATTAATATAACATATAATCAAAGGAGACTTCCATTATGAATCTGCAAAATGAACTTATCAAAAAACAACTGGAGCACAGAACTATACGTGAATTTAAGGAGCAAAGCATTCCTTCAGATATTTTTGAACAGTTAATGGAGGTAGGAAGAAGAACTGCTACTTCAAACGGAATGCAGGGATGTTCGGTTATCCGTGTTACTGATGGGGTACTTCGAAAAGAAATTGCTGAAATCTGCAAACAGGAGTATGTTGCCAGAGCACCTGAACTTCTGATATTTGTGGTTGACCAGAATAGAAACTGGCAAATTGCAAAAGAAAAGAACTGCCTGGAAGAAAGTGCAAAAGACATGGATCGATTCTTTCAAGGATTTACCGATGCTTGCATAACTGCACAAAATATAGTAAATGCTGCGGAAGCTCTGGATTTGGGAACGGTTTATTTGGGAAGTATCCTAAATGATTCCGAAAAGATTTGTGAACTGCTGAAATTACCCAAACTGACTTTCCCGGTGGTAGGATTGGGAATAGGTTATCCAAATCAAAACCCTCAATTAAAGCCAAGAATGGATATGAAACTGCGGGTGTTTGAAAACAGTTATAAAATTTTTGATAATTACTTGGAAGAAATAAAAGATTATGATGAGGAAATGCAGACTTATTATGATCTTAGAGATGCCAATAAACGAGTGGATTGTTTTAGCGATCAGGTAGTAACCAGATTAAAGAATACAGTGCCAAAGAGGCAGGAGCTGCTGCAAGTAATTCGTGACCAGGGGTTTGACCTGAAATTAAAGTATTAGTTATAAATCAGGTGAAGATATAAAACAATTAAAAGAAATTCAAATTAGAATCTCTTCATACTTATAACCAATAGGATATATGTGAATAAAATATACCTTTATAAGGATACTAATAATTGCTAAAACTGAAAGAAGGAGCATATAAACCAGCTCCTTCTTTTATTAGAATAATATGCTAAATTTTTTTGTATAAAGCTAAAAAAAATTAATAATATCTTATAATATTAATTGTTTTTGTGGATTTTATATGTTAAAATATATATGAAACGAGGATTATCCATAGGATTTTTTTATATTATTAGGGGAATAAAAAATCTATGTTATAGTATCAGATGTCTTTAGGGAGCCTTTAAACAAATTCACGATAGAGCCTTTTAATAAAGAGTTACAAAGGTACAATGTTTTATGGCTGACATATGATATTTTATAAGTACTTTAAGTTATATAAGTAATAGGAGGAATTACATCAAAATTAATATTTAATAAGCTATAAGGAGAGAGAGGTATTTATATGTTTATAGTGAATGTTAATGGTAAGGATTATCAATCCGAAACAGATATGACATTAATGGATTTTCTTCGAGACAAGCTAAGAATTACTTCCGTTAAAAATGGGTGTAAAGAAGGTGCCTGTGGAACCTGTACTGTAATTGTTGACGGTAAAACAGTTCGTGCTTGTGTACAAAGATTATCAAAACTGGAAGGTAAAAAGATACAAACAATAGAAGGATTTACAGAAAGAGAAAAAGAAGTCTTCGCTTATGCATTTGCAGCAGCAGGAGCAGTACAATGTGGTTTCTGTATCCCTGGTATGGTTATCTGCGGTAAATGTCTGATTGATCAAAACCCGGATCCAACAAAAGATGATGTAAAGCAGGCAATTCGTACTAACATTTGCCGTTGTACAGGCTATGATAAAATTGAGGAAGGTATCCTTTTGGCTGCTAAAATGCTAAGAGAAAACCTAGTAGTACCTGAAATAGAACCAACTGCTAATATTGGAGAAAGAACCTGCCGTGTTGACGCGGTTCCTAAAACCCTTGGTACAGCAATGTATGCAGACGATTATTATTTTGAAGGAATGCTTTATGGGAAGAACGTATTTAGTAAATACGCTCATGCAAAAGTGCTTTCTATTAATATAGATAATGCTCTCAAGATGCCAGGAGTTGTTGCAGTATATACTGCAAAAGACATTCCAGGCAATAGATATATTGGACATCTTGCAAAAGACTGGCCGGGAATGATTGCAATAGGAGAAGAAACCAAATGTATTGGAGACACTCTTGCAATGGTAGTTGCCGAAACGAAAGAACAAGCAGAGGCAGCTGTAAAAGCGGTGGAAGTAGAATATGAAGTATTAGAGCCCATTCGTAATCCCAAGGAAGCAGCAGCTCCCGGAGCTCATGCAATTCATGGTGAAGGTTTTATGCAATTTGGAAAATTTAGAATTCCAGAGAACAATCTCTTTGACCATGAAGAAGTAAAGAGAGGAGATGCAGAAGCTGCATTGGCTGGCTCAAAATATGTTGCTGAAGGAACTTTTACAGTACCACCGACAGAACACGCATTTATGGAGCCGGAAACTGCAATTGGTGTTCCTGATGAGGATGGAATTAAAGTTATTACCGGTGGACAAGGTATCTATGATGAATATCATGAAATCAGTGAATACCTGGGACTTCCACTTGAAAAAGTAAGAATTCAAAGTGCTGTTGTAGGCGGCGGATTCGGCGGTAAAGAAGATATGAGTGTTCAGCATCAGGCTGCATTGTGTGCATATCTTACTAAGAGACCGGTAAAGGTATCTTTTAGCCGTCAGGAAAGTATTAATTATCATCCTAAGCGTCATGCTATGGAATTATATTTTAAAATTGGTTGTGATGAAAATGGTATATTGCAAGGTATGAAAGCGCGAATTACCTCAGATACCGGTGCCTATGCATCATTAGGTGGACCTGTTCTTCAAAGGGCCTGTACTCATGCAGGGGGACCTTACAACTATCAAAATGTGGATATAGAAGGTAATGCTTATTATACAAACAATCCTCCTGCTGGAGCATTCCGCGGTTTCGGTGTTACCCAGTCCTGTGCAGCTGTGGAATGTCTTATTAATGAACTTGCTGAAAAAACAGGTCTGTCCGGATGGGAAATTCGTTATCGTAATGCCATCAGACCGGGACAATCTTTACCTAATGGACAGATTGCCGATGAAGGAACCGGTATGGCAGAAACCTTAGAGGCAGTGAAAGAAGATTTTGAAAAATATGAAGCAGATCCAAATTACTATGTTGGTATCGCCTCCGCAATGAAGAATGCCGGATTAGGTGTAGGCGTACCTGATACGGGACGTTGTAATTTAAAGATTAAAGATGGAAAAGTTTATGTAAGATCATCTGCCGGAGCAATTGGACAGGGAATTCAGACCGTTTTATTCCAAATGGTTTGTGGAACTACCGGATTAAATCAGAATTTAGTTATAGTAGAGCACCCGGATACAAAATATACTCCGGATTCCGGTACTACAACAGCTTCCCGTCAAACGGTATTTGCAGGTGAAGCAGCCCGTCTGTCTTCCTTACAATTAAAGGCTGATCTTGACAAAGGGCTTACTTTGGCAGATTTAGAAGGTAAGGAGTATGTGGGAGAATTCGATTTCAAATCAGATCCCATCGGTTCAACAAAGCCAAATCCGGTCAGCCACATTGCTTATGGCTATGCCACACAACTTTATATACTTGATAAAGAAGGAAAAGTTGTTAAGATCGTTGCTGCTCATGATGTTGGCAGACTTATCAACCCACTTTCCGCAATCGGGCAGGTAGAAGGCGGAGCAGCTATGGCTCTTGGATATGGATTAACAGAAGACTTTCCGCTGAAAGACGGTGTACCACAGGTTAAATTAGGTACATTAGGATTATTTAAATCCACTCAGATGCCACCTGTTGAAGCTCATTTTATTGAGAAAAATCCATCTGAAGTAGCTTATGGTGCTAAAGGACTTGGTGAAATCGTTTGTGTTATGGGCGCTCCTGCTCTACAAAACGCTTATTATAAAAAAGATGGTGAATTCAGATACAAGTTTCCTTTAGAAAACACCTATTATCGTAAACCAAAGGCTGTAAAATAGCTGACAAAGCATTTTAAAACTCATATATATTTAAAATTAAAAGGACTAAGTAATCCCTTATACAGGGATTACTTAGTCCTTTCTACTTAACTTTCATACCAAAATAACTTTGCTTCTTTTTTTGAAATTTCTTTCTCATGGCTAAAATAATCAAAGATGACCTTTTTCAAATCTTCCTGAATGTTAGTATCTAAGAAGTAATTTCTTGTTACCGGATCGAAATAATAAATCTCAAAATTTGTAATGTATACTGTGGGATAAGCAATATTCATAGGGATTTCTATAATCACACCCCGATTATAAAAACCTTCATTTATTTCAGCAGTATTATCATTTAAAAATTCATAAGCTTTATTATAATCATCAAAATAAGCAGATTCATTACAAGAAAAATAGTAGTAATCACTTATTTTGTAGTTTAATTTTTTCCACATATCTATGGTAAAGTCGGTATCATATTTTATTGAAAGAATTTTACATTCTTTATTAATATCATTGAGGCTTTTTGGTATTAAATTAAAAACGGTTACAACATATAGTTTTTTCAAATGAAAACCTCCCTTTAAATATTAATAATGATAATCATTATCTTATAATAATCATAAAACAATTATAGTAGTAACGTCAAGCAAAATAATTTTTTATTTTTGTCTTAAAGTTAGAATATAAATAAGTATCCATTAAATGTTTGGGTAAAGGTAGTATGCTTGCTTATTTGGCATAATAAATTTATTACAATAATGGCTGGTAATAGGTATAGTGGAATGATTTGGATATTTAAAAAGTTGCTAGGGTTTAGATAAAAAGGAGGAATATATTAGTATAATAAGAAGGGGTTCGAAGTGTGTAGGGGAGGGTTTATATGAATACATTTTACTCTAAAAAAAAGGAATTTACTGCCATTGCTAAAAAGAGGTCACTGTATAGGTGGAACAGATGCGGACAAGGGGATGTTAGATAGATTGAACAGCAAATATAATAATACTGAAGCCATAAGGGCTGTAAAAGAATAACTGTAACTCTCACCTAAATCCAGTTAAGCTGAATTTAGGTGAGAATGACAGGATTGCAATACTTCCATTGAGAACATTCTTATGTTAGTTTATATACAAGTAATTTGTGAATTATGCTAATTTATAATCTAAGCCTTTAAAATGAATCATTTGAGCAGCATTCAGACCGCACTGTACAATTCCTTTTTTATCAGTCATGGATACTCCGGTATATTTGAATAAAGTGGAATCTTCATCACGAAATGCTGCTTCCTGGTTTACTTTTATTGAAGGGTCATTTAATATCCGAATAAAATCATATGTCTGAGTACCTTTTTGACTACTGAATTTATAACCGATATTCTTGTAGCTGCTGCTTTTAATTACAACACCATTTTCATCGATTATATGGATTTCAGTTAATCCGGTTTCTTTGGTCAGTTGAATCAAATCTTCATTAGAAAGGTTTTTCTTCTCCAACAACCTGGCAATTTGCATATTTACCTCAAGCATTTGTTCTCCGATGGCGGTATCAAATTTCTTCATAATGTCTTTTAGATTATGAGCTACTTCCAATAATTTTTCTGTTCTTTCCGTGTTCAGAACATTATTTTTTAACTGCACATCCATAATTTCTGCCATTTCTTCTGCAGATTCTTTACCGGATATACTTTTTTGTGCTACATCATCGGCACTTTGTGAGATAAGATCTGTACCCTGAGTATGGTTGGCTACATCCTTAGATATATCTTCAATCAGAAGAACAGCACCTTGAACTGTATTCATAATATCCTCTAAATTCTTTTTCGCTTTTTCTGTTACATTGACTCCATTATTTACGTCATCTATGACCTGTTTCATGGAATCCACTGCACGAACAACTTCAGATTGCACATTACATATTAAAATATTAATTTTTTCTGCTGCATCCCGGGTTTCTTCAGATAATTTTCTGACTTCATCTGCTACAACGGAAAAGCCCTTTCCATGTTCACCGGCTCTGGCAGACTCTATAGCTGCATTTAGCGCTAACATATTGGTTTGTTCTGATATAGTTTTGATAGTAGCTGTAATAGTTCCAATCTCGGAAGAGGATTGCTCTAAATTTTCGATAATATTATAGGTAGACATAATATTATTCTTTACTTCTGTCATAGTTTCAGATACCTCTGAGATTGCAGTTCCACCAAGGGAGGCAGTGTCATTGGCATATTGTACACGTGTAACGGCGGACTCACTATTTCCTGCTATACTTTTTTCGTTTACAACTAATTGAGTAGTGGATGAGGCTACTTCCATAATCATATTTGTTGTTTCTTCAAATAACTGATTAATATAAATTAATTGTTTGTTTAAGTCGGTCATTCCATCTGTGGTCTTATCCGTTGTGTCTTTAATTCTATCTGCGGAAATCTCAATAGAGACAGCAGAGTGTAAAAGCTCATAGATCCAATTGTTAATAATAATTCGCAGATTCTCAAACTGTTCAATAATCTCCCTTAAATCCCGTTGTTTGGAACGAAACTTAATTTGGGAGTTAAAATTACCTTCATTAAATTGATTTAAATTTCGTTTGATTTCATTTAATAAAAGGTATACTTCTCTGTTGCAAATAGTTACGATGAAGCTGGTAATTAATAATGATATACATAAAAACAAGAAAACAGTCACTAAAAAACTTAGTCCCTTTTTTTCAGCGACTGCGGCTACTGCTGCATAGATGATTGTATTTAATGCAGTCAGTAACATAATGTGCTTTAAATTCAATTTCGTCTTCAAGTATCTACCTCCATCATTTGTAAATAACTATGATATTGTAATAAGTGATCTTATTTACAATGGCACCGTGGTACAGTCATGGTGAAAATTACTAAATAATATGACGTGTATTATGTTAATTTTATCACAAATGTTGTATAAAGACTAGTATACAATTTAAATTTTTATAGGTAATAGTGCTTATATATTAATTTCAATTTGACAAACCACTCATAAAGTGGTAGATTGAATCTGTTTTAAGTATCATCTAAGGAGGACACGAACGAAAATGAAATGGGGAATTATTTCAACCGGTACAATTGCTCATAATTTTGCTAAAACCGTCGGGGCAATGGGAGGAGAAACAGAAGTTTATGCTGTTGCTTCACGTAGCCAGGAAAGTGCCCAGGCTTTTGCAGACCAGTATGGGATTAAAAAAGCATATGCCACTTATAAAGAGTTGGTTGAGGATGATAACGTAGATATAATTTATGTTGCCACACCTCATAATTTACATTATGAAAACATGATGTTGTGTTTGGAACATGGTAAGAATATACTTTGTGAGAAATCATTTACGGTTACTGCTGAGCAGGCACAAAAGATATATGATTTAGCAAAAGAAAAAAATCTGTTTGTTATGGAAGGTTTTTGGACAAAATATCTGCCTATATACCGGGAAGTTGAAAAATTAATAGAAGAAGGTGTAATAGGAGATATTCATATGGTTACGGCACAGTATGGATACTGTACCGCAGGAGCCCGTACCCTTCGCAAATTTGATCCGGCATTAGCAGGAGGAACACTTTTAGATATCGGTGTTTATGCCATAGGTTTTGCTGCCATGATGTTAGGATATCAGCCAAAGTCTATTCAGTCCCTGGTAAAATTAAATGATGTGGGCACAGATGAATTTAGTACCATTGTTATGCAATATGAAAATGGGGCAATCGCACAGCTTACCACTGCAATTCAGACAACAATTCCTGTTTTGGGCTGTGTATATGGTTCGAAGGGATATATTAATATTCCGGAATTTAAAAATCCTGATAAAATTCAGGTAGTATTAAATGATGGAACCGGTTATACGATTGAAAAAGAAGTAGAGATAAACGGATATGAGTATGAAATCAGAGAAGCAGAACAATGCTTATCAGAGAAACGCCAATATAGTGAGATTTTAACTCCTGATCAATCTATAGCTGTTATGAGTATGATGGATGAGGTAAGAAGTATTTGGAACATGAAGTTTCCTTTTGAAAAATAAACACATTTAATAAATGAGCCAAAAATAAAGAACCGGATATTCACAGGTTTATGTAAATATAGGACTAATTCAAAATCTCTATTAAGGGAATTTGAGTTAGTCCTGTTTTTGTATGAATAATTGGCGAAAAATGTAGATGTAAATTTCTTGCAATATTATTTTCGATGTGATAACGTAAAATTATAAACATATCGTAGAAATATATAAATTACTGTCATATTAATAGAGGGGGATTAATTATGATAACAGCAATATGTGACGATGAAGGAATCTACCGTACCCATGTAAAAAGGCTCTGCCAGGACTATTTTATTGAAAGAAATATTTCAAGTGAAATTATTGAGTTTTCTTCAGGTGAAGAATTTCTATCATCTGTGGAGGAAATTAATATTGTATTATTGGATATTGAAATGAACGGAATAAATGGAATTACTGTAAAAGAGCAGCTCGAAAAGTTAAATAGAGATATTAGGATAGTTTATATAACAAGTCATATTCAATTTATGGAGAATGCTTTTGGAAAGAATGTTTATAGTTTTCTAACCAAACCTGTTATGAAAGACAAATTTAATAAAGTAATGGATTTAATTATGAGAGATATGGAAGAAGATTTTATCGTAAAAATAGATAACAAAGATAATCCATATATTAATTGCAAAACAATTATATACATAAAGGCCCAAGACAAATATACCACGGTAAAAACACGAGAAGGAGAATATCTGGTTCGTCGCAGCATGAACGACTGGGAAAACATACTGGCAAACAGATTCTTTTATCGTATTCATAAATCTTACATTATAAATCTGGCTTATGTAAAGAGAATAGATAGCTTGGTTCTGATGGATAATGGCGAAAAGGTAACTATAAGTAAGAAATATATACATTCTTTTAAAGAAAGTTATTACAATTACATAAAGAGAAAGGTAAGATGATCAGCTATGGTTACTTTCAGAAATATTGTATATGTATTAGCTATGGAAATACCGGAATTAATCAGTTCTTTTCTTATTTTATGGGGAATCTTACAATGTAAATTGAAAAAAAGATTTTTACCTTATGGGGAAGCTTATGTTTGCCTGCTTCTTGTATTAGTTTTTACGGTATTAACTGGAAATGTGAATAATTTACCCCCTATTTGTGTAATCTTGGAATTCCTTATTGTTTTTTTATGCTTTGAAGAACGATTTACAAAAAAAATAGTGCTTTATTTTACTGCCTATATTAGTAGTTATATCATTAATACGATAATCAGAATTCTATTCTCTATTATATTTTATAAAAAAGATATTTCTTTGACAGAGTTATCTTATGAGGAATTGATACGGTTTCGTTTTATTATGTTAACGCTCAATATAGGTATTCTTTTAATTATAATCTTTTCTATAAGAAAATGGAAAAAGCAAATAGCTAATTGGTTAAATAATATTTCCCTGAGTTATGTAGCCATAGCACTACCTGGATTACTTTGTTGTGCTGTAGTTCTGGCTTTTGTACAAATTAGCAGAAACTATTCTCTTAATATGATTTGGGATAAAGTTGCCGGAATATGTGTAACTATTGTGTGTATATTTTTTATGGCTGGAACCGTTGCATTTATTTTTATTAATGACTCCCGAAAACATTACCAAATGGAAAATCAATTAAAAGAACGGTTTTTACATATGCAAAATAGTTATTATAAAAATATTTTAGAAAGTGATAAGGAAATTCGAAAATTCCGCCATGATATAAGAGGGCATATGGGTTGTATGCGTATATTAGCGGAAGAAGGAAAATATCAGGAATTATCCGGCTACATCGGGGAAGTATTTTATGAAGTGGACAACCTTCTAAATAGAAATTATGCCAGTGGCAATGATTTTGTGGATGCAACCTTAAATTATCTGGGAACAGAGGCTAAAAAAGATGGAATTGCCATAGCTTTGGAGGGGGTATTGCCGATCTTAAAAATTGCAGGCTCGGATTTATGTACCATATTTTTTAATACAGTCTCTAATGGTATAGAAGCATGCAGGTTTGTTAGGGAAAAAGAGAAAAGAAATATATCCATATCTATTTTATGTAATCAGAATATTCTGATCATTGCCATTGAGAACCCAGTTATAGAACCGGTTGACATGAATATTTTGGGAAGGGGAACAACAAAGCCGGATAAAATACATCATGGATATGGAATTCAAAGCATTAAAGATACTGTAAAAAAATATGATGGGGAAGTAAAATTTATAAATGAAGAGGGTAAATTTAGAGTAGAAGTAATATTATTAAATATAATATAATTTTTATATTATAAATATTCTTGTGGTTCTCGCCAAGAGGTGAGAATCCCAAGAAGAAAGCAGTGATGTTAAAGCTTAAGAGGTGTGTCTTAAAACGGTTATACTGAGAGTGAATACTGCTATGCTGAATTTTATGAGAGAATCTCCCATAAAGGTGGATTTTAAGATAATGAATTCAGTATAGCTATTTTTATGCCCTAAAAACGGAGTTATGTGATGGCTTCCTAATTTTACGATTATTGCCATTCACGACAAAAATTGGTTGTTCACGAAATTGGAATTGTATGGATATTTCTCCTATGGTATGTTTGTTTTAGAAAGGAGGTATTTAATATGATATTATTTGATCTTTTAGATTTATTGCTATGGTTGTTTGGTGGACGTCGTTAACATAGGTCAATAGGATAAGGTATGGTAAATACCAAGGAGGTGGTCATTTATTGCAGCTTAATCCGAATATTATTCTATTACATAATAAAGATTATATGATACATGATAAAGGGACAAGTAAGTATTATAAAATAGACAAGCTTGTATTTGATTTCTTATGTAATGTAAAGGATGGCAATGAAGTTCAGAAAGACGGACAATACGATGAGCTGGTAACCTTTCTTTATAGTAATGGTATTTTATATGAAGATCAGGATGCCGGTAAAAGGAATTCCAATGATGTTCCTGTAAAACCAAAGAAGAATTTTCAATTAACACAGATTGATTTGATCGGAATTGATTTAAATAATTTTTTAGATAAACACAATAATATTACTAAATTCTTTTGTTCTGAATATTTAGCAGTGATTTATAGAATCAGCTTAACATTATCTTTAATAGTTACAATTTTATGCATTGGATTTCTTATCATGAATTGGCATGAATTTGTGCACGTATTATCTGAAAGTATGAGCCTGAAACAAGGTGTAATCGCTTATTTTAGTTTGTTTATAATAACTATTTTTCATGAATTTGGACATATTATGCAATGTAAAAAATACGCAGGATACGTTGGCAGATGCGGTATTATGTTATATTTTCTATTCCCGGTATTATATACAGATATTACAATTACAAACAGTTTAATTAAAAAGGAAAAAAGTATAGTTATTATGGCAGGAGTGAAAAACCAATTACTCGTTAATGGGGTATTAGGCATTATTGTTATTCTGCAAAATCTGTTTCAAGGACAATGGAACGATATTTTAATTATACTATTTTTGTTAAATACAATAATGATTCTTAGTAATTTAAATCCTTTTTTTAAATATGATGGTTATTGGTTATTATGTACCAAAATCGGTGTAGAAAGATTATATAGTAAAGCAATCGGCTGCGTTTTTAATTTTAGACAATATTCCGACAACAGCAAGAATGAAAAAAGACTGTTTGTTTATGGAGTATCACTAATTTTATTTTATATTTTATCATGGGGAATTACTATTTCTTATATCTATTTTCTCCTGATAGAAAGAATCGGTCCATTTTATACAATGTCTATTATCCTGGTATTGTCCTTATTAATACTATATGAAATCTTTAACAGGTATAAGGAGAATAAATAAATTTTTAGAGCCGGACTTGTGCCAGAGCTTATTGTAGCAGCCATATGATAATTAACTGTAGTACAGTTTAAGGAAGAGGACACGTAAGAAATCTTTATAACTATTTTAAGATAGTAATATAAAGAAAAAATAATAAGAAAGGAGGGAAGTATATGAAAATTTCAAACTTATTTGAATTTGAAGTTATAGAAACTGTGAAAGCACCTTGTGCTACATGTTTCTGGGGCGGTGCTGCCCTAGTTGCAGCAGCTGTTGTAGCGGCTACATAATGTACAGATAAATTTTAGGGAAAGGAGGTACATATATGAATTATTTTAGATTCGAAGAAGTGGAGTCTATCCTTGTTCCCGGACATGGAGGATCAGCAATCGCTGGGGTTGTAGTAGGCGGCATTGTAGTTGTTGGGGGCGTTGTGATAGGAACCTAATAAATAGTTAAATCTTGCAAAGCAAACCAGATGATAATCCGGTTTGCTTTGCATACAATGCATAAAAATTATTAAAGGAGAAGTTGACTAAAGTTGTCACTTAGTCAATACAAATAAATATGATATTAAAAGTTAAGCATATAACCAAAAGATATAAAGACATCCTGGCTGTAGATGATGTTTCCCTGGAAAGCTCCGGGGGAAGAATATATGGACTTTTAGGGCGTAATGGTGCCGGAAAAACTACTTTAATAAAAACTATAATGGGAATTATAAAACCAGACAATGGTAATGTAGAGATAAAATTTGAAGACAATGAAAAAGGGGAAAAGAGTATCGGTTATTTGCCTGAGGAGCGGGGGCTATATCTTAATATATCAGTTAAGGATCAATTATTGTTTATTGCAAGACTAAATGGCTTAAGTAAGGAAGAAGCCATGAAAAATATAAGTTTTTATTTAAAGGAGCTGGGTATCTCTAATTATTTAGATAGAAAGTTAAAACAGCTATCAAAAGGAAACAAGCAAAAGATCCAGTTAATAAGCGCATTGATTCATAATCCTTCTTTAATTATCTTAGATGAACCTTTTAGCGGACTTGATCCTGTAAACGTAGCTATTTTTAAAAATTTAATATTAAAATGCAGAGATTCAGGCAAATTAATACTTCTTTCCAGCCACAGACTGGAAGATGTTGAAGAGATATGTGATGAAGTTTTATTTTTGAAAAAAGGCAAAGCTTTTATTCAGGGACCGGTAAAACAAATAACGAAAGATTATACAACCAATAATGACATCTTAATTATTACGGATACAAATGCAGATACTTATTTTAAAAAATTAGATCTCATATATAGAAAAACAGATGACTGTTCTTATTTTGTAAAGTATGAGTTTTATGGTAGGATTATGAAACTATTGAATGAACTATTGCTTAATAATATTAATCTGGTTCAGTTTAAGATAGTACAAACTACATTAAATGACATTTTTGTAAGGGAGCTAAATGATGAAAATGAAAAAAGCCTTATTGGAAGCTAAATTTACTTACGTTAATTATGTAAAGGGAAGTGCTTTTCGAATCATACTATTTATTGGAGTCATACTTATTATCGGATTGGTTAATATTGATTCTATAAATGAATTTCTTTTCGCAGATGCAGAGAAATATAAAGCAGGTGTATATCTGGAGAATCAGGAAAGTATTAGTGCAAAAATGATTATGCAGGCCCACTCAGAATTGTTTGAATATATTATTCTAAATGATAATAAAAGTGAAGAAAACATAAATAATCTTAAAAGTAGGGATTCCATATATGATGTAATTGTAAAATTCGATGAAAACACCGGTAAGGTCTCTTTCTATTATGAATCCGGTATCAGTGCACAAGGTATGAATGAATCTGCTGGTTTTATGCAAGAAGCGGCTAAAGTGTATCTCTTAGAGAAGGAAGGGTATGATGAGAATGAGATTTCAAAACTGGTTACACCAAATATAGAATTTATTCCTTTTAATATGGTAAACCAGTCAATTATTAATCTGGTTGCCAATATGCTATTATTCTTCACCATTTTTATATATGTGGTACATATAGGTAACACCATAACCGAAGAAAAAACAAGCAGAATAGCAGAAACTTTATTATCTTATATATCACCTTTAGAAATGTTAATAGGAAAGTTGGCGGGAATGCTTGGAATACTCCTTACACACTTAGCTTCATTTTGTATTGTATATCTGATATCCACCAGTGTTTTCCAGTCCTATGCCTTATTTGACAGCATTGTAAGTGCATTTAATGCAAAGACTCTTTTTATGATGCTCTGTATGTTTATCATCGGATATGTGGAATATGGATTTTTATATGCGGCAAATTCATCCTTTGCAGATACAGTACAGGATATTGGACAAGCTTCTATAGTACAATCCATATTAATTGTAATTGCATTTTACTTTTCACTTATTTTACAAATGCATTATGACAGTAGGCTTGCACATATATTAATATTTATTCCTTTTGTTTCTGTATTCTCAAATATTGTTTTAACTGCCGCCTCAAATATAAGTTGGCTCATGATACTTCTTGTTATTGCAGTTCAGATTATATATACGGTTTTAATTGGATATTTTTGCACCAAGAGATTTCGATATGGAATAACGAAATACGGTGCTCAAAAAAGGAGTCGGAAAAGAAATGTATTCATTAATAGTTGGAGCAACCAGTGAGATAGCAAAAGAATTTATAAAACAGAATCCCGGTAAAAAATATATTCTTACAGAGATACCTAAAAATTATGATGCCTTAAAACAGTTTATAGAGGAAATACAAATTGATGGGACTGCTTTTGTATTGGATGTAAAGAATATAAGGGAAATAGAGGATTTATTTCAAAAATTTAATAGGGAAGATGTAAAGATTGAGGAACTTATCTATATTGCAGGTATTAACTATTTATGTGAAGCGGTTCAAACAACAGAAGCAATTTGGGATGAAGTGAATGCCATTAATTTAAAGGGTTGCTTTTTTGTAATGAAAGAAGCAGGGAAAAATATGATCTTACATAATGTAAAGGGAAGAATCGTAAATATAGCCTCTCAACATGGTATGGTAGGAAACCTGAATCGGGCAGCATATTGTGCCAGTAAGGCCGGGTTAATAAACCTGAATAAAGTTTTGGCATTGGAATGGGCACCTTATGGAATCCGGGTCAATTCGGTTTCTCCAACCTTTATTCTATATAATAAAAACGAAGAGTTTTTTATGAACGCAATGGCAAAAAAAGAATATTTAAAAAATATACCTATGAAACGCTATTGTAATGCACAAGATGTAAGTAATGCCATCTCTTTTTTACTGGCAGAAGAAAATGAAATGATTACAGGGCATAATTTAGTAGTTGACGGAGGCTGGACAATTAAGTAATTCATTTAATGTAAGATTATTGGGGATTAATTTAATTTAAGGAGGGAGTCTATGAAGAATAAGGTACTTTTGATTAATCTGCCTTGTCACTCTACCATGCAGGATTTTGTAGATAATAGTTTTCAATATAATCCGGCACTTGGCTTGTTGGCTATCACAGATTATTTGTCCATGTTTGATTTTGAAGCTTTGATATTGGATTATAACTATAATGAAATCAATTATGGAGAATTATTTGATTATATTGATAAAAAAGGGGTTACAATGATTGCCTTTACTGCTTATACGGAGAATTTAAACACAATGCTGAAATTTATCCGAATCATTAAGAAACAATTTAGAAATGTTAAAATAGCAGTAGGGGGTCCTCATGCAACCCTTCGTCCGGAAGAAATTATTAAAAACCAGAATGTAGACTTTGTTTTATCAAGGGACGGAGAAGCAACTTTTCTGGAATTAATGCTTCACCTTGAAATGGGAGATAATTTAATATCTTTAGATAAAATTAAAGGTTTATATTATTCCCAGGGTGAAAGAAAGATACAAAACGAAAACAGAGAAGTAGTTTCAGACCTTAACCTCCTTCCCATTATTAATAGAGAAAGGGTGGATACAAAACGTTATAGATCCATAGTATCTATTTATTCCAGTAAAGGATGTCCGGCCAAATGTATTTATTGTTCTGCTTCCGCTATATCCGGGGCTAAATATAGAATGCGCAATATTAAAAATGTTTTCTTGGAATGCCAGGTCATTTATAATCAGATGGAACCGGATACGGATAAATTATATTTTATTGATGACACTTTTACAGTGAATGTAAAACGTGTAAGGGAATGGTGTTCCTTATGTAATGAGTATAAGTTAAAAATGAAGTGGAGCTGTGAGTCAAGAGTGGATGTTATGAATGAAGAAATCATTGATTTGATAGCCTCTACAGACTGTTTCTCCATACAATTTGGGGTAGAAAGCGGAAATCAAGAGGTATTAAATAAAATTAAGAAGAATATTAAATTAAGTCATCTGGAAAGGATCGTTGATTATATTAAACAATATAAAATTGGTATTTTTTTAAGCCTGATTCTGGGACATTTTTGTGATACGGAAGAGACAATGATGGAAACCATTGAATTAGCTAAAAGACTTAGAAAGCTAAATCCTAATGTGGAATATGGAATATCCGTAAATACACCATTTCCGGGAACCTGGCAGTATGAAAACGCAGATAAGATAGGTTTAAGAATTACGGATAGAGATTACTCCAATTATGATTTAATAACACCGGTAATTGAAACAGAACATTTTAATAAAGCCAGACTGGAGGAACTTCGTAACTTGGCAAATTCATTTACATAAGGGGGAAGTGTGAAGGAAAAGCTTCTTCACAAATGGAAGACCATGTCTTCCATTCGGAAGAACTCCAAAATTAAAATCTATTGGAATTCTCATTTTGAACTTTTTCATCTATTATTTTAGATGCCACCCCATGCGGGCATTATGTCGGAAAGGTTGATAGAAATTCATTCTTCAACCGGAGATTGTACTACGCATAAATTCACCAGACTTTGAAAGGAGCATGGTTATAAAGATGATAATATTTCGGACGATTCAACATTTAAGTTATTTTAGTATTAATTTACTTGTTTTAGAACATACCTTTAAAGCTCTGATTCATCAGGGATTGGGTATTTACGTTATCATACCCCAGAATGAGGTAGAAGAAATCATATACAAAAATAAGAGCTATCTGGATGTGAACAAATTTTTGGAGGTATATGAGCATGATAAATTATATTGCAGTTAGTATAGGTGATAATATATACGCCGGTGAATATGTGAATTTATCCAAAGGAAATTCTGAAGAAGAAATACATATAAAACAAAGTAACGGGTCAAATATTGAGTTATGTATTCCGGTAACCGGATTAAATTACATAATCACTATGGATGGGAAAAAATATGAAGAACAAACAAAAATAAAAGAAGTACTGAATAGACTTCTGGAAACAAATTAGGTTAAAACCATATGGGGGTGTAAGTGTGAAAGAATTGTTAGTTGTAAACATAGGGCAAGCAGATGGATTATTCCAATTTATAAAAAGCGATATGGAAGAACTCAAAGACCAGTATGAAATTATAAACTGTCCTGAGGATAGTTTGAATAGCGTCGATGATCTGGCAGAAAATATTTTAGATGAAAATCCGGAAATTATATTAATTTATCTAAATCAAAATAATTGTAATTTAGTTTTAGCAATACTAAAAAGATTATTCTGGGAGGGTAATGTTAGTGTTTCTATTATCTGTGAACTTATAAAAGATTATGGCTATATGGAATTATATAATAACCGTATTAAAGTTTTCTCCAGTTTAAAACAATTTAGTAAAAAGTATGATTTGGAATCTAACAACACCATTCATATAAATACCATAATCAATACTTTTTCTACTCCTACAGAAGAGCATCTAACAGCCATGCAAAATGGCTTTGATATGTTTTTAACAGGAAGTTATCCCGGTTCTAACTACATATCCAGTATAAAACATATGGAGATTGAGAAAGATGTTTCTTTACCTTTCCAGGAGATTTCATATGACTTGATGAATATTAACAATGCTCTTATATTTCATGTGGATAAACCAAGTACACAATTCTGGTCTAATTTAAAACAAGAAACAGACAGCCCTATTTTTTCACATATACATCAGTGGTCAGACAGCCATATCAGCTATGATAATAAGATAAACCATGCCCCAATCAACCGGCTGAAATATTCTGAATATTTAGAAACAGATAATCCCTATACATATTTAGAGATTTCTGACAGGGAAGATATAGAAGCACTTATAAAAGATATTGAATATTTTGGAAAGACAGGAAAATTAGTTAAGAAAAATTGCAGATTAGTAAATAGTTGCAGTTGGAGCAATCAGGGGTGCGGGCTCTTTAAATTATCCAGATGTAAAATAGATAGTGATTTTAATGTACAGCCCTGTCCAAACTGCTCTACGAATATTGGAAAAGTGACAGATGAATATTTCGAAATAGTTAAAAATGCTTCTATGATATCAAATAGAGAAAGGCTGAAAAGAAATTGTACGGAATGTCCGGTAAATCATTATTGCTCAAAATGTGCTATGTTGCCGGATCCTTTAGAAACTGAGCTGTATTGCAGTACCATGAGATCCTATCCCCTTTTACTTGATTATGTCTTCAAGTTCACACTGTTCTCTGACATGGTAAGGCAAAATAAGATATTCGCTGGTATTCCCATGGACCAATTAGAAATCAGTAATTTAGAACATCCCCTTGTTTTTGAATATATGGAAACAAATCAAGATGTTAAATTAACCAGCATCTTCACTGCATTTGTGCTAAATAAGGATTATTATGTGATTAGTTATAAAATGCCTAAGATCATCCGAACGGAAGCCAGATTGGTTTACATAGCAGAAGGATATGTCAGGGGAGTGGATGCAGAAATAATAGTTGATAAGTATTCCGATAAATTCCATGTTCCAAAGGATGAAGCAAGGGAGCACGTATACGAAGCTTTGAAAATTATTAAGGAAGGTAAAATAGTCTAATGAAATATTATTTTGAAGTTTTTAAAGATATTTTACAACTATATGAACATACCATAGAAGAAGTAGAATTTTATGATGGCCATTTTGTTGAAATGTATGACCTAATGGATGGGGTTCCCGAGGAAATCGAGCTTTATGGGATGGAAGCTTTAAAAGGTGAAGGAAGGGAAGTTCTCGAACTTTGCTGTGGAAATGGGAGAATAACCACTAAGCTGGCAGAGATGGGATTATTGGTAGATGGTTATGATTTATCCGATAGTATGTTGGAAAAACTTCATAATAGGTTAAGACATTTGCCTAAAAATATACATAAAAGAATTCATTGCGAAAAAGGAGATATATTTACCGCTGATTTTAGGAAAGAGTATGACCTTGTTATACTCCCTGCTACTACAATCTGTATCCTGGCGGATGATGAAGAAAGGTTAATACAGCTTATGAACAAAATCAGGGCCTGCCTGAAGCCGTCGGGAAGATTCATATTTGATTACCGTTGTGATTTTGGTGATACAAAATATAAATCAGATATGATGACAATTACAAAAAAGGAAGATAATAATACATCTCTTATTATAATGCAGGAATTTGTGAATTACATACAAGGACGGGCCATAGCAAATTTTTATGGACAGGATATAGATAACCACAGTCATATGAAACAGTACATTTCTTATACCGATAAAAAAATAATTGTACCGGAGGATGTTGTATCCATGTTAAACAGTGCAGGTATGGTAATAGAACGGCAACAGGTCATTCCTATTGATAATTACGATATAAATTTTGTAATAGCAAAAAAGGGGGATAGCCATGGTTGATGAGAGTACCTGTTGGAAACCTTTTAATAAAGTCAATTCTCAGGGAAGGTTAGATATAGTCCGGGGCGAAGGTGTATATCTTTATGATTCCAATGGACAGCAGTACATAGATGCATATAGCGGACTTTGGAACATGCATTACGGATATTCAGATCAGGATATAAAAAATGCTATTATTGAGCAAATGGATATTCTGCCTTATGCAAATCCTATCACAATTAATTATCATCAAAATGAGGAATTGGCAACTTTGTTATGTACCATTACCCATGATGAAATCAGTAAAATCATATACACCTGTACCGGTTCCGAATCTATAGAGGCGGCTATAAAAATCAGCAGGAAATATTCTGCTTTAAAAGGTAAAGAGAAACATCTGATTGCTGTTATGCCCAATTCTTATCATGGAAGTTATTATGGAGCCATGTCTGCATCCGGTTATGAAAACTCTTTTAAAGAAGGATACGGGCCAATGTTAGATGGATTTGTTACTTTACCATTGCCTTTTTGCAGATGCTGTAAATCAGGAAATGTGTCTGACTACTGTTTAAAAGAAATGTTGGATACCTTATATAAAGAACTGGATAGTATAAAGGATAAATTATGTGGTGTCCTTATTGAACCTGTTATTGCCTCAGGGGGAGTTATGGAATTACCTAAAGAATATTTACTGGCATTAAGCCAATTTTGTAAAGATGAGGATATTCTGCTAATATGTGATGAAGTAGCAACGGGCTTTGGTAGAACAGGCAGTATGTTCTGTTTTCAAAAGTATAATATAAAACCAGATATTATTACCCTTTCAAAAGGAATCAATAATGGTTATTTACCCTTAGGAGCTGTATGTGTAACGAAAAAAATAGTCCGGGAATTTATAGATAAGGATACTTTACTATTTCATTTATCAACACAAAACGGCAATCCAATATGTATTGCAGCAGCTATCGCCAATATTAAAAAAATGTTAAGTGATAATATTACTGAGAGGGTAAATATATTAAGCAGTCTATTTAAGGAAATGTTGCTGAAAGAATTAGATGGTCTTAATAACATTCATGATATAAGAATCAGCGGTCTTATGATAGCAATTGATATTGTTAATCCGGATACGAATAAGCCCATAAGCCAGGAAGAACTTAGCGGTGTACAGCAGAAAATCTATATGTCAGGCTGTATTGCAGGATGTTCTTATGTGGAAGGGATTACCTCATCGGTTTTAATACTTCCGCCTTTTATACTGAAGAAAAATGAGGTGAAAAAGATAGTAAGAATAATGTACCAGTCATTAATGATTTAATTATAATATAAAGCTTTCTATGATTTTTTGTAATTTAGAAAGGCAAGTAAATATAAATCAAAATTGAATTTTCTAAAAGTATGTATTCACAATTAAAGCCATAGCATATATTAAAATAATAAAAGTATGTGAGAGGTTTGTTATGCCTATCGGAAAAGCAGACAACCAATTAAATCTTGCTCTTGATGTTTCAGAACAGGTTAGAGAAAGAACCTTAGATCTGAATGTAGGATATATCCCTGAAATAAGAACATGGGAGTTAATTGTAAAATACAGCGGAGATATTAGTAGAATTGCGGAGGAATTGGAACTTACTGTAGTACCTCTGCAAAATGAATATGCAATTATTACAATTAGAGAGGATCTGATTGACCTCTTATCTGCTTTTGAAGAAATAGAATTTATAGAGAAACCCAGGAGACTGTTCTATACGGTAAATGAAGGAAGGGCAGCTTCTTGCATTAATCCGCTGCAAACACCCCAGATTAATTTGTTTGGCAGAGGTGTTCTGGTAGCAATAGTTGATTCAGGCATTGATTACTCCCATCCGGATTTTCGAAATGAAGATGGAACCACCAGAATAATTGACTTATGGGATCAAACAATACCTGGTAACCCTCCGGAAGGGTATGCAATAGGAACCCTTTATACAAGAGAAGAAATTAATCAAGCCTTACAAATTAGAAATTTAGGGGAAAGGCTTAGTGTGTTGCCAAGTACAGATATTAGCGGACATGGTACCCATGTTGCTTCTATTGCAGCAGGAAATGGACGTGGAAGTAACGGAAGATATAGGGGAGTAGCTTCCCAAAGTGAATTGATTGTAGTGAAGCTTGGGACTTCTGTTGGAGATTCTTTCCCCAGAACTACCCAATTGATGCAGGGAATTGATTATGTTGTAAAAAGAGCCATTGAATTAAATATGCCCTTAGTTGTGAACTTAAGTTTTGGGAATAATTATGGGACTCATAACGGTTTGTCCTTATTGGAAACTTATATTAGCGATATTGCCAACCGCTGGAAGATGAATATTGTAGTTGGAACAGGTAATGAAGGAACAGCCGGAAAACATACCGGAGGTTTTCTAGCCAGAGGAATACTGGGTGAGCCTGTAGTCATTGAGTTAGCCGTTGGGGAATTTGAGGATACCTTTAACCTTCAGATATGGAAGAACTTCTATGATCAATTTGATATAACACTGATTGCTCCAAGTGGAATCAGGGTGGGTCCTATTCCTGAGAGATTAGGCACTCAGCGGTTTACCATTGGACCTACGGAAATATATTTATTCTACGGTGAGCCTTTGCCCTACAATATTCAACAGGAGATCTATATTGAATTCATCCCAACCAGAGATTATGTGGAATCAGGTATTTGGAAGATTGAGCTGGTTCCGAGAAGAATTGTAGTTGGAAATTATGATCTTTGGCTCCCTGCCGGAGGGGTAATAAGTCCTCAGACCAGATTTCTAAGGCCAACCGAAAATACTACTTTAACCATACCATCTACCGCAGAAAGAGCCATTGCCGTAGGAGCTTATGATGCTCATAATGACAGCTTCGCATATTTTTCAGGCAGAGGTTATCCTCGTGGTAGTATTATGGTTAAACCGGATCTGGTTGCACCGGGAGTAGACATAACCGCTGCTTCACCGGGAGGTGGATACACCACCAGATCAGGGACTTCCATGGCTACACCCTTTGTAACAGGAAGCATTGCCTTGCTAATGGAATGGGGAATTGTCAATGGGAATGATCCGTACTTTTACGGAGAGAAGACCAGAGCATATCTTATCGCCGGTGCGAGGCATCTGAGTATAGAGAGAGAGTATCCTAATCCCACATTGGGATATGGGGCATTGTGTTTAAGGGATAGTTATTTACTAACCCAGTAAGATAAATAAAAATACTATTCTAGTAGGGATAATACATTTGTCGAAATATTATTTATAATGTAACAAAACATCACATTATGTCATAATATATATCAGGCATAATATAGTTTTGCTATATTATATCTAAATAAATTTCGGGAGGTGTTTATATGAGTAGAAATGATTTTGGCCACAATTTCTATAGATTTAGTGATAGATCTGATAGTAGGTCAAGAAGCCTATCAGACAGAAGACGTTTTAGTGAATCAGACAGAAGATTAGGAGGCGTATCAGAAAGAAGGCGCTTCAGTGAATCAGACAGAAGACGTTTCAGTGAATCAGACAGAAGACGCTTCAGCATGTCGGACAGAAGACATTGGTAATTATTTAATTAAATATGTATAATCTAGAAGACATGGAAAACTATTACAAAGTCAATGATAGGGTAAATGGATATTTAGTTCGTAAAATCATAGGTGAAGGACGATATGGTATAGCGTATTTAGTTACAAATGACCAAAATGAACAGTATGTACTGAAACAAATAAAAAAAGAGTCGAATAAAGAGACCAATGAAAATTTATTCTATGAGGAAAAAACATTACGAAGTCTGGATTATTCATGTTTTCCAAAATTTATTTCTAAATTTGAAGATAAATATGGAGAATGTTATGTATTAGAATATATAGATGGAACAGTGTTTGAAGATTTAATTGTAGAAGACAAACACATTTTTAGTAAAGATGAAATCTATAATGTGGGGAGTCAGCTTCTTGAATTAGTGGAGATTTTACAGAATAATAACATTGTACACCGGGATATCAGACTTCCCAACGTGATTTTAAAAAAGAATAAAGAGATAGCTTTAATTGATTTTGGATTAGCTAGATTTATAGATAATGACAGATATTTAAAAGAGATAGATTATTGGTGGATAGGTGATTTCCTTATTTTCTTATATTATTCATCGTATACAGAAACTAATTCTGAAGAAAGGCCTTGGTTTGAAGAACTTGAACTAAACATAGATGAAAAAATATTTTTAAAAAGACTGATGGGTATTGAAGAAAGATATAAAGATATAAAAGATATTAAAGAACAGCTGGAAATAATAAAAAATAAATAAACTTTAATATAAACCATGTGATGAAAATGCTACAACATTACATGGTTTATTTTAAATATAAAAAAATAATAATTATAAGGAGACGTCATTGTGAGAAGTTCTGTTAAAATATTAAACATATATCTTGATAGCTTTAGAGCAAATATATATACAGTCGAACCTTTTAGAATGATTGGTTTAATTGATGTTAATATTAAATACATTTATGGAATAGAAAGAGTAACCTTGGCATTTTATAGGTCATCTGGAACCTATAGCGGAAAAATTAAAGGCTTGTGGTATCCTATAGTTGGAATAAAAACCAAAACGGGAAGATTTACAGAATTCTCAGATAATATAAATTATATCTTAACAAATACTACTAAAGATGGAAGTGCAGATAAAGGCTGGCTTGTTAAGTCATTATTTTTTGGAAACTCATATGTAGATAAAAATTTAATGAAAGGATTTTCAGTTGGACCACATTATAATAAATTATTAGAAATAGGTAAAACATTAAAAGATTTATATGAAAGTAGGAATTTCTATAATATCGATTCATTAGATGCCCATTATTTAAATGCTGAAGTGTTTTCAAAAGATATTTATTTAGATAACACCCATTCCCAAAGGGAAAATTTTGAAACTTTTATTGTGGATCTATATAATCAAAGTTTGCTATAAATATTTTTATATATGTATGTTAGGATGCAATTAGCATGAGAGGAGGATAGGGAGTGAGGAATATTCTGACTGTACCTGTGATGGACTAACCGGTTTCTCCCAGGCAGTTTGAGATTGTATTAAATGAACCGGATAAATGGATGGAAGAGACTGCCTAAGGGGAGTCTTTTTTGGCAACCTTAAAAATAGTTTATAATACAAGTATAGGCAAGAACCACCGGAAAATGGCCTTGCCCATAAATATTATAAAAACTTATATCAGCTTTTTGAGTTTCACAGACTTTGAAACAGTTCAATTCAATATTCCAAACAGCAGGTTTATTTCCTGCAATCCGGTACTACTATAGAATCAACGGAAAAAGAAGTATTTCTTACTTCGCATATTTTTTTATAGCCTCAAAACTTTCTTTACTGAGTACATGCTCAATTTTACATGCATCTTCAGCAGCGATGTTCTCATCAACACCAAGTTTTATAAGCAAGGAAGAAAGAAGCTGATGTCTTTCATAAATCATTTCTGCAATGTCTTTTCCGGAATCTGTCAGATAGATAAAGCCTGCATCCGTGACGGTAATATGATTTTTCTCACGTAAGTTTTTCATGGCAATACTAACGCTTGATTTCTTAAATCCCAGTTCGTTGGCTACATCCACTGAACGGACAACAGGGAGTTCTTTACTTAATACCAAAATAGTTTCCAAATAATTTTCAGCAGATTCATTTATATTCATCTTGTTAACACCTCACATTCTAGATATTTAAACTTGTTAGCTGTGTCGAATTTAAGTTAGTATACCATGAAAATTAGATTTATTCAATTGTTTCCGGAAGAGAGAATTTACCTATAAAAATGCAAAAAAGTATTCATTCAATTTGGGTACAGATAGAAATTTCAGCTAGTATACATTGGGATGTACCATAAATTTATACCTAATTTTATTGAGAAGAAATGTACAAAAAAGTTCTTGACAACTAATATTGGTTCGCATATACTAATATATGAAAATGAAAATCTTTATCAATATTAATAAAATTGTATAAGAAAGAGGATGAGATTATGCCGTTAACAATGGTGAAAGTAGGAGAACATAATACAATAAAAAAAGTTGGCGGAAAAGAAGAAACAAGAAGGTTTTTAGAGAACCTTGGATTTGTTGCAGGAAGTATTGTTACCGTTGTGTCTGTAATAGGAGGCAATATGATTGTGAATGTGAAAGATTCCAGAGTTGCTATCGGAAAAGACATGGCTAACAAGATAATGGTTTAGTAAGATTCATTATATATAACATGAAAGTAGGATCATGAATTATTGAAATGCATAATTCACACCCTATTTGTAGCAGCGTCCCATCTTCAAGCAGATAGGGCATGCAACGGAACCAGGTTGAAAAAACTTGTTTTTTCAACCGCCATTTGTGCCGGTGCACAAAGTTACTGTCTTTATTAAAAGGCGCTAAATCGCCAGAATCGAGGTAATTATGAAAACATTAAGGGAAGTAGACTGTGGACAAACCGTAAAGGTGAAGAAGCTTACCGGAGAGGGACCGGTAAAGAGACGTATCATGGATATGGGAATCACTAAGGGAGTTGATGTTTTTGTCAGAAAAGTAGCACCACTTGGTGATCCGGTAGAAGTGACTGTTAGGGGATATGAATTATCACTTCGAAAAGCAGATGCTGAAATGATAGAAGTAGAGTAATTTTTTTTTGTCAAAGGTTAGTAGAGACTAACAAATGACAGGGAAAGCAAATAAGGGATAGGAATAACAAACATAGCCATTGGGCAGAAGGAGAAATAAGATGTCAATAAAAATTGCACTTGCAGGTAATCCAAATAGTGGTAAGACAACATTATTTAACGCACTGACAGGCTCCAACCAGTTCGTTGGTAACTGGCCTGGCGTAACAGTAGAAAAGAAAGAAGGTAAGTTAAAGGGGAATAAAGATGTTACAATTACGGATTTGCCGGGAATCTATTCACTGTCTCCATATACATTAGAAGAAGTGGTAGCAAGAAATTATCTGATCAGTGAAAGACCGGATGCAATCTTGAATATAGTGGACGGAACCAATATTGAGAGAAATCTATATTTATCTACACAATTAATGGAACTGGGAATTCCGGTAATCATGGCTGTTAATATGATTGACGTGTTGGAAAAGACAGGTGATAAGATACATATAGATAAACTCAGTAAAAAATTAGGTTGCGATGTAGTAGAAATTTCTGCATTAAAAGGAACCGGAATTCAGAAAGCAGCAGAAAAAGCAGTTGCTCTTGCAAGAAAGAAGGAAGCCGGCGTACCGGTTCATGAGTTTGCAGCGGAGGTTGAGTCTGCAATCCGTTCCGTGGAAGATAAATTGGGAATGGAGGTTCCGGAAGAACAGAAAAGATTCTTTGCAATCAAATTGTTGGAAAAAGACGAGAAGATTCAAAAACAGATGAAACAGGCACCGGATGTGGCTGTTGAAATTAATGACCTTGAAAAAGAATTTGATGATGATACAGAAAGTATTATTACCAATGAAAGATATGTATATATCTCATCTATTATTGATGAATGCTGTACAAAAAGCAGAAAAGAAAAGCTGACTACCTCGGATAAAATTGACCGGATTGTTACAAACAGATGGCTGGCACTTCCGATTTTTGCAGCGGTTATGTTCCTTGTATATTATGTTTCTGTAACAACGGTGGGTACATGGGCAACGGATTGGGCTAATGAGGGCTTATTCGGTGATAGTTGGAGTTTCTTTGGAACGGAAGTTCCCGGTATACCGGTGCTGATAGAATCAGCTTTAAATGCAATAGGATGTGCTGACTGGTTACAGAGTCTTATTATTGATGGTATTGTAGCTGGTGTTGGTGCGGTTCTTGGCTTCGTTCCGCAGATGCTTATTTTATTCGCATTTCTTGCCTTTTTGGAAGCCTGCGGATATATGGCGCGAGTTGCCTTTATTATGGATAGGATTTTCCGTAAATTCGGTCTTTCCGGTAAATCCTTTATTCCAATGCTTATCGGAAGCGGCTGTGGGGTTCCGGGTATTATGGCATCCAGAACCATTGAGAATGACAGAGACCGTAAGATGACAATTATGACTACCACCTTTATACCTTGCAGCGCAAAACTTCCTATTATTGCTCTGATTTCAGGTGCGTTGTTCGGAGGAGCATGGTGGGTTGCCCCCAGTGCATACTTTGTAGGTATTGCAGCAATTGTTTGCTCCGGTATTATCTTAAAGAAGACAAAAATGTTTGCAGGAGATACCGCACCTTTCGTTATGGAATTACCGGCTTATCACATGCCTACGGTAGGAAATATATTAAGAAGTATGTGGGAAAGAGGATGGTCTTTCATTAAAAAAGCAGGAACCATTATTCTCTTATCGACTATAGTAGTGTGGTTCTTAATGCGTTTTGGCTGGGCAGATGGTTCTTTTGGATTGTTAGAAGCAGAACAACTTGATAGTAGTATTTTAGCATCGATTGGTAATGTATTAGCACCTTTATTTACACCACTTGGCTGGGGAAATTGGAAGTCAGCGGTTGCAGCGGTTACCGGTCTTATTGCAAAAGAAAATGTAGTTGGAACTTTTGGTATTCTGTATGGATTTACAGAGGTTGCAGAAGACGGAGCGGAAATCTGGGGTTCTTTGGCAGGAAGTATGACAGCCATAGCAGCTTATTCATTCCTGGTATTTAATCTTTTATGTGCTCCTTGCGTTGCTGCCATGGGAGCAATCAGAAGAGAAATGAATAATGCAAAATGGTTCTGGTTTGCAGTTGGATATCAGACAATTCTTGCGTATGTTGTTTCATTATGCGTATTCCAAATCGGCACCTTAGTTACAGCAGGAACCTTTGGAGCTGGAACAGTAATAGCGTTTGTCCTTGTTCTTGGATTTATCTACCTGCTGTTTAGACCATATAAAGAAAGTAAAACATTACATGTAAATATAAAAGGTATAGCTGGCGCAAAATAGAAAGCAGTCCGGCATGAGATGGGGCCTGCGTCTAATGATGCGGGCTCCTTCTATAAAAAGGTTAGATCACTATAATGGAGGTCAGGTTGAAAACTTTGATTTCAACCGGCAAATTTATGTATAACAAATTCACTATCATTAATAAAAAGGGTGCTAATGCGCCAGAATTGAGGTTTATATGGGTACATTAATTACAGGAATTGTGGTTGCAGGTATTGTATCTTTGATCGTAAAAGGTATGATTCGTGATAAACGGAATGGAAAATCAATACAGTGCGGTAATGATTGTAAGCATTGCGGAGGTCATTGCCATAGGTAGGAGGAATGCAGTGGATCAGGAAGTAAAGCAGTTAGGAAAAAAGCCTCGTGATCATAGAAACTATCACAGGACACAGATGCAGAGAGAAATGGTACTTCAAAAACTGAAAGAAAAAGGCTGTAGGATTACAAAACAAAGACTGATCCTGCTGGACATTATTCTAGAGGAAGAATGCTCCTGCTGTAAGGAAATTTTCTATCGGGCAGTGGAGATTGATAATAGGATTGGAACAGCAACTGTATACCGTATGATAAATACATTGGAGGAAATAGGAGCAATCAGTCGGAAGAACATGTATAAGATTGCCTGTGGTGCTGAATGTGAGGTAGAAAATGTCTGTACGGTAGAATTTAATGATGACACCCTCTGTCATTTGTCAGCCAATAAGTGGAATACGGTAATTCATGCCGGATTGTCCGCATGCGGTTATATGAATGGGCAGGAAATACGCAGTGTGATTGTAAAACAGTGCAGTTGTGAGAAAAGTGAAGCGTGAATGAGAATATATAAAATGCATAAAGCTGTCACATGGTAGTAAAGCTGCCGTGATGATGGCTTTTGTTATAAAAAGTTCAAAAGTTCAGAACAGTTTTAGGAGGTACCTATGTGGAATCTTTAATGCAGGAAGAATTGTTTTATGGAAGCAGAGTAAAAGTATTAGAAAGAAATGACAATATGTCTCTATATCAGATAATAGACAAATCAGGAAAAGCAGAAATGACCAGTTATAAGGTATTTGATGGAATTACAATTGTGTACAACGATGTACATATGGAGGGAATTCATGTAGACGTTTTGCCTCAGGAAGATATGTATGAAATCAATCACTGTAATGAGGGAAGGATAGAGTGTGAATTTGATAGCGGAGATTATCTCTATATGGCAAAAGGCGACTTTTCCATGAATCGGAAGGACGGAACTTGTCATCAGTCCTATTTTCCGGTTTCACATTATCATGGAATATCTATTTTAGTTATCCCTAAAATTGCACAGAGGGAAATGGATAAGCAGTTTGGGAAAAATAAAATTGATTTAAAAAAGATATTTATAAGGTTTTGCGGGGACAAAGGGTTTTATGTGACACAGGAGAATAAGTCCATGAAACATATCTTCTATGAATTGTATCATGTTCCGGAAAAAATCAGACAGGAATATTTTCGATTGAAAGTATTAGAGGTAATTTTATTTTTAAGTGCTTGTGAACCGGAGGAAAAAGAGGAAAGAGTATACTTTTCAAAAATACATGTTCAAAAGGTGAAAAACATACAGAAACAATTAGTAGAGAATCTGGATAAAAAGTATACCTTGCAACAACTTGCAAAAGAACATGACATAGCATTGACCTCTATGAAAAAATGCTTTAAAGGAGTGTATGCCAGCGGAATCTACGCATATATAAAAGAATATCGAATGCAGGAAGCTGCAAAAATGTTATTGGAAACAGAAAAAACAATTCTAAACATTGCCAATTGTGTTGGATATGAAAATGGAAGTAAATTTTCAGCAGCATTTAAGGATGTAATAGGGATTACACCTAAGGAATTTCGAAAAAGCAGAGAAACTATGCCTGAATGGAGTGAATTACGGCGGAATGGAGTAGATAAGTATGTATAAAAGAAATAAAATGAATAAGAAATTAAGAAGAAAAGCGCCCTTTGGTGCTTTTTTTAAAAGAAGACAGTTAGTAATAACTAACCATTAGTTATCATTAACCATTAGTTTAATACTAATCGTTATAAATTACTAACCATAAGTAACTAACAAGTGGAGGTGTCGTAATTGAAGAGCAAGCAAAAAAGAATCCTTGATTTTGCAGGTAATTATAAATATCTGACATATTTAGGATGCGTATTATCAGGTATCAGTTCTGTATTAATGTTGGTGCCGTTTCTGTGTATTTGGAAAATTGCTTATGAAGTTTTAAAAGCAATGCCGAATATTCAAAATGTTAAGAATCTGACACAGTATGGATGGATTGCTGTTATCTTTGCACTGGTGGGGATTTTTGTTTATGGAGGAGCATTGATGTGTACACATGTTGCAGCCTTTCGTACCGCAAGAAATATGAGAAGTAAAGCATTACATCACATTGTAAAATTGCCCCTTGGATATTTCGATGCCAATGGGACAGGTAGATTAAGACGTATTATTGATGAAAGTGCCGGACAGACAGAAACTTTCCTAGCCCACATACTGCCGGATTTAGCCGGAGCACTTGTAACTCCTGTTGCAATGTTGATTCTCCTGTTTGCTTTTGACTGGCGTTTGGGGCTGATTAGTTTAATCCCTATAATAATCAGTATGTTCTTTCTTAGCCGTATGATGGGCCCTAATATGGCAGAAGCCATGAAGGAATACCAGAATGCTTTGGAGGATATGAATAATGAAGCAGTAGAATATATAAGAGGAATCCCTGTGGTAAAAACCTTTGGACAGACTGTATTTTCTTTTAAAAATTTTCATGATTCCATAATGGGGTATAAAAAATGGGCAGTAAACTATACGATCAGTTTACGGATTCCCATGTGCAATTATACCGTGTCCATGAATTCTGTTTTTGCACTTTTGATACCGGCCGGTATTTTGATGATAAGGGCAGCGGTAAATCCACAAAAGTTTTTATCCGATTTTATTTTCTATTGTATTTTTACTCCAATCATAACGGTGATTATGAATAAAATTATGTTCTCCAGTGAAAATCTTATGTTGGCAAAAGATGCGGTAACCAGAATCAATGGTATATTGGAAGAAAAAGTACTAAAGGAACCTACAGGGAATGGGAGAAAAACACCGGCCCGGATGGACATAGAATTTAATAATGTAACTTTTTCTTATCCGGGAACCACACAACCTGCGATTCATCATATGTCATTTTCCATTAAAGAAGGAAGTATGGCAGCTTTAGTGGGGCCATCAGGAGGAGGAAAAACAACGGTGGCTTCCCTGATCCCACGTTTCTTTGATACTGCCCAGGGAAGTATTACCATAGGAGGGGTGGATGTCAGAGACATTCCAACGGAAGAATTGATGAATAAAGTATCTTTTGTGTTCCAGAATACAAGACTATTTAAGACCAGTCTGTTTGAAAATATCCGCTTCTCAAAACCGGATGCAACCAGAGAACAGGTTATGAAAGCAGCAAAGGCTGCGCAATGTGAAGAAATATTTGATAAAATGCCCCAAGGTATTGATACCATAGTGGGCAGTAAAGGCACTTATCTATCCGGAGGTGAGGCGCAGCGTATCGCACTTGCAAGAGCTATATTAAAGGATGCTCCTATTGTGCTTTTAGATGAAGCCACCGCTTTTGCCGATCCGGAAAATGAGCATAAGATTCAGGAAGCTTTTGAAGTACTTGCGAAGGGAAAAACCGTATTAATGATTGCCCACCGCCTGTCTACAGTAAAGAATGCGGATAAAATTATGGTAATAGAAGGGGGCAAAATCAAAGAAAGCGGTACACATGAACAGCTTATAAAAAAAGCCGGTTTATACCAGAGAATGTGGGAAGAATATAAGACCTCCATTTCATGGAAGGTAAAGGAAGGGAAGGTAAGTTAACAAGTTTTGAAACCAGCAGTTTGTGCCAGAGCATAGAATTGCTGTCATTATTAAAAGGTGCTAAAGCATCGGAATCGAGGTTAAAATGACACAATATTTTATCAATAAATTTGCTTTGAGTGAAAAAGGAGCAAAAGATTTGGTGAAGGCGATTATTGCATGTACCTTAACATACATCAGCTTCATGTTTCCTGTAGGATTATTATATACGGTACTGCGGGCTTTATTGGCTCCTTATATAGGTGGAGTGGAAAAAGTACTTCCACTATATGTGTACATTATAATTTCAGTTATTATACTGGTAGTTATTTGGATATTTGAAAAAATTCAGTATGATGCTACATTCTTATCCTCCTACGAAGAAAGCGCCAATCAAAGAATCAGTATTGCTGAAAAAATGAGAAAAATACCGTTATCATTTTTTGGAAAAAAAGATTTGTCTGATTTGACAACTACCATTATGACAGATTGTGCCGGAATAGAGACCGCTTTTTCTCATTATATACCGGAGTTATTTGGAGCAGTTTTGGCAGTGGTAATCGTAGGAATCGGACTTCTTATTACTGATTGGAGATTGGCTGCAGCATTGCTTTGGGTAGTTCCTATAGCCTTTGCCATTACCATAGGAGGAAGGAAACAGCAGGATAAAGCCAATAAACTGCATGATAATTCTAAGCTGGAACGTGCAGATAGTATTCAGGAATGCCTGGAAACAATCAGGGAAATAAAAGCAAATAACCAGTCAGAACGCTATTTGGAAAAAGTAGATAAAACACTGAGAACCTCTGAAAAAATGAACATAATGGCGGAAGTGAATACAGCCATATTTGTTATATCAGCCCAGATGTTATTAAGGGTTGGAGTAGCTACACTGGTTTTAGCAGGAGCAAAGCTGATAACGGTTGGAAAGATTGATTTTCTTACACTTCTTATGTTCCTTATAGCAGCTTCCAGAGTATTTGATCCTCTGGCAATGGCATTGCAGAATTTGGCGGCTGTTTTTGCAACGGAACTTAAGATTAACCGAATGAAAGAGATTCAAAGCCAGAAAATACAGACTGGTAAAGGGAATGTAGAATTTGAACATTATGATATCTGCTTTGAACATGTAGGATTTGCATATAATAAAAAGGAAAATGATGATTTGGAATATGTATTGAATGATGTAAGTTTTATAGCTAAGCAGGGAGAAGTTACTGCATTAGTAGGACCATCCGGCGGCGGAAAAAGCACCGTAAGCAAGCTTGCTGCAAGATTCTGGGATGTTCAGTCCGGAAAGATCACCATAGGAGGAACTAATATTTCTGAAATTGAGCCGGAGGAACTTTTAAGAAATTATGCCATTGTATTTCAGGATGTAGTACTGTTTAACAATACGATTATGGAAAATATACGTCTGGGCAGAAGGGGGGCTACTGATAAAGAAGTAATTCATGCGGCTAAAATGGCAATGTGCGAAGAATTCATAGAAAAGATGCCTTTGGGTTATCAGACAGTGATAGGGGAGAATGGTTCCACTCTTTCCGGCGGGGAAAGGCAGAGAATCTCCATAGCAAGAGCCTTGTTAAAAGATGCTCCCGTTATACTTCTTGATGAAGCAACGGCATCACTTGATGTAGAGAATGAATCCAAGGTTCAGAAAGCATTATCAAGGTTGATTAGGAACAAGACAGTACTTGTTATTGCCCATAGAATGCGGACAATAGCAGGAGCAGATCATATTGTAGTACTTGCTGAAGGAGGCGTTGCAGAAGAAGGAACTCATGAAGAACTTTTAAATGCAGGTGGATTATATCATAAATTATGGGATTTACAGACAAAGTCAGCAGAGTGGACACTATAGTTATTAGAATCTGAAAAACACATATAGAGAGTTAAGTGGAGAAAGCCATGCTTATTGAGAAGAAAGAATCAATCAGCATGGCTTAATTTTTAGAAAGCAGGTTATTGATAAAAAAGTATCATTAAGCATACTTGACGAACAGAATAAAATTAGATAATATAAACATTAGTTAGTTATAACTAACCATGAAAGAAGGGATTTATGAGTCAGGAAGTATTTCAAATTATCCAGGAAATGAATCTAAGGAATATTGAAACACAATTAGCAATGAAATGTGCACCATTAGTAACCGGTTTGACCAGAGTTTTGAACAGGCAAGGGAGAGGTTAATAAAATTAATTTCTTGCGGTATAGGTATAAGAGAAATTATTCTTGACCGAATCACGCTGAAGCTCAACGAACTGCATGGATCGGGAACTCCATCAGTGAAGACAAGCTGCAAAAGGCAGTAGTATAGGAGGACAATAATATGAGCGTAGTAATCATTGGAGGTCATGACAGAATGGTCTGTCAATATAAAGAAATTTGTAAGCAGTATAAATGTAAGGCAAAAGTATTTACACAGATGACTGCCAAACTTAGCGATCAGATTGGGGAACCGGATCTGGTTATTTTGTTTACCAATACGGTATCACATAAAATGGTTCGGTGTGCAGTAGTGGAAGCAGAAAGAAAAAATGCTGAAATTGTAAGGAGTCATACCAGCAGCAAAAGTGCTTTAAATGATATCCTAAAAACTTATGCTTAAAATAAAGCTATATTTTAATAAAAAAAATCTTATCCATAAAGCTAAATCTTCATATTAACCTGGATTCCTGTGGTTTCAACTTTCTAAAATATTATTTTATAATAATTTTTTAAGGTTCACTTAATTGACTAATATTTAAAGTTATTATAAAATGCCTTTATTAATAGTATTTAATAAAGACAAATGCAGTTAACCAATAATGTAATTACGTTACTGCAATAAATTTAAAGGTAGAGTGAAGTGTATGTATGAGTATTTATGGTTTTTTATAATTTATGCTTTTTTTGGATGGTGTACGGAAGTAGCATTTGCAGCGGTGGATTTAGGAAAATTCGTAAACAGGGGCTTTTTAAATGGACCATTATGTCCTGTATATGGATTCGGTGTGGCTGCGGTTATTAGTCTACTAACGCCTATACAGGAGAATAAGTGGATATTGTTTATTGGAGCAGTTCTTGTCACCACAATAATAGAGTTTCTTACCGGATGGGTATTAGAAATGCTATTTAAACAAAGATGGTGGGATTACTCTGATATACCCTTTAATATAAAAGGGTATGTTTGTTTGAAATTTTCTGTACTTTGGGGGCTTGCATGTCTGTTTGTTATGGAAATAGTCCATCCGGGAATTATTCATTTTATAGCAGTAATTCCAGTTAAGATAGGATGGGGGATGCTGGTGATTTTCTACTTAATTCTATTGGTTGATGTAATTGCTACAGCCCAGACAGTACTTAAAATTAATAAGCAGCTAGAAGAAGCCAATAAAATAGCAGTGAAAATACATAATTTTTCCGATGGTATTGGAAAGAAGATTTCTACCAATAGTATAAAGGTTGCAAGTCGATTGGAAGAATCAAAAAAGGTAACGGAAGAGTTAAAAACCAATGTACTATCCAATTTAAGAAGTTCCAAAGAACAGCTGGAAAATCTTAAAGAGCAACGAGATAAAATTCTTAGCAAGAACTTTTTTGGTAAAAGCAGAATCATTAAGGCTTTTCCACAAATATCATCTTCTAAATATAAACAGGAATTGGAACATATAAAGAAAAAAATTATAGGAACAAATCAGGATGAGGATAATTCTGATCCAGATAAACCGGAATTATAGGAAAAGCAAGTTAATACAAGAGATTAGACAGTTGATATTGCAACAAATAAAGATATACTTGTTGCAGTATCAACTATTTTTTGGGAAAACTAACGAAAGAAATAAAGAGGTACTATCTGAAAAAATGGACTAAAAGCATGTGAAGAAATGGGAAGAAATGATGGAAGAAAAATAAGGAACCTATTTTAAAAGAATTAAAAGACAAGGGTTATGTTGACATAGGAATTGTATATAGAATGTAAAGGTATATATTTTGACTCATGATTAATATATTATAATGGAAGAATCTGAAAGGTATTAAACATGAGTATCCCTTTAAATCCAATAGTAAATCCAACCAATGAGCAAAGGCATGAAATGCTGAGAGACAACCTGACCCGTGAAGGAAGAGCAGAAGATTACGATAATATTATAAGTTTATTAAGTCCGCCCCCGGATATCACGGATTATGCTGCACCGGGGGAATTAAAAGGCGTAAAAGTAGGTATTATTGGAGGCGGCTTAGCTGGTATGGCAGCAGCCTATGAACTTAGAAAAACTGGTGCAGATATTACTGTATTCGAAGCTTCTGAGGACAGAATCGGCGGCAGAATTTATACTTACTATTTTGATCCGGATAAGAAGTATTATGGTGAATTTGGGGCCATGAGAATTCCAGTATCCCATGAAACAACCTGGCATTATATTAACCAATTGAATTTGGATACGGTTTCCTTATCTTCTCCCATTCGAAACAACTTTTTATACGTTCATAATACCAGATTAAGAGTGACGGACTCAGTGACGGATTTATTATATCCAAAATACAATTTAGAACAATGGGAGAAAAATACACCTTGGCCTGAACTGAATCGGTATGTCTCTACTTATATTCTGAATCAATTAACTCCTGAGCAAAGAGCGGAAATGTTTACTATTCAGCCAACTTATTCAGAAGAAATATTAGGTATCCTGAATATAAGTATAAGAGAAGCATTAGAGTCATTAGGCTTGTCACAGGAAGCTATTAGTTTGATATCCGGTGTAAATCCTTCAACAGGTTCTATTTTAGAAACGGGTTATGATGAATCTATCAAAGAAGAATATACTTTAGATAATAGAAATTTGTATCGTATTACAGAAGGAATGGTCAATCTTCCACTTGCTTTTTATAAGACCTTTACAACACCAGAACCTTCTCTTTATTACAACATACCGAATGATTCTCTGGGAAGCATTGATTATAGGACCGGTCATTTTGTTGAGGGAATTTATCAGGATGTAAATGATAACAGGGTCTATTTAAAATACAGGACACAGCAGGACAGGCAAAACATGATGGATGTATTTGACTTTGTAGTATGTACAATACCTTTTTCCTTATTAAGAACACTTGAAATTAAGCCATACTTTAGTAACCCCAAAATGCAGTCCATCTTAGAATTTAATTATGTCAACGCTCAAAAGACTATTTTTCTTTGCAATCAACGTTTTTGGGAAGCCAATACATATTATGGTAATATTGTCGGTGGAATATCATATACCGATCTTCCGATTCAATCCATTGTGTATCCCTCTGATCACAACTTTTGTCAGGGAGAGAGTACATGTTCACCGGATGAACCTGGTGTACTTGTAGCCTCCTACTCTTATAATCAAAATGCAACCAGGGTTGGTAATCAGGAGGAATATGATAGAGTAGAATTCGTTAAAAGAGAGGTAGAAGAAGTACATGGGGTACCCAGTGGATTCTTAGATCCTATTGTAGAGCGGAATAAAACAGTGATTTGGGACAATGAACCAAACTTTCGGGGAGCTTTTGCATATGCTCTGCCGGGGCAAAATCAACGTTTTTCTTATGTAATGACATTACCTGAATATAATAATAAAGTTTTCTTTGCCGGAGAACATATATCCAATAAACATGGTTGGATTCAGGGTGCATTGCAAACGGGAAAATATGCCGCAAATAATCTTGCCTATTATGCAAAGCAGTAAAACATGTCCCATTATAAAATATCATTTAAAAGCTAAGAGGCGGGATCTAGCAGATGTGATGCCCGTCTCTCAGTTTAAAGTTGTTATTTAAAATTAGATAAACTTTTCATTTTGTATAATTATAATTGATTCTATTCTGCAATTATAGTATTGGCTGAGGATACTTATAAATCTGACCTGCATAATTTCGCATAATGACTTCATTATCATCCATGGAAATAATATATTCCGGATTCATAGGAACCTTTCCCCCTCCATGAGGTGCATCAATTACAAACTTAGGTACTGCATATCCGGATATGGTACCGGTTAGATTTTGGATAATTTCAATGCCGGTTTCCACTCTGGTTCTAAAGTGGCTAAGTCCCTGACTCATGTCACATTGATAGAGGTAGTAAGGCCTGATTCGCGCTTTTACCAGTTTCAGTAATAATTCTTTCATAGTTTCTGTATTATCATTGATATTTTTCAGCAATACACTTTGGTTACCCAATGGAATTCCTGCATCCACTATATCTGTGCATGCTTTTATAGCATCTGGGGTAAGTTCTTTTGGGTGGTTAAAATGGGTATTAATCCATATGGGATGATACTTCTTAAGCATTGCTAAAAGCTCAGGAGTAATCCGCATTGGCATAACAACCGGAACTCTGGTTCCGATTCGGATAATTTCTACGTGTTCAATATTTCTAAGTTTTGCAATTATTTTCTCCAATCTTGCATCACTCATAGTTAGAGGGTCTCCCCCGGATAAAAGAACATCCCGTATACTGGAATTCTTTGTAATGTAGTCTATTGCAGCATCTACCTCTGCATCACTGATTACAAAATCTTCTTCCCCTACGGATCTTCTTCTTGTACAGTGTCTGCAATACATGGAGCACATATGTGTAACCAGAAAAAGAACACGGTCAGGATACCGGTGTACAATATTCTTTACGGGACTATCCCGTTCTTCATCAAGAGGGTCTGCCAACTCATAGGGTCCTACCTGAGTTTCATTAATGGTAGGAACAGCCTGCATGCGGATAGGACACAAAGGATCATTGGGATCCATTAAAGAGGCATAATAGGGAGTAATTGCCATCCGAAAATATTTTAAACAATTACCCATATCCTCCTTATCTTTTTCACTTAAATGAATGATTTTCTCAAGTTCTTCAATTGTAGTTATTCTATTGCGGAACTGCCATTTCCAGTCATACCACTGTTGGGGATAAGGTTCCGAATCATTTAATCCATCTATTTTTCCAGTCATTATAAATTCCTCCTATGATAAATAAAAATGAAAACCGTATCTTTTAAGGGCGCTGTTTAATATGCTGCGAACCAAGGTATCATAATTCATACCATTAAATTCTGCTATCATTGGGAAATCACTATAACCTGGAGCCAGCCCCGGTAATGGATTAATTTCTATAAAATATATTTTCTCAGAATGAGAATTTTCCCTATGGGAATTTCCATTCCGGGAAAGACGAAAGTCAATACGGGCAAAATCCTTGCATTGAAGAATTTCATATATTTTTTTGGCGGTTTGTACCATCTCTGTTTCTATTTCTTTGCTGATTACAGCAGGACATTCGTAGCGAATCAGTTCTTTATAATTCTGTTTTACATTATAACTATAGATATTAAAAGGGTTCTGCTGATCCAAATATATAATCTCCATAGGAGGAAATACTCGCAATTCACTTCCATTACCAAGGATACCTACGGTGAACTCTCTTCCGCCTATATATTCCTCTACCAACATATCCTGATGATAAAGGCTTATATTTTTCGATACTAAGCTTTTTAATTCACTTGGGTTGGAAACGATTGCAACCTCAGAAATACCTTTACTGGAACCTTCTGCGTTAGGTTTAACAATAGCAGGAAAAGTAAAGCTTTCACTGAACTTTGTCTGATCTTTTGATATGACAAAGTACCTTGGTGTCCTTATATGATAAGTTGCAAGAACACGCTTTGTCAGTGCCTTATCCAGTGCAAGGCATAAGGTAGTCTCATCTGACCCGGTATAGGGAATTTTGTAAAAATTCATAATGGCAGGAATTTCTGCTTCCCGCCCTCTCCCTTGAATGCCTTCAGCAATATTAAAAATTATGTCTATGTCATGTTTCATCAATTTAAGAGGCAGCTCTTCCGAAGCTTCTAAAAGTTCAACCTGACAATTACCGCCTTCTAAGGCATTTTTAATAGCTAAAACAGTTTCCATACTATCATATTCAGCCTCCATGTCCGGGGCTTCATTTTCTGCAACATTTAATGCTGCATTCTTCTTAAGATTGTAGGTTAACCCTACACGCAGAGGATGGGAAGACTCATCCACAGGAATATTATCCATATGTACCACGATCCTTATTTTGAATTTTTTATTGCTTTATTTCGATAAGAGTGTAGTCCTAAATTTAATAGAAGTCAACAAAATAATAACGAAAAACAGGGTTAAAATTTATGCAAATTACACAAAAATATATTTTAATTATAGAGTTTTAATTACTACGAATCAGCCGAAGATACCGCTATATTAAGTATTGTGGATAAAAGAGATTAAATATTATATTGTAATTTCTTGTCATAGCACTGAACTCTATATACTAATATTTGGTAATGTGTGTTATAATTTTATAAAAGTATAGAATTAATTGGAATAAAAGGATGTTTTAGGAGTGATTAATTTGTCAGCTATTCGATTAGCAATTTGTGATGATGACAATACTTATTTAAAAATTATAAGGACTAAAATCGATAACTTTTTTTCTTTACAGAATTTAGATATTGAGGTTAAAGAGTATAGTAGTGGAAAAGAATTATTAATTGCATGTATGCATTATGAATTTTCTCTTATTTTTTTAGATATTGAAATGCCTGAATTATCAGGAATTAAAGTTGTAGAAAAAATACGTAAAAATAACATTAATGTAGAAATTATTTTTTTAACTAGTTATACAGAATATGTATTTGAATCTATAAAGTATAAACCATTACGGTTTATTCGTAAATCATATTTAGATATTGAACTTTTAGAGGCTTTAGAAGCCTTTCAGAATATTTTAGATAATTCTAAAAATTATTATTCATTTTCAACTATTGACGGAGAAGTTATATGTAAAATTGAAGATATAGAATATATGGAAGTTTTTAAACATTATATATATATTCATTATAAAGAAATGATATTTAAGGTAAGAGGTACTTTGAAAAAATTTGAAAAAGAGTTTTCAAAATGGGGATTTATAAGAATACATAAAAGTTTTTTAGTTTCTTATAGATATATATACTCAATAAATAATTCTGAAGTTGTTTTAAATGATAAATCTATACTTCCATTAAGTAGAAATAGAAATAAGTATGTTAAAGATAAATTGGTACAATATATAAGGAGTCTTAATTGATATGAGAGTAATTAATATTGGAGTATTAATATCTTTATTAGAGAGCTTTATTATTACTAATTTTGTAATTAAATCATTGGAACCCCGAGATTCTAAAAAGAAATGGTTGCTTTATACAGCCCTTACATTTTTACTATTTATTGATATAGAATATGGTAGTATTATTTTTCATAAAGAAAGTAGTAGAGGAATTATACAAATTATTCTGTGTTTTATTTTTAGTTTACTATTTTTAAAAGGATTTATATATAAAAAAATATTAGTATCTATCATTAGTAATCTTTTAATATTAGTTATTAACATTTTTCTAATGACTATTCTAAGTACTTTTTTAAATTTAAATATAAAAGAGATATCTAAGGAACATGAGGTATGGCTTTTTGCTATATTGACTTCAAAATTAATATATTTTATAATTACAAGTTTTTTATTAACATTACAAAAAAAGTTATTATATCCTATAACTTTAAAAGAAGGTAAAGTAATTTTATTAATATTTTTTATAACTTTATTAATTGGATTATCTGTTTTAGAAATACATATTGTTTCAGGAAGTTATGATAGTATATACTTAAATATCACAGTTATAGGATTAATTATAATAAATTTATTATCATTTTATTTTTTATATTTTATAAGTAAAAATAATGAAAGAAAATTAAAGTATACTTTGCTTTTAAAACAGTTAGAAAATCAAAAAAATGAAATAATTGAAGTGAAAAATCAATATAATGAAATGTTAAAAATTCGTCATGATTTTAAAAATTATATTTTATGTGGTTTGGCTTTATTAAAGGAAAAAAATATATCTGAAGCAGAAGCATATTTCTCAAATATATTAGAAGAGAAATTAACCTTTGATAGATCTTTTGTTTTTACATCTAATAATACAATAAATGCAATTATAAATGCTAAAATAAATAAATGTAATAAATTAGGTATAAATACATATTGGGAAGTTGTAGATAGAATTGAATTTGATGATATAGATTTAAGTATATTATTTGCTAATCTTTTTGATAATGCTATAGAAGCTTGTGCCCTAAATAATAAAAAGTCTGAAATTATTTTAATAGTTACTTATGAAAAAGCTTATCTAAATATTATTATGAAAAATACGATTGAAAAATCAATTCTTTCATATAATCCTAATTTAATAACTACTAAAAAAGATAAAACAATGCATGGTTTTGGATTAAAGACTATTTATGATATTGTAAACAAATATGATGGAATTATAAAATATTATGAGAAGAATAATTATTTTTATGTAGATGTGTGGCTGAAAATGCTATTTATGCCTGAATAATGCACTTTGTGCCAGAACTATTGATTAAATATATGTAATAGACTAAGATTAACTTAAGAGGTGAATCTAATGATAAACTTTTTAAGTAATTATATAGTCAATTTTTTTGTAAAAAAAGAATTTATTAAAAATGAAGAAAAACCAATATATGTATATGGATATCAAATTATTCTAATGAGTTTATTAGGCATATTAATAATAAGTATACTTGGAATTATATTAAAATAGACCAATAGAAAGTATTATTTTTTTAATAGTTTTTATCGTAACAAGGCAATATTGTGGTGGTTATCATGCTAAAACATTTCATGGGTGTATTTTATCATTCATTTTTTCATACATAATTGTCTTACTATTATTAGAATTAATTTTTGAAAAAATCGAATTGCATCATGCGATTTTAATGCTTTTATTTTATATGTTGACAATTTTAAAATATGCACCAATTGAAAACAAAAGTAAGTCACTAACCAATGAAATAAAACAAATTAATCATAAAAAATCAATAATAATAGGAATTATCTGGTCCTTTTTGTCTTTAGGGTTATTTTCATATACCCGAACAATATCATTAATGGTTATATTAACATTATCTTTAATTACAGTGTTAATATTAATAGAAAAAGTAAGAAAGGAGGGATGAGTATGAATAAGGGGATTGTTAAAAGAATTACAGAGGTGGGGCGAAAAGTAGCAATTAAATCTAGTGGACAGGCATCTCTGTATCTCATGTTTCAACCCAAAGAACCTGAAATTTTAAAAACTTTTAATGATTTAAAGAAAAAAGAAAACCGATAACGAATATTAAATATTACATACTTATTGTAAAATATTTAATATATCAAAACATCAATAACAATTAGGAGGTAAAATTATGAAATTAAAGAAAAAGATAAAAATTCTCATTTTATCATTATGTTTTTGTACAATGTTTAGTTCATCTATAATCTTTGCTGCTAATCATGATTTTTACTTTACATTTGATAGTAAAGATTCTTCCCAAGTTCAAGCTGCCTACTATCAAAAATCAGACAATGAGCAGAAATGGTATATTACAATTGATGAATATTATAAAAATACTACTACTAAAAATACAATGTCATCCTCTAATGTCTTTGCATGTACAATGCGTAGAAGATATAATGATAATGTAGATAGATGGCATACTTTTTCAAATTATGTTAGTTCATATGGTATTGATTACGCTACAAAAGTATCACAGTATGATGAAATGAGAATAGAAGGAAAAAAAGATTCTACAAGTTCATCTACTTCACAGCTAAGAGTTTCTGGCCGTTTTGCACCATGATTTGTAAATATATATTTTAACTAAGAGATTAAAAAGGCATTTTTATCTATTATGATGGGAATGCCTTTATAAATTTATTATAATAAAGGGAGAGAATAAATATGAGAGAAATTAAAATAGTTATCATATTTATAGTTCTACTAATTACACTTGTAGGTTGTAGTAAACAAGATGAAAATCAATTTACTAAATCAAATACTTATGAATCATATGATGGTGAAAAAGCAGTACAAACAAATAAAAATGATGATAAGCATATAACGGAAACAATTGATGTAAATATGAAAATTGATGCAGATGTAATTGCTCCAAATAGTGATGAATACTTTGAATATCAATTAGTTGAAAAAGACTTTGATATAGAAAAATTCTCTCAATTATTATTTGAAAATGACAGCAGTATAAAAAAGACGTTAGAAGATCTTCCTAATCCTTACATAAAATCAATAATAGAAACTGAAAATGGCGGGCAGCTTGTAATATGGCCAAATTCACTCCGTTTTCAAAGTGACTCACGAATGCAGAATATAGAATATTTAATAGGTTCAAAATTCTATTGGGAAATTGATAATAAAAATTATACAGATGAGGAGCTCCAAAAGTTTATTCAAAATGAACAAGTTAAATATAATATGGAAAGATTTGAAGAAACTTATGAATTAGGAGATAATGAAAGGCTTGAATTAGTAACTGCAATTGAAGTTACAGCTGAAAGTTTAATTCAGGAGCAAAATAGCCTATCACAGCGTCCTGGTTATGATGAAGAAGTAAAAAGTGGAATGAGAGAAATAGTTGATGATTGGACAGGGGTGGAAAAGCTCTATTATCTGGAATATAATATTATTCAAAATAGCATTCCCATGTTCGGTAAAAAAGAAGCATTAATACAATCGTCTTTTGCTGGAGCTTCTTATCAAAGTTCGTATATAAGTATCATTTTATCAGATAAAGGTTTTGAGTATTTAGATATACAAGGTGCCTGGAAAGTTGAAAGTGCTGATAAAATTGAAATTATTTCAGCCAAAAAAGGAATAGAGAAATTAAAAGAAAAGTATGCAAACCTTATTGTAAGTACAGAAAGTAATATCTCTAAAATATGGTTGGAGTATATATTTATTCCAAATGAACATGACGAGAGTAATAGTACAGGAAAGCTAACACCTTATTGGTGTTACCAGAGACAATATACGGATGGTGTAAATGAAGAGGGAGTAACTTTCTATACTTATCAAGCTGACCGAATTAATGCAGTTACAGGAGGAGACTTAGCATATGGAAACTAAGTATTATACACTGAATTATATTCTGGGCAGTATAAAACAAGTAATTAATATTAGAATAATATTTATTATTTTAGGAATATTTCTATGTATTTGCTTGGACACATGGAATCAAATACCATTTTTGTGGGCTGCCAAAGATTCTACAATTGATGTTAGATACTATTGGTTTAATTCCTATTCATATGGTGGAGTATATTCATCATGCTTTATGCCAATGCTTGCCTCCGCCGTATATGCAACAAGTTATTGTAAAGAGCATCTGTCTAAAATGGATAGTCTGATAATTGGGCGTATTGGTTGTATAAAATATGGAATATCAAAAATAATAGTAAATTCATTATCTAGTGGTATAGCTGTTTTTCTGGGTGGGGGATTATTTGTTTTCATAGCTTCATTTTTTAAACCTTTGTATAATACTAATAGTGATATGGAAGCAATGGGATTTCCGTATTTTGATTATCTAAATAAGGGTAATGGATTTTTATATTTTATCATTGTACTTTATTTAGCATTTTTAGTTGGAATTCTTTGGTCAACAATTGCTTTAACAGTATCTGTATTTATTACAAATAGCTATATTGTAATAGCTACTCCTTTTTTATTATCATTTTTCTTGTCGAGAGTGTACGTTTTATTCCAGACTCCTTATAATTTGAGACTAGATTATTTATTGTCTGGGTTAAGTATTTATCGTTCCGATAAGATGACATTATTATTTTGTACATTTGCTATTTTAATCATAGTAATTATATGTTCAATAATTTTTTACAAGAAAGTTGAGAGGAGCTATAAAAATGGATAGTATCTGCAAAAGTATCCGAGTTTTCTGTTATCAACTTAAAAGAGAGTTATTAACTGTTCGAACCAAATTATTATTTTTAATGGTAGGAATATTTATATATTCTAATATTGAACCAATTGTAAATTTTTCAAAGGCGGTGAATATAAAGGTTACACCATGGGCATTTTCACATTTAGTAAATGATTTTACATGTCAACCAGTTTTTATGATTGGACTTATATTTTTACTTAGTAATGCACCATTTAGAAGTGATACATATAGATATATAGTTGCACGTTCTAGAAAAGTTGAATGGGAAATAGGAAATTTATTATATATATTTACAATGACATTTTTATATACTTCATTTATGTTTTTAGTAAGCGTAATTAGTTTAGGAACTAGAATTAGTATATCATCTAATTGGGGGAAAATATGGGGAACATTAGCAAAAACGGATGCGGGGATGCAGTTTTCAGTAAAATTTATTATTAATGATTTTATAATTGGTACATATAAACCTCTTTTAGCCACTTTATATAGTTTCATATTAGAGTGGATGTGCTTTCTATGGCTTGGATATTTGATATATCTTTTTAATTTATTTGCTAAAAGAGCAGTGGGAGTAATAGTGGCAGGAGTATTTATATTATTGGATATTATGATTTATAACTCATGGGTAGAAAGTGCATATTTGATTTCTCCAGTTACTTTAGCTCAATTATCAACGTTTACAAAGGGAAACTTAAAGTATGGTCTTACTCTTGAATATGCGTTTATATTTTTCCTAACTGGAATTATGTTATTTATTATATCCACGCTAATAGTAGCAAATAGAAAGGACAAGATATATGAATAATATTAAAATACGAGTGAATAATGTCGAAAAAACAATTGGTGATCAAGTTATTTTGAAAAATATAAATATGGAATTTATAGATTCTAGAATATATGGTTTAGTTGGAAGAAACGGATCTGGAAAAACAGTATTGTTAAAATGTATATGTGGTTTTATGTCTGTTAGTAAAGGAGAAATATGGTTGAATGATAAACTAATAGGAAAGGATATATCTTTCATTGAGAATTTAGGTTTTATCATAGACACTCCTGGATTTCTACCTGAAATATCTGGTTATAAGAATTTATTATACCTTGCTTCAATAAGAAGAAAAGCTAGTAAACAAGATATATACAAGTGTATGGAAATGGTGGGATTAGATTATCATAGTAAAAAACCTGTTGGAAAATATTCTTTAGGCATGAAACAACGGTTAGGTATTGCACAAGCAATAATGGAAAATCCAGACATTATTATTCTAGATGAACCTATGAATGGACTCGATATTCAAGGAGTAGAAGATATAAGAAAATTATTACTGAAATTAAAAAATGAAGGAAAACTAATTATTATTACTAGCCACAATAATGAAGATATAGAAGTTCTTTGTGATGAAGTGTATAAAATTGAAATGGGTATAATAAAACAATTAGGGTAGAAGAAAGCAATTGTCTGATGGAAACTATAATGTACCGGTTGTAAGTGCAAGAAGCAAAATGCATAATGATATAGACAAACTCTCTTACAATTTTGAATTAATGCGGGATGAATTAAAAGAAAAACGTAATAGGGAAGAAGAATTAAAAAGGAGTCAGAAGGAGCTGATTACTTGTATATCCCATGACTTAAAAACGCCTATCTCTACCATTAAAGCATATCGTGAAGGACTTCGGGACGGCATGGCAAAAGATAGTGAGAAGGTACATTAATATGCTAAAATTATTGTATTAAAAACAGAATTACTAAATAAAATGATTAGCGACTTGTTAGAACATTTTAATGCAGAACTGAATAAACTCACATTACGAAGAAGGAACAGTACTTTAATGGCTATATCACTCAAGTGGCAATGGAGCAGAAGGAAGTAGTGAATTATAATCACATGGAATTCTTTTATAATAATACAGCACCAAATCTGCTAATAAGTTTTGATGAAAACAGAATTACTCAGGTATTGACTAATCTCATAGATAACAGTATAAAGTATGGAAAAGCTGAAAATGGAAGAATTGGGATTGAAGTTTCTTACGTAAAACGGAGAAACAATTAAGGGTCAAAATCTGGGACAATGGGCAAGGGGTTGGAATTACGGATATTCCTTATGTCTTTGATAAGTTTTATAGAGGAGAACGTTCCAGAAATATGAGCATTCTAGGCTCAGGTTTAGGTCTATCCATCTGCAAATATATCATTGAAGAACACGGTGGACAAATCAAGTGTGAGAGTAAAAAGAACGAAGAAACTAATTTTATCATTAGCTTACCTGAAAGATTATAAACATATCTCCATAAAACCTACATAATCTTATGCCATAATTTTATTATAAGCATAAATAGAATGGAGGATTTTTTATGGATATGAAAAAAACAAACCCAGAGAAATTAGATATCAAAGAGGAAGGGTTAAAAAGCATAGAATTAGAAAAAGAAACTTGTGATAATCATAAACATAGCCCAATAAAGCACATGCTGCACATGATAATCTGCTGCGGATTACCTATCCTAATCCTATTGTCGTTACCGTTTATTGCAAGGTTTAGCCCTGTAGCAGCCACAATTTTAGGTTTTATTGCACCGTTTATATGCCCTATTATGATGGGAGGAATGCTATTTATGATGTTTGGCAGTCATAAAAAGAAAAACTGCTGCCATAATCACATGAGGGAAGAAAGTGAAAGCAGAAGATTTTAATAATAAAACGGATAGAATAGATTGCCCTATTAAAGTATCAACAAAGATGGGGTAGATGTAATAACTAAATTATTACTTGTATCTATTAACATGCCCAATTACAGGATGTAGGGAGGAAATCAACCTATTGTATATTACAAATACTATAATTAAATGGCAGATAGTCTAAAGTATAAACATTAAATTTTGTAGATTGAATTTAAATTTATTTATAAACAGCTTGCCCTAAAAAACTTAATGGAACTTTGAGAATAGGGATATAGGTTACTTGTGACTTTGGAGCAAGAAACCTATATCCCTATTCTCGAAGTTCTTCCTTAGCCTTACGTGGGCAAAGCGTACTTTCTTTAATACCCTAAATTTAAACAAACCTTTTTTTCAGTTTCAAGGGACTCATTAATTGCTGCAAGAAACTTTGTTGAAGCAGCTAATTTATCAGGGGAAAGGGGCATAATACCTGTATCAAGCATTTCTATAAACTTATCTAAACCGGCCTTGTAGGTGGAAGAATCTATTTTGATTTCTCCTACATGGCTTTTTTTATCTCCATGAATAACACATAAACTATGGTCTAAATTCTTGGTGAAATCTAATACAACACTGTAGGTATCGTAATCAGCTACACAAAGGATATTGGAGTCACGTTTTATTGTTGTTAAGGATTTTACCTTATATCCGAATATGGTAAAAAGCATTTCCACTATGTGTGGTCCGTAAAAGAATATTCCGTTGTAAGGGCTGTTTATATCACCGGGGAAGTTAATATATCCGGCTAGTACATTTCCAACAGAACCGTTATTTATGATATTCTTAAGTTCCAATACGTCTTTACTGTATTTACAGGTAGAACCTCCTGTAATTAAACAGTTATGCTTTTCTGCTTCTTTTAACAATATTTTTGAATCTTCTAAAGTAACAGTTAAGGGTTTATCAATCCAAACCGGTATTCCTGCTTTTATAAAGGGTATTGCATAAGAAGTATGTAAGTTTCCATCCCGGAATAAAATCATAACTGCATCAACTTTACCTATTAATTCATCCGGGGAAGAGACAATTTCTTCAATTTTACAATCCAAGGCTGTTTTTTCAGTCTGTTTTTTATCATGACCGTAGATCGCTGTTATTCGAACATCCGGAAAATTATATTGCCCGGTATGAGTATCCGGAATATTACATAATGTAGCAAATGCGAAAGCATGGCTGCTGTCGGAACCAAGTATACCAATACGTATCATTTTATAATCACCCTTTCAAAGAAAATAATCTAATCCACCAGGTTAACAAGAAATAAGTGGTAAAACCACTCATATGGTAGCATTTACAAGATTATCTGTCAACTTAATTTAAAAAGTGGGAGCTGAAGTCAAATTTCTATGAAATACCCCAAATGTAGTTTGATTTCTCACATTTGGGGCATTTTATATCAATCAGGCTATATGATTATATTTGAAAAAATTGAACCATTTCGTTTAGTACATCTACACTTTCTTTATTTGCTTGAGTTTGCTTTACTACCTCTTCCGTTTGTGTAACGATAGAAGTAGATTTTTCTGAAATAACAGAAGCACCTTCTGCTCCCTGGTTTGAAGCTGCAGCTACTTCCTGAATTGCTTGTTTTACATAATGAATGGAAGTCTGGAGCTGATCGGAAATACGTTTAATTTCTGTAACCATTTCATTAACAGTATTGGCATCTGTATAATACTGTTCACCGGTATGAACCAGAACGCCATAATCTTCAATAACAGTATGCTCAACATAGTCAAGGAGAGTAGCAGCATCTTTTACAAGTGCTTTTACTGCTTCCGATACTTCAGTTGTAATGTTTTCAATCTGTGTTGCTGCCTCTTTGGAGTTAACTGCAAGATTACCAATTTCATGTGCAACAACTGCAAAACCTTTTCCTGCTTCACCGGCTCTGGCTGACTCTATTGACGCATTTAATGCCAGCATATTTGTTTGGTTTGTAATATGTAATATAGATTGGGATAATGCTTTAATTTCTTCGATAGCACTGGATTTTTTAATAGAATTTCTTAAATTTTCACTGGTACTTTCAAAAATGTCCATAGTATTCTTGTGAGATTCCTGTGCTTCCTGTTGTAATTGTTCTGCACGTTTTTTGATTTCTTTAACTATATTTTCACCTTGTTCCGCTTTCCTTGCTACTTCATCTACTTCAGACTCCATATTATGTATCGAGGCATTCATTTCTTGAGTGGATGCAGCGGTTTCTTCCATGCCTGCCGATAATTCTTCTGTTGTAACAGATATGTTTTCAATATTATTATATACCTCATTTACACTTAGCAAAGATTCTTCGGAAGACCGTTCTATTTTAAGTATTTCTTCTTTAATACTTAAAATAATACTCTTTATATGAGTCTGCATATTGGAATAGGATTTGGAAATTGCTCCAATCTCATCTTTTCTATTCATGTATTTTATATTAAAGGAATGATTGAATTTACCATTTTCAAAATCTTCAAGATCAGTTCTGATTTTATTAAATCCTATGCCTATGGTATTACCAATTATATATGTAATTAAGCAGCCTGCCATTAATATTACCGCAGAAACTATAATGGAAGTTGTAACAACCTTTATTATCTGAGCCCCAATATCATCTAAATATATTCCAACAAACCACATACCTATAGCTGTTCCATCTGAGTTTTGTATTGGAACATAGTAGGTCAGTGCTTCCCTTCCAACAATGGAGGCTTTTCCTAAATAATCTTCATTGTGGGTTAATACTTTATTTACTACAATATCGGATGCTTGAGTACCAACTAATCTTTTTGCCTGAGCATCTTTAATACTAGTGGTTATTCTTGTATCCCCAAGAAAAATAGTTACCTGAATATTAGCATCTTTTGCAAAACCATCTACAAATTCATAATTATCATTTAATAAAATATCACCTTTATAAAGTTTTTCTCCTTCTACTTTCCAATCACCTGGATATTTATTATCTAATAATTGGTAGCCCGTTTTAGAATAACCGGACAATTGATTAATGTGTTCATTTTCAATAAACCTGGAGATATTAAAATAATATAAAACATTAATAACTGTTATTGCAGCTACGATTAAAGAAGCAAAAACCAGAACTATTTTCCATTTGATCTTCATACTTTTATTACTCCTTTGCTAATGTATATATGGAATATGCAATGTAAAATTTAACACATTTTGTAATGATATGCAATTACTTCTTTTAAAATTTAAATATTCATTATTACATAAATATAACCAATGCAATATCAAGCTTATAGAGAACATCGTAACGTTAAATCAGAGCCTAAGTCACAATGCAAACATATACACAAAACTATGATAAACAGTTAATCGTAAATAATGCAAGATAAGATATAAAAGGCGAACTAGGCTGTTTTACTATAGAACAGCATTTAGCAGCATACCCTATACTGAAATTAGAAATGTATTTTATAATACAATGAAAAGGGGTATACTGCGTATTTGACACAGTTATTATTAAAATAGGATCCAGATAAATATGACGGTTTCGAATAAATTAACTCATAATTATTAGTATGTAACCATATTGTATTCTTTAATATGATGAACATTCTTTGAATGATACATAACAAAAGAAGATAGGATAGTAATGAAGTACCTTATCCCTGATTTAGTAATAATGGTATTTACATTACTCCCCTATCTATTAGTTTATAATAAATATTTATTTAATTTTACTCTATTATAGTTTTTCCACCCATATAAGGCTGTAGTGCAACCGGAATATTAATAGTTCCATCCGGGTTTAGATTATTTTCTAAAAATGCAATTAACATTCTAGGAGGTGCAACTACCGTATTGTTTAAGGTATGAGCAAAGTATTTACCTTTTTCACCAACTACGCGGATCTTTAATCTACGTGCCTGTGCATCACCTAAGTTTGAACAGCTTCCTACTTCAAAGTATTTTTGCTGCCTTGGAGACCATGCTTCTACGTCAATAGATTTTACTTTTAAGTCTGCTAAGTCACCGGAGCAGCATTCCAGGGTTCTTACAGGAATGTCTAAAGAGCGGAATAAGTCTACGGTGTTCTGCCACAACTTATCAAACCACATCATGCTGTCTTCCGGATCACATACAACGATCATTTCTTGTTTTTCAAATTGGTGGATACGGTATACACCTCTTTCTTCTATACCATGGGCACCTTTTTCTTTTCTAAAACAAGGAGAGTAGCTGGTCAGAGTTTGTGGAAGAGAAGTATCTGGAATTATGGTATCAATGAATTTACCAATCATGGAATGTTCACTGGTTCCGATCAGATATAAATCTTCTCCCTCAATTTTATACATCATGGCATCCATTTCTGCAAAGCTCATAACACCGGTAACAACGTCACTGCGGATCATAAATGGCGGTATACAATAAGTAAATCCACGATCGATCATGAAATCTCTTGCATAAGAAATTACTGCTGAATGAAGTCTTGCAATATCTCCCATTAAATAATAGAAACCGTTTCCTGCAACTTTTCTTGCACTTTCTAAGTCGATGCCATTGAATTTTTCCATAATATCAGCATGGTAAGGAACTTCAAAGTCTGGAACTACCGGTTCTCCATAGCGTTTGATTTCTACATTCTCACTATCGTCTTTACCAATTGGAACACTTGGATCAATAATATTTGGAATGGTCATCATGATTTTTGTTATCTTTTCCTGCAAATCCGTTTCTTTTGTTTCCAACTCAGCTAAACGGTCGGATTTAGCAGTTACTTGATTTTTCATTTCTTCTGCTTCATCTTTTTTGCCTTGAGCCATTAAGCCGCCGATTTGCTTAGAAATTTTATTTCTTTCCGCTCTTAAGTTATCTGCTTCTTGCTTTACCTGTCTGCTTTCCTGATCCAGTTCAATTACTTCATCTACTAATGGAAGTTTATGATCCTGGAATTTGTTCTTCATATTTTGTTTTACAATATCGGGATTTTCTCTGACAAATTTTAAATCTAACATTTGATTTCCTCCTGTAATTTGAATTATACTTGGTTGGGTATCGGAATTTATTTTGGCAATAAAAAAATTCCTTCACCCATTTACAAAAAATATGGGACGAAAGGAATCCGCGTTGCCACCCAAATTGCTGATTATAAAGATATTAGATATTAAAATCTTTGCTATCAATATAAGCATCAGCCACTCAAATAGTAAGATAAAGGTTACCGGCCTTCAGTTTATCACTGACAGCTCCAAAAGTGGAAAGATTTAAACCTTTCACCGATTCACACCAACCATCGGCTCTCTGAAGAAATTTATAAATCGTAGCTTTTATCATTGCTGTTTTCAATATTTATTGTATTATATAATGATTTTAAAAAATTTACAAGTACATAATTTAATAATTGATAACTATTAGAATTATTACTTATAAAAAAGGCATTAGGATAATTTTTATTGACTTATGAAATGCTTTTTTACTTTATATAAACTAACCTATAGACTTATTATGCGGCATGGAATGATTGCCGTTGGTCATGCATTTTTTTAAAGAAACCTCACCTGTAAAACACAAAGATACCTGATTTATCATTTCATTGGGAGCATACTACAATTAAAAACAATTAAATGGAGGAAGAATCCGATTAAACCAGGTTTTGTGTAGTTTTACCTTTCAGGCTTAAACCAACAAAACGGCCAGAGACGTCAAAATAGCGGGAGATGAGAAACAATGGCCATACCAATAGTCTCCTTGTGGGATTCTTCTTCCAGTTCAGGCTGATAATTTTGTATTAAAAATGGTATTCGTTTTCTTTAATCTACTTTTCTCTTAACATGGCTTATAATAAACCTGCTTTTAGGCAGAGTAGGAATTCTGCATAAACGGTATTTTAAGTTTTGTGCCGGTACTTTATAGGACAAGTGATTCGCTATAAAATCAAGACTTGCTTTCATAACTTCTATAGTAACCATTTCACCGGCGCATCTGTGTCCTTCCATATTTCCTCCACCTTGAGGCATGAATAGATAAGGATTGTCCTCCCAATCAGAAAAACGTTCCGGATTAAATTCGTAAGGATTCAACCATATTCTTGAATCATGGTTCATCCCATAAATATCTAATAAGACAAGGGTGCCTTTCTGAAACAAATATTCATTCCATAGAAAGTCCTTTTTTACTAAGGCCCCTACGAATGGAGTAAAAGGATAGAGACGTCTTACTTCTTGTACAAACATTTCATTATAATCAGGATTCCGTAATTGTAATTTTTTTCTGCACTCAGGATGTTTCAGCATTGCCAGTGCACCAAAGGTAATATAAGTAGCGATAGCAACAATGGGTCTTATTATATTCAATAATTCTACTGCAGCAACTTGTGGATTTAATAATTTACTATTCTGGTTTCGATGCCAGGCTATGATATAAGCAGCGGAATTCTTTTTTGGCTTTATTTTACCTGTACGAATCTGAATAATAATATCACTTATCCATTTTTCTGACCTTTTTCGGGCACTGCATCCCTGCCAATACCTGGGTCCAACTGCACCGAATCCATCTACCATTTTACCAAGATCAAAGGCTCTTTGCTCTATTTCATAGTATTCCAAAGGAACACCAGCCCATCTGCAGGCCACCTGACATAATAATATCTGTACTTCGTCAAATAGAACAATATTTCCGTTATTCCAGCGGATACTATTATATTCCCATTGAAATCTGGTATAATGTATGAGAGTCTTTAAATTTTCCGGAGTCATGATGGAAAGAAACATTTGTTTTCGATTTTGATGCATCTTGCCATCCAGACCTTGAACACCTTGTTGGCCAAATAAGGTTTTTTGTACTCTTTTTGGTGCAGCTCCTTTTCTTTTAAATAAACTTTCATTATAAAAAATTTTTGCAGCTTCTTCTCCTGTAAAACATATAGCCTTTTTACAGAATAATCTTGTCTGGAAAATATCAGTTTCATATTTTCTGCATCTGTTTTGTATAAAAGGATACCCTTCCATCAATAAGCATAGACTGCTGTCTATTGTTTTATCACAAGGCATTTTCTTTATTCTACTCATAGTGAATTTCTCCTATCATAATTGAAAGATTTATAGGTATTATGTGTATATGCAGATATTTCATTCTCAATTATCAAATATTAAAATACACATTTTGTAAATTTCTATTGATTTCATTTTTAATTAGTGTTAAAATTGGTGGAAAATTAGGTAAATCAGATATATCAATGTTAATATATACAAAAAGTACGAATATTTATAAAAAACAACATAAAAAATAGATATATTTTCATAGAAAATTTTGTGAATTAGAATCAGCCAATTATATATATTTTACGAATAAATATCATATTTATGGAAAAAATATAGTATGTTGAATATTTTTAACTTATTTATATGATTTTTTTTAATGTTTATTCATAAAGTATGGCGAAGAAAGTACAATGGCTGCAAAGGTATTTGAAACTGGCATCATTTCATGGAAGGTGGTACAATCATTTCCATTAAAGCTATACCACCTATTACATAATTTACGAAAAGAGGAATTTATTATAGAAGACATGAATGTAATACAACATAAAGATAATAACTTATTTTCAGAAACAGCAATTGTAGTATTGGCAGCAGCTGCGGTGTTTCTGCCATTTATTATTTCAGGAATTGTTCTTATATCGTTAGCAATATATATTATTTTTAAAAAACAGACAAGACGTTTAATCCTTATACACGAAGGTTCAAAAGTTTTATTCATATTCTGTGCCTTTGCTTTTTTTATTGCGGCTATTTATAAAAACTGGATTGGATTGCTTGTAGCCTTTGGCTTTACCCTGGCATTTGTATTAGGATTGTATTTACGAAGTGTTATGACAAGGATACTTTTTGAGAGAGTTTTAACCATGGTATGCGTATTGAGTTTAATGGGAACGGTTTATGCCTTGGTGGAAAAATTTGTATTTCCCTATTTTAACATAGGAAGTAGAGTGAACCGGGCATCAGCAATGTTTTTTTACCCCAATTATTTTGGTACTATCATAAGTATGGTGATTATTATCTGTGCCTATAAAGTACTGACACGTCAGGGTAAAAAGTGGTTCTATTATTTCATTGCATCTATGAATGTAATCAGCTTATATTTATGTGAGAGTATGTTTGCATGGGTTGAAATTTTTCTTGGTGTAGCTGTATTGCTTTTTCTTCTTAAAATGCACCGGCTCCTTGCAATATGGCTTTTGTTGGCTACTTTTGCCAGTTTTATTATACTTGTACTTAATGTGAATATTATTCCCCGTCTTTACCAGGCAGAGGTTACAACGGAAATTCGTTTTGATATATGGGATTTTGCCATAAAGCAGATAATGAAAGCTCCTTTATTGGGACATGGTTTTATGTCCTATATGTATACGGATGCAGATCAGCATCTTGGATATTTGGTACCTCATTCCCACAGTATTATTCTTGAGCTGCTGATGGATTTTGGAATCGTGGGAACGGTTTTGTTTCTGTGGTACTTTGTAAAATATACTATCACTTTAGTAAAAACTTTTATTAATGAAAAGAAAACCCGAATTACTTCATTAATATTTGCCATATCGGCTGCGGCTTTGGTTCATGGATTGGCCGATTTAACACTTATGTGGATACAGACCTTGCCTTTGTTTTTATTTATATTGGCAGGTTTGGGAGCTTATGAAAAGAAAATTGAGACAGAGGTAGTATAATCTTATAATCGTAGAATAATCACCAAATTTATTTTAAGCACTTTCATTGCTTAAATTTTAAACACTGTCTATTTGACAAACAGCTATTTTACTGTTACAATAGATTTGAAATTATATATGATTCTGGTAGGTGAGGCTACTATAAGGATACGGATTGCTGCCGCGAAGTGATGGAGACATCATGAGAAGGTTGAACAGGCTATATCGAATCAAGGTATAGCATAATGCAATTTCATTGCCTTATAGAGCTAAAGCTCAAACGGTGATTATTTTGACATACGCGGATTTATCCCGTGCATCCTTTGAGCATGCATGGGATTTATTTTTTTGCTTATTTTAGTGGAGGTGAGCATTTTGGACAGTAGTCCTGGGCGAAGTAGACAAAATAATATAATTGGATATGGTAGTTTGATGCTCACTGATATTACAAGTGTTTGATAGGTAATATCTCTTTTTGGCAAGCATTTTTACTGTCGTATCCGAGGCAAAATTAATACGGCAGTATTTTTATGCTTAAAAAAGGGAGGAAAAATATGACAAATATTGAATTGCTTACATTACTTGAGGAAAATAAATTAAAATTAATTCATGAAGAACTTTCTAAATACAATCCAGTTGACCTTGCAAGTCTGCTGTCAAAGCTGGATGAAGAAAAGTTAGTTATTGTTTTTAGAATACTTGATAAAGAAAAAGCAGCAGAAGCTTTTTCCTATATGGAAAATGATCTCCAGCAAACATTAATAAAAACACTTAGTAAACAGGATATTAAGACAATATTTAATTCCATGTATGCTGACGATGCCGTTGACTTTTTAAGCGATATGCCTGCTAATGTAGTAACACAATTACTTGAAAATGTGGATAATGAAACACGTGCGGATATCAATTATTTGCTTCAATACTCAGAAGATAGTGCCGGTAGCATTATGACGGTTGAGTTTATTGAATTACACCCCACAATGACAGTAAAACAGGCACTGGATAAAATTCGCAAAGTGGGTATTGACAGTGAGACTGTTTATACATGCTATGTAGTTGTAAAGCACAAATTACTGGGTATAGTTTCAGCAAAAGACCTAATGATTCGCGACAGTGAAACTCTTATCAGTGATTTAATGAAAGATAACTATGTATCTATTAAAACAACCGATGATAGAGAAACTGCTGCAAATTTGTTCCGTAAATATGGTCTGCTGGCGATACCTGTAGTTGATTCGGAAGGCTGTATCGTCGGTATTGTAACCTTTGATGATGCAATTGATGTTTTGACAGATGAGACAACGGAAGATATGCAAAAGATGGCTGCTATGACAGCAAATGATGATCCGTATTTGAAAACTTCTGTTTGGAAACATGCAAAACATAGAATTGTATGGCTTTTGATTTTAATGTTTTCTGCAACTATTACCGGTTCAATTATCAGCAATTATGAAAGTGCTTTTGCTATAATTCCGCTGCTTGTTTCCTTTATCCCTATGCTGATGGATACCGGCGGAAATTGCGGCTCTCAAAGTTCTACACTAGTTATACGTGGCTTGGCAGTGGAAGAATTACAGTTTTCCGACACTCTTAAGATTGTTTGGAAAGAGTTTAGAGTTTCACTGATAGTAGGTGTAACATTAGCTGTTGCAAATGGTCTGCGAATTGTACTTATGTACAAGGATATACAATTAGCTTTAGTTGTATCTCTATCATTAGTTGGAACTATTATTATAGCCAAAATAGTTGGATGTTTACTGCCCATTCTTGCCAAAAAGTGCAAGTTGGATCCTGCTATTATGGCAGCACCAATCATTACAACTGTTGTAGATACATTTTCTATTATAATTTATTTTAATATTGCAACATTGATCTTCAAGCTGTAATAAAGCCTATGAACATAAATCAAACTATCAACCGGTATTATTTTGTTGGTAGTTTGATTTATTTACTTCAATGTAAAGATTCAAAGTCAGTTTTCTTCATATATTAATTTTAACTATTAAAATAATTCAGGTAAAAGATTTTAACTTAATAATGGAAACTAAATATTATTGGTGTGACACTAATAAAAATTCAGATTACATATTAATAAAGGAGATATCAAAAATAACAGTTTTGCAGGAGCGTCCATATAATTATAAAGTATTCATAAAAGGTAAAGGCGGTAAGTGAGCAATTGTTATGCTTCCCTTGTGGTAGACAGTTTAAATAATAAAAAAACTGTTTATTACAGAAGAACATAGCAATTTACACACTTACCGCCTTATATTTACGTTTGAGTACAATGTTACAAAAATCACTTTTATATTATTAATTAAGATATAAAAAATTACTAATTTGCTTAAAATCAGTATGAATATTGTGGAAAAAGTTAAAATCAGAAAGAAAAAGTTAATAAAAAAAGCGGACCTTTTTAGATATAATAAAATATAATAAACAAAACAAATATATTAGTATTATTTATAAACCCCATTAGAAACTATCATATCTAGACTTTTTTCGACTTATGTTGATATAATAGCCACGTTGATGAAGTAAGTGAAATAACCATCAAGGACAGCTCTGTTTTGATGGCGGTTATTATTCATACAAAAGGAGACTTAACATTGTTCACGATAAAAAATTATGTAGTGGTGAAAGACCTGGAAGAAGCTTATGTACTAAATCAAAAGAGAAGTAATGTAGTATTAGGAGGCATAGCCTGGCTCAAAATGGGGGAACGCAATATACAAAATGCCATAGATTTAAGTGGCTTAGGCTTAGATAAAATTGAAGAGACAGAAGAGGGCTTTGAAATTGGATCTATGGTAACCCTTCGGGAATTGGAAACTAATACAGCTCTAAACAGCTATTTTAATGGTGTAATTGCAAAATCCACAGAACATATCGTTGGGGTACAATTTAGAAATTGTGCAACAGTTGGTGGAAGCATATTCAGCAGATTTGGATTTTCGGATATACTTACCTGTCTCTTAGCATTAGATGCTTATGTTGAACTTTATAAAGGCGGGGTAATACCCTTAAGGGAGTTTGCAGATATGCCAAAAGACAATGATATCTTAGTAAAGGTAATAATTAAAAAAGATAGGAGAGAAGTTTCTTATCTGACCCACAGAAGAACGGCTACGGATATTCCGGTTATAGCTTGTACTGTTGCCAGGGTGAATCATAAATGGCAGGTGGTTTTAGGTGCCAGACCTTCCAAAGCAAAACTATTATTAGATAAGGAACAAATGTTAAGCAATAATCCTACAGAGGAAGAGATAAATAAATTTATTGAATATATAAAAGAGAACATCCAGTTTGGAAGTAACATGCGGGCAAGCGCAGAGTTTCGCAAACATTTAGCAGGAGTACTATGTAAACGGGGAATCAAAGAGATTACAGAAAGGAAGGGGTTATGATTATGGAAATTAGTTTATGGCTTAATAATGTATTTATAAAAGATAATATAGCACCGGATACCCTTCTTTTAGATTATGTCCGTTCCAAGGGTTGTTATAGTGTAAAACGGGGATGTGAAACTTCAAACTGCGGATTATGTACTGTTATTTTAGAAGGAAAGCCTGTGTTATCCTGTTCTACTTTGGCGGTACGTGCCAACGGCAAACATGTAATTACCATGGAAGGGCTTCAGGAAGAAGCAGCGGAAGTGGGTGGATTCTTAGCAGACCAAGGTTCTGAGCAATGTGGATTTTGCAGTCCCGGATTTATTATGAATGTGATTTCTATGAGTAAAGAATTAAAAGATCCTACCTTAGAAGAGGTAAAAGGATATCTTGCCGGTAATTTATGCAGATGCACCGGTTACCAAAGCCAGTTACGGGCGGTTTTAAACTATCTTAATGCAAAGAAGGAGGCAAAATAATATGAAAATGAATGCTGTAAATGCCTCTATCCGTAAAAAAGATGCCATGGCTCTTGTAACAGGGAAGCCTGTATATACAGATGATATAGCACCTAAGGATTGCCTTGTTGTTAAAGTTCTTCGCAGCCCTTACGCCCATGCCATGATTAAAGAAGTGAAAATAGACGCTGCTTTAAAGGTACCGGGTATCGAATGTATATTAACTTACGAAGATGTTCCAAAGACCAGATTTACCATTGCCGGACAAACCTATCCTGAACTAAGTCCATATGACAGATTAATACTGGAGCAAAGAGTTCGTTTTGTAGGGGATGGGGTGGCGATTATAGCAGGTAAAGATGAGTCCTCTGTGCTAAAAGCCATGAAATTAATAAAAGTATCTTATGAAGTATTAGAACCGGTTTTAGATTTTACAAAAGCAAAAGATCATAAAGTGGTTGTCCATCCGGAAGAGGATTGGAAAGTGCTAATTCCTTTAGGACCGGATAAAAACCGTAATATTGTTTGTCATGGTACGGAGGAACAGGGAAATTTTGAAGAAGAATATGCAAAATGTAAATATGTTATAGATGAAACCTATCATACAAAGGCAAATCAGCAGGCAATGATGGAAACTTTCCGGGCTTATACTTATATGGATGCCTATGGCAGGTTAAATGTGGTAGCCTCTACTCAAGTTCCTTTCCATGTAAGAAAAACCTTAGCAACTGCTCTTGAAACCAAGAAATCCAATATACGTGTAGTGAAACCACGTATTGGCGGAGGTTTTGGAGCAAAACAAACAGTTGTGGCAGAAATATATCCGGCAATTGTTACCTGGCTTACCGGCAAACCGGCTAAAATTATTTATACAAGAGAAGAATCTCAGATTGCCTCTTCCCCAAGACATGAAATGCAGATTCGTGTAAGAATCGGAGCAGATGAAAAGGGAAAGATTCAGGCTATGGGGATAAATACGTTATCCAATGCCGGTGCATTTGGAGATCATACTCCTACAACCATTGGTTTATCCGGAACAAAAACCCTTCCTATTTACACATCGAATGCAAAAGCGTATAAATTTGAGTACGAAGCTGTTTATACAAACCAAATGGCAGCAGGCGCTTATCGTGGTTACGGGGCTACCCAAGGTTTATTTGCAGTAGAATCCGCTATTAATGAACTGGCAGCTAAAATGAATATAGACCCTACTATTCTTAGAGAGAAAAATATAGTTAAAGAAGGAGACTTCATGTCTGCTTACCATGGTGAAACAGCCAATTCCTGTGCTTTGGACCGCTGTCTGGAGAAAGCAAAAGAGATGATTGACTGGGATAATAAATACCCTTGCAAAGATTTAGGTAATGGTAAAGTAAGGTCTGTTGGTATAGCCGTGGCTATGCAAGGTTCCTGTATCAATGATGTTGACGTAGCTTCCGTATCTATAAAAATAAGTGACGACGGTTTTTACAATATGAACATTGGGGCAACCGATATGGGAACAGGCTGCGATACCATTTTAGCCCAAATAGCAGCGGACTGCCTTGATACAGATGTTAATAATATTATTGTATCCGGTGTTGACACGGATATTTCTCCTTATGATTCCGGTTCCTATGCTTCCAGTACCACCTATCTGACTGGTATGGCAACTATAAAAACCTGTGAGGAACTTCGAGAGAAGATTACTGCTGCCGGTGCTGATATGCTTGGTTGTAAACCAGAAGAAGCAGAATTTGATGGGAATAGTGTAATTAACCTGACAAATCATAAAAGTATCTCTCTTATTGATATAGCCAATAATAGTATGTGCGGCTCCAATCACACATTAGAAGCATGTGTGAAGCATACCTCTCCGGTATCCCCTCCGCCATATATGGCAGGAGCAGTAGAAGTAGAAATAGACAAAGAAACGGGACACCTTGACATCATTGATTATGTAGCCGTGGTAGATTGCGGTACCGTGATCAATCCAAACCTTGCCAGAGTACAGACAGAAGGCGGACTGGTGCAGGGTATCGGAATGGCTTTATATGAGGATGTAGTTTACGGTAAAGACGGAACCTGCTACAGCAATTCCTTTATGCAATATAAGATACCTTCCAGATTGGATGTAGGTCAAATACGTGTTGCTTTTGAAAGCAGTTACGAGCCAACTGGCCCATTCGGGGCAAAATCCATCGGTGAGCTTGTCATAAACACTCCATCCCCTGCACTTGCCAATGCCGTTTATAATGCAACAAGGGTTAATGTTCGTACACTTCCTATAACCAGTGAAAAAATCATCATGGGGATGTTGAATAAATAAAAATTTAGCTTACTAATGCACGTACGCTCAATGTCGTCAACTTAAGGACACTACCGTCATATTGTATATTTATTTATAGGTGTTTTGGTTAAAATGCGAATTGACAAACAAATGTTCCCTCCAAAATTTTATTAGATACATTTTATCTATTAAATTTTGGAGGGATTTTTATGTCTATTCGTAATAACTTAAAGGATTTTTTTCAAGAAATGAATACTCTTCTTACTTCTAATGAGTTTATTGAACAACACAGAGTAAACAACTCAGCATTTTCAAGAACGAGGAAGTTAGCCTTTACAGATATTATTCACTTTCTTTTAACACTTCCTCAAAAATCATTGTCCGTATCTTTGGGAGAG
>NZ_FOWD01000011.1 GCF_900115365.1 Anaerocolumna aminovalerica
CAAAAAACTCTCCCAAAGATATGGACAATGATTTTTGAGGAAGTGTTAAAAGAAAGTGAATAATATCTGTAAAAGCTAACTTCCTCGTTCTTGAAAATGCTGAGTTGTTTACTCTGTGTTGTTCAATAAACTCACTAGAAGTAAGAAGAGTATTCATTTCTTGAAAAAAATCCTTTAAGTTATTACGAATAGACATAAAAATCCCTCCAAAATTTAATAGATAAAATGTATCTAATAAAATTTTGAAGGGAACATTTGTTTGTCAATTCGCATTTTAACCAAAACACCTATAAATAAATATACAATATGACGGTAGTGTCCTTAAGTTGACGACATTGAGCGTCCTACTGCGACAAATTTTTATATCACTTACTTAAATATTTTGACTTGTTTATTTCAAACAACTTTCTAATATATGAATCATTTCATCAATATTTTCTTTCGTAATAATTAATGGCGGAACAAAACGAAGAATATTTACTCCTGCATTAATAATTATTAATCCTTTATCCATAGCTGCTAAAATAGTATCTTTTACAGGCTTATTAAACTCTAAGCCTTGCATCAGGCCTTTACCTCTGCGTTCCAGGATAAAGTCATATTTATTCACTAATTCCTCCAACTTTTCTTCTAAGTAACCAGAGACTTCATTTACGTGGTCAAGTATGTTCTCACTTTGGAATAAATCAAAGACTTTGCTTACCCCAGTTGTTGCAAATGGATTCCCCCCATAGGTAGTTCCGTGGTCACCGGGTTCAAATGCACCGGCTATGCTTTCCACTGCTGCAAAAGCTCCAACAGGAACACCACAGCCTAACGCTTTTGCTGTTGTAATAATATCAGGTTTTACACCATAACCTTGATAAGCAAACATGGTACCGGTTCTTCCCATACCACATTGTATCTCATCAAATATAAGAACAATATCTTTTTCATCACATAGTTTTCTTAACCCTATAAGGAATTTTGAATCTGCAGGATAAAGCCCCCCTTCTCCTTGAATAGGTTCCACAATAATGGCACAGGTATTTTCATTTACTTTTTCTTTTACGCTGTCCAGATTATTGAATTCTGCAAATACCGCCCCTCCCACCAATGGTTCAAATGGCTCCCTGTATTTTACATTACCGGTAACGGATAACGCCCCCATGGTTCTTCCGTGGAAGGAGTGATTCATAGAGATTATTTCACCACCGGCAAAATTCTTATTTTTATAAAAATATTTCCGAGCCAGCTTAACAGCACCTTCCATTGCCTCCGTTCCGCTATTGGTAAAAAATATACGGTCCATACCGGAGGCTTTTGAAAGTTTGGCTGCTGCTTCAATAGCCGGAACATTATAATAATAATTAGAAGTATGCAAAAGCTTATCGATTTGACTTTTTAATGCATTATTATACTCCTTATTCCCATATCCTAATGCAAATACGGCAATTCCTGCTGCAAAGTCCAGATATTTTTTTCCGTTCATATCATAAAGATACACACCTTCTCCTTTATCAAGAAGGATTTTATATCTGCTATAGGTATGCATTAAGACCTTTTCTGCTTTATCAATATAGTCTTCCATTAACATCTAATTACCTCCTACTTTTCATGTTCAAATAATCTTTCGTAATTAATGATAGCAGTTCCAATTCCCCGGTTTGTAAAGAACTCCAGTAATAAGCAATGCTCCATCCTTCCATCCAAAATGTGAACTCTTGATACACCATTCCTTACTGCATCAATACAATTTTTTATTTTTGGAAGCATCCCTCCTTCAATATAGCCTCCCTCAATAAGTTCGTCAGCTTGTTCTAAAGATAGCACCGATATTAAAGTCCTTTTATCCTCCGGATCTTTATACACCCCTTCCGTATCTGTCAGAAATGCTAATTTTTCTGCCCCAACCGCTGTAGCTATTGCACAGGCCACATCATCCGCATTAATATTGTAAGCATGAAAGCTCTCATCCAGACCAATAGGTGCAATGACAGGAATAAAGTTGTTATCAATCAAAGTATTGATTAAATCAACGTTTATATCAATGATATTACCAACATAGCCAATATCCTGTCCGTTCACCAGTTTCTTCTCTACTTTAATGGTTGCACCATCTTTTCCGCTTATACCAACTGCTTTTACTCCTAACTGCTCCACTTTCTGGACCAATCCCTTATTCACTTTTCCAAGAACCATTTCAGCTACTTCCATGGTTTCTTCATCTGTTACCCGTAAGCCTTCCACAAACTTTGATTCATGACCAAGAAGTCCTACCCATTTACTGATTTCCTTACCACCACCATGAACAATGATTGGCTGCATGCCTACTAATTTTAGCAATGCTACGTCTTTGATTACATTTAATTGAAGTTCTTCGTCTAACATGGCACTTCCGCCATATTTTACTACCACCTTTTTATTGTTGAATTTTTGTATGTATGGTAATGCTTCTATTAGAGTCTGAGCTTTTATCAGAAGCTGATCCATTTGTTCCATTCTTGTTTCCTCCTATTATACCCTCTTTGCTATTCCGGCTCAGAATGACGGCAAAATTTTATTCCACCAACAACAATATCAATAAATCAGGAACGGTAATCCGCATTTATTTTTACATAATCAAAAGTTAAATCACAGCCCCAGGCAGTTGCTGTCTCATTTCCCATCTTTACGTCTGCAATAGCCCTCACTTCTTTAGCAGATAAAATTTTTGTTGCATATTCTTCACTATATTGGGTTGCCATACCGTTTTCAACTAACTTTAATTTACCTTCTGAACTTTCTATATATAAATCTACCTTATCCGGATCAAAATCAGCTCCGGAGTAACCCATTGCACATAGAATTCTTCCCCAGTTTGCATCGTTACCGAATACTGCTGTCTTTACAAGATTGCTTGTGATAACGGATTTACTTAAGCTAACTGCTTGTTCTTTGCTTTCTGCACCAATTACTACCGTTTCAAATAATTTTGTGGCACCTTCTCCATCTGCTGCCATTTTCTTAGAAAGATTGGCCGTTACCGCTTTTAGTCCTTCACAAAAAGTATCATAATCTTTATTCTTTTCTGTAATCTCTTTATTACCTGCTAATCCATTTGCAAGAATAATTAAAGAGTCATTGGTTGAAGTATCACGATCAACGGATATCATATTAAAGGTTTCCTTTACATTGTTACTGATCGCTTCCTGTAACAATTCTTTGCTGATGGCTATATCCGTTGTAACCACACCAAGCATAGTTGCCATGTTGGGATGAATCATACCGGAACCTTTTGACATTCCCCCAATGGTAATTATCTTATCCTCTATCCTGATAGCCACTGCATATTCTTTGGAATAGGTATCGGTTGTCATAATGGCTTCGGCTGCTGCAGCGCCTGCATCAAGGCTTTCCTCCATATTTTCGGCTAATAATTTTGCACCTTCTATAATCACATCAATAGGAAGCTGCTTGCCGATAACACCTGTTGAACAGGTAAGTACTGTATTGGTTGCTATATCTAAATTAACCGCTACCGCTTCTGCCATCTTATAATTATTTATTTCCCCCTCTTCACCGGTGCAGGCATTGGCAACGCCGCTGTTTAGAACAACTGCAACCGCTGTTTCATTTTCTTTGATCATCTTCATATCCCATTTTACAGGAGCAGCTTTTACAATGTTAGTGGTAAAGGTTCCTGCTGATTTTGCGGGAACTACACTATAAACCAAAGCCATATCTTTTCTTTTTCTCTTTATTCCTGCATATACACCTGCTGCCTTAAATCCTTTTGCAGCAGTAACTCCGCCTTTTATAATATCCATATTAACCTCGATTCTGGTCGCATCAGCGCCTCTTAATAATAACAAACCTTGGCGATACAAATTGCCAACTGGATTCGGTACTTTATCTTTAAAACTTACAGAAAAATTAATGTTATAAAGGACTTTATTATATCTATTCTTTATGGAAACATGGGAACTGCTTGTAGTCCTTCTGTTTCCTTTAAGTCAAAGAGTAGATTCATATTTTGCACAGCCTGACCGGCTGCTCCTTTTATCAGATTATCCATAGCACCCATTATGATAATACGGTTTGTTCTCTTATCAATGACAAAATTTACATCCACAAAATTGCTGCCTTCAACCCATCTGGTTTCCGGGCAGATCCCCTTATCCAACACACGAATAAAATATTCATTCTTATAGTATTTATCATAAATTGCTTTTACTTCCTCATAAGTAACTTCTTTTAACAAGTTGCTGTAACAAGTTACTAATATTCCTCTGTTCATAGGAACTAAATGAGGAGTAAAATTCAAATAAATATTTTCTCTGGCAGCATAGGATAACTGCTCCTCAATCTCCGGTGTATGTCTGTGTTTGGCAACACCATAAGCTTTTATATTTTCATTGACTTCACAATACAAATTGTTGACTTTAGCACTCCTTCCCCCACCTGAAGTTCCCGATTTTGCGTCTATAATAATAGAATCCGGTTCAAGAATTCCTTCCTTTAAAAGTGGATATACAGATAAGATGGAACAGGTGGGATAACAGCCTGGATTTGCTACCAGCCTTGCCTTTCTAATCCTTTCCCGATTGATTTCACATAATCCATAAACTGCTTCTTCTATGAAATCAGGGCTTCTATGTTCTATACCATACCATTCTTCATATGTATTTACATTTTTTATTCTAAAATCAGCACTAAGATCAATCACCCTGACCTTGGAAAGTATCTTCTCATTTATTAAGGAAGCACAAAATCCCTGAGGTGTGGCCGTAAATATCACATCTGCCCTATCTGCCAGTTCTTCCATATTATCAGCCATACAATCAGCATCTACTAACTGAAACATATTTTGAAATACTTCATAATATTTTTTATCTATGTAACTTTTGGAGCCGTACCAAATAATTTCTGCTTCTCTATGCTGTAACAAAATTCTGACTAATTCCTGTCCGGCATATCCAGTTGCACCAATAATACCTGCTTTAATCATATGTAATCCTCCCTATCCTCCGTTTTATCAAAAATGAAGCATTCCCTTCTTCATTATTAATTTTTTATAATTATACATCCAAATTAAATATTATTCAATACCTCATTTTAAAATTTTTCTAAACTAAAAATTAAAACCAATATTTTATCTGTATATTTAAGAACTAAAAAAGACTGCTGCAAAACAATAGACTTGTCATCTCAAGCACCGATTTATCTATAAAAAGTCCATTTTATCAATGAGTTTTTTCTTTAAATTCTGCATATCCGGTTCAATGCTCAGAATGACAGTTTTGCAACAGTCTTCTAATATAAAATATATTCAGTTTTATAAAAATACATTTTGTAGTTATATTTTTTAATGTTATTATTTAAAGGATAATAAATCAATTCCCTCTTTCATTAATGTCTGATAGAGTTTGGATATGGGAAATCCTACGATATTTAAATATTCACCTTCCACTTTCTCAATATGAACCGCAAACTTTCCTTGAATTCCATATGCTCCTGCCTTGTCCATAGGTTCTCCTGTGGCAACATATGCATCTATCTGTTCTTCTGTCATTGGATATACCCATACATCAGTGCATTGGACAAAACGAATTATTCTTTCCTCTTTGCCGATTTCCTTAATTACTGCACAAACTCCGGTATATACCTGATGCTTTTTACCTTGCAGCTTTCCAATCATATCTTTGGCATCCTGCTCATTTTTTGGTTTACCCATTACTTGTCCATCCAGAGCAACCATGGTATCGGCACCGATTACAATTGTTCCCTCTTCCATGTCAGCAGCTACACTACATGCTTTTTTGGTTGCCAGTTCTTCTACGATTTCATCCGGTCTGGACTTTTGAATCACTTCTTCATCCTCACTTATTACTACACTAAAATCTATTCCTATCTGCTCAAATATCTCTTTCCTTCTGGGTGACCCTGATGCCAGAATAATCTTGTACATGATAACCTCGATTCTGGCGCACTAGCGCCTTCTGTAATAGTATTATAATACCTTATTATAACGCATTTATAGTCTCCATAAAACAGATTTTTTTATCTAATTTAGATTTTTGTTGACATTTTTTATTTTTTTGAATCGAATAATGTCACAATTTTTATTTTACCGAATAATATATTACTATGAAAAGCAAATGAAATAGAAAAACCCCAAAGAAGAAAAATAAGAAATTAAATAAGACAAAAAGGGTAAGGTTGAAAGAAAATAATCTAATAGAAAGGATGCCACAAATGCTTCTTTCAACCTGATTTTTTGTGGCTACATCACATAAAAAAGAAAGTGTGATATGCAATGGGTATAAAGATGATTGACTATTTAAAATTAATATGTGACAGCTTAGGAATTCAATTGTTTTATAACAATAACAATGCATTGGTTTTATCAACAGATGTAAAAGAAGACGTACCCACTTTAAGAGCTTACAAAGCGTTTGAATTCTGCCCTGAATCTGTTGCAAAAGCAATTATCAATTATTATGTGGGAGAAGATGATAAAAAATCACATGAAGAAAAAATAATGGAATATTTAAGAGGAGATTTAGAACCTGTCATTTTTGAAGCTTATGACCAAAACCCTTTCTTTAGAGATGCAATTATTAATAATATAAACACAGAGAAAAATTATGAGGAAGATACATCCTTAGTCGAATATGAAATTATAACTATAGTGTCAAAAGATTTCTTTGGAAAAGAAACACAATATAGCAGCAAAGAACCGCTCACTTTATCTGATAGTAGTAGTCTATTAGAATTGGAAGTAAATATAAAGCCTCTTGATACATAAGAAAGGAGGTGAATATATGGGCTGGAAATTAAGCAGAATCGACTTAACCGGATGTCATCAAATTAAACCTAATGAAGAAATTGATCTTTGTATCGAATTAGAAAAAGAATTCAGAGCTGCAATTCACGGTGTTGTTAAATTCCCTAACGGAAAACCAGTTGAAGGTGCTGTAGTTAAACTTTTCAAGAAAAATAAAGAATATAAATCTTATGAATCAAAATGCGAAAAGAAATATGAAGAAAAATGTGAAGAAAAATACGAAAAAGAATATGAAAAATTTGAAAAAGGTTATGACAAAGGATACGACAAATGTTTTGATAAAGACTGTGATTTAATCCCAGTAACTTTTACATTTACTGATGAATGTGGTCAATTCTTATTTGGAGTTGAATCCGAAAAAGATTACGTTATAAAAGTTTTCTTTTACAAACCTGAAAAATACCCTAATTGCCATGAAAAGAAATAATTGAATTATTCTAAATATATTAATCTACGATAAATAGAAGTGTTTAGAGGTTTCTTAATTTTACTTCATAACGAGAACACAGCTCAGCAAAAATACTGGGCTGTTTTTTCAATTTCTTATTGCATAAATTAACATTATGATGTATATTTATAATAATAAAAAAAATGAAGTAACATTATAAGGAGGAATTATTATGAAAGAAAAGGTTATATTAGCTTATTCAGGCGGATTGGATACTACCATGATTATACCTTGGTTAAAGGAGAATTATGATTACGATGTTGTATGTGTATGTATTAATGTTGGTCAGGGAAATGAACTGGATGGCCTGGAAGAAAGAGCAAAATTATCTGGAGCTGTAAAATTATACATAGAAGACGTAGTAGATGAATTTGTGGATGATTATGTTATGCCTTGCGTAAAAGCAGGTGCTGTTTATGAGAATAAATATCTATTAGGTACTTCCATGGCAAGGCCGGTTATTGCCAAAAGATTAGTAGAAATAGCAAGATTGGAACATGCTACTGCTATATGCCATGGTGCAACCGGTAAAGGTAATGATCAGGTTCGTTTTGAATTATCCATTAAAGCACTTGCCCCTGACTTAAAAATAATTGCTCCATGGAGAATCTGGAATGTATCCTCCAGAGAAGAAGAAATCGAATATTGTAAAAGTCACGGTATTGACTTACCCTTCTCTGCAAATAACAGCTATAGCCGGGACAGAAATCTATGGCATATCAGCCATGAGGGATTAGAATTAGAAAATCCTGCTGTCCCTCCAAATTATGACCATCTATTAGTGCTAAGTGTTTCTCCGGAGAATGCTCCTGAAGAAGGGGAGACCATTACTTTATCCTTCGAAAAAGGCATCCCCACAAAATTAAATGGAAAATCCATGAAAGTTTCCCATATTATAACGGAACTTAATACTCTAGGCGGAAAACATGGAATTGGTATTGTTGATATTGTAGAAAACCGTGTTGTAGGTATGAAATCCCGTGGTGTATATGAAACTCCCGGGGGTACTATCCTTATGGAAGCTCACAACCAATTAGAAGAACTAATCTTAGACCGTGATACTTTTACTTATAAGAAAGGTATCGGTAATAAATTTGCTGACATTGTTTACGAAGGAAAATGGTTTACTCCCCTTCGTGAAGCTTTGCAGGCTTTTATAGATTCCACCCAGGAATATGTAACTGGTGAAGTAAAATTAAAGTTATATAAGGGAAACATTATTAAGCAAGGTACTACTTCTCCTTATTCCCTATATAATGAAAGCATTGCTTCCTTTACTACAGGTGATCTTTATAATCATCATGATGCAGAAGGTTTTATTAATTTATTTGGGCTTTCTTTAAAGGTTCGTGCTATGAAGATGGCGGAAGTTGTAAAAAACCAATAGGACGCTTTGCCTTTTAGGTGTTGAAACTTTCGGGAGTAGGGGGGATGTGTGTTTTATGTTCCGCTTGGAGAATTCTATGGTTCTAATACTATAGTAATTGCTTAAAGAATATTAAGAAATTGCGAACTCGTCGGGGTTACACCCCTCCTCAAACATCACAATTTCTAAATATAGGCGCAATTCCTATAGTATAAGGACCATAACGAATTCTTCCAAAGTCACATAAATCACACATCCCCCACTCTCGAAAGTCTATTTACTTATTGAGGGGCAAAGCTGGTTGTTGAATGTATTATATGGTGTAAAATCCCTTTTTTGAAGTGATAATAATACCATTTTTATCTTTATTTTTTTCTTAAACTGTTTTCTTTCATTTAATAAACTAACTAGCTTATTTTACTTTAATATGCAACCCTAATTTCATTTAAATTTACCTTCTACAGAAGCTTTTCTATTTTTTAAGAATTATAAACAATTTAAATTTACATTAAAAATATTTTAAAACTATTTCTATATATTTAATTGTATTATATAATGAGAACACTATATTTATTAGATTTAATATGAGAAGGAGATAGGCTATGATTATTACTACAACCCCAAGTATCGAGGGAAAAACGATTACGGAATACAGAGGTATTGTTTTTGGTGAAGTTGTTGCAGGTGTTAATTTTGTTAAGGACTTTGCAGCAGGTTTATCTAACTTCTTTGGCGGACGTTCAGGCAGTTATGAAGATGAATTGATCCAAGCCAGAGAAAATGCTCTTAGAGAAATGGAAGACCGTGCTAGACATTTAGGCGCAAATGCAGTTGTTGGTGTGGATGTTGATTATGAAGTACTTGGATCCGGCAATGGCATGCTTATGGTAACTGCATGCGGTACCGCCGTAGTTTATATGTAATTTACTTATTTTTTGATTGTCTTAATAATGTAAATACTAAATTTGTAGCAGAGTGTTTTGCTCTGCTATAATTTTTTCCTCATTTTCAATTTTTGATATGAATCCTCTCTCATTCCGCCTACGAACATGAGAACAATTGCATGCAATCTAATTGTTAGTAAATTTTTGATAGCAATTACTTTTATATCTGTTTTTAATATTTTAAATTATTAAAAAGGAATAAGTAGTCTTAAACAAGTTAAGATACTTATTCCATCATATTTTCTAAATTCTATTCTTTTATTGGCTTATTATAATTATACCTTTTTATTACCAATTAGGTCTGCATCTATTATTTAATACAATTAAAATAATATTTATCGAGAAATTGATTCATTACTTTTTCGTATTCCTCATGATTTTTTAAGCAGGATTCAGCATGTTTGGCATGGGGAGCCAAATACAGTTCTTTCTTATCTTCTTTTGCTCCAAACATTTCTTTTGACATATCATAAGGAATTAATTCATCTTCTAATCCATGTATAAATAGTATGGGTGTCTTGCTGGCTGCTCCTTGCTTTGGAAGGATATCGCCCAGCCAAAATCCTGCTCTTAGTTTAATGATCAGTTTTGCTAGGTGTACCAATGGGAATAAGGGAATGTGAAAGTTTTTCTTTATTATTATTTTAATCAGATCATTTACACTGGAATAAGCACAATCTGCAATAGTGCATAATACCCTATCGTCAATGGACAGATGGGATAACACTGTTGCCGCTCCCATTGACTCACCATGGGTAATAATAGCCAGGTTCTCTCCAAACTTTTGATAACACCAGTCAATAACAGTTTGAAGGTCATCCTTTTCATAATATCCCAATGATGTATATGCTTTTCCACTGAAACCATGATTTCGATGATCATAGGTAATTACAGTAATACCCCTTTTTATAAATAAGTCTGCATATATCATACTGCTGCATTTAGCACAAGTATAACCATGACATATGATAGCTATTTTTCTTTTCTCATAAGGCACTTCCCACTGTTTTTTACTAATTTCATTATTAATGACCTGGCAGGATAAATCATAACCGTATCTGGATTTAATACGATAATCTTCTTTTATCCAATTTTGGTAAAGTACCTCATTAAGGCGTCCATTTCCCATTTCTCTATTGTACAAAGATTCATAATCAAGAATTTTTGGTTTTAATATAATATTTGATAAAAACCAAGCGATGTTAATCAAGATGATCATTAATATTAAAAATATCTCTGCTATAGTTAACCACATATTAAATTCCTCTTAGTTTTTTCTGAACCAAAAATATTTTGTTAACTGATAATATGTCTTTACTAGAAGTTTTTCGCTAATTCTAAAGCTTGATCCATTGCCTTTTTCATTTCTGCTTCTTTGTCAACTTCAATTACATCAAGATTTTCTGCTGCAACCGTATTAAAATCAGTGATTCCCAAAAAGCCGAATATGGTTCGAATATATCGGTCTCCCATCTCGTATTCACTGAGAGGAGGTTGTGAATAGCTGCCGCCTCTTGTTACTATATGAACACCTTTCTTATTATGACATAACCCAACGGGACCATTGGCAGTGTAATTAAAGGTAACTCCCGGTACTGTAATATAATCAATATAGGCTTTTAAAATGGCAGGAATACTTAAATTCCATAAAGGAGCGGCTATTACGTATTTGTCTGATTCTAAAAATTGATAGGCATATTTTAATATTGGATGTTCTCTGTCTTTTTTCGTTTCTGCTCCATGTAGTTCATCCAAATGACCAAAGGGTAGAAATTCAATATTCTCTTTATATAAGTCTAACGTGATTATTTCATCTTGAGGATGATTCTTTTTATACTCTTCCATAAATATTTCTGAAATTTTGAAGGTTCTGGATTCTGAATCTTCTTTTGCATTTGCTTTCACATACAGTATTTTACTCATATTTTTTCTCCATTCTTTTTACTTATATATCTATACAATCTCATATTCTTATTGGTTTTATTCAAGAAAAGCTTCATATAATGAAAGGAAAAGTAAATTCTTAAAGAAATCTTTTCAATTTCTAAAGAGCAGTTAAGATATGTTAAAAAATGATTAGAATCCCTTCTCACTTATTTACTTACGAAAATCTCAATGCTATAATATGTGAAAATAGTGGAAGAAAAGGGAATTATGAGGTTTTATCTTTTATCCGCCAATTTTATTTAATAGCGCTAATGCGCAGATTGGAGTAATGTATGAATATGTACGAAGATTTTAAGAACAAGGCTAGAAAGCCTTTGAAACACATAGGTTTGATTTTATTAGTAATAGTAGCAATCCTAATGTCATTTTCATCTGCATACACCATTAATGAACAAGAGCAAGCTGTATTAACTACATTTGGTGTTGCAAAAACAGTAGCTGAACCAGGTTTGCATTTTAAGATCCCTTTTATTCAAAAGGTACAAAAGGTGAATACCACCATTAATGGTTTTTCTATTGGTTACGATACAGCTTCCAATGAAACCACGGAAGAAGAAGCGGTTATGATTACATCTGACTTTAACTTTGTGGATGTGGATTTTTTTGTAGAGTACAAAGTGATTGATCCGGTAAAAGCAGTATATGCTTCCCAGGAACCGGTATCTATTTTAAATAACCTTGCACAAAGTTGTATCCGTACTGTCATTGGAAGCTATGATGTAGATAGTGTTTTAACCACAGGTAAAAATGAGATTCAAAGTGTAATTAAAGAGAAAATCTTGGAACAATTAGATTTTTATGATATAGGTATACAGTTAATTAGTATAACCATTCAAGACTCTGAACCACCAACCAAGGAAGTTATGGAATCTTTCAAAGCTGTAGAAACTGCAAAACAGGATAAAGAAACCGCAATCAATAATGCAAATAAATACCGCAATGAAAAACTTCCTGCCGCAGAAGCAGAAGTGGATAAAATTATAAAATCCGCAGAAGCACAAAAAGAAGAACGTATTAATGAGGCAAATGGTCAGGTAGCAAGATTTAATTCCATGTATAAAGAATACAAAAAAAATCCGGTAATTACAAAAGAAAGAATGTTTTACGAAGCCATGGAAGAAGTACTTCCTGAGCTTGAAGTTATTATTGACGGAACTGACGGCATAGATAAGGTTCTTCCAATCAAGTCATTTTTTGAAGTAAAAAATAATGAAACTTCTACTGACACAGATACAAATTCCAAAAAGGGGGATGAATAAATGAAAAAGAAAATAGGTTTTAGTATAATTTTGATTTTTGCAATTATTTTATTATTCTCTTCCATTATAATTACTAATGAGAATGAATATAAATTAGTTCGGGAATTCGGGAAGGTACAAAATGTTATTGATAAACCGGGAATTAGTTTAATCGTTCCATTTATCCAAACAGCAGATACTTTACCAAAAGAAATCCTTCTTTATGATTTAGCACCCTCCGATGTTATAACTATGGATAAAAAAACAATGATTAGTGACAGTTATGTATTATGGAGAATTACAGATCCCCTTAAATTTGCCCAATCACTTAATTCCTCAGTTACAAATGCAGAAAACAGGATCGACACCGTGGTCTATAACGCTCTTAAGAACGTTATAAGCAGTAATTCTCAAACTGAAATCATTAATGAAAGAGATGATAAAATAGCAGAAGCAATTATGGAAAATCTCGGTAACTCCATGGACCAATATGGTTTGACTATTCTTGCCGTAGAAACCAAACGTCTGGACCTTCCTGCTGATAATAAGTCTTCTGTATACCAGCGGATGATTTCCGAACGTGATAAGATTGCAGCTACTTACATAGCAGAAGGTAATTCTGAAGCTCAAGTTATTAAGAACACAACAGACAAAGAAATATCTATTAGTCTTTCAACTGCAAAAGCAGAAGCAGAACGTATTATTGCAGAAGGTGAAGCAGAATACATGAAAATATTAGCGGAGGCTTATGCTGACAATTCCCGTACGGAATTTTATTCCTTCGTCCGTTCTTTAGATGCAGCGAAAAGTTCCTTACAAGGAAATAATAAAACACTTATCCTCCCTGCCGATTCTCCTATTTCCCAAATTTTCTTAGGGAAATGATTATTAAGAATCAATATATCATTGAATTTTTAGGCCAAAAGTACTATTATAAGAGATGGGTAATAGATTATTTTTAGAGGAGAACTTTTATGGAAAGAGATACTATTTTATTAGTGGATGATAGTGAGATTATATGTAGTATTATTAAAGATATATTAGAGTCTCCTGATTTACATATCGAAATTGCTCATACCGGAGAAAAGGGTATCCGAATGGCTAGGGAACTTCGGCCAACACTTATATTACTGGACATTATTATGTATGGTATGGATGGGTACGAAACCTGTAAGATTCTGAAGAAAGATGAAGAAACCAAAGATATACCGATCATTTTTATAACCGGTAACAATGATTCCAATTCTTTATTAAAAGGCTTTGAGGTTGGTGCAGCTGATTATGTATCAAAGCCTTTTATTGCAGAAGAACTGAAAGCACGGGTTAAAGTACATATGCAAAATATTAAGAATCAGCGCAAATTACAAATATTGATGGAAGAATTACGTGAATTGGCAATTACGGATTCTTTGACAAAGTTATATAACCGCAGGTATTTTCTTGATAAAATTAATGACCTTGTTAAAATGGATACTATCTTCTCTCTTATTTTATTTGATGTAGATTATTTTAAATCTATTAATGATACCTATGGCCATAATGCTGGTGATTTAGTATTAACCGGGCTTTCACAAATCTTTAAATTGATTCTTCGTGAAGAAGATATTATAAGCAGATGGGGAGGAGAAGAATTTATGATATGCCTCCCTAATATGGCAGTAGAAGAAGCTTTCAAAGTTGCTGAAAAATTACGTTTGGAAGTTAGTAAATTCGAATTTCAATATGAAGATAACACCTTTCATTGTACCATAACTGGCGGCATTGCTGAGTATGAGGCTAAATTGCCGGTAGACAGAAATATTACCAAAATTGATTTCGCCTTATATACCGGTAAATCCAGCGGAAAGAATTGTTGTATATTAGCATAGTCCAAGGATTATAATAGAAGGCTTCATATATAAGAAACTACTCAAGTAACAAAACAAGATTGATGGCCAATTGAAGGAAATAATTTAATATAAATAATATTGACAAATCAGATTTTAATTCATATAATACAAATGAATAATATTTTTTTTATTCATATTACCTGCGGAATCTGGAGGTACAACCATGGAAGACAAAAAGGCTTTAATCTACTACTGTGCAAAGGAATTATTCAGCGCAAAGGGATTTAAGGATACCAACATTTCGGAGATAACAAAAAAAGCCGGAATGGCCGTAGGAACTTTTTATAACTACTACCCCTCCAAGGAAAAACTTTTTATGGATATTTTCTTAGAGGAAAACACAAAACTGAAACAAACCTGTTTTCATTCTCTTGACCTTAATCAAATACCCCTGATGGTGGTTAAGCAAATGCTGATACTCAACGTGAAGGGTATGAAAGCAAATCCCATTTTAAAAGAGTGGTATAACAAAAGTGTTTTTGAAAAGCTTGAGCAAGTTTATCTAGAAGAAAATGGAGTTAATTCGGTAGATTTTTTGTACGACAATTTTCTTGAGTTAATAACTCAATGGCAGGCTCAGGGAAAAATGCGAAAAGATATAGACAGCAAAATGATTATGATGATTTTCGCAGCAATTATAAACATTGATACACACAAAGAAGAAATTGGGCTTGAATATTTTCCGGAACTTTTGGAGAATATGACAGAATTAATTATGGAAAGCTTGATGAACTGCTCCAAATAACATAAAAGGGGCAGTGTTTTTTACAAAATAATGAACGAATATTTTTTTATTCATTCATGTTTTAAAAGATAAAATGAGTATATAACAATTACTTCGGAGTTAAAAGACTTGAATGTATTTAATTTTAAGAGATTGGAGAAATGTAAATGGGAACATCTAAATCTAGCGGTAATAGGATTCGAGTATGGCATATTATTCTGATTATACTGGGCTTGGGTATTTTAGGTGCAATTATTGCACTTCTTGCAGATACCCCCGAAAGACAAAAACTAAAAATCCTGACAATTGAAAGGATAGATTTTACAAATCTACAGGATGGAATCTATGTTGGAGAATACAAAGGAAGAAAAAATCATTTCAGAGATGTAACTCTGGAGGTAACCATATCCACTGGTAAGATTACAGATATAAGAATTCTAAAAGGTGCTTTGGACGGTAATGGTAATCCTGTGAAAATGACCGGTGGCATGACAATGGTTGATTTATTTCAGAAGGTAATTGGAGCCCAATCACTACAGGTTGATACAATCAGTGGAGCAACACTTACTTCCAAAGCCCACTTGAAAGCATTAGAAAACGCGCTGAAACAGGCGATTAAAAATAGAAAAATTTAAAGGAGGTCTACATGAATATAGCAGTTCTATCCTATTCTTTTACAGGTAACAATGAGGCTTTGGCTGAAAGTGTTACTAAGAAATTGTCAGGGGAACATATCCGAATAACCACACTCAAACCCTTCAAGATGAGTACTCTCATAATGGATATGATTTTTGCCAGAGTACCAAAGGTGCAGCCTTTTCCGTACATTCTGCAGAAATATGACTTGGTACTTTTTTTTGGACCAATCTGGATGGGTCAGGTGGCTTCACCCCTTCGGGCATATTTAAATTATCTTAAACAAAACCCAATGCCTTATGGCTTTTTATCCATAAGCGGCGGAGCTGATGGTGGAAATCATAAACTATCTGATGAACTTCTGCAAAGAACGGGAAAACATCCCCAATTATTGGTTGACCAGCACATAGCCCTGTTATTTCCTTCAAACCACCAAGTTACGCGAAAAGAAACCTCTTTTTACAGAATTAATGAAACAGATATAAAGATACTGACAAATCTTGCAATTGAAAGAATTAATAAAATTCTCTAAATTTTTAACAGCTGACTATAATCATTTTTAAAGGCCTTCTAATAACAGAATAGGATTAGAGGCCTTATTATCATGGCCCTGTATTCTTATCAGTACAAAAAAGCCGCCACTTTTGAATTAAACCCTTTTTGTCAGATAAAAACAGTCAAAGGAAAGAGGTTCAATTGATTACTGTGACGGCTGTTGTAATAGAAAATTTCCATTAATATTAGATGGTTAGTACTATACTCATTATGAATTTAAAGAAACATTCTTTCCACTTCTGTCAAATATTTCTTTTACTTGTATTAACATTTCTTTAGCAGGCTCCTTTGTATCTGATAAGGTGTACTCCAAGCCTAACTCCTCCCACTTATACTCTCCCATTTTATGAAATCCCAAGAGTTCTATTTTGGATACATTGGAATATTCAGCTAAGTATTTTGACAGTTCCTCTATACTTTCTAAGTTATCCGTAAGATTAGGAACCAGTACGTATCGAATCCAGGTATTTATATCTTTTTCTCTCAGGTAATCCATAAGGCGGAGGGTAGGGTCTAAAGGTACTCCTGCAACTTCCTTATATACCATGGGATCAAAATTCTTAATATCCAAAAGTATAATATCCGTGTAATCCAATGCCCTTTGTACTGCACTATTCCATATAAATCCAGAAGTATCTATGGCTACGGAGATTCCCTCTTCTTTGCACATTTTGCTTACCTCTGCAACAAAATCTGCCTGAACAAGGGGTTCTCCTCCCGTGAAGGTTACACCCCCTCCAGAGAATTTCATATAGGATTTATACTTTCGTATCTCTGCCATTAATTCCTGTGGAGTGTATTCCTTACCCTTATTGATTTCCCATGTATCGGGATTATGGCAATACCTGCATCTTAAGACACAGCCTTGCATAAACACAACGAATCTGATACCGGGTCCATCAACGGTACCGCAGCTTTCTAAAGAATGTATTCTGCCAATTATTTTATTATCCTTCATCATATCAGCCTCCAATCAGGCGTCTTATAGTACATTCCCTTATCTTTCATGGAAAGTACGGTGAATCACATCTAATTGCTGTTCGCGGTTTAACTTCACAAAATTAACTGCATAACCGGATACACGAATTGTAAGCTGAGGATATTTCTCAGGATGGTCCATAGCATCCAGTAAAGTCTCACGATCAAAGACATTTACATTAATATGATGTCCATTATCACAAAAATATCCGTCCAGCAGGCCTGCTAAGTTATTGACCCTTTCTTCCATACTCTTTCCTAAAGCTTTTGGAACTATAGAGAAGGTATAAGAAATACCATCTTCTGCATGTTTATAAGGTAATTTAGCAACAGATGCCATAGATGCAACTGCACCATTCTTATCCCTGCCGTGCATTGGGTTAGCACCGGGTGCAAATGGTTCTCCTGCCTTACGTCCATCTGGAGTGCTTCCGGTTTTCTTTCCATATACAACATTGGAAGTAATGGTTAATATAGATAAGGTTTGTTTCGCCTTACGGTAAGTCTTTACTTTACGAAGCTTATTCATAAAACGTTCTACGATTTCAATTGCAATGTTATCTACTCTGTCATCATTGTTGCCAAATGCAGGATAGTCTCCTTCGATTTCATAATCAACAGCCAAACCTGCTTCATTTCTAATGATCTTAACCTTTGCGTATTTGATAGCTGATAAGGAGTCCGCAACTACTGACAGACCGGCTATACCGCATGCTTCCGTACGAAGTATGGATATGTCGTGAAGTGCCATCTGCAATCTTTCGTAGTTGTATTTGTCATGCATATAGTGGATGATATTTAAAGTATTAATGTAGAGTTCAGATAACCAATCCAAAGTTTGATCAAACTTAGAAATCACATCATCATACTCTAAATAGTCACCGGTTACCGGTGCAAATAATGGTCCAACCTGTTCTCCGGTTTTCTCATCTTTTCCTCCATTAATTGCATATAATAATGCTTTTGCCAGATTTGCACGTGCTCCAAAGAATTGCATCTGCTTTCCGATTCGCATAGCAGATACACAGCAAGCAATACCATAATCGTCGCCCCATACATCTCTCATAATATCATCACTTTCATATTGAATGGAACTGGTATCGATAGAAACTTTGGCACAGAATTTTTTAAATTCTTCCGGCAATTGATTTGACCATAATACTGTTAAGTTTGGTTCCGGAGCAGGTCCAAGATTGTAAAGAGTATGAAGAATTCTAAAGCTACTCTTTGTTACCAAGGTTCTTCCATCCAATCCCATACCACCGATGGACTCAGTAACCCAAGTGGGATCTCCGGAGAATAAGTCATTATAAGAAGGTGTTCTTAAGAAACGAACCATTCTTAATTTCATAACAAATTGATCCATGATCTCCTGTGCTTCTTCTTCTGTCAGATTGCCGTTCTTTATATCCCGTTCAAAGTAGATATCAAGGAAAGTAGATACACGGCCTAAACTCATGGCAGCACCATCCTGCTCTTTAATGGCTCCTAAATATCCAAAATAAGTCCATTGAGTAGCTTCTACTGCATTTTTTGCAGGTTGGCTAATATCAAAACCATAGGAACCTGCCATTTCTTTTAATTGATTTAATGCTTTAATTTGTTCCGATAGTTCTTCACGTAATCGTATGTCAGGTGATTGCAGCACCGGAATCTCTAATAATTTCTTTTGTTCTTTTCTTTCTTCAATAAGATAATCCACACCATATAAAGCTACACGTCTGTAATCGCCTATAATACGGCCTCTGCCATAGGCATCTGGAAGACCGGTAATAATTCCGGTATGTCTGGCTTTTCTCATAGCCTCCGTATAAGCATCAAATACGCCATCATTATGAGTCTTTCTGTTATTCGTATAGATTTCTTCTGTAGTTTTATCCAATTCATAACCATAAGCCTCTAAAGCCTTTTGCACAACACGAACACCGCCATTTGGCATAATACCTCTTTTGAGGGGCTTATCTGTTTGAAAACCTACAATTACTTCCTTTTCTTTATCAATATAACCAGGACCAAAGGTAGTAATCGTTGATGGTTTCTTTGTCTCTGCATCAAGAATACCTTTTTCAGTCTCTATTTTCATTAATTTTAATACTTCATTCCATAATTCCGTTGTTCTTCCGGTAGGGCCGGTCAAGAACCTGTCATCCCCTTCATATGGGGTATAATTAGTTTGAATAAAGTTTCTTACATCAATATCAGTAGTCCAGCTTCCTGGGTTAAAATCATACCATTCCTGTCTCATAATAACCTCGATTCCGGCGCTTTAGCGCCTCAACTTGTCTTCTTGTCTAAGCTTTTGTAAACTAGTAACCATAAAAACACAACTCTGCTTCAAAATCTGATAAATTTGAACAGTAAGTGTTTTTATGCTTTCATACTAAATAAATAAGAAGTATAAGTCAATAGACTAATTAATAATAATTCTCAATAAGATTCATAAGCAACACTTTTTAGGTTACAAGATACTTTATTTTAATTAGTAAAACTAAAAATATGCCATTCTGAGCAAAGTTCAACGAATTGAACTGACGAAACATCCCCAAGTATAAAGCAGGGAGATATTCGCATTGGCTCAAAATGACATATGTTGTATATTGTGCCAATTTCCTTTCCGGCACTATAATACTTTAGATAAGAAATCTTTTAATCTTGGATTTTGAGGATTATCAAAAAATTCTTTTGGTGAATTCTGTTCTTGGATCTGCCCCTGATCTATAAATAGTATCCTGTTAGCAACTTCTCTGGCAAATCCCATTTCATGTGTTACCACAACCATAGTCATACCATCTTCTGCTAATTCCTTCATAAGTTCCAGCACCTCTCCAACCATCTCAGGATCCAGGGCTGATGTGGGTTCATCGAATAACATAACATCTGGATTCATTGCTAAAGCCCGGATAATTGCAATACGCTGTTTTTGTCCCCCGGATAATTGTCTTGGATAAGCCATAGCCTTGTCTTCCAGACCTATTCGGTTTAATAATTCTTTTGCCTTTTTATCAGCCTCTTCTTGTGTCATAAGGCCCAACTTTACCGGTGCTAATGTAATATTTTTTTGAACTGTTAAATGTGGGAAAAGATTAAATTGTTGAAATACCATTCCCATCTTCTGTCTTAATTTATTAATATCTGTTTTGGAGTCAGTAATATTATTTCCTTCAAACCATATCTCTCCTTCTGTAGGAGTCTCCAATAGATTTAGGCATCTTAAAAAAGTGGATTTACCTGAGCCGGAAGGCCCGATAATTACGACTTTTTCCCCTTTTTGAATGGTTTCATCAATACCATTCAGCACTACATGATCACCAAATGTTTTTTTCAAGTTCTTAGTTACGATCACCTTGATTCATCCTCCTTTCAAACATACCTAATAATTTGGATAAGCCTAATACCATTACCAGATAGAATACTGCTGCAATAATTAATGGAGGAAGAATATCCCATGTACGGGATCCGACAAACTGTGCCGCCTGTAATAAATCAACTACTGCAATAATACTTGCAACGGATGTTTCTTTGATCAAAACAATAAATTCATTACCCAAAGCCGGTAAAATATTTCTAATAGCCTGAGGCATAATAATATAAACCATAGTTTGATTTGCATTAAATCCTAAAGAACGGCCGGCTTCACTTTGACCTTTATCAATGGATTCAATACCTGCACGGACAATTTCTGCCACATATGCACCGGAGTTAATACCAAAACAAAGTCCTGCCACCAGAATTTCACTGGTATCTCTAGCAGTAAAAATCAAATTATAAATAATAAGTAACTGCAACATAACAGGGGTACCCCTGATTATATTAATATAGCCATTACATAAAACACCTAACCACTTTAATTTTTTATAATTACTAGCAGTTACTTTTAATATTGCCACGGTTACACCAATTAGAATACCTATTATGATAGCTATAAAAGAAATCTCTATGGTAACCCAGAGTCCTTTAAAATATGTTCTGTATCTGTCTCCTGCAATAAATGCATCATAATAACGGTTGCCTATGGACACAAACCAGTTAATTAATCCTTCCACTTTTTCTCTCCTTTGTCTTCCTCTATGAATAAGATATTATTTATAATACCATATTTTTTATCAACTAGGAAGTATAAATATTAGACAAATTTAATTTTTAATCAAATAGAAATAATTTTCTAAATTGTATACACTTTTATAAATATTCAAATATATTAATGTACATTTCTATATACATGAATATGCATTTTCAAGTACATTATATTGTATTTGATTTCTTACCAGGCAGCAAATAAGCAGCAGACAACTGATTGCCTGCTGCTTATGAAAAAATATAAGATAAAAGTAGATTACAAGATATGTTATAACTATTTAGCGGTATGATTAGCTGTAAATTCTTCAATCTTACCATCTTCAATCAATTGGTTAATTACCTCATTGATTTGGTCTAATAATTCCTGGTTTCCTTTTTTTACAGCAATTGCATATTTGTCTTCAAATAATACGCCGTCAAGAATTACTAAATTATCATTGGCTGCTGCTAATTCTTCAGCCGGATATAAATCCATTACGATACAATCAATCTTACCATTCTTTAAATCTTCTGACGCTTGAGCAAATTTCTTATAACGTTTTACTTCTTTAGCCGTTATATTTTCTGGATTTGATACATAGATATCTGCAATATTACCCTGTTGAACACCAATTACCTTATCATTCAGATCATCCACACTTGCAACTTTTGCATTATCTTTTAATGTAACAACAACCTCAGTAGAGTTTACATAATCAACGGAAAAATCCATAACCTTTAGACGATCTTCATCTACAGATACACCTGCTGCAACGAAATCCACTTTACCCTGTTGTACAGCAAGCAAAGCGCCGTCAAAATCCATAGTTTTGATTTCAAGTTCTTTGCCCATAGCATCTGCAATTGCCTTTGCGATATCCATGTCTATACCAACAACCTTGTCACCTTCCATATATTCATAAGGTGCAAATCCGGGTTCTGTTCCAACTATTAGCTTTTCTTTTGTTCCAGTCGAAGTATCTTTTCCTTCTGTATTTTCCTTTTCAGCTGTAGTATCTTTTCCTTTACCATTAGTTCCATCTTTTTTGGTTCCACAGGCAGCCAGAGAAATTGCCATAACCATAATAAAGATTATACTTAATATTTTTTTCATAATGATCTCCTCCACAATTTATATTTATTAACAAACATTTATTTTAATGCTAGTATTGTATCACTTTTTCAAAAAATATCAAGTATAAATTTTATTTTTTTTCATTCTTTATGTATTTTTTTACACATAATATTGTGCTTGGGCTGTCCAAAGCTTAGTGTACATTCCATTTTTATTCACTAGCTCCTGATGAGTTCCATATTCTTTTAATTCTCCATCATCGAATACCGCGATTTTATTGCAGAACTTACAGCTGGACAACCGGTGTGATATATAGATGGCAGTATGGTCACCAATTAATTTGTTAAAAGAAGTATATATTTCATATTCTGCATATGGGTCCAATGCTGCTGTCGGTTCATCCAGAACAACTATAGGTGAATTTTTATAAACAGCTCTTGCAATAGCTAATTTTTGAGCCTGGCCTCCGGATAATTCAATTCCATTCTTATCAAAATTTTTATAAAGAGAAGTATGAATACCTTTTTCCAATTCTTCTATTCCCTCCAGCAGTCCAACCTTTTCTAGAGCCTTATTGACTGTCTCATCCGGTACCTGAAGCCCTTTATCAAATACAATGTTCTCTTTAATAGTGAAAGAAAATAATTTATAGTCCTGAAATACAACGGATAATAACTTCATGTACTCATCGTAGGAATATTCATTTATATTTACACCATTAAGAAGAATCTCTCCTTTATCAGGGGTATATAGTCTGCATAATAGTTTAATAAATGTAGTTTTGCCTGCACCGTTTGGCCCTACTACCGATAATTTTTCCCCGCTATGAATAGTTATATTCACATCCTTTAAAGTGTATTCTTCACTTCTGGGATACTTAAAATATACATGTTTAAACTCAATGGTATTTGAATAACAATTTAAAATAGATTCCACACTTTTTGTACCTGTTTTCCTTTTTGATGGTATCTTTTCAAATTTCAGGTAGATATCCAGATATAAACACATCTGTCTTAATTGTACTACATTTTGTATAAATTCCGTAATATAGTTTGTGAAATTATTACCTGCTGAAATATACATGGAGAATTCCCCTATACTAATACTTCCAAGGATAACCTGATAAACCATATATCCATAGATTAATAGCATTTCCAGTGGCAAAGTTACACTGTTCAGTCCAAAATATTTTGCCGTTGTATTCATACTTTTTGACATGCTTTCTATGGATTCTTCCGTATAGTCGCGTATTTTCTTACCGATGTAGGGAGCCATATTATAGATTCTAATGTCCTTTGCCATGGAAAAGTCAGTTACTAGGCTGGCATAATATCCAAATTTTCGATTTAAAGGAATTAACTGCTGGAAAAAACGAAAGGTAATACGCTGGGCTTTCTTGCTTATAATACCATTAATTAGAACAATAGAAATGATTAAAGCTATAATAAGTGGATTTAATATTGCTATAATAGCTGCAAGTCCCAATATGGTTATTGATATTCGAATCACCGCAATTAAGCTCTCTATCATATTTCGCAAAGCATCCTGATTATAAATCGGAAAAATTGCCTGTTCCTTCATATCCAGAATCTTAGGATCCTCTAACTTTTCAAGATCCATATTCATAATATGTTTACCAAGATGAAGTTCAAACCCATTGATTAATCTGATATTTGCCAATTCTACTTTTGTTGTGAAAAACTTATTAATCAGATTCAGGCATCCATTTCCTATTATTAATATGCCTACATATAGAATAAGCATCTTAATTCTTTTCTGCTCCATTAACTCTTCAATGATATACTTGGGAATAATAATTCCAAAGAAAGGCGTGGCAGCCTGAAAAATAGCGGACACTAACATAAGAGGAATATAGCTTTTTTGTATCTTAAAAACAAGTTTTAAAAAGTAAATGGCCACTATAACATCATCTTTTAAAGATCTTTTTTCTTCAACGGAAGGATTATTTTCAGACTTCTCTTCTTTTTCCTTATGATTTTTCTTATGGTTCATATTTTTTCCTCCCTCCTCTAGTCATACTGTAATAGGCCATCCGCAGCCACGTCTTCTGTAACCGCAACTTCATCTTCTTTGTAATATTGTGCCTGTACCTGAAACATCTCTGCATACTTCTGATTTTTATCCAGCAATTCCTCATGAGTGCCATACTCAATTAATTCTCCTTCTTCAAACATGGCAATCACATCACAAAAAGAAGTACTTGCTAATCTATGGGAAATAAATATTGAAGTTTTACCCTCCACCATTTCATTAAACTTTTCATAAATACTGCGTTCTGCAATGGCATCCAAGGCTGCGGTGGGTTCGTCAAGTATAACTATGCCTGCATCTTTATACAATGCTCTGGCCAGTATAATTCTTTGTGTTTCCCCGCCGGAAAACTCCACCCCTTCATCATCCAGTATTTTTTGCATACCTGTATGAATTCCATTTCTCATTTTCAATACCTTTTCCTTCATATCTGCCTTTTCGAGACACCAAAGTACTTTACCTTCTTGCAAACTACCTTCTGATACCGCAATATTTTCAGCTACGGAAAAAGCCAGAGTTTTAATTTCTTGAAATACCGCTGAGAACAGGGTGTAATAATCCCTTTTTGAGAATTCCTGAATATTAATTCCATTCAACAGGATTTCCCCGGATTCCGGTTCATACATTCGGCATAGCAATTTTATAAAGGTAGTTTTTCCTGCTCCGTTGTGACCTACAATAGCTAATTTTTGACCCGGTTTTATATGAAAAGATATGTCTTTATAAACGTATTTTTCACTTCCCGGATACCTGAAAGTTACATTCTTAAATTCTATTTCATATGGTCCATCCGGCAATGGTCTTGGATGATCCGGTTCTTTTTCTTCCTTCTTCTCCAGAAATACTCTAAAGTCACTTACGTACAGACTTTGTGCACGAATATGTGCCATATCATCCATAATTACCTTCATTGCATTTGCAAAACTTGCAACTGCCGCAAAATACATGGTAAAACTGCCAATACTCAAACCATTATTTATTACCTGGTATATTAGGTAAGCATAGACAATACCTTCTCTTATAATTAAGAAAATTACTTCACTTACTCCTACTCTGAAATATTTGTATTTAATTTTCTTCTCTATATCAAAACGCTGTTTCTTAAATTTCTGAAATAAGCTTCCAATCCAATCTGTCAGACTGTAGATTCTCATATCTTTACCATATGCAAAATTATACATTAAATCATAGGAATATTTTGAGTGGCGGTCTATATCTGATAATTCATCTGCCTTATTATATTCATATTTTTTTACGGAAAAGGTAAAATAATAAACGATGCCTATGTTGGCTATTAAATATAGCAAAATAAATATATTCAGCCTACCGATAATCAGTATATAGCCTATGAGTACAATTATATTTCCTCCTAAAACAAATAACTTATGAAGGATGCCTTCCAGTCCGTTTATATTACTTTGTAAAGCACGAAATGCGGTTTCTACCGAATTCAAGAAGGAAGGATCTTCTGTATTTTTATAATCTGTAGTCATACATTTTATACTCAACATATGAATAAATTGAAAGCGGATATCTACCATCTTAGGCAGGTAGGAATTTTTAATAAATGTTACAATATATCCAACAACAGCTGATGATAAAAAGAAACTTATCAATAATAGAATCAGTCTGTTTTTATCCTGACTACCCGTCAATTCATCTAATATATATTTAGGGAACAGGATACCTATAAAGGGAAGTATTCCACCTGAAATAGTAAACACTATGAATATCCCAAATAAGGATTTATCGTATTTCCAACTATGAGAAATAATATATTTTATATTATTCCAGGTTGAATAGGATCTCTTTTCAGTTTCATCAATATGCCTGCCCATTCACCTTACCTACCTTTGCACTGGGGTCAATGGATAAGTTACCATCGCATTCGACTTCTTCAATAACACAGTTTGCTCCGATGGTTACATTATTCCCTCTTACCGATCCTGCTTTTACATTACTAAGTTCAATGGTAGTAGCCTCCATCAGATCCACAGAGGAACGTCCTTTTCCTTTTCTATTATGAAAGCCAAAGCCGAATATATTAAAATGCACATCTCTATCTAGCAAATGCTTATAATTAACGATTTTAATGTATTCACCATAGATCTCCGGTGCGGATATATAACCTTCCACTTCAATCTTATCTGCCGATATTTCACCCTCTGAGTTTAGTACACCTTCACAATATATATAGTCAGCTTCAATTTTTTCTTTTTTCTGATTCACTACACCCTCTATTTTTAAGTCTTTTACTCTAACCGATTTATTAAGAGTAATAACCCCTTCTATATTCATTTCATCAGATTCAACGGAACCGTTACACTTTAAGACACCTTCCACCATCAATTTGGAAGCTTTAATATCTCCGGTAAGATCACCTACCCCTTCTACGCTAATAATGTCATATTCTCCACCGCTGATTTTACCAAGTCCTTCTATAGTTATATTTCTCATATTTAACACCCATTCCACATCATTTAAAGATGTAATACCACCACTAATATCCGGTTGAAAGAAGAGTTTTGTGGTGTCCTTTCTTAATTTATTTTCTTCAACCTTTGAAAGAATGATTATTGATATCTTTCTTCCTTCTTTCATTGATGCTTTTTGTGATACTAACTTATCAATCCCAAATGTCCTCTCTAATCGAATTTACATATTTGCAGCATTTAATACAACCCCACATATCTCTATATTTTAATTTTATTTTTTACTACTGATTTTGATGAAATCTCTATATTATTTTTATATTCAACACAATCTATTACACAATGATCTCCAATAACTACATGATCCCCACTAACACGTTTAGCATGGACATGATCCAATACAATATCATCACCTTCTATGCTATCCAATTCCATAATAGTTGCTGATTTTGAAGCTTCTTTTTTATATATTTTGTTATCAGCTGACTTTGGTAACGATAAAAATGTCTGATCCATCAGAAAACTTTCTGTGATTCTTATATCACTACCCATGACCTGTTTCACCTTAGATCTAGAATCCGGATGGATATAAACAACTTCTGCATTGATTTCTTCCATGTTTATATTACCAAAGCTATAAAGTTCTTCACACTCCAGGACACCTTCCCCATGCAAGGAACCGATACTGAGGATATTTTTGAATTCATAAGCAAAATTCAAATGAAAGTCGCATAGATTTTCAAAAGTTTCTGCTTTTATTTTGCCTTTGTAAATACTGTCTTGCATGTGGTTAATTTCATTTCTGCCATATTGAAATTTCTTATTTTTCGATCCTAAATTAAACTGAATATTCACCTTTTCTTTTCTATATTCTTTCTGATTAATATTCAGGTCCCAATTATTATTAAAATCAATATTAACGTCTTTATCTATATTACCGTATATTTTCACATTATTCTTTACGCTGAAATTACGCAAGATTCTTGCTTCAAGGGATTCCGCTTCCAGCTTCCCAATTATAATAAGGGTATCACCTTTGCAGTTTCCTAAAAGCCTTACTTCTCCAGCCATGTTAAGGTTTCCGAAACTACTGTCCGAAGCCGTTAAATCTCCTGCCAATTTGGTTTCAGCTATATAGCTGCTTTCTATATTCACATCTCCTGCTCCGGTTAATTTTTCAACATCTGCATTTGAAATATTTACATCACCTGCTGCAAGAATTTTACCTATTTCACCGGTAATGGTTTTACTTGTAAAAGATAAGATGTTTCTTCTCATAACCGCACCTCCCAATTATTAAATTTTAAAAATATATCTTCATTTTCTTTCTTTTTACTATTTGAGCGATTATTTTCTCCTTCTGATGAAGCTTGCCTATCTGAGTAAGATGGATCAGATGCTCCTTTAGAGGAATCCCCATTCTTATTTTCCATATCAGAATTAAATACTTTACTATATTTAAATTTAATTTGATTGGAAACCTCGTTCATGCGTATTTTCTTTACAATTTCAAACCTGGTGTCTAAATAAATTGGCGATTGCTCTTGAGATATTACTGCAAAATAATTCGTTTCCTGATTGAAAATAATCAATATATAATCGGTAGTCTTCATTCCTTCTAAATGCATCTTCAATCCTTCTAATAAAGTACCCGTCTGCTTTTCATTTAAATTCAGTTCTTCCTTTAACTTAGATAATATTACAAACATCAAAACATCTATATAGGAATATGTCTTTTTATCTAATATGGTTTGGAATATGGGTAACATATCACTGTTAATTTCTTCAATCTCTTTTAAATCTTCAAGGTCAAATCCTACTTCTGTAGATTCCGGTGATAACATTTTAGCCAGTTCTTCAAGAGAATAATTATCTTTTAATTCCTGTATCATTTTGATTCTATTTAAAATCTGCTCTTTAGGGAAAAATGTTTCTTGTCCGGTATAAGAGGATTGTTTCATAAACCATTCTTCGGGAATCAATCGTTCTCTCTTCCAACGGTATAGTTGACCGTAAGATATTCCCGTCTGTGCCAGCAGTTCTTTTTTTGATATCAACATCCTTTTCCCTCCTCCGTAACATTGTTACATTGATTCTAAAATCAGTGTAACATAACATTGTTACGCTGTCAACAAAGGTTAAATAAAAAAATTAAAATATTACATTTGTCATATTAACTGTATCTTTATACATATAATGGTAGATTTCTACTCTATTTAGTACTATAATAGAACCGTATTATAAAATATAATTGGTAAAAAGGGGTTCTGCATGGGAGGAAAAACCGGGAATGTTTTAAAAAGATATTTGTTGCCAACCTGTCTTATGTGCGTAATCACACTGCTAATCTTTCTCTATCTTGCTGAAATGGAAAGTTTAGCTCTGGGATTTTTATTAATGGCTGTTTTGTTATTCATAATCAATGTGTCATTTCGTTTATTAGTCAGTAAAGGGATAAAAGGAACCAGTAAGATTTGTAAGACCATAAAGGGTTTTTTATTTCTTTTCATCCTACTTGTTAACTTAACAATAGCCTTCTCTGCTACTATTTTACTTTTCTCAAATGAAATGTTTTTTTATCCGAATCATGATAGAGAATCCTATGAAGAAAATCAGAAGTTTATTAATTATGAAGAAATCCATTTTAATAAAGATAATAAAGAGTTCTCGGGCTGGTTATTAAAGAATGAAAAGGGCAGAGCACCTTTAGTCATATATTTTGGCGGAAATGGCGAATGTTCTGCCAGAAGGTTTCATACGAATAAAAAGTCTAATGATTGGGATTATTTTGAGGGCTATAATTTTATGATGATTGATTATCCCGGATATGGTAATAGCAAGGGGACTCCAAGTGATGAGTCTATGTTTGATATGGCTCTAATGTGCTATGATTATGCCATAACCCGGGAGGATGTAAATTCAGATAATATAGTATTAATGGGTTATAGTATAGGTACCGGAGTGGCTACTTATCTTGCCTCCCAGCGAAATATCCGTGGTTTAATATTAATGGCGCCTTATGATGAAGGCATTAGTTTATATAATAGTATGCTTAATATATTTCACGGACCTTTAAAATACTTAGTAAGGAATAAATTTGAATCCGTTAAATATGCAAAATCCGTTGACATACAACCATTATTACTGGTATCAAAAGCAGATGAAATAATACCGTATGAATCTTCAATTCTTCTCGCTGATACCTTTCCCAATGGCTCTATCCTTCATTCTTTAAATGGCATAAAACATAATTTTTTCTGGGGAAATAAAGAAGTTCTTGAAAATGTAAATAAATATTTACAGGAGGTAAAGTATGAGTAAAGAAATAAGGAAGGGATTAATTATAACATCAATTTTTGTATTCATACCCGCCTGGTTTGTTCTGTTACTCTCAACAACTCATATATGGTTAATGTTGTCACCAGCTTGGTTGGGGATACTATATTTTTTGCTAAACTTCCTTTTAGATAAAATGACTGAATATAAAAATGCAAAATACATGAAGTATATTGTAAGAATTCTGATTGCTGCAGGAGTTGCTTTCCTGCTATATGGAGCTTTGCTGATTATTCGCAAATATAGATAAAATTTTAGTATTAAAGGACGCTTTGCCCTATGTTATATGAAGAACTCAAAAAGTGTTAAGTGGGTCATTAACGAAGACCTACTTAGCACTTTCTGAGTTTCTTCAAACTACAGAGCAAAGCGTCCTACTGCGACAAATTTTATTCTTGCTTTGGCTTATCTTCCTTTAGTATAGGCTCATCCTTTGCAGTACTTTTTATTTTACCTTTCTTAACATATCTTCTGCTAATAATCGCAATCATAGCAATAATTACCGCCCAAATTAAAAGATATGGCAAGTTAACAATAAACCATACAAAGAAATTCTGAAGTCCCTCTCCAATGTTAAACATAGTATTTCCAAAACCGATTCTAATTCGCTCCCAAACAGACAGTTTCTTCTCTGCAACTGCAGTCATTCGTTCCACTTCCTGTATGTTCATTGTTACAGTGCTGTATTCAACAAGATTGTCATAAGTTCTAAGCTGTGCTTCGTAACTTTCTAATTCATAGCGGACAGTACTTAAACGCCCTTCCAAAGTTATAATATCTTCTAAGGTCTCCACCTTTTCAAGAAGTACAAGCAAACGTTCCTGCTCAATTTCCAAAGCCTTTTTGTGACTTTCTACATCCACGTATTTTATAGTCACATTTTCTGTTGTTTCGTTTCTGGTTACAACATTAGAGATATCATCTACAGTGTTTAAAAACTCATTTAATCTGGCTTTTGGAATCCGGGCAACAATACTGCCATAACGGACGGAATTGTTACTGTAATAACTTCTTCCAGTCATATTAGAGTTTTCTACATAACCGCCCAGTTGATTAATATGTGTGTCAATGGAAGAAATAAATTTATCAAATTCCTGGGTTTCCACTTCCAAATTTACACGTCTGATAATTTTATCCTGAGAATTATTCAAAGGATTATTCATATTGATAGAAGAAGTGTTTGTTATACTTTCATTAGATTTACTTTCTCCAGCTGCTTCTTCCGGAAGTGCTGGTTCCGTGCTGTTAGAATCAGTCCAGCCAGTATCTTCATAACCGTATTTCCCTTTTTCTGTTGCATGGTCCTTCTTACTACAGGCAGCTAATAACATGATAAAAGCCAGCAGTAATACCATGTAAAAAGATCTTTTTCTTTGCATAAAACTCCTCCCTTTCCTTATACATATATTATTTATATATTAGACGACAATACAACTAGAAGGGTTGCATTGATAATCTCCAAGGAGCGGATGGTTAGCGGCAACACTATTACGTTTTCATTATATCATGAATATTTTGGATTACAATGCTTCATTTTCTACGGAGCCAAAATAAAAAACAGTTAGAAAGCACGCCCAAAACTTACTCTCTAACTGCCTATGAAAAAGCATCACTTTACCAATTTCTTCGTAATAAAGATGGCTCTCCTTCTAAATGGCCATAATCATTAAATCTCTGCAAATAAAATCTTTTATACTCCTGATCATAAATTAATTGGGTAATACTGCAATTTTCTAAGGAGACTGCAAATAAAAGTTTTTTACTCATATTGACTTCCAATAAACCAGCTAATAAAGACCGAATCACTCCCCCGTGGGTAATGACCGCTACATTGTGTTTACCGCTTTTTCTTATTTCATCCATGGTAACCATTGCTCTCTTAAATACATCACTGCCGCATTCTCCACCCGGATAAGGAATATCATCTTCCAGTTTCATTTGCTCTAATTTAAAATCTCCAAAATGTTCCTGAATATATTCATCTGAATAGCCTTCCAGAATACCAAAGGATATTTCCCTTAAATCTCCCCGAATAATATGTTCCTGCTTAATATATTTATTTACAATTTGGGCTGTCTCTGTAGCCCGTATCAGATGACTGGAATATAATCCGTCAATACGATATCCACTTAAACGCTTTCCCAGAAGTTCAGCCTGTCTTCTGCCTTCTTCTGCAAGACTCACATTCACATTACATAACTGACTGCTCTGCCTGCCATGTCTAATTAGATAAATATTCATAGGACTACCTTTCTCCTTTTCTAATGTAGATATTCATTCTAAATTATCTTATAATCCATTATTACTGATCCACCATAGTTATATACGGTTTTCATATGGATATATCAGGAAAACAGCAGAGGTACGGTAGCACTTGTATTATTATAACAAATGTAATCCATGAGTTTCCGCGAAGTCTACAATTTCTTCCGGCCATACAGAGGACTGTACCTCACCAATATGGGCTTTTCTTAAGAAAAACATACAGATTCTGGATTGTCCTATACCACCGCCTATTGTGTATGGCAATTCGTGATTTAAAAGTGATTTTTGGAAAGGTAACTCTGCTCTTTCCGGACAGCGGCTGATTTCTAACTGCTTCCTTAAAGTTTCTTCATCTACACGAATACCCATAGAGGACAATTCCAAAGATATATCCAAAACCGGATAATATACAATAATATCCCCATTTAACTTCCAATCATCATAATCCGGTGCTCTTCCATCGTGTCTTTCTCCAGAAGCCAATACCCCGCCAATTTGCATAATAAATACAGCACCTTTTAATTTTGCAATCTTATGTTCTCTTTCTTTCGGTGTACAATCCGGATATGCATCTTCTAATTCCTGTGAAGTAACAAAGGTGATTTCCTCAGGTAAAAATTCTTCTATGAAATTATATTCATGGGCAATATACTTCTCCGTATTCTTTAAGGCCGCATATACCTTTCTGACAATATCCTTCAATGTTTCTTCATTACGCTCTTCTTTAAGGATTATCTTTTCCCAATCCCACTGGTCAACAAAAATAGAGTGGATGTTATCAGTATCTTCATCACGGCGAATGGCATTCATATCCGTATAAAGTCCTTCCCCGTGTACGAATCCATATCTTTTAAGAGCCATCCTTTTCCATTTTGCAAGAGAATGGACAATTTCTACTTCTGCATCATTTTGTTCCTTAATGCCAAAACTTACAGGCCGCTCTACTCCGTTCAGATTATCATTCAAACCGGTTTCCGGCTTAACAAATAAAGGTGCGGAAACTCTGGTAAGATTCAATTGTTTTGCCAGTTCCCTTTCAAAAAAGTCTTTTACAAGTTTAATACCAATTTCAGTTTCTTTAATTCCTAGTGCTGACTTATATCCCTCTGGTATAATTAAATGCTCCATTGTATTTCTCCTTCATTATTTATGATAAGGCTGGTTCGTATTGATACGAAATGCCCGGTATATCTGCTCTAATAAAACCACTCTCATCAACTGGTGGGGAAAGGTCATTTTAGAAAAGCTTAATTTGTAATCTGCTTTAGATAAAACCTCACTGCTAAGTCCTAATGATCCGCCAATAATAAAAATAAGATGGCTAGCGCCATCTACGCCTAATTGTTCCACTTTATCTGCAAGATCAGTAGAAGATAACATAGTTCCTTCAATGGCTAAGGCAATTACATATCCATCATTTTTAATATGTTTTAATATCCTTTCACCTTCTACTTTTTTTATCTGGTTTTCTTCTGCTTCACTTGCCTGATCCGGAGTCTTTTCATCGTTTACTTCTATAATTTCCAATTTGCAGTAACGGCTTAATCTTTTCCTATATTCATCGATTGCAAGAGTAAAATATTTTTCTTTTATCTTCCCTACTCCAATGATTGTAATTTTCATGATTTCTTTTTCTTTTCTCCTATATATTGATATAATACACCATTTTTTACAACTTTTAATTTTTCTCCTTTAAATCCCCTTCTGCGCAATTCTTTCTGAAAATTATAAATCATAAACCCATGGCATACAATTAATATATTTTCTTTTGACCAATCTATTCTGTCCAAAAATTTATTAATTCTTCTTCTGGTACCCTCAACGGTTTCCGGTTGGCTTTTGGACTTAAAAAACCAAGCCAGTCTCCCGCACACATGCCAAATTTCAAAGGGCAATTTAATTCTATCCGAACGCATGAAGGGTGCATTGTCAACTTCTCTTAATAATTTATCTATCTGAAGATTACCGCTATACACCTCTTTTGCAGTGGTAATTGCTCTTGGCATATCACTGACATAGCAGATATCCCACTCAATACCATACATTTCAACCGGCTTTTTAATTACTTTTGACCTTTCATACCTCTCAGACCATTCCCTGAATTCCTGAGAAGTCATGATTTTTTTATGTGGACAGTTTACCTTAAAGTGTCTTAATAATCCAATTCTCATCTTATCTCCCGAATCTCTAACCTTATATGTATAAATGTAAAAGGTAAAAGAACCTCATAGTAATAATCCTATGTGATTCTGCTGTATGTTTCATTATGAATAAAATAAATAAGTATCGTGAAAAATATTTGTATTTCAAATGTATTACAAGCTATTTTTCACTTTACCATATTTTTTTTAATAACTATTGTAACTTTTTTTATAAATAATTGCAACTTTTTTTATAAAATAGGTACTATTTCTTTTGAAAAAATCGAAAAACAGTATCAATAATAAAGATTGCCAAAGCAATCATTCCAGCTATTTGCATAGTTTGATTAAAGTAATAACCGGATAGCTTTTGATCATCGGTAATCAGATAGTATACAATCTGATACATTCCTACTCCCGGTACTAATGGCAATATACCGGTAATTAAGAATAAAGTAACTGGTGTTTTTAATATACGTGCATAACTATGGGATAAAAGTGCTATTGTTAAAGCTGCAAAAAACATGCTGGTAACAATAGGCAACCCCATGGAGCTTAGAATTAAATGAACCAACCAGCCAACCGCCCCAACCGTTCCTGCATGTATTAAAAACTTCTTAGGAACGCCGAAGGTAACAGCAATGGATATAACCGCTATAAAAGCACCCATAACCTGAATCATCATAGCACTCCACCTCCTATTATTAAGGAGAAGCAAAATAATCCAACACCAATACCTGCTGCAATGGTTGCCGCAGATACAAAAGCTTCAATGGCACGGGCTCCGCCTGAAAGATAATCTCCCTGAAGAATATCCCTGATTGCATTGGTAATTGCCACACCGGGAAGCAAGGGCATGGCAGAACCACTGATTAGTATATCCCTCTGTATTCCTATATCAAAGAAATGTGTTATTGCAACACTGGTAAATGCGATAACGATAGAACAAATCATATTTTTAATAAAACTTTTAATTTTGGTTGTTTTCGTAAGCATAAAAATAAGCGCTATAAAACCACCGTTTATACTAGCAATAAAACAGTCAATCCACTTGCCCCCAAGCAAAATAGTAAAAGCGGCTGAACCTAAGACGATACAAATGTTATAAATAGTAATATTGTATTTTTTAGCTTGATTAATATTTTTTAACATCTCATAGGCTTCAGTTAAAGATATGGAATTATTACATAATGCACGGGATACATTATTCACTTCATAAATTTTGGAAAGATCTGTGATTCTTGTTTCTATCCTCTTTATTAAGGTTATGTTATCAATACTGGTATCTCCTAAGGTAAGAAAAATTCCAGTTGGAGTAACAAAGGTTTCTGTTTTTTCCAGACCGGAAGTCTTTAGTATTCTGCTCATGGTATCTTCTACGCGATATGTCTCCGCTCCGCTAACTAACATTATTTCACCTGCTAACATCGCTGTATCAACTAAAAGTTTGTAATTCATTCGGGAAAATTTCTCCTTTTAAGCATTTTAAATATGAACTAAATTGTTAACAAATTATTCTAATTATCTTCATACTTTACTCACATATGAATTTTATAATAGAGGTAAGCTAGTGATATAGTTTCACTTTCTCCTCCCCTCTAATTTTATAATAGATTGAGAAGGTCTTTTACAAATTGTTTTGTAACTGGCCTTTCTCTTTTTATTGTATTACCCTATATAATTGAAAATATTCGCATATTTTTGAACAAAAGTAGGAGCTGTTGCAAACCTGTCATTCTAAGCACTAATTCAGCTATGCTGAATTTCGTTCGAAGAATCTCACTTATAAATTAGATTCCTCAAGCTGCTCTTAAGAATAACAGTTATTGTTTGGCAACAGCTTCTTTGATTTTATCCCTACATGATAGATTGATAACCATTAATAAATTACTCACTCATTGTCCTCAATATCAAAATTATCGATATCCATATTATGAATGGTTCTTCTCTTTCTTCTGGCTTCTTCCGAGGCCACCAGAAGAAAATCTTTTATTTCACTTGACCTTTTAATATGTAGAAGTTTCAGTTCCGGATGAGTGGTATCACCGGTATAGCAGGTAATAGTTCCTAACTTGAATATTCTCTCCATCAAACTTCTTGTTAATTTTACATCCTGAACCTTATACATAAATGCGTCATCTACTGTAATACTAAGAAAACCGCTTGTAATCGTAATCTTTTCATCCGATATTGTATAAGTTGTAAAACAAATAGGCAAAGCCAGAAACTTGGTTCTTTTCCTTTCTACATAAATCATTTCTTTGCTCCTTATAAATTTATTTCATGTTGACATTTAATGAGTTATCTTTGTTACTTACTATCATTTCTACATTAGATAAATCAATATCTTTGGGTATTTCAAAAAGAATAACCGCTTCCTTTGTTTCTTTGGCCGCAAAGTCCAGATTAATGTATTGTATATCGTTTACTAATAAGGTTATTAATGGCTTGTAGGTGGTTTCTTTATCTACCTGTAAATGATATTCAAGGCCCGAATTGATTAAATTAAAGTTTTGGCTTGTCTTTGTTAAATTGGTTATATCAAAATAAGCTATCAGCAACTGATTCTTATCAGATGCATCAATAGAAAAAGCTTGATTGCTTATATTTCCATGATAGCTTTTACTGGTTTCATATTTTTGAAAAGATACTTTAAAATCCTTATTCCCTATGGTTTCATTTAGATTATAACTCTTACCTGTTTTTCCTGCTTTTTTTCCAGAAGTGACCATATCATCGGAGTTTGATTTATTCTTGTCTTTGTTTGCTTTTTGTCCGCCGGTAGTTAGGGTTGTCACTTCCAGATCCTTAGATTTTTTTTCTTTGGACTCTATTTCTGCTCTTAAATCTTTTGATTCTTGATAAATCAAATCACCTTCATAAGTTTTATCGTATTTTAATAATATACCTGCCATTGATTCTGCAATCATATTACTTTCCTGACCTGTCATGTCTACTGTCTGCATACAGCCTGTCAGCATTCCCCCGCAGAAAATCATCAGGCCTATCATCTTTAGTTTCTTAAACATTACATACCTCCCATGTTTTTTATCCATTTACATAGTACCACTATTTGTGAATTTCGGCAATAAGAATTATAATAATACAAATTTAATTCATTTTTGTATCCAGTTCAAACCAGAACTCTACGCCTGTTTCCCGGTTCATAACACCACATTCTCTATTTAGAGAGTCCATAATAGCTTTTACTATGGATAATCCAATACCGCTGCCGCCATACTCCCTGGTTCTTGCTTTATCAACTTTATAAAATTTTACCCAGATTTTATCTAATTCCTCTTCCGGGATATTGGCTCCTGTGTTAAATACAGCGATTCTTACAACATCCTGCTCCTGAATTAATTTGATTTCTATAATCTTTTCCCCATCCACATGATTCAAGGCATTACTGATATAATTGGTCAAAACTTCTTCTACCAAATATTCGTCTGCCCATACATATATCGGACTATATTCTTCAAAATGTAGTATTACATCCTTTTGCTGGAATAAGATCTCTGTAGAATTTAGCACTGTTTTAATTAAAGCAACAACATCAAATCGTTCAATATTCACTTGATTGCCGCCAAATTCCAACTTATTCAGTGAAATCAATTTTTGAACCATAGTATTCATCTTTTTTGCTTCATCAATAATGACATCACAGTAAAACTCCCTGCTTTCTTCATCCTCATTAACATTATCCTTTAAGCCTTCCGCATATCCTTGAATAAGAGCAATGGGAGTTTTCAATTCATGAGATACATTAGATAAGAAGTCTTTTCTCATCTCGTCAATCTGTGTTTTATTCTGAATATCAGAAAGCAGCTCATTATTAGCACTTTTTAACTCAGAAATGGTTTTCTCCAACTTCTCTGACAGGCTGTTAATGCTGCAGCCCAGTTCCCCTATTTCGTCATGACCAATTACATCATATTTAATATCAAAATCCAGGTCACTCATTTTCTTTGCTATACCAGCTAATTGATGAATGGGTTTGGTAAATCTCTTGCTTACATAGAACATAATTAATGTACCGATAATGACAGACATAATACCTACATAAGCCAGGAACTTATTTGCAATAACTACACTTTCCTGCATGCTCTCCAGGTTCGTACGCAGATAAACAATATGTCCATTTTCAATGGTACCAAACAGATCAACATAATTAGACCCTATATGCTGATCATAGGACTTATAAATAGTATAATCAGCGGTACTTTTAATGGCTCCTTGTTTGCTGTTAAAAATATAATTTTTTATCAAAAAGTCAATTCTGCTTAATACCTTTTCGCTATTCTCGCTTGGAGGATATTCTACAATAAACTTATCCGTAATAACATATATACTTAAGTTTCTATTTTCGCAGATTCTTTCTATTTGAATCAGCTCCGATTCTGATATTTTATTATCTTTATATATGGCACCGATTTCATCAAAGGTTTTACCTAAGGTATTCATTTTACTATGAAGATAATAATCAACCAGAAATGTTCTGTTAAATATCCATATAGCAAAAATAGTTATAAAAACTAATGCTGTCAATATAGAGGTTAACTTTACTCTTAAGGAATAAGGATTAAAAATTCTATTATCTCTAAGACTTGAACAATAGGCTTTAAATTTTATTATTGGTTTACGAAAAATATATTTCATTTTAAACTTGCTCCTGTCTATTATACCTCGAATTTATATCCCATCCCCCATATAGTTTTAATGTAATCACCTTTTGAACCCATTTTACTTCTTAACTTTTTAACATGGGTATCAATGGTTCTGGCATCTCCAAAATAATCATAATTCCATACATTATTCAATATTCTTTCTCTGGATAATGCCACTCCTTGATTTGCAATAAAGTAGGATAACAATTCAAATTCTTTAATACTTAAATCAATAATTTCACCTTCTATCCTTACCTGATGAGCTGCTTTATCTAAGATAATGCCTCCCACCTCAGTAACTTCTTCTTCTAAAGAATTGGTTCTCCTTAAAATTGCTTCCACTCTGGCTACCAAAATCTTTGGACTAAAGGGCTTAGAAATATATTCATCCACCCCTAATTCAAAACCAAGTAATTCATCTTTCTCATCACTTTTTGCTGTCAACATAATTATAGGTACCTTGGAATATTGCCTAATTTCACGGCACACCTGCCAGCCATCCATTTTTGGCATCATCACATCTAAAATAATTAATGCAATATCTTTTACGGAGAAAAAGATATCAACAGCCTGTTCTCCATTTTCTGCTTCTATTACTTCAAAGTTCTGTTTGGTTAGAAAGTCCTTTACTAATTTTCGCATTCTGCTCTCATCATCAACCACTAATATTTTTAATCTATCCATAGTGCATCCCTCAATTCCATATAATATAACAGCAAGTTACAGGTTAATTATGATGTAATTACAGCGAATAAGTATTATCTAAATAAAAGTAAACTAAAGAACATATAATACAAAACTGATAATACTATCCTTAAATAACATAACCAATGATTGCTTATTTATTTTATACTATATACTATAATTGTGAAAATTTTTTGATTTATACTATGTTTACTTAATTGTATCATTTTTTTCTTGTATTTTATTTTTTGCACTTTGTATTTTATTTCTTAGTCATATACCTTATACTTATTAATTATATACTTTACTATTCTTTGTTAAGCTTGGCTTCTCTTTCCTCTAGCTCCTTTTCTTTCAACTTTAATTCTTCTTCCCAGCTTGCATAATGATCAATAACTTCATTCTCAAAATTAGTGAAAACAGTTTTATCACTATAGATTGCAATAATAATCATAGCAATCACAATGACTAGAAAAAACAGATTAATAATTCTTGAATTTCGCAGTTTTATTTTTAAGTTCTGCACCATTTCTTTGTATTTATTCAAAGCCAAAGAATCTACTTCTTTTTTCACTGTCTTTGTACTTGGATTCTGAGAAATATAGTTAATTTTCTGCATTTCCTCCGGTTTAATAATACCGGATTTTAAAATGCTCTCCTGCAATTCCTTTAAGAACAGATATCCCACAGGTGTTTGGAAAGTGTTTTTTTCAATAAATCTATTATATAGTTTTAGAGTATCATTTGGATCAGATAAATCTACTTTCGTTTTAAAGTGATCAATTACCTCTTGTTCTTCCTTTGCTCTGCTAAAGTCCTCGTTGGTATTAAAGATAAATCCATTTACTTGATTCTGGCTTTCTCCCATATTCTCACCTCTTTGCTAATTTCATGTACTAATATAATACATCGGAATATTCACTACCATATTTAACAACTATGGTAAATGTACTATAAAAATTATACCATATCCATTTCAATTATGTAATACTTCCCATATACGTAAAATAGTATAGTTTCCTACTAGAGTACTAAATTAACAATGCCTTTATTCTTTAATTCTTATGAAAAGCCAGTATCATCTGATGTTATGGATAAAGGTACAGAAAAGGGATTATCACCATATATGTTGATAAATGGTACTATTTTCCCATTTTACATGTTCCAGTAACTTATTGACCGATAATCTCTTCAACATTATCTTTTGTTACAATAATATAGGGCTTACGAATGTACTTGCCATCAATCAAATCCTCAGGAAGCTTTTTATCAAATACCAACGGATAAGCCAAGTCAATAATTCCAAATGCCTGCCCCTTACTGTCGTTTAAAACCGTTCCTATCATATCTCCATTCCTTACAGCTTCCAGACCAACTGTTGTGCCATCAATTCCAACCACTGCCGGAGCATCCTCTATCATACTTTTTTTAATGGCATCAATTGCTCCTAACGCCATATCATCATTATTCGCTATGACAATCTCTATCTCACCGTTATAGTTCTCAAGCAGTTTCGACATTCTAGTCTCTCCCTGAGCCCGAAACCAATTAGCAATTTCATCGCCTAACTTTTCTACTTTAATACCGGCCTCTGTGATTGTTTTTATCACATATTCTGTTCGTATTAATGCATCTTGATGTCCCGGTTCACCTTCCAGGATAACATATTGCAATATGCCATCACCGTTTTTATCTATTGAATTAAAATCCTTAGTACAAGCATCTACTACAATCTGCCCCTGCATGATTCCAGATTCAAAGGCTACTGCACCAACGTAGAATAATTTATCCCAGCGCTGCAAATCCTTTTCTACTAATTCCCTGTTGAAGAAAATGATTGGAATACCAGCATTCATTGCCATATCAATTGCTACGGAAGCATCTGTTCTATCAACCAGATTGATGCAAAGGATATCATAGTCTTCCTTAATAAAATTCTCCACCTGATAATTCTGGGATACCTGACTTCCACCGGCATTTGCTATGTCTAGTGTTATTGAGATTCCTTCTTCCTGTTCCTTGAGTTTCGCCGCTTCTATCAAATAATCTACCAGACCGGAAATAAAGGTATCATATTGATTATAGATACTTACTCCAATTTTCATACTTGTTTTCTGATCAGAATCTTCTTTACCCTCACTATTACCATTCCAATAATGAATCAGAAGAATACTGATAATAATAAATACAATAATCACCGGTAATATGGTTTTTTTAGAAGTCATAAGGCCCTCCTTATTGTACAATTGGGAACACCAGTCTTTGATTTTTCGGTAAATACATGGTTTCCCTGTTTACTGTTCGAAACTCAACTTCAATATCCGGTACACCACCGTTGTGGTGAATATTACTAAGCACTTCCTGTAAACTTAAATAACCCATATTAAATTCATTCTGAAAAACAATAGAATTAATCACTCCATAATCAAGATTATGTACGATTTTACTCGTACTGCCAATTCCATAAACTTCTAAAGAGGTTGCAGTACCTTGAACAGCATCGATAACCTCCTCTAAACTCATATCATCCAATGCAACTATCACATCCACCGGGTCTTCTTTTATCATTCTCTTCAGATACTCAGCAGGATCATCATCCTTTGCCAGTTCCCAGCCAGTTATTTTATTTTCCGTATATTTAAAGCTATCCATGAACCCCTGATATCTTTCATAAACACTGCTGCGCTGCATCTTTTTAACATAAACTGCAACTTTACTATTCTTTTTACTATTAAGATAAACAGATCTTCCAATATTCAATCCCATACTGTAATTATCTGCAGAAATGTAGATAATATTATCCACATCATCAGCCTTGGTTTCAACCATAATGACCGGCACTTTCAGTGAAGCTTCCTGAATAGTTTCCGCCATATTCCTACTGTCTGTAACTGCTATAATAATACCCTTGGAGCCATTTTCAATTTCCCGCTCCAACAATAGTGTCTGTTCCTTTGCATCAGTTTCAGAAGACATCAGGCAGAAATTCACTTCTGCCCCAAAATCCTCTGTGGCCTGATCAATCCCCTGCTTTAAAGTCGTCCACCGGTCACTGTTGCTTCCATATACAATTACAGATATCCTTGTTCTTGTTTCTTTTTTATTGGTATCATTGATATATAAATATGTACTGATAAACAATAATCCGAACAAACAGAACAGAAGTGCCATTACCATGACGAATTTCTTATTTTTAATCATGAGTCTTCCTCCCCATTCAGAGTATTCCCATTATACTTAACACGGGGCAGATGTATATGAACCGTTGTACCTTCATCCAGTTCACTGTCAATCAAAAGTCCATATTTCGGACCAAAATAAAGCTGAATCCTCTGATGAACATTACTTAACCCAATACCGGATCCTTTCTTGTGAACCCGTGTGTTATCCCTTAATATTAAATTTATTTCTTCCTCCGGCATACCAAGACCATTGTCTATGACATCAATATAGATATCTTCGTCTTTTAAGTAACCTTTAATTGTTATCTCTCCTTCACCGTCCATGTATTCCACTCCATGATAGATTGCGTTCTCCAATAAGGGCTGCACAATCAGCTTAATGGTACTGCATTCATAAATCTCTGAAGCAATATCTATTTTTACTTGAAAACGGTTTTTATAGCGGATTTTCTGAATATATAAGTAATTCTGTGCATGTTCAATTTCTTCCTGTATGGTTATAATATTCTTGCCCTTACTAAGACTAATTCGAAAAAGGCTTGCCAATGCGGTAACCATAGAAATTGCCTCCTGGTACCTTTCACTTTCCACCATCCATACGATGGAATCTAATGTATTATAAAGGAAATGTGGGTTGATCTGAGCTTGGAGTGATTCGAATTCACTCTTTCTCTTCTTCTCTTGTTCTATAACAATTTCTTTCATTAACTCATGCATCTGTAATACAACAGAAGTAATGGTCCTGCCCAGATGCTGAATCTCGTATGAGCCACCGATATATATATTTAAGTCCAGCTTACCATATTCCAGATCTTTTACGGAGTCGTCCAGTTTTTTTAGCGGATTACTAATCAGATAGGATACAAACTGAATCGCAAAGGTAATAAGAAAGATGGTTAGTGCAATAATCATTCCGGTAAAAAATTTCATCTGATTATAACTCATATAAAATTCTTTTGCCGGTGTGACATTCACGATTTTCCATCCGGTATAACCAACCGTTCTTACAGTAACAATTCGTTCCTCATCTTCAAAATCTTCTTCATGTGTACCATCTTTATAGGTGGCAGCAACTTTATTATTTTCATGGAGCAAGCTGGAGTTTATAAGATTCTGTTTCGGGTGATAAATAATCTCACCATTACTGTCTATTAAATATACATAGCCTGAATTATTAGAATTCACCTTGGCAAATATCTGCTCTATACCGCTATAATTCATATCTACCAGCAGAATACCCCTGTTAATATTACCATTGTAAGTTAGTTCAACCACCCTGCTAAGTGAAATGACCCAATGATAATTAAAGCTGCTGTCATGAAAAAGATTTTGAACATGGGGTGTAGAAAAGTGCAGATTTTCTATCTCCTGATTGGCTTTGACAAACCAGTTCTGCTTAGTCACATGAAGATTTTTCTTAAGATTGTTAATTGGTGTAGCTGCTACTAAAGAGCCGTTACTACGAAAACAGACGATACTTACCAGATTATCCTTATTCGCTTCATAAAGAAGATTCATTTCTTTATCCAAACTCTCGTTAGACAAATCTATCTTTTTAATCACACTATAATACATTGCATTGGAAATTCTCATCATATTCCTAAGGTATATATTTAAATTCAGATTAACCTGCTCAATTACCTGTTTATTATTCCCTATGATAATTTCCTTTGTGGAAGAAATAAAGCGGGAATAAATTATAGTGCCCATAAAGCCCATACCAGTTAACGCTACTAAGGTAAAGGAAATGGATAGCGTAAACTGAATGCTTTTATGCCTATAATAATGCACTGCTCTTTGCAGGAGTTTGATAATTTTTGCTTTCATGATTTGTTAACCTTTCATATCTCTAACCGAAATACCTATTTGTTCTGCTTTCATGCTTCAATTCCTTTTCATTGAGTATAAATTTATTTAGCGGAATATTTTTTACGATAATTAGAAGGTGAGACACCATATTGCTTTTTGAAAACATAACTAAAATAATTCGGTTCCATATATCCAACCATTGTGGAAATATTATAGGTTTTCTCATCCGTTGTGTTTAACAATTGCAGAGCTTTATCCAACCGTACTTTGGTAAGGTAATTAACAAAACTCATACCCATTTCTCTCTTAAAGAGAGTTGAGAAATAGGTGGCACTGACATTCAAGTAATTGCATAAGGTATCCACTGACAAATCACTATTTTGATAATGCTGGTCAATATATTCTACTGCCTTTTCAATCAGTAATTTGGCAGAATCAATTCGCTCCCTGCGGATACTCCCTCTTACTTTCATGCAGATATCTATCAGCCATTGTTTAAGTGCTTCGGAAGATTTAAATTGATAAATCTTATCATTGAAATTAAAGTCCATTCCAAACACCTTGTCCATGTCTATTTGATAGGTACGGCCAAGTTTATATATTTCTGTAACCATTTCCATTAAGGATATCTGGAAAAGTTGAAATGAAATGGCAGTTTTTTTAATATATCCAATCAGCTCCTGAATGGCTTTTTCTAAATGTTCCACTTCTCCTAATTTAATCTCCCGTAGTATGTTCTCCGTATAACTGCTGTCCCAGATATTCCCGTCATTTACCTGTGCCTCCACGTCCTGAATGTAGATCACCTGGTTCGGTTCAAATAGAATGCGGTAATCAATGGCATTTTGGGCACTTTGGTAAGAACGGCTTAATTCCATTAAATCACTACAGATAAAACCTATTCCCGCTGAAGTATTATTCTCAAGGATACGAAATGCACTTTTACAAATTTGATCCATAGTATGTATGAAATCATTACTTTGTTTTAAATCTGTAAGTAATGCTATAACAACTACTGACTCCAGATAAATACAGCTATAAAACTCACAGCAGGAGGATAGATTCTCATCTACGATCTGTTTTAATGATACTGTTATAAATCCCTCTGTCTCAAGAATATCTGCATTTTTTTTGGAGGATTTATCGATGTTAACAATTCCCGTCATGTAATATGGATAATTCAGATTTAATTCATAAGAATTCATTAATTCAACAAGTCGTTGTTTGGATAACCTTCCTTCCAGCAGACCAATCAGAAATTGTTCTTTCATTACCGGTAGACTTTCTAAGTAATATTTACGCAACTGTTCTATATCACGTTTCCTATTAATTTCATTATCCAGTTTTACTTTAATTCTGGCAAATACCGCTTTTAATTTAGCCGCATTTATTGGCTTTAAGATATACTCTTCTACTTCTAATTTAATTGCTTCTTGGGCATATTCAAATTCATCAAATCCAGAAAAAACAATAATCTTAATATCTTTAGAAATCTGTTTCAATTTATTTGATAGAGTTAGGCCATCCATAAATGGCATTTTAATATCTGTCATTACAACATCCGGACGTAAACGCTCTGCAAGTTCCAAAGCATCTTCTCCATTGTCCGCAGCTCCGATTACCTGAAAGCCGATGGCTTCCCAATCTAATTTATTAATAATCGCCTGACGAACTTCTTCTTCATCATCAACCAGAATAACGGTGTATCGCTTCATGTCCTGTCTCCTTTAAATACTTAATTAGCCTGATATATTACCGTTAGTTTATTTTAAAAAGAATACTTCGAGACAGCATAACTTGTACCATATAATACAAATACAAAATAAGGCATCTTAGTTTTGCTATTCTTTAAAAGTATACAAAATACATTATATTCTTTTAAGATTGTTATACATTTTGTCCATAATCCATTATACCACAATCTTCCATATATGACACTTTAAAATTTTAAATTTTATGTACTGCAAAATAAAGGGATGTATAATCACTGTAATAGAACCCTAGTAATTATAATCCCTTTTTCCTTATCAAAATTATTTCTTAGCCAAATATTTTCTTAAGTCAAGGGCAACTGCAATGATAATTACCAGACCCTGAACGATATAGGTATAGGATGATTCTACACCTAAGAACTGAAGAGAAATCTTTAATAATTCAAACACAAGTACACCAATTAAGATACCGGATACCTTACCAACACCACCATTGGTTGATACACCACCGATGGTACAGGCAGCAATTGCTTCCAATTCATAGCCTCCACCCATTTGGACTGATGTTCCACCAGCCTTTGCCGCTAACAAGATACCAGCCAGTCCATAAAGAACAGCCGCTAAAGTGTAAATTTTAATCTTAACTCTGCTTGTATTAACACCTGCAACTTCAGCTGCACTTTCATTTCCACCAATTGCATACATATATTTGCCATGTCGGGTCTTATTGTATAAAATCCACATTAAAGCTCCACAAACAACCGCAAATATTAATAAATAAGGAATTTTGAATATACTACCTTGTGCAATTCTGGTATAATCCTTTCGTAAACTACCTATTGGTTTAGATCCGGTATAAACAAGGCAGATACCATAGACTAGTGTCTGCATTCCTAAGGTTGTAATAAATGGTGGAACCTTAAGGAATGATATAATAGCACCGTTCATAAAACCAAATACACCACAAATTGCTAGTGTTAATGCAAATACCAATAAGATATTCTGATCTGAAAGATTCGGATATACTTTACCTGAAGCATCTGAACTTTGTAATAAGCTAGCTGCAATACATGCACCAAGTCCAACAATACGGCCGGCTGACAAGTCGGTGCCCTTAGTAATTAAGCATCCACTGACACCTAAAGCAATAATAAAACGTGGAGCTGTATTTACTGCCAGATTTTTAAAGTTATCCATGGATAAAAAATTATCTGTTTTAATACCTACAAATATAATAATCATTAATATTATAATTATAATCGCATTATTTTGAACGAAACTAGATATTGCTTTTTTATTTATCTTCGATGATTTTTGCATTTTTTACCCTCCTTATGCAAATTTAGTAGCTAAACTCATGATATTCTCTTGGGTAGCATCTTCTTTTGAAACTTCGCCGCTTACTTTTCCGTTACACATAACTAATACTCTGTCTGACATTCCAATAAGCTCAGGAAGTTCGGATGAAATCATAATAATGCTCTTCCCCTGCTTAGCAAGATCTGCAATTATTGTATAAATTTCATATTTTGCACCAACATCGATACCACGAGTAGGCTCATCTAAGATAAATATATCAGGGTCATTGGCCAGCCAGCGGGAGATAATTACTTTCTGCTGATTACCACCGGAAAGTGTTTGTATCTTTGTTTTACTGCTTGGCGTTTTAATACTTAATTTTTTGACATTTTCCTGCACCAGATTTTCTACTTTCCGTTCATTCAAAAATCCAAGTTTTACATATTTATCCAAGGAGGCTACTGATATATTTTCAGCTATGGATAAAACTCCAAAGATGCCAGTTGCCCGTCTATCCTCTGTTAAAAGGGCGATACCTTGCTTTATGGCATCATGTGGACGTTTAATCTTAAGTTCTTTCCCTTTGTATGTAATCGTACCTTTCTTAATACCTCTGATACCAAAGACAGCTTCGAAAAGTTCCGAGCGCTGGGCACCAACCAGTCCCCCAATTCCTAACACTTCTCCCTTTCGTAACTGAAAGCTTACATCTTTAAAAGACTTCTCAGATATTGATGTCAATCCTTTCACTTCAAGTACTACTTCCTCGGGTATATTGCTTTTCGGCGGATAGAGGTTTTTCAACTCACGACCCACCATCTTAGTTACTATCATATCAATGGTTAATTCCTTTGCTTCCCAGGTACCAATATATTGTCCATCCCGCATTATAGTGACATCATCAGAAATGCTGAGGATTTCATCCATTTTATGTGATATATATATAATAGAAATTCCTTTTTTTCGTAGTGAGTTTATAATTTCAAATAAATTGTCCACTTCGTTCTGTGTTAAAGAGGACGTAGGTTCATCCATAATAATTATTTTAGCATTGGCAGAAACTGCTTTTGCAATTTCTATAGCCTGCATTTGTGAAACAGATAATGTAGAAAGTTTCACCTTTGGATCAAAATTCATTTTTACTTCTTTTAGCAATCGTTCCGTATCTTCATACATTCTTTTATGATCTATAAATAGGCCATGCTTTAAAGGGAACCTTCCACAATAAATATTCTCAGCAACACTCCGTTCCATAATTGGTTGCAATTCCTGATGAACCATGGCTATACCCTTGGTTAATGCATCATATGGATTCGCAATATGTATCGGTTTACCTTCAATAATGATTTCTCCCTCATCTTTGGAATAAATTCCAAACAAACATTTCATTAAAGTAGACTTTCCGGCACCATTTTCGCCTACAAGAGCATGAACAGTACCCGGTCTGACTTTTAATGTTACATGATCAAGTGCTTTAACACCTGGGAAGCTTTTACTTATACCATTCATCTCCAACAAATACTCTGACATTGGTTCAACCTCCTATTCCAACGTATTAATGGAATTTTTCCAACGTTTCAATGGATTTTTTTCCATATAGCAATGGAATTTATGTCTTGTCTTTTATTACAATAATGGACTGTCCAAAACGCATCGTAGAAATTTTGTTATTGACGTTTTGTAACAGCCCATTAAAAATTTGGATTATATTATTACTTTGTTACTTTTACGTAGTCAACTGTATAATTCTTATCTAATGCTTCGCCGTTAACAGCTTTAATAGCTACTACAGCAGCAGTATGAGCCTGACCATTGTGGTCATTCAAAACGGTACCGGTAATTTCACCTGATTGAACACAAGCTACTACTTCATCAAGAGCATCAACACCTACTAAGTAAATGTCCTCACCAACTTTTCTTCCAGCAGATTCAATTGCCTGACGGGCACCTAGTGCCATAGCGTCATTGTTACAGAATACAACTTCAATTGCATCACCATACTGTGTTAAAGCTGCTGCTACGATTTCCTGACCTTTTGCCTGATCCCAGTCGCCACGTTGAGCAACTAATTCTTCTACCTCTATACCTTTATCTGTAAGTGCTTTCACAGAGAACTCAGTTCTATATTGTGCATCAACGTTCTCAGGATCTCCAATTACCATTACGTAGCTAACTTTACCATCACCATTCAGATCACCATGGTCTTTTAAATCATAAATGATTTCGCCCTGCATTGTGCCGGACTGTCTTGCATCTGCACCAACATATGCAACTTTATCCCAAAGATCTAAGTCTTCAGCGGTAGGCTCACGGTTAATGAATATAACAGGGATATTAGCATCTTTACACATATTAATTACTGTGGAAGCTGACGATGATTGTACTAAGTTAGCAATAATTACATCATACTTATCAGCAATGAATGTCTGAATTTGATTTGTCTGTTCAGCCTGATCATTTTTACCATCAACTACTGTTACTTCATATGTAACTTCGTCATTACTTAATTCTTCTTTAAAATATCTTTCTAGTTCTTCTCTGTATAGAGTCATGAAGTTGTCATCGAATTTGTAGATTGTAATACCAACTTTAACTGTCTTTGATCCAGTAGCAGGATCGTCTTTTGTAGTATCGTCTTTTGTATCGTCTTTCGCATCGTTGTCTTTTGCAGTATCGTCTGTTGTAGTATTACCTGAGTCAGTTGGTTTCTCTTTTTTTCCCCCGCAACCTGCCAATAGTGTAGTTAACATAACTAAACTAAGAAGTAAAACTAAAAACTTTTTCATTACTTATCCTCCTTCATTGAAGTATAGACTTTGTTTTCCGCAATAAAATTACGGTACGTTTTTAATTACAATAAAATAATAACAAATTAAATTTTTAAAATACATACGATTTTCTTCTATCTACCATAGAATTTATTAACTATTTATATTTTTCCTGTAGTTTTATTTGTTTTATTGTGCATCTTTTAATGAATAATCCACTTCATTATATTATGCTTAGCAATATTTTATAAATAGTTATATTTAAGTTGCCGCCAAGTGGTAATTTAGGGTATAAAAAAAGTCATAGTACCTTGCTATGACTTTTTAATAACATATTCAATTTAATTTTTTAACCCTTAATTTAATATTTTTCCTTCCTTTATCCTTGGAAGATCTTGCTATTGATAATATTCCCCCCAGTGTTATTCCAAACACAATACACCATATTGCTATATTCATATTATCCCCCCAATTCTTATCTTTAGAACTTATTATACCATACTATATTTACATATACAGTATTTATTATATTCTGAAATTATATCAAAAAATATAAATGAACCACATCCCATCCCCTACACACTATGAGGTAATCTTTCCACAAGCTTTATATAATGTGTCATAATTGTCTCTGACTGTTCATCATAAGTAAGACAATATGTAAAATTATATTTTTAGGTTTTATATATACAACAAAAAATGCTTTAAACCATATATTTTACAAGGTTCAAAGCACTTCTAAATGTTATTAATCTTTTAAAATGGAGCTGAGGGGAATCGAACCCCTGTCCGAAAGCCCATTCATTGCAGCATCTCCCATTACAGTCAATCATTTGACATTCCCTCCATCAATCGCCGGTTGACAGGCTATTGACTTTAGTAGCTTCATAAATTCTTTTATCTACTCAAAGCTTTGTAGACAAAGTGCCTTGCTAATTTGATGCCGAGATCTTAAGCCGCAAGTTGCTTAAGTTCGACAGCTGCCACTAGGCAGCGTACGCTAAATTTTCGTCTGCGTTTATATTTATTTCTAAGTTGTTGACGCGGTCCTAGTCCGCGAATGGCTTCCGCAACTTCAAAACCCCCGTCGAAACCAGTACAACCCCGTATAGTTACGGATGAATACTGCCGCTGCTATTTCATAGGCAGTAGATACTTGGCTTGCAGACGTGTATCTCAGTTACAAATTAAGTATAACCGAAATTTGTGTCTAAAATGTGACGTTTTAATAAATATTTATTTTTTTCTATTTCGTTTAAAATTAACTTTAGATAAACGTATTCCTCTAGGCAAATCTTTTCCTTTTTCCATTGCTTTATACGCTTTATCCAGAAGATATTTCTTGTAATCCTCTGTATAGTCTTCGTCATATTCAAATATGTATTCTTTATCATAAATGTTTAAAGCTATTTTTAATAAGGAACCTCCCTTATTACAATAATCCTCCACGCAGTGGCTGATTATCATCTTATATTCATCATATGTCATTATTACTCCTCCTGACTGGTTAATTCTCTATAAGAACAAAAAGATATATGTGCTAGTTTTTACAAAAAACTAGCAGGCGTACCCCATAGGATATAACGCCTACCTTACTTTTCATTATATGATGGATTTGTATATTTTATTCCAATATTTTGTAATTTTTATATAAAATTTATTATTTTTTTTATAAATACCATTATGATAGGATTTAATTTAACAGCTTTATTATAAAATTCTTTCATCCCATAGATTTAAGCTTTGTATCAATATTTTTCATCATTCATATCTTAGCAATATAATAAAATAAAGGATTTTATAAATGGACGGTAACCCCAATACAGCCCAACCACTTTATACTTCTGATGACTTAAGGAATTTATTAAGACAGCTTTTAAGCGAGCAAAGTCTTTGGACTAGATTCTTGATTATCAGTATAATATCTGGATTGGGAGATATAGAAGTTATAACCGATCGATTATACAAAAATGCCATCGATATTGGAAATTTATTTCGTCTATATTATGGCGATGCCATAGGAAATGAAATTGAAAATAGCCTGCGTAATTACTATTCCCTTATAATAACTCTTATTAATGCTTATAAAACAACGGTTTTTACTACTCCCTCTACTACCGACTATACACTGATTCATCAAGCAAACACTCCATTATGTGCTGCTGCCGGGCAATTTTCAATATTACTTTCCAGTATAAACCCTTATTGGAATCAAGAAACATTAGAAAATATTTTTAAGAATACCATAGATATGCTTAACGATGAAATATACAAACGAAGAACCAATCAATATTATGCAGATGTTATTCAATATGATTTTATTGAATACTACTCTTTTATGACAGCAGATATTCTATGGAACGGCTTTATTAATCAATTTTACCATTAGATGAATTTTTATCGACAACCGTCTGAATCCTATCACTTCTCTTATTATTCGACATATAATAAAATTATAATACTATATTTTTAATATATGTATTAATTAACTTGTTTTTATACAGCATATCATTATTTTTGTTGAATATATAGTTGTATTTTGGCAGACGGGAGTTGATATCATGAAGGGTATTAAAAAATTCAAAAATGAAACCTGTTTTAAATTAAAAGTTGAGTTGTCAATTAGGAAAGGCGAAGAAGTTGGTTGTACATTTAAAAAAGAAGAGTTCTGTTTAAAGCCTTTTGAAGCAAGAACTATTGAGTTTGGAAATGAATGTAACTTCCTTCTAAATGGAATTCACATTCAAACCATAGATTGTGAACAATGCAGCGAAACCGGATTATTCACTTGTAAATGTCATACCCCTATTGACAAACTACTAAATAAAAATGACCTGTTTAAAATCTTAATTGCTGCTCAATCACTGGTTATTTCAGGCTATTGTGTCAAATGATAAACTTCTAATAAAAATGCCTAGTAGGATGCTTTGCTCTGTAGGTTGTGGGAACTCAGAAAGTGCTCATTAAAGCTTTCATAATGACGTAATTTATGTGTTCAGGGATAACAGGGTGATATGATTAATTTTGCTACCCCAGATGCTTAGCATCTGATACCCTCGTCGGCCGGATTACGCAAAATTAATCATATACACCCTGTTATCCTAATTTAGTTTATGAGAGTCATTATGAAAGGCTGATGAACACTTTCTTAATCAATTTATGTAGTGAAGCAAAGCTGTTATTAGCAAATTTATTTTATAAACTAGTATGAGCTATAGGTATAAATAAAATGTACTTACTTAATTATCTTATAAAGAGATTATTTTTATAGCAATGCTGTACTTAACGAATTATTATTTTTTAATACAAATTATTAATACGCAGCTTTGCTTTAACATATAATTGAACTTTGAAAGGTATCCGTAGGCTTTCATAATGTCTTCAGAAATGTAAATTAGGAAAACAGGTTGTGCGTTTTCTATTTGGCGTAATCCTGCCAAGAAGGTATGTCTAAAAGACATACCCCAGGAGGGTAACCACATGGAAAAAACACAACCTGTTATCCTTAGTAATCATAAACATAGACATTATGAAAGTCTATGAATAACTCTGAAGTTCTTAATAAACACCAGGGCAAAGCATCCTATCGTTTAATAAACTGAATTTAATACAAATTCTTCACTTTGAAATCTTTTTCTGCTTCTCTGCGCTGGTCTTTCTTGGCTATGTCTTCACGTTTATCGTATAGTTTTTTACCTCTTGCCAAACCAATTTCTACTTTTACCAGGCTGCCTTTTAGGTATACGGTAAGGGGAACTACTGTGTAGCCTTTTTGGGCTATTTTACCCATTATTTTATTTATTTCATAATTATGAAGTAATAATTTTTTAATACGTAAAGGATCCTTATTAAATATATTACCTTTTTCATATGGGCTGATGTGCATGTTATATACGTATACTTCCCCATTTTCTATACGGATATAGGCTTCCTTTATACTGCACTTTCCCATACGCAAGGATTTTACCTCGGTACCATGCAGGACAATTCCTGCTTCATAGGTATCTTCAATAAAATAGTCAAACCTTGCTTTTTTATTGTTAGCAATCATTTTAATACTTTCTTTTGACATATATCCTCCCAACAATTAGACTATATACTAATTGCTTATAACAATAATTTATAAACTTTTATACAAAAGCTTTAAACCATTATAAAGTTAATTACATTCCATCTTTTGTTTTTTCTTTATTCTTATTTGTCAATGTTATTATTCTGCTATTATAATTCCGTTTTTTGGTGAGTCATCACTTATTTTCCCGAACCAACTTATGGTTCTTCTAATATTTCTTTCTCTTCTACCAAGGCAAAGTCAATGGTTTTCATAAGCATATCGGTTCCTATAACTTCTACGGTAACCTTTTGACCTAATTTGAAGGTTTTCCTTGTGTGTTCTCCAATCATGGAATAGGTTCCTTCATCATAGATATAATAATCATCTTGTAAATCAACCACTTTAATCATGCCTTCCACCGTATTAGGCAGCTCCACATACATCCCCCAGGAGGTAATTCCGGAGATGACTCCTTCAAAAGTATGGCCTATAAAACCACTCATATACTCTACTTTCTTAAGTTTCTCTACATCACGTTCCGCATCATCAGCACGGCGTTCGGTCAAACTGGTCTGTCTGGCAACGTCAGCTAAGATTTTGTTATAATGTTTGATTCTCTTCTCCCTTAAGCCCCCGCGAAGATTCTCTTTTATGATTCGATGAATTTGTAAATCAGGATATCTTCTGATTGGAGAAGTAAAATGACAATAATACCGGGTAGCCAATCCAAAGTGTCCGTCACTGTCAGTGGTATATTTGGCCCGTTTCATAGAACGCAAGGTTAATCGGCTGATCAATGCTTCTTCTGGTGTTCCATCTATTTTTGCTAATAATTTCTGTAATTCCTTCGGATGTATTTCATCTTGCCCGATTTTAATATGGTATCCGAAATTGTTAATGAAGATGCCTAATTGCTGAATTTTTTCAGAGTCAGGATTTTCATGACTGCGGTAGAGGAAAGGAAGTTCCTGCCAAAAGAAATTTTCTGCTATGGTTTCATTTGCAAGCAGCATAAAATCTTCAATTATTTTAGTTGCCGTATTCCTTTCATAGGGCTTTATCTCAATTGGATGCCCCTTCTTATCTAGTAGGATTTTACTTTCCGGAAAATCAAAATCTATAGAGCCTCGTTTTCTTCTTTTTTCACGAAGAATATCCGCCAATTCTTTCATTAATAGGAACATAGGAACCAGTTCTTCGTATTCTTTCATTTCTTCTTCATCGTGATCTTCCAAGATTTTCTTTACGCTGGTGTAAGTCATTCTTCTATCTACGTTGATAACGGTTTCTGCTATTTCATGACCAAGGACATTTCCCTTTTCATCAATATCCATAAAGCAACTAAGGGCTAAACGGTCTGTTCCTTGATTTAAAGAACATATACCGTTGGATAATTTATGAGGAAGCATAGGAATTACCCGATCTACCAGGTATACACTGGTTCCTCGTTTCAGGGCTTCTTTATCCATAGGAGAATCTTCCGTAACATAATTGGTAACATCAGCAATATGGACTCCTAACCGATATAGATTCCCTTCCTTGGATATGGTTATGGCATCATCCAAATCTTTAGCATCTTCGCCATCAATGGTAACGGTCTGCAGATGGCGGATATCTTTTCTTCCGGCCATATCCTTGGAATCAATTTCATCAGGAACGGATTCCACCTGCTTCATAACTCCTTCCGGAAATTCAACGGGCAGATCATAAGCCATAATTACTGATAAAATATCTACTCCAGGATCATTCATATGTCCAAGAATTTCAACTATTTTCCCTTCCGGATTCTTCTCCTGATTTCCAAAATCAGTTATCTTAACAACCACCTTATGGCCGGTAACTGCACCTTTTGTATGTTCTATGGGAATAAATATATCTTTACCCAACTTTTGATTATCTGCAATTACAAAGCCGAAGTTCTTGCTTTTTTCAAAGGTTCCAACAATTGTTGCATGTCCCCTCTCAATTATACGAATAATTTCTCCTTCTCTTCTTTTCCCTGTTTTTTCTTCTTTTATACTGACCATTACCTTGTCATTGTGAAGTGCACCTTTTGTACTGTTTTCTGGAATAAATATATCATCTTCCTCCCCTTCCACAATAACAAATCCATAACCTCTCTGGGTGCCGGAGAATATTCCTGTTTTGGTATTCTCTTCTGCTGCCTTATATCTACCTTTTACATCCACCAGTATTTTACCCTCATCTTGTAAAGATAACAGCACTTCTTTTAAATCCTGCTTTTCCGAACGAGGTACCTGCAAAATATTACATAGTTCTTTAAATTTCATAGGCTGGTACTCTTTGCTATTTATAAATTCTAAAAGAATCTTTTTTTTCTCGTTAAGTATGAAACTGTCCATAAAGCCTCCAAATCTTTAAGTTGTTACACTTAAAAATATTCTTAAAATTATAGGTTTATAGTGTAGTATACCATAATTCTCCTATAAATAATACAAATACTTTAGTATATTTTAAACCATTTTAAAAAGAGTTTCCAAAGCCACTCTAAAGTAATCAGTACCATCCGTCACTAAACAGGTGTGATGTTTTTTACTTCCTACTTCACCTCATAAGTGGTTAAAAGCCATTAATAAAAGCACTCCACAATAGTAGAGTGCTTTTTTTGTCTCATATTAAAGTAAATTAAGTATCACAGAAAGAAGAATAAATGCTATAGCAAGAGCTTTTGTAAATTTCTCCAAAGCACCTTCCATAGAACGTCCTTTATTCTTACCCCAGTAGGTTTCAGAGGTACCGCCACCAATAGCACCTAAACCTGCAGATTTGCCCTCTTGCATTAAAACTACGATTACTAATGCGATACAAATCAGAACGTAAACAACTGTTACGATCACTTTTAGTATATCCATCATCACACCTCCTAAAGCTAAAGGTAATTCTACCATACTAAGCCAAAGATTTCAACTACTTTTTGTACAAGTGGAACCATCAGAAAATCCATCAGAAAAAGGTTGTTTTCTGATTATTTTCTTACTAATAAAGACTTTCCTGTCATTTCCCCAGGTTGTTTCAAACCCATCATTTCAATTAAAGTAGGAGCAATATCGGCTAAGCAACCACCTTCTTTTAAGGTATACTCTTTATCATAATTTACTAATATAAAAGGTACGTCATTCGTTGTGTGTGCTGTAAATGGTTCACCGTTGCTGTAATCGATTAATTGTTCAACATTACCGTGGTCTGCACAGATAAACATCTGACCGTCCACGGAAATTAAAGCATCATATGCCATTCCTACACATTTGTCTACTGCTTCCACAGCTTTGACAGCAGCATCCTGAATTCCGGTATGTCCTACCATGTCCGGATTTGCAAAGTTTATAATAATAACATCATATTTTTGAGATGTAATTGCTGTTACAAGATTTTCAGCTACTTCCAACGCACTCATTTCCGGCTGTAAGTCATAAGTTGCAACCTTAGGTGATTTCACCAATATTCTTTCTTCCCCTTCATTAGGAACTTCCACTCCTCCATTAAAGAAGAATGTAACATGGGCATATTTCTCTGTTTCTGCAAGTCTTAACTGTGTTTTATGATTAGCAGCCAAGAATTCTCCAAAAGTGTTTTCAACAGAAACTTTATGGAAAGCAACTATTTTATTTTCAATGGTTACGTCATATTCTGAGAAACATACATATGTTAGTGGGAATCTTCCCTTTTCTCTTTTAAATCCCTCAAATTTATCATCACAGAATGCTCTTGTAATTTCCCTTGCACGGTCAGGTCTGAAGTTGAAAAAGATAATAGAATCATTTTCTTTAATGGTAGCAACAGGCTTTCCATTCTCCATAACAACAGTAGGTTCAACAAATTCATCATTTTTTCCGGCATCATAAGATTGCTGTATTGCATCAACTCCTGTGGATGCTGTTTCGCCTTTGCCTAAAACCATTGCATTATAAGCTTTTTCTACTCTGTCCCATCGGTTATCACGATCCATTACATAGTAACGTCCCATAACAGTAGCAATTTTACCTACTCCCAAAGCTTCCATCTTATCTGTTAATTCCTGGGCAAAGCCTTTTCCTGAAGTAGGAGGTGTATCTCTACCATCTAAGAATGCATGCACATAGATATTGGTTAATCCTTCTTTTTTTGCTAATTCCAATAAAGCATATAAATGAGTGATATGGCTATGAACACCGCCATCTGATAACAATCCATATAAGTGAAGTGAAGAGTTATTTTTCTTACAATTTTTAATAGCTTCTAATAAAGCATCATTTTTGAAAAAATCTCCATCTTGAATTTCTTTTGTAATTCTGGTTAATTCCTGATATACAATTCTGCCTGCACCCATATTCAAGTGGCCTACTTCTGAATTACCCATCTGACCTTCTGGCAGACCTACTGCCATTCCGCTGGCATTACCTCGAACAAAAGGATATTCCTTCATAAGTTTATCCATAACTGGTGTTTTGGCTAATTTAATTGCATTGCCTTCTGTCTTTTCATTTAATCCGTAGCCATCTAATATCATTAAAACCGTTGGTTTTTTACTCATACTCATTACTCCTTTACATTTATATCTTTAGGTATCAAATCATAATAGCATAATATCTTCCATAAGTCAAAATGATTTACAAAAAGAGATTAATACTAATCTCATAAGAATTCTTAATAAAAAACTTCCATAATACCATATACGAAACCATTTACAATGTATTTGGAAACTTATAAATGGAGTTTCGTATAATGAGTTCTTATATAGGGTTATTCACCCTATATAAGATAGGTTGATGTCGTTCTGATATCATTTAATACAATTGAATTTATGTAAGAATCCCTACTAGTTACTTGAGATTCTTCTCCTTTCAGATTCATAACCACTATCAAATTTTAGTTTATTTATAATTTACAATTTTTCCAAAGTCAGGCTTTAAACTTGCTCCGCCTACTAAACCACCATCGATGTCAGGCTGTGCAAATAATTCCGGAGCACTTGATGCAGATACGCTTCCGCCGTATTGAATACGGATTGCTTCTGCAGTAGCTTGATCATATACTTCTGCAATACATTCACGAATTGCTTTACATACTTCTTGGGCTTGCTCTGTTGTAGCTACTTTACCGGTTCCAATTGCCCAGATTGGTTCATAAGCAATAACTGCCTTTTGAGCATCCTCTGCAGATACATTTAAAAATGCAATTTTAATCTGTTGACGGATAAAGTCAATGGTAACACCCTGTTCTCTCTGAGTTAAGGTTTCACCGCAACACACAATTGGAGTTAAACCGTGTTCAAATGCTTTTAATACTTTTTTATTTACTGTTTCATCAGTTTCAGCAAAATATTCTCTTCTTTCAGAATGTCCGATAATAACGAAATTAACACCGACGTCTGTTAGCATATTAGCAGCTATTTCTCCCGTATATGCACCATTTTCTTCATAGTGCATATTTTCAGCACCTATTTGTATGTTAGTACCTTTTACAGCTTCTACTGCTGTTGTAAGTGATATAGCGGGTACACAAAATACAACATCCACATCATTACTTTCTACTAAAGGTTTTAATTCATTAATTAATGTAACTGTTTCACTTGGAGTCTTATTCATTTTCCAGTTACCTGCAATTATCTTTCTACGCATCTTTTCCTCCATTCCTGCGCAGGTTATTTGCGCATCTGATTTTGTGTAAAACGCAATCTGCGTTTTAGAAACTAAGCACAAAGCATTGTGTGAAGATGCCTTTTCTTCACACTTCTTCTTTACAGAATATGTTTTGTATCCAACTTTTTTATCATTGAAACTATATAGAGGTTGTTGCTATTTGTCATATTAAAACAACTTGCAGCAACAACCCTCATTATTCAAAATAGTACAATATTATTTATCATTAGCTGCTGCTACACCAGGAAGTTCTTTACCTTCTAAGAATTCCAGGGAAGCTCCGCCGCCTGTTGAAATATGAGTCATCTTATCGCCGAAACCTAATTGATTTACGGCTGCTGCGGAATCTCCACCGCCAATGATTGTAGTTGCATCAATTTCTGCCAGCGCTTTTGCTACTGCAATAGTACCTTTTGCAAAGTTTGATAATTCGAATACACCCATTGGTCCGTTCCAAACAACAGTTTTAGCATCTTTTATAGCATCTGCATATAATTCTTGTGTTTTTTCACCAATATCAAGACCTTCCCAGTCAGCAGGGATTTCTCCCCGGCCTACTGTCTTGAATTCAGTATCATTGGAGAATTCTTTGGCAATAACGGTATCAACAGGAATTAATAAGTTAACTCCTTTTTGTTTTGCCTTATCCATCATTTCTTTTGCATATTCAAGATAATCCTCTTCTAATAAAGATTTACCTACTTCTTCTCCTAATGCTTTCATGAAGGTATAGGCCATTCCACCCCCAATGATTAAAGTATCAACTTTATCTAATAAATTATTGATAACAGAAATCTTGCTGGATACTTTAGATCCGCCAAGAATAGCAACAAATGGTCTCTTTGGATTATCTACTGCATTTCCTAAGAAATCAATTTCTTTTTGCATTAAATAACCTACAACAGCTGTATCAACAAATTGTGTTACACCAACGTTGGAACAGTGGGCTCTATGAGCAGTACCAAAAGCATCGTTTACGAATACATCACAAAGAGAAGCTAATTCTTTACTGAATTCTTCACCATTCTTTGTTTCTTCTGCTCTGTAACGAGTGTTTTCAAGAAGTACTACTTCTCCTTCTTCCATAGCAGTAACAGCAGCTTTTGCGTTATCACCTACTACAGTACTATCTGCAGCAAATTTAACCGGTTGTCCAAGAAGTTCAGCAAGTCTAACTGCAACCGGTGCCAAAGATAATTCTGGTTTTGGTTCTCCCTTTGGTTTACCTAAATGAGAACAAAGAATAATCTTTCCACCGTCGTTAATTAATTTCTTTATTGTGGGAAGTGCTGCAACAAGACGGTTCTCGTCTGTAATTTTACCTTCCTGCAAAGGTACGTTAAAATCACATCTAACTAAAACTCTTTTTCCTTTTACATTAATATCATCTACTGATTTTTTATTTAGCATATGTGTAGCTCCTTTCAGTACGTTTTAATAAAAAATGAAAGTCCGGTTTTCATAAATAAGTGGGTTCGGTAAACGTTCCCAGACTTATATACAAAGACCGGACCCATAATTGGATCAATATTATGATGTTTTAAGTAAACCTTGTTTACTTTTATTCGTAAAAATTATCTGATTTGCAATATTTAATACAAATTATTCCAATTAGAATTATACCAGATTACTAACTAAGCTAATTCTGCAAAATACTTAATTGTTCTAACCATTTGGCTGGTATATGAATTCTCATTATCATACCATGCAACGGTTTTAACTAATGTTTGACCATTTCCAAGATCAGTTACTCTTGTTTGAGTTGCATCGTATAAGGAACCTTCTGTAATACCAATAACATCGGAAGATACAATTTCTTCTTCTGTATATCCAAAAGATGGACTAGCTGCTGCTTTCATAGCTGCATTAACATCTTCTACTGTTACAGTACCATTAACAACGGATACTAATTCTGTTATAGAACCGGTTGGTACTGGAACTCTTTGTGCTGCTCCGTCTAATTTACCTGCTAATTCAGGAATTACTAAACCAATTGCTTTTGCTGCACCTGTAGAGTTTGGAACGATATTAACAGCTGCTGCACGAGCTCTTCTTAAATCACCTTTTCTATGTGGTCCGTCTAATACCATTTGGTCTCCGGTATATGCATGAATAGTGGTCATGAAACCTTTTTGGATAGGAGCTAATTTATTCAAAGTATTAGCCATAGGAGCTAAACAGTTTGTAGTACAAGAAGCTGCAGAAATAATAGTATCATCAGCTTTTAAGGTGTTTTCATTAACACCAAATACTACTGTAGGAAGATCATTACCAGCTGGAGCTGAAATAACAACTTTCTTTGCACCAGCATCCACATGAGCTTGTGCTTTTGCTTTTGATGTATAGAAGCCTGTACATTCAAGTACTACATCTACACCAATTTGTCCCCAAGGAAGATTCTTTGCATCAGCTTCAGCATAAATTTTAATTTCTTTTCCATCAACAACGATAGATGCTTCTTTTGCCTCAACTGTATGATTTAAATATCTGCCTTGTGCTGAATCATATTTTAATAAGTGTGCTAACATTGCTGGGTTTGTTAAATCGTTAATAGCAACGACTTCATATCCTTCAGCGCCAAACATCTGTCTGAATGCAAGACGTCCAATACGTCCAAAACCATTAATTGCTACTTTTACTGCCATAATTATATTCCTCCTAAATATATATTTATAATAAACTGCCTAATTGCTTCAAGAATAAGTACTTATGCCCAAATATAGATATGAAACAAGACAGTTATTAATCTTTGATAAATTTTTCTCAAACCTCTTATATTTTACCTTTTTTAAGTGTAAAATTCAAGCGGAAAATAGGATTTGCTTTAATATTAATATTAATCACATATTTTTCAGGTTATTATTAAAATATTTGTGCAAAAACACTGTAAAAAAAATCCAATTACGTACAATCCTATACTATGTAATATTATCACCAATTAATAATATGGTTATCCCCACCCTTACTAAAAGATGTTTAGTAAGGGTGTGATACCATATTCTAGAATTACTGAGAAACTATACTATTTATAGTATTTTTAACATCTGCTATTTCCTGCTGGCTAACTTGTTTGGCCGGCTGATAATAATTTTTGCTTTTTGCAATTGTGTATAATTCATATTGGCATGTTTCTGACTGATTTCTCATTTGTTGTAATGTCTGACGTAATTCCTGGTTATCTGTTTGTGTGATCATGTCACTTAAAGATTTAATTCCATTATTAATTGAATTTAAAGCATCTGTTACCATTGCTTGCTCTTGCATAGTAAAATCCTCCTATCTTAAAAATTGTAATAAAGTCTGTTTTTTCTGTGCAGCGGATTGACATTCTTTTTGGAAAAATTGTTTTACGCTTGGATCTTGTGCACTATCTGCATAAGCTTTATATTTTTCCATATCTGTCTCACTGAATAGTAAAAGATGTCTTAAATTCTGTAATTCCATTTCTGTTAGGTTACCCATATTTTTTGTCCTCCTTTTGCTCATTAAAATACAGATAATTGCAGATGATTTTATACATTCAACAGTTATCTAAGAGTATTATTTCAAAGGAGGTATATTATTATTCTTATTTTACTTTTTTATTTGCAGAATGAACTGTTAAATTCATCAGCTTGTTTTATGTTCATAAAATAGCGAATATTTTCTTTTTACTTTGTGATTTATTTACAAATTTTTATATAACTCTTCATATTTCTTAGCCGAATTATTCCATGAAAAATCTTTTGCCATGCCTCTGTCAATTATTTTATTCCATTCACGTTTTTTTGAAAAAAATACTTTTTTTGCATAATTAATAGTGGATAACATTTCATGGGCATTATAATTTTGAAAACTGAAACCCGTTCCTGTCCCTTCAAATTCGTTATAGGGCTGGACAGTATCCTTTAACCCTCCTGTTTCCCTGACGATTGGTACGGTTCCATATCTTAAACTGATTAGCTGACTAAGTCCACATGGCTCAAATAAAGAAGGCATTAAAAATGCATCACAGGCAGCATATATTTTATGGGCTCTTTCATTGGAATAAAAGATATTTGCAGATACTCTTTCCGGGTATTTCCACTGATAATGCCGGAACAAGTTCTCATACTTTTCTTCTCCTGTTCCAAGTATTACAAGCTGTACATCTTTGGCACATATTTCTTCTATACAATAATCTATCAGATCAAAACCCTTTTGGTCTGTCAACCTGGATACAATACCAATCATAAAGACTTTATCATTGATTTCCAGTCCCAATTCCTGCTGCAGCATCCTTTTATTCTTTATCTTTTCTTTTCTAAAATTATTCAAATTATAATTTTTACTAATCATTTCATCGGTTTCCGGATTATATTCTTCATAATCAATACCATTCACAATTCCTTCCAGGGCATTGGATCTTGCATTTATTAACCCATCTAAGCCTTCTCCATAGAAAGGCATTTTAATTTCATCCGAATAAGAATTACTGACGGTGGTAATAAAGTCACTATACACAATACCACCTTTTAAATAATTGGCATCTCCATAAGCCTCCAGTTTATCCGGAGTAAAGTAGTATTCAGAAAGGCCGGTGATATCTTTCACTGTTTTTACATCCCATACCCCCTGAAACTTTAAATTATGTATTGTAAATACTGTTTTGATTTCTTTATAAAAATCTCCCTCTATAAACCTGTCCTTTAAATAAACCGGAAGAAGACCGGTCTGCCAATCATGACAATGTATAATATCCGGCTTAAATCCCACTAACCCAAGAACGGATAAAGAAGCTTTACTAAAGAAAGCAAATTTCTCAACATCCTCATATATATTTCCATAAGGAGTTGGCCCTGCAAAATAATACTCATTGTCAATAAAATAAAAGGTTATTCCATCATAATCCAGTTGGAAAACTCCTACATATTGATTTCTCCAAGCTAAATCCATATAAAAGTGAGTTAGGTACTTCATCTGTGCTTTATGTGATTCCGATAAGGCCATATATTTGGGAAGCATAACACGAACATCAAATTCCTCTTTATTTATGTATTTTGGTAATGAACCAACTACATCAGCCAATCCCCCGGTTTTTATAAATGGAACACATTCTGATGCAACAAAAAGAATATTTTTCATTAAATAGCCATCCTCTCTCTAAAAAAGTTCACTTGGATACCAATATTATACATTAACTTATAATAATATGATAGCAAAAATTGAAGAAAATAAAGTATAGGAAATGTTATAATTTGATTATAATGAATATTAATTAAAATGCCATAATATGATTATAAATGAGTGTAAACTAAATCTTATTCAGTATATTGCCAAATAAAAAGTCATTCTGAAAAGCAGAGGATTTCTAATAATCCTTTCTTACTCAGAATGACATAATTATATTTTTTATATTTGTATTTATGCTCGTAATTTATACTCTAAGCGAATTTTATCTGCAATTAATGCAACAAATTCAGAATTGGTAGGTTTCCCCTTCCCATTACTTACAGTATACCCGAACAATTCATCTATAGTATCCATTTTACCCCTGCTCCAAGCTACTTCGATGGCATGTCTGATTGCTCTTTCAACCCTGCTTGGAGTTGTTTTATGCCGTTTCGCTATGGATGGATATAATAGTTTTGTTATCGAATTCAACATTTCGTTATCATTCACTGACATCATTATGGCATCTCTAAGATACTGATAACCTTTAATATGGGCCGGAACGCCTATCTCATGAATAATATTTGTAACATCGGATTCAAGGTTTCTCTCTCTAAAATTATCTTTGCTTTCATATGTGCTAACTCTATGACTATCAACTAATTTACTATTATGTAAGTCACCTCTGACTTGCTTAATTCTCGAAAGCACCATATTATTATCGAATGGTTTCATAATATAATAGCTGGCACCAAGTTCAAATGCATTCTCAGTAACACCTTCCTGGCCTATTGCTGTAATTACGATAAAAGCTGGAGTTTTCTTAAAAGACTCATCCATTCTTACTTTTTCCATAACTCCCAGCCCATCTAACTTTGGCATAATTAGATCTAAAAGAACAACATCTGGTTTTTTCTCTTTGATTAATTCGAGCGCTTCCATACCATTGGAAGATGTTCCGATCACTTCTATATCAGAGTCACCTTTTAGAATATCTACCAAAAGATTTACGATACGCTCGTTGTCATCTACAATTGCTACGTTAATTTTACCCACTTTAATACCTCCCAATGTTTAAACCTTATTATAACTTATAGAGTGCAAACTTTCTTGCAAAATTCTATTTTTATCTCTAACCTTTACCTTAAAATGGCATTGCATAATTTAGAACTCCCTCAACCTTTAAACTAATGCACCTACAATTTTAAAGTCTTTTGCAAATATGGTAATAATATCTTAACTATCCTCCTTCCATAACATTATTTTCTATTATTTACCACTGCACGTATCATATATTATACCGTAAAAAAGATATTTAGTCAATAATTCCTAAAAAAACTTCCAAAAAATTGAATCATCGACAACATGACTATATATATTTGCAAAATATAGTTAGCTTTACATATTTAGTTTTTATTTCCCACAAATAAAAAACCAAATACAAATTGCAAGTTAAAGCTTACCATATTTGCATTATATACAGTAAATAACATATTATCAAATGTTTCTTATCGCATAATACGACAAGATTATCTGAATTTAAGATTTTTTTCATCTTATTAATGCTATTTGTAAAATATAATTAAAAAAATAGTAAAGATTAATTGATTATTATCAACATTTATATGAAAATTTTCACAAATTCCGTCGATAATTTTTTCATTCCATACCATCTAAGTTATATATCATATTTTCAATAAATGTACCGTAACCTTTGGTAGAATCTTGTATAAATACATGGGTTACAGCACCTATAATTTTACCATTTTGTATAATTGGGCTTCCGCTCATACCTTGCACAATTCCTCCTGTTAAGCTTAAAAGTTCCTCATCCACAATATTAATAACCATTCCTTTGTTAGAATTTGTGTTATTTAGGTCAATTTTCTTAATCTCTATATCATACTCTTTAACTTCATCTTCGACACAGCTTAGAATGGTGGCTGGTCCTAATGTAACTTCCTGTTTTAGCCCAATAGGAATAAAATCATGTTGAGCGGCATTCACATAGTTCTCTGTAATGGAACCAAAAATTCCTTGGTTGGTATTCTTTTTTATTTTACCTATTTTATTAAATTCATTTTGATTGATAACACCTATTAATTCTCCGGGAGCCCCTTGCCTTCCTTTAATAATCGTCATGATTTCTGCATTATATAAATAGCCCTGTTGAATTTCCATGATTAAGCTTGTATCAACATCTGTAATACCATGACCTAATGCACCAAACTTACCTTCTTTTGTAGTAAAGGTCATGGTTCCTATTCCTTGTGTATTATCTCTAATCCAAGTACCAATCTTATATTCTCCATCAGCAGTTTTTACCGGAGTGATCTTGTATTGAATGATTTCTTCGTTCCTTCTTACATCCACCAGCAAATCCCGTCCATCACATTTTTGGATCAATTCTATTAATTCTTCTTTACTATTAATAGGTACATGATTAATAGCTGTAATATAGTCTCCTGATTTTAATTTATTTAAGGAGGGCTCATAATTTAATCCATCTGATGCATTAATTGCTCCGGTTCCAAGTACCATCACCCCATCTGTTTCAACATAGATTCCAATAGGAGCTCCGCTTGGTCTTAATTCCTTATCTTCAACTACACCAATTTCAATTTTTTTAAATTCCAGAAATCCAAAAAGTTTTAAACTGATTTTGTATTGCCCTAATTCCGTTGATTTAATTGTAAAAGGTTTATTTAAGTCTATTTTTATTTGATTGGCAGGAACTTTCTTATTGTTTACGCTAATAACTCCAATATTTTCATTTGTAAAATCAGCTTGGAATGGTAAATTAAAATTAAATTGTTCATCTTCTCCTACTTTTATCCTTATCTTATCAGGTATACTTCTATATAACCTTTTATATGCAAAGATAAGAATTACAAAGACATTAATAACAAATAGGAGAAGAAGTATTTTTCTATAAATTGATTTTTTCTTCATGTTTCAACAAGCCCTTTCACGAGGAAGTAATTTATTTGTCATAAGACAAAATGACAGCTGTCTTCAGGATAAGTAAGCTTTGAGTGCACAGCCTAAGCGAAGAGTTTTGCTAGAATACAATATCTTTAACATAAAAAAGGATATACATTTAGAATGTATATCCCAGAATTACTATTTTTGTTAGTATGCCTATTTTATTTTTTTTCAAACTAGAATTTTTTAGTTCCTTTTGCTAATTCTTTCATTTCCCTTGCATTATCTATAACCGTATCTGTAATTACTGCGCCGCCTAATATTCTTGCTAATTCTTCAATAGATTCTGTCTCATTTAAGTTTCGGATGGAGGTTTTTGTAGTAATTCCATCTGTTGTTTTTTCGATAATAAAGTGAGCATCTGCCATTGCTGCAATTTGTGCCAGATGTGTAATGCATATAACCTGATGATTTTTGGATATCATAGACAATTTTTCTGAAACTTTCTGTGCTGTTCTACCGCTGATACCTACATCAATTTCATCAAAAATTAAGGTATCAATTTCATCTTTATCTGCAAGTACAGATTTAATTGCCAGCATAATTCTAGACAATTCACCACCGGAGGCAATTTTGGCTAAAGGTTTTAATTCTTCTCCCGGATTCGTAGAGATTTCAAACTCACTTTCATCAAAGCCGTTATCGGTATAATAATCCAATCTTCGAAATACCAGTTCAAATTTAACATCCAAAAAATTCAAATCCACAAGTGCTTCCTTCATTTTATGAGTCAATTCTTTTGCTTTCTCTTGCCTGATAACAGATAATTCCTCACAAAGCTGATTCAATTGTTCTTCTGATTTTTTCTGTTGTTGTGTTAATAATAATATGGTATCTTCATAATTATTATATTCTTCTAATTTTTTCTCACTTTCTTCACAATATTTTAAAATTTCAGCAATACTATTTCCGTATTTCGATTTTAAATGATTGATTAAGTCAAGCCGCTGTTCGATACTATTAAAATCTTCTTCACTGTTATTTAAATCCGATAAATATTCGGATAATTCCCGATTAAAATCATTCACTAAAGACTCAATATCTACAATTTGATTTAAGAAATTAGTAATGGAAGAATCATAGTCTACCAGCTTGGTCAAAGATTTTACAGAACGGCCAATTTGATCTCCTGCCGAGCCGGATTCCTGATTACTCATTAATCCATGAATATTTCCCAAACCTTCCGATATTGCTTTAGCATTGGATAAACGCCTGTATTCTGCTCCAAGTACCTCATCTTCGCCGGACTTTAAAGCTGCATTTCTGATTTCATTGATTTCATATTCTAAAAAAGATATCTCCCGGAGTCGTTTATCATCATCTATTTTTAATTCGTTTAATTTATTCTTTACTTCTATGTAATCTTTATAGACAGCTTCCAGCTTTTGCTTGGTATCACTAATGTAATCTTTTGCATACCGGTCCACAATTTCTAAATGTTTCTCTTTGTATAATAAGGACTGGTGCTCATGCTGTCCATGTATATCGATCAATAAACTAGCAATACTTTTTAATACATTGGTAGTAACGGTTTCACCATTTACTTTACATATGCTTTTTCCATTCATTATTTTTCTGCTGATAATAATCTGGTCATCTTCTAAGGGTACATCCAATTCACCAATGGCTGTTAGTACATCCTTATCTTCTACTTGAAAAAGCAGCTCTACCAAAGCATAATCTGCACCTTTTCGGATAATGTCTTTTGTAACCTTTCCACCTAATGCAACATTAATGGAACCTATAATAATGGATTTACCGGCACCTGTTTCGCCTGTCAGTATATTTAAATTATCTTTAAAATATACTTCTACTTCATCAATAATTGCAAAATTCTTTACATGTAAATTCAGTAACAAAATCTGTTCCTCCCATCGTTTGTTTTATGTAATGTAACAAACAATCTCTAAGTACTCTCCAATTTAAAAACATATGTTCTAAGGCAATTGTAACATAGTCCCATTCAGGTTGCAAATATTTTTTTATAATAGTATATAGCTTAGGATTCCATGTCTTATATAGCATAAAAAATACCTGATAATTTCATTTCTTTAATGATAATTATCAGGTATATTTTTATTTGCTAAATAGATTATCCGGTAGGTGTAACTTACTTGCTGTTAGGATTATCCAATAGGTGTAACCTTTATTCTGCATCTTAATATTTTACCGTTAATATTGGCAGTTATAGTTGTGGTTCCTACCTTTCTGGATTCCACAACACCATTTCTTACAGTTGCAATGCCCGGATCATCTACATCCCATACAATTCCTGAATTAACACCGATTACACTTAAAGTATATCTGGAGTATTGCTCTAATTCCAAACTGGTAGTATTTAATCCAACAACTGTTACCTCTGTTGTTGCTGTCTTACCAGACTCCGTTATTACAATAATATTAGCAGTTCCCGGTTTATGAGCAGTTACTCTTCCGGTAGACTTATCTACGGATGCTACAGTTTTATTGTCTGTCTCCCATGTAAATCTATCCGTACTGTTGGTTGGATTAATGACTTTTTGCAAAGTTGCTGATTCACCTGGGGTCATGATTAAGCTTTTTGTTGAAACTATTACTTTTGAGGCAGGTACCTGAGCTTTTACTTTCACTACTGCGGCAGCATATTTACCACTATTATCTGTGGCAGTAGCTTTTATCGTTACAGTACCGGCTTTTAATGCAGTAACCACGCCTTTTGAATCTACAATTGCTACAGATTCATCACTAGAGGTCCATTTTACTTTCTTAATAGTGGCATTATTAGGCCTTACAGTTGCTTTTAAAGTAAAACTTCTCCCTTCAACTGTTGTAACAGAAGAAGCATTAAGAGTAACTGAAGTAACCGGTCTTACTACTCGTATGTCACAACTTGCTTCAGCTCTTGTTCCATCTTGAGCAGTAACTGTAATTACCACTGTACCTAAGGATTTGGCTGTTACCACTCCTTTAGAGTCTACTGTAGCTACTTTTGAATTACTGGTTGTCCATTTTAATTTTGGATTGGTTGCAGTATTTGCTTCCACGGTGGCCTTTAAAGTAAATCTCTTACCAACACCCAGTACATAACTGGTTTTATTTAATTTTATATTCGTAACAGGCTCAACAACCGTTACAATACAAAACTTTGTAATCTTTTTGTCTGCTGTTTGTACTTTGATTACCGCTGTACCGCCGGAGATTGCTTTTACCGTGCCATTATTGGACACTTTTGCAACTTTCTCATTGGAACTGGTCCAGGTCAAAGCTATTTCTTCAGATGAACTTGGCTGCATAGTAGCCTTTAATTTAAATTCCTCTCCTATAACAAGAGTTTTTTCGTCAAAGTTAAGCTGCAGGTCATTAGGCTGCTGCACTACTGTTACGTTACAATATATGGCCGCACCATAAGCCGTCTTTACAAATATAACCGCTTTACCCGGTGCTTTTGCGGTAATCTTACCTTTTTCATCTACTGTAGCAACCTTAGAATCTGTTGTGTCCCATGTTAGGCCAAGTTCTGTACTGTTAGATGGTGTAACCGTTAACTCAATGGTGTAAGATTGACCTACATTTAATTCCAGATTGTCTACATCAAATTTTATGCCTGTTGCTTTTTGTCTTACAGTAATGGTACAGGTACTATAGTATGCACCATCCTCAGTTTTTACCATTATAATAGCCTGTCCGGCACTTCTGGCAGTGATTAATCCTTTTGAGTCTACACTGACTACGGAAGTGTCGGTAGAGCTCCACACTACATTCTTTTTGGAGGCATCATTCGGTGTTAATAAATACCCGATTCTTACCGATTCTCCAACATACATTACTTTAGCCTTTTCGTCTAAGGTTAACGATCTTACAGGAATTTCTACTGTAATATTACAAATTGCAGTTACAGAAGGATCACTTTCTGAAAATGCGATTACAGCAGCAACACCGGATGACACTAAAGTAACCATACCTTTATCGTCTACTCTAACAACACTTTCATTGGTAGATTTCCATTTTACATTTTTATTGGTTGCATTCTCCGGTTCCACATTGGCTCTTAGTTGAAGATTCTTAGCCGTTAAAGGAAGGGTAACCGCTGTCTCAGATAATGTAATCTTTTCTACATGCTGTCTTACTGACACATGGCAATAACCCACTACTACATTGTCCTGATTAATTGCTGATATTACGGCTGTACCGGGACGTACACCTCTAATAGTAGCAGCTAAGTCCGTGGAATCTTTCACTTCTACAACATTAGTATCCGATGATACCCAGTGTAAAGGCCCTCTGTTAGAACCTGCTGGTTCTACTTTCGCTGACAGAGTTACAAATTCATTCACTTCCAGTGTTACATTAGCCGGACTAACGGTAACTTTTGATACAGAATCCTCAACCCGGATAATACAGGTTGCCGTTTTACGGACACCCTTAATGATTTGCGCCGCAGTTATTGTTACCGTACCTTTTTTAATACCTGTTACCAAACCATCATTAACAGTAGCAACTGTAGGATCGCTGGTGGTCCAAATAGTTGTATTAGTATTCTCTGTTGAAGTTGCAATTAATTGTATAGAACCTGATTTATATATAGTTGCATTGGTATGATTTAGTGATATACCATCAATTACAGTTATGCTTATTGTTTTAGTACTCGGGGTATAAGCAGGATCAAATAATCCTGATGATGTCTGATAGGTTAACATTACTTTTACAGAACCTTCATGTACTGCTTTTATAATTCCTGTTGAAGGAGCTACATTGACAGTAGTACTATCGCCGCTTGGATAGGTATATGTAAATATTCCTGGATTATAGATATTGGAATTATCTGTTAATCTAAAATCATCTCCCACATTCATAATTATATAATCTTTCTCTATATGAATTGGTACAATTAGTGTTACCTCTAAGGGAGTAATTTTGCTGTCACCTTTATATTTAATATCAGTATAACCTTTAATTTTATAAGTACCTGCTTTTAAATTATAGAAACCTATTTTACTGTCGTAAGAATGAATATCCCGTATTATCCTTCCTGTTTCGCTGGCTGGAATAATTGTCCCTTTGTTATCATATATTTCCCATGCTAAATTGGTGGCATAACCGGCATTGGTATTTAAGGTTGTACTTGTAATTCCTTCTGCCAATATAACCGTTGCTGAACTCTTGTAATTATTATCACTATCTTTAACTAAGGGTGAAACAACTACCGGTACTTTAGCTTCTAACTTTTTACCATTTGCTAAACTAGTTCCGGAAGTTATGGTAATGATAGTGGAACCTGCACCTTTTGCAGTAACCTTACCGGTTGAATCTACTACCGCAACTTCAGGATTGGAGGTTGCCCATAATAAATTAGGAGTTGTACCTGCGTCCGGTTTCATAATATTTATTGTCTTAGTACTATCCGGGTCAGATACATCCGGATTGAATGTTAACTGTAAAACTTTTTCTCCTGAACTGGTTGTTGTAAAATTACCGTTATCAACCACTAATGGTACTTCTATGTAACAAACTACAGTTTTTGTTACTCCATCCTTTGTAACTGTTGCAGAAATTTCAGAAAACCCCGGTCCTTTCGGTGTCACTTTCACCTGATAGCTAGGTGTACCTGTTACTACCTTGGCAACACTCTCTTCGGAGGATTTCCAATTAACCGAAGTTGCATCTGTAACGCTTACACGTAAGTCAATGCTGTTACCATCACTTATTGTGATACTTCCACCATGGGGGATTTTTTTCCCGCCATAATCGAAATAATATTCTTCCGCAACAGGTGTGGGGGTTGGAGTCGGTGTTGCAGTAGCATTTGCTTTCACACCAGGCAGCATACTAATGCTAATTGCTGCGACCATACACATAACCCCTAAAAGTATTTTTCCCTTAATCTTCTTCATATTCGTCCTCCTTGACATGTTTCTCTAGCATTTTTCTCTTGTGTCTGATTTATATTCAGGATGTTTCCATCTTAACATTATTCAATTATATATCGGCAATTGTAATAGAAATGATTAGGATAATGATGTGCTTTATTAATATTATTTATAAATGTTTTCGTAATTAGTATTATACTTATGAATCTATTTAATAAAACGGTACAATTCAGATAAGAAATTCATATTCTACTTATCATTTCAATAATATAACGTGATTCCTATCTCTTTAAAATAAAACTTTTCTTCCAAATTACCTATAATATATCTGTTAAATAAAAAAATCTCCTATTCATCGTGTTGTCAGCTACGATAAACAGGAGATTTGAGTTCTGCTATTCTTCCTCTTCCGGCATATTCCAATTATGGTACACTTCTTGCACATCATCGTCTTCATCTAATAAATCCAAAGTACGATTCATCATCTTAATATCTGTAGCATCTGTAAGGTCTACAAAGGTTTGAGGAATCATGGTTACTTCTGCCTGTGCCATAGGAATTCCTGCTTCCTCAAGTTTTTCGCGAACTTCACTGAATGTATCCGGGTCTGTTATGATTTCATAACTGTCTTCCTCTTCACTGAAGTCTTCTGCACCTGCGTCAAGAGCAACCATCATCAATTCATCTGCATCTTTTTCCCATTCTTCTTTATCAACTAGGATTTGTCCTTTTCTATCAAACATAAAGGATACACATCCCGGAGTACCTACGTTACCATTGCCTTTTGTAAATGCATTTCTAACGTTAGATGCAGTTCGGTTCTTATTATCAGTTAAGCATTCTACGATAATAGCTGTACCATTAGGACCATAACCTTCATATGTTACGCGTTCGTAATTGTCTGCATTGGCATCTCCAGCTGCTTTTTTGATACTTCTTTCAATGGTATCATTGGGCATGTTATTGGATTTTGCCTTTGCAATTATGTCTTTTAATTTACTGTTAGATGCAGGATCAGCACCGCCTTCTTTTACTGCTACAGCGATTTCTCTTCCTAACTTGGTAAATATTTTACCTTTTGAAGCATCGTTCTTTTCTTTTTTATGTTTAATGTTTGCAAATTTTGAATGTCCTGACATGGTAATCTCCTTCCATTTCATAAGAATGCGTCAAAGCGGATATTCCACTTGCCTGCAGGCAAGTTTGTCCGCTTACGCCACTTGCTCATAACCCCATTGCCACTACGTGGTATTTCAGCAGGAGTTCAAGCTCCTGCTAAACAGGCAAGCCCGCTTGCCTGATGAGGTTAAATACTTTTCGTATTAATATATTTATTTAATTTTTCCATAACGGAAATAGTCTCTTCAGTTGTTTTAACAACGCACATAACGGTATCATCACCTGCGATACAGCCTAATATTCCCTGAATATGCAATGCGTCTAAGGAAGCCGCCACAGCCATAGCCATACCGGAAACAGTCTTAATTACAATGATATTCATAGCCATATCCATGGAAATAAAGCCATCCTTTAATACACGGATGAATTTATCACTTAAACCGGCTTCATTGTTTTTTAATATAATATACTTTTGTCTTCCGTCGTCCCCTGCTACCTTGGTCAGTTTCAATTCCCTGATGTCTCTTGATATAGTAGCTTGGGTTACATTGTACCCGGCCTTCGTTAATAGATCCGCTAATTCCTCCTGGGTTTCTATATCATTTTTATTAACCAATTCAATAATTTTGCTTTGCCTTCCTAATTTCATACCAATTCCCCACCTTGTCCAATTTTTGTTCTTAATATCTCAAAAAAACTAGTATTATTTATTTTTACCAGTTTTGTTTCTTCTTCTGCTTTGCATATATCAATAACATCCTCTGCATGAAGCAAAATCGCCTGCCTTCCGTCAAAGGTTGCAATTGCCTCTTCATCTTGAGTTTTCTTACTTTTATCTATTTTAATAGTAATTTGATCCTCAGCAGATACTACTATACTTCTTGCATATAAAGAATGAGGGCAAATAGGTGTGATAATAATAACCTTGGAAATCGGTTTTACAACGGGTCCTCCGGAGGAAAGACTGTATCCGGTGGAGCCGGTTGGAGTAGATACAATAATCCCATCTCCCCGGTATCGATCTACATATTCCCCATTAACATACACGCTAACACTTATGATCCTTGAAAAACCACTTCTGGTTACAACAATGTCGTTAAGAGATGAGCCGGCATACATTTCTTTATTATTGCTATAAATTCTACCGCCTATCATCATTCTGTTTTCAACATTATATTTATTTTCGAACAAGCAGTCCAGTGCATTGTATATATTGTTGACTTCAATTTCTGCTAAAAATCCAAGAGTGCCGAGATTAATACCTAAGATCGGTATGTTTTTTCCTAATAAATCATGGGCTGCCTGGATAATTGTACCATCCCCTCCCAGTACAATAGCACATTCTGTGTCTTTTGAAACACCTGTCGTATCAGTGAAAAAATAATCCGAATTAATAGAGGGACGGCCATTCAGAAGAATACATTCTTTCTTATTCTTTTTCATGTACTCTACAATTTTCTTTGTAATGACTAAATCCTCATCTTTGTCGCGATTGGTTATAACACAAAATTTATCCATTTAGGACTCCTACTATTTTACATCAATTTGTTTAAATATACATAGTATTTTTGATTTATATATTAAATTCAGCTGATAATTATCAATTAATTCCAATTCAGCTTCACCTTGATATTCTATCATAAAACACACTCTTTTACAAGTTTAATGTTTCATGGGATAAGGTGACAACATTTCGTATACTATCTTGTAAATTTAATAAATTTACATTATCAACATATTGAGTACATTCTTCTAATGACAGCTCATTACTGCTCTCTTCAAAGCCAGGAGTACATTTCTTTATGTGCAGTAAGTATTCAATATTGCCTTCCGGTCCTTTAATAGGTGAATAATCCAGATTCAGAATTCGGAATCCAATGCTTACCCCATATGCGATTACCTTTTCAATGACTTCTATATGAACCCTTTGGTCACGAACAACACCTTTTTTTCCTACTTTTTCTCTTCCTGCTTCAAATTGCGGTTTAATTAAGCAAACCACTTCTCCTCCATCTATTAAAAGTTCTCTTACAGGTATTAACACTTTTGTCAAAGATATAAATGCAACATCAATAGATGCAAAATCAATCTCATCCTCAATATGCTCCGGTTCTAAATAACGGATATTGGTTTTTTCCATAGAAATTACTCTTGGATCTTGTCTAAGCTTCCAGGCCAATTGATTGGTACCCACATCTACTGCATAGACTTTTACAGCTCCATTTTGCAGCATGCAGTCAGTGAATCCGCCTGTGGAGGAACCTACATCCATGCATATCTTTCCTTCCAGATTAACACCATAATGTTCTATGGCTTTCTCCAGTTTAAAACCTCCCCGGCTGACATACTTTGCTGTCACACCCTTTAATTCAATGTTTGCCGTGTCAGGAAACATACTTCCTGCTTTGTCTTCTCTCTGTCCTTCTACAAAAACATTTCCTGACATTATGATGGCTTTTGCCTTTTCCCTTGATTCAGCTAAATTTCTTTTCACTAACAGTATATCTAAACGTTCTTTCATTTTTACACCCATTGCATATCACATCTGCAAACAGCTGTGATACTGCCTTAAATAAATAGGTTGAAAGAATCATGTGGCATTCTTTCTATATTTTTATTTTCTTTCAACCTTATACCCATGCTCTTTCAATCTCATTCCTGCTTACGCTCTGACCCCCTTGGTGATTTCCAGTATCTTTTTGAACACAGTGACTTCATCTAAGCCATTTTTCTCTTTTAATATAGATACATCACCTTGTTCAATAAATTCATCCGGTAAGGAGATAATCAGTTGGGTAATATTTTGATAATTATGTTCTACAAGAAATCCCGCCACCTTCTCCCCAAATCCACCTGACTTTACGTTTTCTTCTAAGGTTACCCAAATAGCATGAGTAGCAGCTAACCTGTGAAGGAGTTCTTCATCCATTGGAGCAATAAACCTCATATTAACAAGTGTTACTTCTTTTCCATCGGCGTCCAACAGTTCTTTTACTTGTACCGCTGTTTCCACCATGCTTCCAACAGCCAGTAAGACAATTCCTTGGGGTGCTTCATATATCACTTCACTTTTACCGTATTCTATAGGGGTACGGAATTCTTCCAGTTCTTCATAAGCTCTTCCACGGGGGTATCTGATGGCAATAGGGCCTTTTTCATATTTACTTGCATAAATCAGCATATCATGAAGCTCATTACCATTCTTAGGTGCCATTAAGGTCATAGAAGGCAAATGGGATAAATAAGTAATATCAAAAATTCCCTGATGAGTTTCCCCATCACTGCCTACCAAACCACTACGGTCAATGGCAAAAATTACGGGAAGACTGTTAATGCAGACATCATGAATAATTTGGTCGTAAGCCCTTTGAAGAAAGGAGGAATAAATAGCAACCACAGGCTTCATTCCACCTACTGCCAGCCCGGCAGCAAAGGTTACCCCATGCTCTTCAGCTATTCCTACATCAAAGAACCTGTTGGGATAGTGTTTGGAAAAGTTGTTTAATCCGGTACCACTTGGCATAGCTGCGGTTATAGCAACGATTTTTTCATCCTTTTCCCCCAGTTCCACCATGGTTTCAGAAAATACTTCTGTATAGCTTTTACCTTTTTTGTGGGATACACCGTTTCCTGTTTTTATATTAAAGGCATCTACACCATGATACTTACTGGGATTTTCTTCTGCCGGTCTATATCCTTTTCCTTTTTTTGTAACCACATGCACCAATACTGCCTCTTTCACTCTTGCAGCACTTTGAAAGGCCATTAACAATTGATTAATATCATGTCCGTCAATAGGTCCGATATAGGTGATTCCCATATCCTCAAAAAGCATACCGGATATTACTAATCGTTTCATGGAATCCTTTGATCTTCTCAATTTATCCATGATTTTATTTCCCATACCGCCCGGAATGGAATTCAAAGACTGTTCCAGACTCTTTTTAAAATTATGGTATTGGGAATTAGTACGGATTTTGCCTAAATAATTTGCCATTCCTCCTACATTTTCAGAGATAGACATTTCATTATCATTTAATATAATCATGAAATTGGATTGGATTCTCGCAGCATTATTTAATGCTTCATATGCCATACCACCAGATAAAGCGCCATCTCCAATAACGGCTGCTACTTTATAATCCTCACCGGACAAATCCCTGGCTTTTACCATGCCAAGAGCTGCTGATATGGAGGTTGAGCTGTGACCGGTATCAAATGCATCACATTCACTTTCTTTTCTTTTGGGAAAGCCGCTTAATCCATCATAAGTTCTTAAGGTGGAAAATTCATTTTTTCTTCCCGTCAGCAATTTATGAGTATAAGACTGATGCCCCACATCCCAGACTAATTTATCTTCCGGAAAGTTCATAAACAGATGTAAGGCCATGGTTAATTCCACAGTACCTAAATTTGAGGCAAGATGGCCTCCGGTTTTACTAATATTTTTTACAAGAAAACGTCTGATTTCTCTAGCTAACTGCTTATAATCAACCTGATTGACTTTTTTAATATCGTTTGCCTGATTGATGTCATCTAAAATTTGAATCATGACTTCACCTTCATTCTAATATTTAAGTACCATATATGCTTTTTCTACCGCCTGTGACGGTCTTTTCAAATGTATTATTTTATTCGTGTAATTAATCTATTGATCAATTCTTTAAGATATTCATTTTTTCTATTAAGGGAATCAAAACCAGCCAGTGCCTTTTGAGTTAATTCTTCTACCTGCTCTTTTGCTTTCTCTATCCCCAGAAGGGTAACATAGGTAATCTTTTCGTTTCGTTCATCACTATGAACTGGTTTTCCAAGAACTTCTACTGTAGAGGTAACGTCTAGTATGTCATCCTGTATTTGGAATGCCAATCCAATATTAGCTGCCATATCCTCTACAATAGCAGCCTCAGCATCATTTGCACCGGCTAATATTGCTCCTATCATCATGGAAGCTTCAATTAATGCACTGGTTTTTAGTTTGTAAACGCAGTTTAATTTTTCCAAAGGCGAATCCTCATGGTGTATTCCTTCAATGTCCACAACTTGTCCGCCTATCATTCCGTACACACCGGCCTTTTGTCCTAATATTTCCATAGCTTTAGCCGCTTTTCTAATTCTTTCATATAAAACAGTTGAATCTCTTTCAGCGCTATTTACTTTAAATGCTTTACAAGCTGTTTCAAAGGCATAATTTAATAACCCATCTCCTGCTAAGATTCCCATTGCCTCTCCATACACGATATGAGTAGTTTTTCTGCCTCTTCGATATTCATCGTTATCCATTGCAGGCAAATCATCATGAACCAAAGAATAGGAATGAATCATCTCAATTGCCGCTATAAAAGGTTCTATGTAGCTTTGATCTGCTCCGCCAAATAAGCGGTAAGTTTCTAACATAAGCATAGGACGGATTCTTTTACCACCGCCTAATACACTGTAATTCATTGCTTCAAATATTGTTTTTTGAAAACCCTCTTCTTTTGGAAGGTAATTTTTAATAACGGTCTCTATATATTCAATTCGATTGGCTTGTTCTTTATTAAAGTTCATCTGAGTCTTTATTCTCCCCTAATATAATTAATTGCTTTTCAACCTTGTCAATTGAATTATTGCAATATTTCAATAGTTCTATACCATCTGTATAAAGCTTAAAGGAATCTTCCAAACTGATTTCTTCATTTTCAAGCTTTTTTATAATCTCCTGTAATTCTTCAAAGGAAGTTTCTAATGTTTTATTTTGTTTTTCTTGCGTTTTCATACAACCATACTCCTTTCGACGAAGAAGTTCAAAATGAAATTCCAATGGATTTCATTTTGGAGTTCTTCCAAATTGTGAAGATGCTTTTTCTTCACAATTTTCTCTCCTTCTTAATTAATTCTTCTACTCTTGCTATTACATCACCGTCTGTTACACTGATTTGCAACATTTCCCCCACTTTTGCTCTCTCAAGACGATTCATTACTTCATTGTTACTGTTTACTACCAACGCATATCCTTTGCTTAACTTTTTTAAAGGAGATAAACCTTCTAGCTTTTCTGCATAAATTTCTAGCTGATGTCTTTTCCTAGTAATAATTGCTTCAATTAAATTGCTCAGTTTTTGCTCCATATCCATAAGGTTTTGCCGCTTCTGTCTTACCTGATAGATTGGACTGGAATATACTAATTTCATTGAAAGCTGCTTTACTTGGTTTCTAACTCCAATGATTTTCTTTTGCATCTGATAATTCAGAGTTCGATTAAGAGTTTCTATATCAGCATTGTATTTTTTAATATCATAAACAGCCAATTCTGCCGCCGCAGAAGGTGTGGGTGCCCGAAGGTCGGATACAAAATCGGCAATTGTGGTATCTGTTTCATGGCCCACTGCCGATATGACCGGGGTTTTACATTCATAAATTGCCCGGGCTACCATCTCTTCATTAAATGCCCACAGGTCTTCTATAGAACCGCCGCCACGGCCAACTATAATGGTATCTACCCCTAACTTATCTAAGGCCTTAATACCTTTTACAACCGTAGCTGCTGCTCCTTCACCCTGTACCTGTGCCGGATATAATATCAATTGCACATATGGATTTCTCCTGTTTGAAATATTAATAATATCCTGTAAGGCTGCACCGGTTCTTGCTGTAACAATACCTACTTTTTTCGCAAAAGAGGGGATTGGTCTTTTATGGCTGCTGTCAAAGAGTCCTTCCTGCTCCAAACTCTTCTTTAGCTGTTCGTACTTCTCATACAGATAACCGGAACCATCCAAAATAATCTCTTTTGCATATAATTGATATTTACCATCCCGTTCATATACACTGATACTGCCTAGTGCTATTACACTTTGACCTTCTTTCATCTGAAATTTCAGACCGTTTCTTTGGCCTGCAAACATAACACAAGCCATTTGTCCTTGTCCATCTTTTAGAGTAAAATATATATGTCCTGAAGTGTGATACTTACAGTTTGACACTTCGCCTTTTACATATATATTATTTAAGGTGTAATCCCGAATGAACATATTTTTTATATATAAATTAACCTGTGTTACAGAATATACATTATTCATAGTAATCTCCATTCTACCAAAACACCTGGAATTTGGGCACTCTATTTTATCAGTTTAGCCAAAACTCCATTCACAAAAGATCCGGAGGATTCTCCTCCAAATATCTTAGCAATTTCAACGGCTTCGTTAATTGCTACTTTATTAGGAATTTCATCATCATATTCAATCTCATATGCAGCCAATCTCATAATGGTTAAGTCTACCTTTCCGAGACGGTTCAATCTCCATCCGCTGGAGGCATCTGCTAAAATTACATCGATATCAGGAATTTTTTCAATTATCTTGTTAAATCTTTCTTTTAAATAGGCAAGTTCTTCTTCTTTTGGTGTTTCCAATGATTCAAAATAGAAATCTATTTGCTCATTCAATTCTGCTTCATCGTGAAAATCTCTTCTAAACAACATTCTAAATAAGTGTTCTCTTATTTCTCTTCTGCTCATAATTATACCTATTGCATATCACATATGCCAAGATGTGATACTGCCACAAAAAACAGGTTGAAAGAATCATTTCGCGGCAGCCTTTCTTCAGATATATTTTCTTTCAACCGCTATATCTTTTATATCCTATATTCTATCTTATGCTAAAAGTCTTATACCAATATGAGTTAAAGAAATGTATAAAAACCCAGCAGAAAAGCAAAGCATGTTTACACGCTTGGCTATATGCAGTTTTGCGAAGATTTTTATCTACATTTCTAACGGATATTAGTATTATACATAAAATGCAAAATTAACGTATAAACAACCCTTAAATAGTAATTATCTAAGGGTTGTATAGGATTAGACATTATTGATTTTATAATGCTTATTTTTTCTTATCAATATTAACACCGGTAATTCTAATATTAACATTGGAAACGTTTAGCCCAGTCATACTTTCAATAGCTGATTTTACTTTCTCTTGAACTTGCTTTGATGTATTGGGAATGTTATAACCATATTCTAAGGTCAGGACTAAATCAACAGAGACTGCATTTGAATCTACATCAATTTTAACCCCTTTTGAAAGGTTCCTCATTCCTAATTTACTAACCAGCTCATTGGTAATGTTGCTTGCCATAGAGGCAACACCCTCTACTTCAGTAGCAGCCAAACCGGCAATTGTAGCAACAACTTCATCTGCTATCTGAACCTCTCCCACTTTACTATTTGCATTTATTTGATAAGTATTTCTATTCTCCTGTTCCTTATTCACAGTTATTACCTCCTAAGTCCTTACACATTTCTATTCATTGTGTTCAAAAATAGTTCTTATTAGGTATTATATCAGAACTGAACCTTTTTGCAAACCATTTTATTCACATTTTTGTATAAGAACGAGACTCGCCTGCTAAAGGTATATATTTTCAATTCACTTTACAGCTTATTTAAGATGAAAAAGGCTGTCACAAATAAAAGTGTATTTCTGACACTTTATTTTGTAACAGGCCTTCCATGGATTATGTATTACTCGATTATTCCTCCATAACTACCGGTGCAATTACAATGTTCTTAGACTCTGCACCTGTTTCTCTTTTAACGATATCTTCAATTTTTGCGGTTTCCTGATCAGATATGGTAGGAGCATTAATAACAACATCCACTTTTCCTTCTTCTGAAATTGTAACTAATGCATCTGCAAAACCTTTTGCCTCCAATAGAGATTCCGTAGCATCTTCTCGCTCTGCATTAGCCGTTAGTTTTAACAACATGTTAGCAGCATTATCTCTTACATCTGCTGAAAGATTGGCATTATTTATAATATCCATATAGTTGGTTTTGCTCTTTGAACGTATTTGCTCTCTTTCTAATCTGTTGGTCACAAAATAATTAGGAGAAATGGTTGTACTTACTAAAACAGCTTCGCCAGTCTCCGTATTGTTTTTTTGTTCATCCTTAGCAACTATTTCACCGGTATCACTTACTTCATAAGTTGCAACTTCTTCTGCATCTTTATCTTCACCTTCAGCTACTTCCATTTCACCGGTTTCTGTATCTACCTTGGTGGTTTCTTTTGAATCTTCACCTTCCGCGGTTGGATCAAGCAAATCAGAAGAAACATCCCCTTCTAACTCAATCATATCTGAATCCATAATATTATCACCCTTGGTTTCTGTGTGTTCATCATAATCTAATACTTCGCCATTTCCTATATCTGCGGTATTCGTCTTATTCTTATCGTTCTTTCCGGAATAATTTAGATACCCTGCAATGATAATCATAACAGCAAGAGCTACTATGATTATTTGGTTTTTCTTGAATATATTCTTCATACTTGCCTCCTTTAAAATACTTTAATTCATTTTCATTACTTTAACTTTATGTGCGGGAACATTAAATAATACCTGTACAGCTTCAATAATTTCAGCAATAATTTCAGGATTATCACCTCCTTCGGCAATTACTGCTATTCCTTCTACCTCCGGCTCTAATTCCTGAACCACATATGGAAGATTTTCCCCGCTTCCACTACCTACCATAACTGTGCTTTCATCATTTTTTACACTACTACTTACTCTATTTCCGCCCTCCCCGTCAACTTCATTCATGCTTTCTTGTGTATATGGACTATCCTTTAGGACTATCCTTTCTTTAGAACCTTTTAAGGTCACCATGACTTCAACTTTACCGATACCGGCTACGTTAGATAGAAATTTTTTTAGTTTTTTTTCCAAATCATCGGAATAAGCTTCTGTTTCATCTTCCTCTTTAATATCTGAAGAACTTCTTGTTGTTTGGACAGTTTTTTCTGGTGCGTTTTTTTCATTCTGGAGACTTTTTGACGAAAATAAATTAGGAAATGATGTGAGCAGAAGCAGCACACCGGCTATTAGAAGCATTACCAAATTAGCTGGTTTGATGATAAACTTCTTTCCCGCTATTTTTTTACCATTTTCTTTTCCAATATCCTTCTCATGATCACTTTCTTTATTCTTTATCTTATCCATGCTTTCTCCTACTTTAGTACCACAGGAACTTTATTATTCCTGTATACTAATATTTATATTATCAGGTTTCATATTATAGAAGTCCGACAACAGGTTTTTTACATTAATTTCTTCGGGAGTTAAGAGGTCCCTTTCTTTTGTCCTGCGGTCTTCCTCCTCATTTCCAATCTTAATTTTATCAATCTCAATAGGTTCCATTTTCGAAAGATTATCTTTTGCTTTTTGCTTTTTAAAACCTGCCGTTAAATCGATGGTTTTTAAGGACCCAAAGGTTACACTTCCCGGCTCTTCATCTATCGTTATATTTAAATCGATTACATATAAATCCTGATTTTTTATTAAAGAAGATATTTGTTCATTGATTCTCTCCTTGTATTCCGCTAAAATTCTGTTTTTTTGCTCCTGCTCTGAATCAAGTAATACCTTATTAATATTTTCTGTTTCCGCTACAAAAAAGTTAGTTGACATATAGTATTCCAACGATTTATCCAGATCAAATAATTTAAATAATGGTGATATTACAAGAATGACTAAAATAATTCCCGTTATAAGGTTAATATATTTTTTGTATGTACTTTTCCCCAGCAAATTATTAACAATGGTGGAAAGTACCAGGAATATGATTATATTTTTTACCCAGCTATAAACTTCATTCACAAAAATCTCCATTCTGCCAATACACCCTGAATTCAGGAGTCAGCACAATATTTGCAAATAATTGCTTTATGAAACAATCTTTTTTACACTACATCATCTGGATTATTGTCCGTTACTTCTATGTAGTGCTTGCTGCAACCATGGCAATAGTCAATAGGAATAAAACAGCTCCTACAAATACCGTTTCAAGCAGTAATGCCGAAGCTTCTGCTGAAGAGTTTATACAATTAAGCATCCGCTTGTCCGAAATTGGCTGAACAGAAGCACAGCTTATTTTATAAATAAGTGTAGTTGCTGCAAGTTTAAATATTGGTACTGCACAAACAATAATTATAATAATGACACCAACAATTCCTACCGAATTCTTTAAAAGTATGCCGGCTCCTAAAATACTTTCCGTTACCCCTCCAAGAATGTCTCCCACTCCCGGTATAGCTCCTGCAGCTTTCATAAATACAGACTTTTTCAAATTATCTGCAACTGGCAATATTAATCCCTGTACTGCATTAAAGCCTAATACAACTGCAAGTAAGGTTCGTAGAACCCATTTTATGACCACTGCCATTAATTCGGACAGCTTGGATAATAAATCCTCTTTGGATAAATTATTTGCCATAGAAGTAATTAAATATATGTTAATAGAAGGTATTACAACTTTAATTAGCAATGCATCTACAAAGGTAATTAAAAATAAGGTTGCCTGATAGTACACCATTGAAGTACTTGCACTTGAAGTAAAAGCCACCGTTATAAAATAGGTTGGTACCAGGACGGTCATAAAATTCAGTACCTTTGATATGGTAGCTGCTGCTAAGTTTGCTGCCGAAATAAAGGAGGCGGTCAAAACACTGAACAAGAGCAAATAAGCTACATAAAACCCGGTTTCTGCAACTTGGCTGTTTTGAAAAGCATGAGAAAAATTCGTAAATACCGCAGCGATAATTGCAACAGAAAGCAAGCTTGTTAAAGTACCGATATTTCCTTTTAGTTCATTTACAATACCATTCTTTATATCTACACTGATTTGATTAAGGGAAAATTTTGTCTTTCCCGATACCAAATTAGATACATATTCTTCAAAGTTAATTTTCTCATTACCACTAAGTATTTCATCGATGACCTGCTGCACTTCCTGATAATTAATGTCCATATTATCTGTAACGTTTATTTCACCCAATGCATCCTTTGTTTCTGTACTGTCTGCATTTTTCTCATTCTTTACTGCTGCCTCACCGGCAAACACCTCTTTTTCTGTTAAAAGAAGAAATAAGATAATCAGTATCAGAAACACCTGAATCTTCCTTTTGCTATTTCTCTTGTCCCATTTCGCCATGTCTTTTGTCCTCCTTCAGACTTAAGCTTTGAGGAAGTTATTAATGGTATCTAATAACGCTAATAGTATAGGCATACCGGTAGCTAATATAGTTAACTTTCCTACCAATTCTATTTGATTGGCTACTGCTGTATATCCACAGTCTTTGCATATATTGGAAGAAATTTCTGCTACGTAGGTGATACCGATAATTTTAAGTAATATTGTAATATAGGCTTGATTTAAGCTGATATAGGATTGAATTTTCTTAATTGCATTGATAATAATCTCTAATCTATTTACACCCAGTAAGAAAATCAGAATACAGCCTACTATACTAATATAGGTTGAAAATTCTGATCTGCTGCTCTTAAACTGTATGGCCAATAACACAGCAACCAATCCAATCAGGGCTATTTTAATCATTTATAAATTGCTCCTTTCAAAGGCCCTTTGTACATAGCACAAATCCCCTGTTTAAAGAATTTTTTTCCTTTAACTTTCCTTTTATAATGCAAATAAATTTTTAATTATTTCAAATAAATCAAATATGTATGGTACAATCCAAAACAATACTAAAAGTAATCCTGTAAGATTTACCAAATATGCCTGTTCGTCTCTGCCGGATTGCTTGAGTATTTGATTAAGTACGGAAACCAAAATACCTACTGCCGCAATCCTAAATATCAGGTTGATATTCATGTCATCCTCCTTACGTATGCCTTTTTCTCAATTATCACCAATCATAACATCACTATGATGATAAAGATTCCTCCCATAATTCCTAAGGAATTATATAAATATGATTTTTGTTTTACATTTTGGGACAAATCATTAATTTCTTCTTCTAATTGTGATATGTACAGATCCAAGGTATTTATCTGCATATCCTTATCCAAGTAACCTAGATTTTCACCAAATTGACTAAGGCCTATTAAATCTTTTTTACTTAGTGAAGTATTTTCCAGCTCTTTTTCTACCGCTTCTTTCCATATGTTACAAAAGGACACCCCGCCTAATTCAAAAAGCCGGTTTGCAATTACCGTTAAGAATTGCTTGAACTTTCCGTTATGACGAATAGATAAGGCTTGTACTGCTTCAGGCAATGGTGTATTGGCATATCGTATATCACCCCGTAAGAGGAATAGCAGCTTTTTTAGTTCTTTCAGATCACTGATTCTGTTTTTTAATTCTCCGCTAAAATACCAACCCATACCAGTTGAAGATGTGATGATCAAAATACATCCTATTATTTTAATAAATACCATGACAACTCCTATCTGCGTGCTTTACCACGCGTACAAATCAAAAGGAACCTAACCGCACCGGTGTTTTAGCACTAAATTCTATTTCCATTTGCATCATAGACATCTTCTAAATGTCCCACACCTTTTGCATTGCTTAATAAAATATATCTTTCAAAAAGTTTTTCCTCCACTAATTTTCCAAGTATCGGCTTACTTTTTATATCTTCTATAGAATTACCATGGACCGTAGCAATTAATTTACATCCGCAATTCATTACATACTCTATGGCATCAATATCTTCACCTGAACCAACTTCATCAACGGCAATCACCCGTGGAGACATAGACCTTATTAACATAAGCATACCTTTTGCCTTGGGACAGCAGTCTAATACATCTGTCCGAATTCCTAAATCATTCTGGGGAATACCCATATAGCAGGCACCTATTTCAGACCTTTCATCCACTACTCCAATTGTCATTCCCGGCCTCTTTTCATCTCCGTTGGATAGCTGGCGGATTACATCCCGCAAAAGAGTGGTTTTCCCGCAGCGGGGCGGAGAAATAATTAAAGTATGGTAGCAGTTATTATATTCGTCTAAAAGATATGGCAGAACTTTATCACCACAGCCTTTTATCTGATGGGATAACCGGATATTGATAAAGGATATATGCTTGATGCTCTTAATTTTATTATCATCCAATACAGCCTTACCAACGATTCCCACTCTATGTCCCCCTGTAATGGTTATAAAGCCTTGTTTGATTTCTTCTTCAAAGGCATACAGGGAAAAATTACTGATATATTCCATTGTTTCTCGAATTTCATTTTTTAAGATTATATAAGCATCTTCATCCTTTTCAACCATCCGGGAATCACCGGTAATAAAAAATTCTTTGTTATCATAGATTACAATCAAGGGTCCATTTACCCGAAGCCTGATTTCCTGCAGCTTATCGTAATTAAATTCCACCTTCGAGAGCATGGTCCTAAGCTTTAAGGAAAAGATTTTTAACAGCTCGTCTTTTTTATTCATCTCATCTCCCCTCCTTAGAACAATATATGTCCACCTAAGGAAAATATTCTAATAAATTTGAGAAAAAAGCCTGTTATAAAATTACATTTTAGTCTGGAACGAAAGAATCCTAAACATCTGGGATAGCTTTTCAAACACGTCCGGCCAAATAACACTTGTAAAACTTAGCATACAAAAAAGCCATCTTTCGATGGCTTCAAAAATTAATATGTACAAAGTTAAGGTTTATCCCATAGCTGACTTGATTTTATAATGATGATTGCCTCTTTTTATTTCAGTCCAATATGGTATATTATTATCTCCACCTATACCACATCTTACTTCTTACTTAATTTTTTTATATTCTGCCGGTGACATTCCTTTTATTTTTCTAAATACCTTAGAAAAATATTTCTCATCCCGAAAGCCTACCCGGTAAGCAATTTCATAAGTTTTTAAATAATTTTGCTGTAAATACATGCTTGCACGCTCTACCCGTATTTCATTGAGGCAGTCTATAAACCCTCTATTCAGATTTTTGGAAAAAAGTGTTGACAAATATCCTGACGTTATTCCTACTTGTTCTGCCACTTGATGAAGGGTCAAGCTTTCATTATAGTGCTCCTTAATATATTCTACAGCACAGTTTACTAATTGATTTCCTTCTATTATTTCTCCTTGCAGGTTCTTTGTCTTACCGAATAATTCATCTGTTATTTCCAACAAACAATTCAGTATATCGGAAGAACGGCAGGGCTTTAACAAGTAATCCTTTGCACCGATTTTAATGGCACGCTGTGCATATTTAAACTCGTCATAACCGCTTAAAATAACAGTAGCCGGTAATATATGTGCCCTTAAAGCTTGTTCCATAACTTCCAAACCGCTCTTTATAGGCATATGTATATCCATCAGCATGATATCCGGCCTATGCTTAAAAATAAGTTCTAAAGCTTCCTGACCGTTTTTTGCTAAATATATCTTGTCAAAACGCTCTGTATGGAGTTGAATATACTTTGTTATACCGTTACGAATTACATCTTCATCATCTGCAATTAAAAGTTTTACGGACATAGATTCCTCCCCCTTATGTAATACTCATAGGCACTTTTATGACTACTTCAGTTCCTTGGGACATTTCACTAAAAATCTCTAAATTAAAATCATCCTTGTATTTTAACTCCAGTCTTTCTTTCACATTCCTAATTGCATACCTTCCAATCCGCTGGCTCGCGTATCGCATTGAATCTTCCATCTCACAAATAGCCGCTACTTGTTCAGAATTCATTCCCTTACCATTATCTTTAATGCGAAATAATAGGTAATTCCCTTCTCTATAACCGTTTATAGATAAAAATCCCAATTCATCAGTATTCTCAAATCCGTGAACAATTGCATTTTCTACAAAAGGCTGTAAAATCAATTTAGGTATGTTCTGATCCAAAATAAATTCATCCATTTGTATCACAAAATCAAATCTTTTTGAAAAACGCATTTTCTGAATTTGCAGATATCTGTATATTAGTTCTTTTTCTTCTCTAACAGTAATAATTCCTTTTCCTTCTCCTAAAACCAGACGGAATAACTGAGATAGAGCCAAAATATTTTCTGCAATTTCTTCGTTGCCTGCATTTTCAGCCTGCCAATAAAGAGTATCTAATGTATTATATAAAAAATGAGGATTGATCTGGGCTTGCAGGGCAGTTAATTCACTTTCTCTCTCTCTTAATTCTATGACATAATTGGCATTAATTAATTCTTTAATATCTTTTACCATTTGATTAAAGCAAGCTGCTACCATACCAACTTCATCCCTTGTCACTACCTCAACCTGCTGGTTAAAATCTCCCTGCTTAAATTTTTCCATAGCCTTGCATATAGTGCCTAAGGGTTTTGATACTATATTAGAAATAAAAATAAGTACAGGAAATAAACCAATCCAAAAACCTATTAATAAAATAATAGGTGTATAAGCAATGCTTAACATTTGACTTTTTAAATCCTTTATGGCTACTATTTTAAAAATAATAGCATTGTTTTTATCATTTTGTTTGGCAAATATATGGTAATCCTTATATGTAAAATTATCTGTTCTTCTTTTATAATTTTCTGTTATATAGCTGTCATTTTGAAGGAATTTTGCAACAGTATCATCCACTTTCCCAAAACGGATAAGCTCTGTCCCATCTGAACTTAGGACTAAAATACCCTGTGATATATTTTGTACCGCATTTTCACATAGGTGGGTAATTTTATCCGCTGATATACCAATTACAATATATCCCAGTTTTTTCTTCTTAGTCAAATCGAATAATTCTCTGTGAAGAACGATTTTATCATTCCGGTTTGCCTGATAGGTATCCTTACTGTCCTTATTGCTTCTTTGCCAGACCACTTTTCCTTTATTCTCTAGAGTCTTTTGATAAATGGCCTGTTCCCTCACTTGTTCTATATTTTGAAGATAGGAGCTGGAGTCAATGCATCTTAGATAAGGCCGTACACCATTTTCAGGATATATAGCAACTGTTTTTATATATCCTTTCAGCGCAACCATATCCTGTATCATTTGCATAGGAGCGTCATTCAGCCACAGTCTTACATCTTTATTTAATTCCCCCGGATTACTGGAAGTTAATATTGAATTAATTTTAGTATTGATACAAATATAGGTGGATAAATCTATAACTTCTGCCTGAATCATATCAATACTGCTGGCTAAACTGCTTACTGTCTTTAAATTACTTTGGATTTGATTTCTGCTATTTTCTTTGTAATTTTTAATAAATAAAAATCCGCTGATAAGAAGCATAGTTGGTGTCACTACCAAATAACTATACAAGATAATTTTTTTCTTAATACTTAATTTATTGAGAAAACTTTTCATCTTAGACTCCTTTTTTCCAACCTGGTTTTATTATACAACTAATCAGCTTCCTTTATCAACAGCAACTATTAACCCTTAATAGCTCCCATAGCGACCCCTTTTGTAATGTGTTTATTTAAAAGAATATATACAAGAATGGCTGGAGCTGCAGTTAAGGCCATCACAGCAAACTGCACTGCATAGTTGGAAGAATATTGCCCTGTAAATTCTAATAAGGAAAAGGGCATAGTTTTCCATTTTGGTGTACTTAAATACGTACTAGCCATTATAAACTCATTCCAATTATTTAAAAAAGTCATAATAGAAACTGTAGCTATGGCAGGTTTTAAAAGAGGCGTCACAATCTGAAACAGAATACGGTAAATTCCGCATCCGTCAATTACTGCTGCTTCCTCAAGTTCTTCTGGTACGGCATCTAAAAAGCTTGTCATTAAAAACATTCCTTGAGGCAGAGAAAATGCCACATAGGGAATTAAAACCGCCCATAGAGTATCTGTTATATCTAGACTGCTATATATTTTATAATTAGGAAGTAAAGTGGCATGAATGGGAATCATCATTCCCAGCAATAACACTATTTTTACAAATCCTCTTAACTTCCAGTACATCCTTTTACAGGCAAAGGCAGCCATAATGGAAATAAAAATAACTAATACTACCGCCAGCACATTAATTAGGACACTGTTTTTTAAATATAAAAGAAAATGTCCATCTACATAAGCTTTTATGTAATTGCCCCATTGAATTTTTTTAGGAATAATCAATAATCCCTTTGTAAACATTTCCACACTGCTTGCTAAAGAAAAATTTATCAGCCATATCAATGGAAAAATCTGAACTACAGCAACCAGAATAAGAATGAAACTTAAAATACTTTTCCCGGCTATGGTTTTCTTTTTATCTGCTTTTTTCATCTCTCTCCTCCTACGCTATTTTCTTTTCCTGAAACATCTTGTTGAGCAGTATGGTAACTGCCAGGCAGATGATAATAAACACCACTCCTATTGCATTTCCATATCCATATCTAAATGCCTTAAATGCCTGTTGGTACAAATAGTTTGCTGCAAATTGAGTGCTGTTTCCCGGTCCTCCGTTAGTTAACAGGTACACCGTCTCCATTTGCTTAAGGGCTGAAATAATTGCCATAGTTACATTTACCTGAATGACAGACTTCATAAGGGGTAAAGTAATCCTAAAAAAGGTCACAGTTGTGTTTGCACCGTCTATGGCTGCTGCTTCATATAACACCGGATCGATGTTTTTTATTCCCGTATAATAAATTAGCATTCCCCATCCAAAACCGTGCCAAATAAGCACTACCAACACAGACCAAATTGCATTATCTGAGCTGAACCAATTAATCTGTCCCTGATAGCCAAATGTTTTTAATACATTATTCAGCAATCCAAAATCCGGATTATATATGAATTTCCATAAGTAAGCTATTACTGCAACAGAAATGACATTGGGTATAAAATAAATACATCGTAAAATCCCCTCTGCCTTCCCTTGTAATTTATCCAGTATTACAGCTACTATTATAGCCAAAGGGTGTTGGATAAAAATAAAACCTAATGCAAGAAATAAGGAATTTCTTAATGATATATGAAAATTTTTATCTGAAAATAGCTCTATGTAATTATCCAAACTGATAAATTCAGCCTTTCCCATTCCCGAATAGGAGGTAAATCCATAATAAAAGCTTAAAGATATAGGAGCTAAAATTGCAAATATAAAAACAAAAATCCCTGGAAGTACTAAGCTTAAAATTACCAGCTTATTTGAGTATAATTTTTTCATGCAGATTTCCTTTCTGATAATTTAAGGCTGCCTAACTTTTGTTTTGGCAGCCTCTAGCAATGAATTCTTTTCTATTATTTTTATTTATTTGCATGCCAAGCCAATATTGGTCAGGAACTCATCAACTGATTTTGTTCCATTTGATACGCTTTGGATTTCACTTTCTATTACTGTTTTAAAAATAGATGGTCCACAATCATTAATAGGAGTTCCTGATACGGATGTTGCATTTTTTAAGAATTCCATAAATTGCATCTGTAGTTCTGTTTCATTTCCACTTAAGAATTCTGTTTGATCCTGTGCTGACATGCCTACTCCATTTTCCCATCCGTACTTTGACAGTTTATCCGGCTGGTACATGAAGTTTAAAAATTTAATAGCTTCACCTTTTACTTCTGAGTGAGCGGAAACTGCATAACCGCCGCCGTTCCATGCTGCGATATCCGTAGCTTTACCTTTTCCTCCTTCTACTACCGGCATTGTAAATGCTCGAATATTATTGCGAATTTCTTCAGGAATATCCTGATTACGTGCCATGGAAGTTTCCCAGCTTCCCATATAGAACATCGCTGCCTGACCGTTTGTAAATAAGTTCATTGCAGTACCGTAATCCTGTGAATCATAGCCTGTTTGGAAAAGTCCTGATTTAGCTGCCTCTACCAACAGTTCTGTTGTTTTTTTCATTTCACCAGAGGTAAAATTACCTTGGGCAACTGCAGGTGTTACTATACTACTGCAATCTCCGTTAACTTTTAATAATAAATCCGTTAATAAAATTGCCAAAGGCCATCCGTCTCCACCGTCCATGGCTACCGGTACCATACCTGCTTCTTTTATTGATTTACCTAATAAAAGAAGTTCTTCATAAGTAGCTGGTACTTTCCAACCATTATCCTCAAAGATTTTTTGGTTATAATAAAATGCCATAACATCGCTATTTCTTGGAAGTCCGTATAATTTTCCGTCTTTCTTAAATCCCTCAAGAGAGCCTGAAATAAATTTATAATCATTATAGTCTGTTTCATTCAATTCGGCTAAAACCCCTGCATCTAATACCTCATCAATGAAGGATGGTTGTCCCCAGATACTAACTACATCCGGCATACCGTTCATGGCATATGCCTTAAATTTTGTTTTGTAGGCTTCTTCATCTAATGCTTCCACTTCTATAGTTACGTTTTTATTTAATTCCATATATTCATCAATAATCATCTGTTCCACTAAACCTTGACCGTTTTTACGATCTGGAAGATTAGAAAATACTTTAATAGTAATATTTTCATCTTTAGGCGGTGTCTTTTCTTCCTTCTTTGTAGATTCCCCCTGTGACACTGACCCTGTCTCTTTTCCTTTCTCCTTGCCGCATCCTGCTAATAGCGCCCCAATCATTACTACTAGCATTAACATAGCTATTAATTTCTTTTTCATATAAACCCTCCATTTATTTGAATTGTTATCGGTTAATCAAATTGTATCATCAGAACTTCCATTAAAACAGATAACAAAATTCTAAAATAGTGTAATATTTTACATTTTTGTTTTATAAAATTAAGTCCTATTTATTTTGGTTGTGGGTTCTTGTACAGAGTCTATCATAATTCAAAACTACTTTTTAAATACGTTTACTATGGCACCAGATCACATAACACTTGTAAAACTCATTGAATTATATTATTCTAGTTGGTAAATGAGAATTAATGCTCAATGTATTTAGGAGGAAATTATGGAATACGGATTAATCGGGGAAAAATTAGGACATAGCTACTCAAAAATCATTCATGAGAAACTAGCAGATTATAAATATGATCTAACTCCATTAACAAAAGAAGAATTCCCATTATTTATGGAAAAAAGAGAGTTTAAAGCAATTAATGTAACTATACCCTACAAGGAAAAAGTGATTCCTTACTTGGATGAGATGGACAATAATGCAAAACAGATTGGTGCTGTAAATACTGTTGTAAATACTAACGGTAAACTGGTAGGTCATAATACAGACTTTTCCGGTTTCTTATATATGATACAAAATAATGGCGTTGAAATTAAAGATAAAAAAGTACTTGTACTAGGAAATGGTGGTGCTTCCAAAGCTGTATTTGCTGTTTTAAAGTTCCTGGAAGCAAAAGAAATTATTCTGGTAGGCCGAACACTTCGTGAAAATACCATAACTTTTCAAGAATGTTATGAAAAACATACCCATGGGCAGGTTATCGTCAACGCAACCCCTGTAGGTATGTACCCTGATATAGATGAAACTCCCATTGACTTAAACAAATTTACTAAGTGTGAAGCAGTTCTTGACTTAATCTACAATCCGTTAAAAACTAAACTACTCCATCAGGCAGAAGAACTTGGAATGAATGCAGTTAATGGCTTAGAAATGTTAGTTGCCCAAGCAAAATATGCGGTAGAATTCTTTCTTGGAAATAAAATTGAAGATATTAGAATTAAGGAAGTTACTGATGAAATTTATAGTGAAATTCTTAGCAGATAGTAAATTCTTCAAATTAAACATAACCAGATTTATAGGAAATTAAAAAGATTTTAATAATCTTAATAATGGAAGCTAATATTATTAGTGAGACACTAAAAATAGAAATTTTTCGTAAAAAAATAGTGGCTTCAGTTTTTCTTCTTATCCTGAAACCACTATTTTCAATAGGATTAATCCTTATAAGTCCCCTGCCCTGCAATTTTTGCTTCAGAACGATTTAATTTAGCATTTTACTTACATCACATTTTGAGGTTTATTTTCCATCCATTTTACAACGTTATCAAATACTATAACAGCTCTCTTTACAAGTGCTTCCTTTGTAGCAAATCCAATATGAGGAGCTACCACTGTATTGGGAGTATGGAATAAAGGATGGTCTTTTTCAATCGGCGGCTCTTTTTCGAATACATCAATTCCCGCTCCCGCAATTTTACCGGAATTTAAAGCATCCGCAAGTGCTTTGCTGTCTACAATAGGTCCTCTTGCCGTGTTAATCAAGATGGCATTCTTCTTCATTAAGGCAAGCTTTTCTCCATGAATCAGTCCTTTTGTTGATTCATTTAAAGGTGTGTGAATGGATACAATATCACAGGTAGATAATAGGGTATCTAAATCCACATAAGTAATTCCCTGTACCTCTTTTTGGGTTCTGCTATAGGCATATACTTCGCATCCGAATGCTCTGGCTATATTTGCTACTCTCATACCAATAGTACCGGTACCAATTACACCAAACTTCTTTCCTTCCAATTCAAAACCAATAAGGCCGTCTTTGGTCCCTTCTTCTCTTGTCACTTTATTGCATGGGATGATATTACGATAAAGGGTTATTATCATTCCAAATACCAAATCTGCTACCGCTGCTGTAGAATATCCTGCGCAATTACATACCATAACTCCATTCTTTTTACAGGTTTCCATAGCTATATGATCAACACCGGTAAATGCAACAGATAATAATTTTAGATTCTTACATCCATTAATAACATCCTCATTTAAAGGAAGATTGGATACTGCGATTATATCCGCATCTTTTCCTCTTTCAATTAAAGTTTCTGTATCCGTTACCTTGGTATCATAATATGTAATTTCTATCTTATCTCCTAAGGCTTCTGCTGCTAAGGATAATAGTCTTTCTTTTTCAACCCCAATGGGTTCAATAATAACCAGTTTCATCTTTATGTCCTCCATAATTTATTGTGTTATATAAATAGGCTTACCCTAAATACAGTGATTCCTTCTGTCTTCCTTCTGTTTTTATTATCTGTCCCATTTATCACATAATGCTTCAATCTGACTGGTGAATTTGGCTAAATCTTTATTAGCACCGCCTTCATTATGTTGTATAACAACCATCAGCCTTCTTCCTGCATTAACTAACCGGTCAAAAACAGTAAAACCTTTCTTTTGTTTTGCTTTAGCCTGGACTTCTATTATTTTTCCTTCTTCAAGCCACAGATTATTCTTTAAATCAAAGATGGCACCGCTATAAGGAGCATCTGCATTCAAATCCAGTTCTTCTCTTAAGGAGTTTGTAAATAAATCTGCTACATTACTTTCTCCATGAACTACAAATACTTTTTCCGGTTTCTTTTCATAGCTTTTTATCCATTTTAACAGACCTTCCCGGTCCGCGTGACCGCTTACCCCGGATAATTTACGAATCTCAGAGTTTACCTGAACAGTTTCTCCAAAGAGCTTTACTTCCGTAGCTCCATCTAAAATCGCCCTGCCTAAAGTTCCGTTAGCTTGATAACCAACAAATAAAATAGTACTTTCTTCCTTCCATAGATTATGTTTTAAGTGATGGCGGATTCTGCCTGCCTCGCACATACCACTTGCAGATATGATAACTTTAGGTTCTTCATCAAAGTTAATGGCTTTGGAATCATCACTGGTAATAGAGGTTCTTAGGCCGGAGAAAGATATTGGCTTAATGCCATGGCGAACAAGAGTCATAGCTTCTTTATCAAAATATCCGTACATATTTTCATTGAATATCTGGGTGGCATCATTTGCTAGGGGACTATCCACATATACTTTAAAATTAGTATGTCCTTTGATTAAATTATCCGCTTTAATTTGTCTTATATAATAAAGTAAAACCTGTGTTCTGCCAACAGCAAAAGAAGGTATGACCACATTCCCTCCCCGGTCAAAAGTGGTTTGAATAATTTCAGTTAATTCCTTTATATAATTGGGACGTTCCTCATGGTTTCTGTCACCATAAGTGGATTCCATAACAACATAATCCGCTTCTTTTATATAACTTGGATCGTTAATTAAAGGCTGATTTATATTACCGATATCACCGGAAAATACAATTTTTTTAGTAACCCCCTCTTCTGTAATCCAAACTTCAATACTTGCAGAACCAAGCAAATGTCCCACATCTACAAAACGGAATTCAATGCCCTCGAATAGTTTTATTCTTTCACTGTAATTATGAGGAGTAAATAGTTTAATGGTATTATAAGTATCTTCCATAGTATAGGAGGGTATGATGGGCTCTTCTCCGGTACGTTTTCTTTTTCGATTCTTCCATTCCGTTTCAAATAATTGAATATGAGTACTATCTTTTAACATAATCTCACACAAACCGCAGGTTGCCCCAGTAGCATGTATCTCTCCCCGAAACCCGTTTGCATAAAGCAACGGCAGATTACCTGAATGATCAATATGGGCATGAGTTAGTAAAACCCCATCTACTTCTGCCGCAGATATGGGAAGTTCCACATTCTCATAAACATCTTTTCCCTGTTCCATACCACAGTCTATCAAAATGTGCTTTCCGCAAGCCTCTAAATAAAAACAGCTTCCAGTAACTTCATGTGCAGCTCCTATAAAAGTCAGCTTCATAATCTTATCCTCCTGGTATACTTAATGAATGGATAACATATCATGAACAAAATACCGTTCATGATCTTGGCACTCCGATCGGAATCGCAAGCAAGCTTGCCATTTCCTCACTACTTTTTTATTATATCATGAACAAAATACCGTTCATGATCTTGGCACTCCGATCGGAATCGCAAGCAAAGCTTGCATTTCCTCACTACTTTTTTATTATATCATGAACAAAATACCGTTCATGATCTTGGCACTCCGATCGGAATCGCAAGCAAGCTTGCATTTCCTCACTACGTTTTTATTATATAGCAAAATAGCATTCTTTGTACATTACAAAAGAATGCTAAATTATATTTTTTATCTTTCTGTTCCAAAAAAGAATAAGGCAATGGTTCCTGGACCTGAGTGGGATCCAATAACAGGACCAATAGGATTAATAACAAAGTCCTTTACATTCATTCTTTCTTTAATAAGTTGTGCTAAATATTCTGCATCCTCTATTGCATCGCCGTGACCAATAAAAATCGTCTGTTCTTCCGGATTCGTGCAGGTTTCAAGCATTCTGTCTGCTAAAGCAATCAAAGACTTTTTACGTCCTCTTACTTTTTCTATAGGGATCAATTTACCTTCATTATCAACGTGAAGTACCGGTTTTACATTTAGTGCAGTTCCAATTGCAGCACTGATTGCACTTACTCTTCCTCCTCGTTTTAAATGGTTTAAATCATCAACAGTAAACCAATGGCATAATTTAAGTACATTATCATTTAACCACTCATATAATTCATCAATGGATAATCCTTCTTCTTTCTTTAATGCTGCATTATATACTAATAAACCTTCTCCGAGAGAAGCGCATCTTGAATCCACTGAAAATATCTTTGATTCCGGATACTTTTCCTTTAACTCATCAATTGCTAAAAGAGAGGCATTATATGTTCCGCTTAATCCTGAAGAAAATGATATATATAAAATATCACATCCTTCATTTAGAATTGGTTCAAAGAAATTCATGAAAACTTCCGTATTAATCAGGGAGGTAACTGATTTTCCACCTTTCCTTAAAGTCTCATAGAATTCATGTATATCCAATTCTCTTTCATCTAAATAGTTATAATAACTTTTTCCATCTAGTTCAAAGGCCATTGGAATTACTCGAATATCTAGGTCTTTCGCAATTTCATCCGGAAGATCTGTCGTTGTTTCTGTGACTATAACATAATTTCTCATAATACACCTTTTTTCATTTTTATTTTGGGTTGTCCCAATATTTTTGTTTTAATATTACCACTTATCTCCTTTTATTGCAACGATTTCATGAACTAAACTATTTTATTTTTAATAATATTTTCAGATTTATTTCTAATACTAATCCCTACTATAAAACCTCTGAAGGTAAAACTTGTTTACGTCCCTGGATATATGGGCTTTAGGACTGATTTTTAGAAAGGTTCTTTATTTTTTAATCCGAATAATTTTTGTTTAATGAGAAAAATCATGAATTTCATTTATAGCAAAAAGAAAAACCACAGTTTTTTGCATATGAAATAATATCTGCATAACTGCGGTTATCTTCTCTATATTAACTATTTATATAATTAATTAAGCCCCCTGCCTGTATTAACTTTTGCATAAATTCAGGGAATGGCTGGCCTTGATACCGGGTTCCTTTTGATAAATTGTAAATCATACCATTGTCAAAATCAACTTCTACTTCATCTCCTGCTTTAATAGCTTTGGCAGCTTCCGGACATTCAATGATAGGAAGACCGATATTAATCGCGTTACGATAAAAGATTCTTGCGAAGGTTTCGGCTATAACACAGCTAACACCGGCGCTTTTAATTGCTATGGGTGCATGTTCTCTGGAGGAACCGCAGCCAAAATTCTTTTTTGCAACGATTATATCTCCATTTTTTACACGGTTGACAAAGTCAGGATCAATATCTGCCATACATTTTTTTGCTAATTCAGCAGGATCTGATGAATTCAAATATCTTGCAGGAATAATTACATCTGTATCTACATTATCACCATATTTGTGTACTTTTCCATGTGCTTTCATATAATCTCCTTTCCTATAAGCCCAACTCACATGGAGCTGATATTTTGCCGGTTACTGCACTTGCCGCTGCCACTGCAGGGCTTGCAAGATATACTTCGGATTCTACATGTCCCATACGCCCTACAAAGTTTCGGTTGGTAGTAGCTACTGCTCTTTCACCTGCTGCCAGAATACCCATATGACCTCCAAGGCAAGGTCCACAGGTAGGGGTACTTACTACAGCACCTGCTTTTATAAAGGTTGCTAATAATCCTTCTTCCATAGCTTGAAGATAGATTGCCTGAGTGGCAGGAAAGACAATCACTCTCATTCCTTTTGCTACTTTTCTTCCTTCCAGCACTTTTGCTGCTGCCCTTAAATCTTCCATACGTCCGTTGGTACAAGAACCAATAACAACCTGATCTATCTTAATATTATCCACTTCGTCTATGGTTTTTGTATTCTCAGGAAGATGCGGAAAGGCTACAGTAGATTTTAAAGTACTTAAATCTATTACATATGTCTTTTCGTATTCTGCATCATCATCAGCTTCATAAATTTTATATTCTTTTGTGGAATGTTCTTTCATATAGGCAATGGTTTTTTCATCTACCGGAAATATTCCATTCTTTGCACCGGCTTCTATTGCCATATTGGCAATGGTGAATCTGTCATCCATGGTTAAACTGGCAATACCATCACCCACGAACTCCATAGATTTATAAAGTGCTCCGTCTACTCCAATCATACCGATAATATGCAGTATAATATCCTTACCGCTTACCCATTTATTTGGTTTTCCTGTTAATACAAATTTCAAAGCGCTGGGAACTTTAAACCATGCTTTTCCTGTAACCATCCCTGCCGCCATATCTGTGCTTCCTACACCTGTAGAAAAAGCTCCTAAGGCACCATAGGTACAGGTATGGGAATCTGCACCTATAACAACATCTCCTGCTACTACCAGCCCTTTTTCAGGGAGTAATGCATGTTCAATTCCCATTTCACCAATTTCAAAATAATTAGTAATATCATTGTTTATTGCAAATTCACGGAGGCATTTGCAGTGTTCTGCGGATTTAATATCTTTATTTGGTGTAAAGTGATCCGGAACTAACGCAATCTTATCTTTATCAAATACACCTTTTTTATTCATTTTTTCCATTTCCCGAATGGCTACCGGTGATGTTACATCATTTCCCAATACTAAATCTAAATCAGCCTCAATCAACTGACCGGCTTCCACTTTATCCAGGCCTCCGTGGGCAGCTAATATTTTCTGCGTCATTGTCATTCCCATATGAATATCCTCCTATATAAAATTTTATATCCTGCTACATATGATTTTCTATCATGTGATAAGAAGAAATCTCCATTCAGCAAATTCCTTACTTGCCAATATTATTATATCTCAGCAACAATAGAATCGCCCATTTTCTTTGTTCCAACCAATATTTTTCCTTCTGACATAATATCTATAGTACGGTAACCTTTCTCTAATACTGTTTTCACAGCTCCTTCAATTTTATCTGCTGCTTCTTCCAGATCAAAAGAATAGCGCAGCATCATAGCTGCTGAAAGAATGGTTGCAATGGGGTTAGCTTTATTCTGCCCTGCAATATCCGGTGCAGAACCATGACTAGGTTCATATAAGCCCAATTTTGTTTCACCTAAACTTGCGGAAGCCAACATACCAATAGAACCTGTTACCATACTTGCCTCATCAGAAAGAATATCACCAAACATATTCTCTGTAAGAATAACATCAAATTGCTTTGGATCTCTTACAAGCTGCATGGCACAATTATCTACCAACATATGAGTAAGTTCTACATACGGATATCCTTCTGCTGTTTCTTCTACCACCTGTCTCCACAGTCTGGAGGAATCAAGCACATTAGCTTTATCCACGCTGCATACTCTCTTATTTCGTTTCATTGCAACCTCAAAAGCCCGCTTTGCAATTCTTCTGATTTCATTTTCATCATATCTTAATGTATCAAAGGAATTTCGAATTCCATTCTCTGTAGTAGTACCCCGCTCACCAAAATATAAGCCGCCGGTTAATTCTCTTATTACCACAAAATCAAATCCCTCTCCGATAATTTCATCTTTTAAGGGACATGCTGCCTTTAACTGGTGAAAAAGAACAGCCGGTCTTATATTCGCAAACAGACCCAAACCTTTTCGTATGGCAAGGAGCCCCGCTTCCGGTCTAAGATCAGGTGGAAGGCTGTACCAATCAGACTGCCCAACGTTTCCTCCAACTGCACCAAGTAGTACAGAATCACTTTTTTTAGCTGCGGCAAGGGCCTCTTCTGTCAGGGGTACTCCATAGGTATCAATGGATATACCACCCATTAATACTTCGGTATAGTTAAAATGGTGTCCGTATTTTTCCCCGATTTTATCTAATACTTTCCTGGCTTCTATTGTAATTTCCGGTCCAATTCCATCTCCTGGTATCACTGCTATATTATAATTCATAATAACCTCGATTCCGGTGCTTTATCACCATTTTATAAGGACAGCAATATTGTACTCAGTACAATCCATATTTCTGATACAAATTCTTTTCTATTGCCATTTTAACATAACTTCTGGTATAATTAAAATACATATTAAGAATACTTGATATAACTTAAATTCATATTAAAACTATTAGATTGGTACCTGTAACAATGGACTGTATAACCAGAGCCGTCCAAGCAGAAAAAAAATAAGAAAGGCAGACTACAATGGAACAAAATTTATCCCAGTATAAAATATTTAATACCGTAGCTGCTGTGGGAAATATTTCCCATGCGGCCAAAGAACTTTATATCAGCCAGCCTGCCATTAGTAAAGCTATCAGCCGGTTAGAATCGGATCTTGGAGTTACTTTATTTACCAGAACTTCAAGAGGTGTAAAATTAACAGAAGAAGGTGCACTTTTTTATGAATACACCAAATCCGCTTTTGATACTTTATCCCAAGGAGAAGAAAATATAAAAAGGATAACCCAATTAGGCATCGGACATCTTCGCATAGGCGTCAGTACTACTTTATGCAAGTATATACTGCTGCCTTTTCTAAAAGAATTTGTACTATCCTATCCACACATAAAAATAACTATTGAATGCCAGTCTACTTTTCAAACCTTAGAACTTTTACAGAATAAAAAAATAGATATTGGACTTATCGGCAAACCTGAAAATCGAAAAAACTTAGATTTTTATCCGGTTATGCAGATTGAAGACATATTTGTAACTACACAAGCTTATCTGGATAACTTAAAAATAAGGGAATTACCTGAAAATCAAAGAGAAAAAGAAAAAGGAAGCAGGAAAAACTCTCTGCTTTCTGCTTCAATTTTTAAAAGTGCCACTGTTATGTTGTTGGATGAAAAAAATATGACCCGTATCTTTATTGATGATTATTTTGTAAAGAATCACATAGAAACCAATCAAATCCTGGAAGTTAGTAATATGGATTTACTAATCGAATTTGCAAAGATAGGGCTGGGGGTTTCCTGCGTTATTAAAGAATTTGTTCAAACAGAGTTAAAAAATGGTCTTTTAGTTGAAATTCCGCTGAAAGTTCCCTTAGTAAAAAGAGAAGTTGGGTTTGCTTTTTCCACCAATAAGTACCTTTCTGATTCAGCTCAGAAGTTTATAAAATTCTATCAGCAATTCAAATTGTAATTATAATATTTTCTGCCCGTTGATTATTAATCTGAATATTAAATTTAGCTTTTCTGCTGCTTTTTTGCATAATAACATTCGGGTGAGAAAAATTTCAAAATACTCCATTACCGGGCAAACATCCGTATCTATGGTAAGCTCCAGGCTTATCATGGTTTTTTCCTCATTAATAGTGGTTTTTGCTTCTTTTACAGAATAATTGACCCTGTCATGAATATCAAAGTTTGACAGGTCTCTGTTTCTGACTCTGGTATAACGCACGTCTGTTTTATCTGCCAGAATTAATGCGGCAGCCACCTCATTAACCGGAAACGCAGTATCTTCATCATGATTTCCGATAGCCGATATAATGGTTGCAATATCTTCCGGGTCTACTCCTATATTATCCAACAGACGAAATGCCATAACCGCTCCACTTTGTGCATGATTTACACGATTTACCACATTACCGATATCATGCATGTAACCTGCGATTTGAGCCAATTGGATTTGATGCTCCGGATAATCTAAGGTAGTTAATATATATTTTGCTTTTTCTGCTACCATTCCTACATGGGCAAAACTATGCTCCGTATAACCAAGGGCCGCCAAAGCTTCATCTGCCTTACGTATATAAGTTTTGATCTGTTCATTACTTTTTATTTCTTTAAAAGTAATCATCTTTATAACTATGCTCCTTTCAAAAGAATGGAGAATCTGTGCATACAGCACAAATCTCCGGTTGAACAAAGTTTTTCAACCTTACTCTTTGTTTACATTAATTTTATAGAATTATACTATAAACCTTTTATATATTTCAAATGCTGAAGGTAATGTAAATTCTTTGTTAATTCTTTCTTTACTCACCCATATACAATCAGTATTAACCGTTTCATACCCATTATATTCCGCAACATAATCGGGATTACATAGTATATCTTCATCCGGAACTTCCATAAATTTAATATGATATCCTACCATATGCCATTCAATATGGGAAAATATATGCTTTCCTTCACCTAATGGTTGTATTGTAAAATTCCGGTATCCTTCTCTAAGTAATATTTCTTCCACAGCCATTACAGATAATTTACCATCTAAACCTGGCAGTTCCCATAACCTTGCAAGTAAACCTTTGCTGCCTCTTTTTCGAATAGCATAACGGTTGTCAAATTCCATTAATAGAATTGTTCGGTCTTCTATCTTTCTGGGTTTTTTCTCAGGCTTTACCGGAATCAGCATTTGAATACCTTTTTGAAATCCATTACAAAGATGGATAATCGGACATTTATCACATAGAGGTTTTCCATTGGGGATACATACAGTGGCTCCCAGATCCATTATTGACTGATTAAAATCTCCCGGCCTGTCTCTCGGAATAATCTCCCTCAGATCATTTTCCATCTGCTTTTTCACTGGGGCTTTAGTTATATCATCAAAGCTTCCTGCTACTCGTTTCATAACCCGTAGAACATTGCCATCCACTGCCGGTTCCGGAATCTGAAAAGATATAGAGGCAATTGCACCTGCCGTGTAAGACCCAATTCCCGGTAGCTGGAGAAGCTTATCATAATCTGCCGGCATTTGGCCATTATATTCTTCTACAATAATCTTAGCTGTTTTTTGAAGATTTCTTACTCGGTTATAATAGCCCAGACCTTCCCATAATTTAAGCAGCTTTTCTTCCTCACAGTCTGCCAGGTCTTTTATAGAAGGAAGTGTACTTATAAACCTTTCAAAATATACCTTAACTGCTTCAACTCTGGTTTGCTGTAACATAATTTCTGAAATCCATACATAATAAGGTCTTGGTTCTTCCCGCCAGGGCAGAAATCTTCTATTTAAGTCATACCAATCTAATAGAAACTCTACTGTTTCTGAATAATCATAATTCATTTTTACACCTATTGCTTTCACGTCTCCTTGTATATCAAAACATAAATCGGTTTCTTGTACCATTATATATGATTATATCCGGATTATAAAGGTTGTTTTTCATTTCTCTCTTCAACTTTTCTTGATTATATAGCCCAAAAATAGTATAATAATTACTGGGATGGAAAAGTAATTCTATATTATTAGGTATTGGAGGGCTTCACATGATTAAAATTTTAAAAGGTAATTTTGTATTTACAAAAGAAATGAATCGTTTTGAAGTGTATGAAAATGGGTATGTAGTAGTAGAGAACGGTAAGATTAAATTGCTCACAAAAGAATTACCGGAAATATATCAGGACACAGCCGTTGAAGACATGGGAGATCAATTAATCATCCCTGGTTTTGTTGATCTTCATGTACATGCTCCGCAATGGCTTAATACAGGAATTGGTTATAGCAAAGAACTTCTTCCATGGTTAAATGATTATACCTTTCCTTTGGAAAGTGAATTTGATAGTGTAGAGTTTGCCAAGGAACATTATGAGAATTTTATACAGGATTTATGGGAAGCAGGTACTACAAGAGCCTGTGTCTTTGCTACAAGGCACAAAGATGCTACCTCTCTTTTAATTAAATTGCTAAAGGAATCCGGTTTAGGGGCTTATGTGGGAAAAGTAAATATGGACCGCAATTCTTCTCCAAGATTACAAGAAACCACTGAACAATCCATTCAGGAAACCATAGAACTTTTGGAAGAAGATCCTACATTATATGAAGCTTTTGCAAAGGATAATACTACAGAAGCACCTTTGGTTCAGTATATATTGACTCCACGTTTTGTACCTAGCACTACTGCTGCCTTAATGAAGGCCTTAGGTGAGATAGCAGTAAAATATAACTTACCCATTCAGTCCCATCTAAGTGAGAACCGTTCTGAAGTAGCATGGGTAAAAGAACTGCATCCTGATATTGATAGTTTCGCAGAGGTTTATGAGCACTTTGGACTTATTCAGCCTGGCAGAACGATTATGGCACATTGTGTTTATAATACAGATTCAGAAATAGAGCTGCTTAGAAAAAACCAAGTGTATGTAGCCCATTGTCCTCAGTCAAACTTTAATTTAGCCAGTGGTATTATGCCTCTTAGAAAATACCTTAACCTGAATGTACCAGTTGGACTAGGTTCAGATGTAGGAGGGGGACATGTTCTTGATATGTCCAAACACATTGTAGACTGTATTACTGCATCCAAAATGTATTTTGTAGATCATCCTGACTATGCTCCAATCAGTGTCTCTGAAGCCTTTTATTTAGCTACCAAAGGCGGTGGTAGCTTCTTTGGTAAAGTGGGCAGTTTTGAAGAAGGTTACGATTTTGATGCCTTGGTTATCAATGATTCATCTCTTAAAATGAACGGAACCCCTACTTTGGTGGAACGTTTAGAGAAATTCATTTATAACGGCTCAAGCCATAATATTGCTAAAAGATTTGTCAGAGGTACAGAGATAAAAAGATAACTTTTTAATATCTTCTATATCAATATTTTATTAACAGAATAAAATATTGGATAAATGCTTTCTCATAAACAACATTAACCACTACTCAGTACTGATAGAATTAATAAAATAAGACCTTCCTGTTTATGGACAATGTTTCTGATACTTTTGATTATACTATGAAAACCATAGTATTTCCTTAATTACAAGTATGGAACATATACATATCCCCGAAGGTCTTATATTTTATTGATAAATTCTTAAATTAATTATTAATAAGCTTATCTTTATTTGTCCAACTCATCATTTTACGAAGTTCAGCTCCCACTTTTTCAAGTTGATGTTCTGACTCCTGTCTTCTCTTAGCTAAGAAGTTTGTACATCCAATTTGGTTTTCCAATAACCAGTTACGGGCAAATACACCTTCCTGAATGTCTTTTAATACTTGTCTCATTGCATTCTTAGTATCTTCTGTGATAATCTTAGGTCCTGTAATATAATCACCATATTCAGCAGTATTGGAAATAGAGTATCTCATTCCTGCAAAACCGCTTTCATTAATTAAATCAACGATTAATTTCATTTCATGGATGCACTCAAAGTAAGCACTTTCCGGTTCATAACCTGCTTCTACCAACACCTCAAAACCGGCCTTCATCAATTGGGTAACACCACCGCAAAGTACTGCCTGTTCACCAAACAAATCCGTTTCTGTTTCTTCTCTGAATGTTGTTTGAAGCACACCTGCTCTTGCGCCACCAATGGCTAATGCATATGCTAAACCAATATCATGGGCTTTACCGGAAGCATCCTGATGAACAGCAATAAGACAAGGAACACCTTGACCTTCTATGTATTGGCTTCTTACTGTATGTCCAGGTCCTTTTGGTGCAATCATTATAACATCTACATCTGCCGGCGGAATGATTTGACCAAAATGAATGGAAAAACCATGGGCAAACATCAGTACATTTCCTGCCTCTAAATTGGGTTCGATAGATTCTTTGTACAACTTAGCCTGTTTTTCATCGTTAATAAGAATCATGATGATATCTGCTCTTTTAGCAGCTTCTGCAGCTGTATATACTTGAAATCCTGCAGCTTCTGCCTTTTTCCATGAGCTGCTGCCTTCATAAAGACCAATAATGACATTTACTCCGGACTCTTTCGCATTTAATGCATGTGCATGTCCCTGGCTGCCATAGCCAATAACAGCTACAGTCTTGCCTTCTAATAATGATAAGTTACAATCTTCCTGATAAAATATCTTCGCCATTTTAAACTTCCTCCTAATATTAATATTTATATTTAATAGGTGTTAAACATATCTAAATAACCAGTATGATTCTTTACTTGTTTAAACTATTAAAGTTCATGTATAAAAAATAAATTTAATTTATTAATACCTATGTGTTTTTATGTACTGGACAAATATATGCGCCCTATGGACATAATTGGTATAAACAATGAGAAACACGCTTAGCGAGTTTCTCACATTTACGGACAGATTCGATATGTAAGAAGATTTAAAATTCTTTTTTCCTCTTAGATTATTACATCTAATCATCCAGGTATTCAGCAATATCTCCTGCCCCGCGTGTAAGACCGGTTATACCTGTTCTTACAAGTTCTTTTATTGTAAACCCTTCTAATAAATTCAGAAAGGCATTTATTTTATTCTTATTACCTGTTAATTCTATCATGAGAGAATCCACTGCTACATCCACAATCTTTGCCCTGAATATATCAGCGATTGCAATAATAGCTTGCCGTTCTTTCACATTTGCTGAGACTTTTACCAGAACAAGTTCTCTGCACACTGATTCGTCCGGTAATAACTCTCTGACTTCACGAACATCTTCTAATTTTAATAACTGATTACGAATCTGTTCTAAAATTTGATCGTCACCATTTACCACAACAGTTATTCTTGAGTAGGAAGGATCTTCAGTTATACCACCTGTCAAACTGTCTATATTATATCCTCTTCTACTGAACAGACCAGATACACGGCTAACTACACCTGCTGTATTATCCACCAGTATTGACAACACCATTTTTTTCATTGGGACCTCCCCATAGCACATTGCCAAATAAATTGTATACATTGTAACAATATGAATACCAAAAGTCAATAATGAATATACCAATAATTTAATTCATTTTTATACCAATTCAGTAATAATTATTTATTATATTAAAACTTAATCTGTCTTTTCACGTTTCTTAATATTCAAATGATGCATGTTTATGCTATACCTATTAATATACTATGCATTCATATTATGCATTTATATTAACAGTAATAAACCAATATTTCGGATTAGGCCGGTTTTTAAATATCCCTTTGATAGAATAAGTTTTCTTCTCATAAACCAGCTATTTTCTTTTATGTGAACAAAATCATATACCAAGGCTTTTTTATTACCGGTTAAATCCTTTTCAAAGATGTTATAGAATTCCCTTGCTTGTTTTATAGTTATATCAAGTATTTCCTTTTGTTTATGAAGATTGGAGATTCTATTCTTTACATAGGTCAAAAAGCTTTGATTTCCTACTACATTATTCTCATGTTGACGGTAAAGTAAGGTTCCTTCTTTCAGATAAGTAATATGACCGATAGCAGATGCAATTAAGGCAATCCACCAATCATGATATCTGGCATTCTTAGGTATAACATCTAATCTATCTGCTAATGCTCCATTAAACATTATTGTACATCCAATTAATTTATTTTCCATCAGCATATGGGCTAAATCTCTTCGATTGGTATTCAAATTACTGGTTTTATAAAAAGAGGATTGTTGAATATTAAGTTTTTCATCCACAACAATAGCATCTGTAAAAACTGCCACCGGCTTTTCACTGCCATATCTCTTTTCCGCTTTTTTCATCTGTTTTAGGGTTTTATAAATCTTCTCCCCCATCCATACATCATCCTGATCACAAAACATATAATAGTGATTGTGTTTTTTTTCATTTTCTTCCTGATTATTTAGCTGGGTTACCAGCTTGACCCCCTCTAAGAAATTACGTGTTACACCTTTATTGGTATTATTTCTATAATATCTGATTTTTTGAGGGTACTGCTGTATATATTTTTTTATTATTGATTCCGTTTGATCCTTGGAACCATCATCAAAAATCCATAACATCCAGTTTTCAAAACTGTTATGAAGTATGGATTCGATCTGATCTTTTATATATTTTTCACCGTTGTAGGCAGCCATAATGATATTAACTTTATTCATGTGTATAACCCCTTCTTATAGTTTTTCAGTATTTTACCAGTAATGAGGATTCATACTTAATTTCTTTATTATGTTTTTAGGTATTCTTTCATAGTTTTTTCCTGCCAGATATCCTAAATATTTAAATCCACTTTGGAAAATCAAATCAGGAATCAGTATATACTTTTTCTCATCTGCCAAATACTTTGCAGTTTGTTTTACCAGCTTAATACCTTCACTTTCCGACTTTACAGCAGAAAACACTTCTTTATACTGCTGCTGGGATACCGCTAAATCAAAATTTCTCTTAAATTGCTGAATATAAGTATATTCATGGGAATGAACCACTTTTGCATCTGCTGCATAAGCAATAAAATAGCCTGCCTGAATAATTGCAGCTGCCATAATCATATCTTCATTAAATATAGTTTTTGTTACAAAACCACCCAGTTCATCATAAACCTCTTTTCGATAGGCGCTGCATACATTGGAACAAAAGTAGGTTTTTATTCCAAGCCTTGGAAGATCTTCTTTGGATTTCATAGAGCTTTCTTCCGGATAATTAAAGGTTCTGGTATATTTCTCTATAATGCCTGCATTTTTTCTTGGAAGTTGTCTTCCGTAAACAGCTGCAACCTGAGGGTTACAAAAAGGCTCCAGTAAATTCCTGACAAGTTCTTTATCCTCCGGAACAGCATCCTGGGTCAGAAACAGAATAATATCCGCATCAGAAAGGTGGGCACCATAATTTCTGGTACCACCATGATCAAAGTCACTTTTATCAATAGGAATACATTGTATAAGACAAGAAGAATCATTTAATGCTTGAACTAAGGATATAATATCTTCCTCACTTTTTCTTGACTCTTCTGTTTGGTCTGCCGGATTATCCTCTATAGTTTGTAACAAATAAATCCGGTTAGGTCTTACACTTTGCTTTATTAATCGTTCTAGTGAATGTTTAAATCTATGATCCGGTTTATATACCGGTATTATTATATCTACCGTTAAAGAAAGGTTCCCTTCTTCTGCTGCTGACTTTTCCATCTTCACACCCGCTCCCTTTTATTCACATTTGTAACATGGCTGCCTTGGCAGCAACAGAAACTGCAAAGCAGTTTCTGTTCATGTATTTATTCTGACACCCATTATACCACATCTCTTTGCAGATTTCATATTTCCACAAATAATAGGTGTTTTTATTAGTTTTTTCAACCTGAAAAACATATTCTTGAAAACATATGGTGGTGCCTTCAAAATAATTGTCTTTCAACTTTTATCTAAGTTATGGTCTATAATCAAATACAATATCTAATACTCTTTCGACATATTTCCCATCTGCCAAACTTTTTACCGTAATAGTGCCTTTAGAACCAGCTTTTGTATAGGTTAAAGTATCCTGTAATTCTTGCCCGGACTCTATACTTATATCATTAATAGCCACAATAATATCTCCAACTTTTATTCCAGCTTCTTCTGCGGCAGAACCTTCCTTAACCTTGCTTACATAATAACCTACAGGCATTTCGAATGCCTGGGAGTACACTTCTGTTACATCCTCACCGGATACCCCAATATAAGCTCTGTCTTTTTCCGCTAAGGTGGTTCGGTTCATTAAATGATTGATAATAGGTATAGCATTGGATATTGGGATGGCATATCCAATACTTTCAACGGATTCATCAACGTATTTTACAGAATTAATTCCAATTACTTCACCTTTGGAATTTAATAATGCTCCTCCGCTATTTCCAGGATTGATTGCCGCATCTGTCTGAATTAAGTTTAATTTTACCCCTTCAATATCAACTTTCCGGTTTACTGCACTAATATAGCCAACGGTTACAGATTGTCCATAACCCAAAGCATTACCGATTGCAATAGCCATTTCTCCAAGTTTGGTATTATCTGAGTTTCCTAATGTAGCAATCTTAATATTTTTAATAGTATCTTTTTCTAAATCATTAATATCCACGGAGACTACTGCTAAATCTGAATTTGGAGCTGTTCCTTTCACTTTAGCAGAAGCTTTTGTCTTATCTGCAAAAATGATTTCTACTTTAGAAGCACCATCTATAACATGATTGTTGGTTGCAATCAATATTTCAGAATCATTCTGTCCAATAATAATACCGGAGCCACTACCAGGTACCTCCTGGCTATATTGTCTGCCAAAGAAATCACTGGATACATTCGTTACTAAAGAATTAATTGCAACAATGGAAGGCATTACATTTTCAACTACTTCGGATACATCTCCGGTTACTTTACCTTTTGTACTGGCTTCCACTGCAACTGTATCCCTGTTACCTGCATTTTCTTCTGCTGTCAGGTTCTTGCCATCTATAGTTTCACCAAAAGAAGAATTACCAATACCTTTTCCAAAATAATTATATGTCTGTAAGGAAGCTGCTCCAAGAGTACCTATAACCAGTCCTGCTAATGCTACCATACCAACCTTATTTAAGAATTTATATTTCTTTTTTATTTTAACAGGATTCTCTTCATAGGAATTTGAATTTTTATTATTCTCATAAAGATTTTCTATATTTACATAAGGAGTTACTTCTTCTTTGTCAGGATTTTCTTTTTTTATATTAGGAGTTGTTTTTTCCCTGTTAGGATCTTCTTTATCACTATTTAAATTTTCCCCTCGATAAATAGATCCTTTTTCCTCATAAGAATTATTATCTCCTGTTGACCTATATGTTTGATTTAATCTTTCTAAATCCTGCTTATTTAATTGGTAAATACTGTTGTTATCTTGGTTTTGTTGTGATTGGATATTGTCATTCTCACTATTTTGAGATTCATAATTGTTATGTTCATCGTTCATACAAATATCTCCTTTCAAACTAAAGCTATATTTCATTCATTTCTCTAATGTTTATAACCAAAGTTTATCAAGAATTTATGTCTACTTTGTGATTTCACTTTGAAAAAATTATGAATCTAATAATATTCTTTCTTTTTCTATAATATGAAATCTTACACCATGCTTTACCTTGTACTGTTAGCTTTGTTGCTATTTATCACCTTTATACCATATGATAATTGCCCAGTATTCGAAATCCAATAGCTTCCTCTTGAATTCCTAACAGTGCATTTTTTACACTGGGTTCTTTAAGGTTTCCTGTAAAGTCAACAAAGAAACGATATTCAAAAGCATGGCCTTCTAAAGGCCTGGATTCAATTTTTGTCATATTCAGATTGTTATAAATAAAATGAGATAACATGTTATACAAAGATCCGCTTTCATGGGGAAGTTCAAAACATATACTTATTTTATTTGCATTTTTAATGAATTCTTTTTTCTTCGTGATTATTATGAATCTTGTAGAATTAGTATTTTCGTGATTAATGGACTCTTTCAGAACTTTTAGTTTATAACATTTTGCAGCTCTTACACTTGCAATAGCTCCTTGTGTAATATCCTGATCCTCCTGAACTTTCTTGGCACTGTCTGAAGTGCTGAGCCATTCAATAGGGCTCATATGGTGATGGCTTTCTAAAAATTTGGAACATTGCATAAGTGCCTGAGGATGAGAGTAAACCTTCTTAATATCCTCCAGTTTTGCTTCCGGTAATCCCAGTAACGCCTGCTGAACCTTAACTACATGTTCTCCTATTATATAATTATCATATTCCACAAGAAGATCATAAATATCAGCAATGCCCCCTGTGGATGTGTTTTCAATAGGAAGCACTCCATAATCTGCTTCGCCTATTTTAATAACTTCCATAATTTCTTTAAAAGTCGGAGCATAAAAACATTCAATATCTGTATTAAAATATTCCTCCATGGCCTGCTCTGTATAGGAACCTTTTACTCCAAAACAAACTACTTTCATTTTTTTATCCCTATGTAAACTTTCGATTTCTTTTAAGGGAAGTTCCTGTTCTCCGGCACTCATTAATCCGTATTGATATTTTCGGCTCATTGACATGATCTGGGTGAATAATTCTGTAATACCATGCTTATTAAAATCATTACTTGCCATAGCCTGTAAAACACGGAGTTTTTCATTTTCTCTTTCTTTATCTAATACCTTTTTTCCGGTTTTTATCTTATAAGCAGCTACATCCTTTGCAATTTCCATTCTCTCTTCGAATAAGGAAACTATTTGTTTATCTATTCTATCAATTTCATTCCTGCTCTGCTGCAAATCAATCATTTTAACCATACCTGTTCCTTTCTGCATTGAGCCTAATCTTTTTCACATTATAAATAACTATTTTACTTTTTGCAACACTTATAAAGAATTCATTGCAATAAACTTTTCAAGGATTTATAATAGGAATAGAATTTATTGCCTAATATTTCATATTGCTAGAAATTAATAAGGTTGGTTACAAAATATTTTACTAATGATAGGAGGAAATAGCATATGCCTAAGCTTAAGAGAATTATCATCCTTATTCTTATTTTGCTCTTTGTATCAATAGCAGTTATTTTAAGGTTAAACACTTCAAGGAATAAATTTAACAAAGAGGATATTTCAGGAAATACCCCGGGTAATCTTTTCAACGGTGGGTTGTTCAGCCAATTGGATGATAAAATATACTTTAGTAATTATAAAGATGATGGTGCCCTTTATGTTATGGATTTAAATGGAATTGACTTCAAAAAGTTATCATCAGATAAGGCAGGACATATTAATGTTTTAGGAAATTACATATATTACATACATAATGACAAAAAAAGAAACAATTCAAAAGGTGTTCTTGAATTTAATAATAGCGGAATTTATCGAACTAATTTAAAAGGAAATAAAATTAAAGTGCTGTATAATGATCCATGTACCTATATTAACGTTCACGGTAATTACGTTTATTACCAACATTATGATAAAGAAGAGGGATTAACCTTCTATTCAGTAAAAATAGACGGCAGTGAAGAAAAACAAATTTCAAAACGGCCAATAATACCAATATCTATTTTGGATAATATTCTTTATTACTCCAAAACAGAGAATACCAATTCAATCAGCAGTATGAACTTAAATGACGGATCTACCAATACCCTTTACTCGGATGAAAATACCTACGCTCCTGTGGTAAACGGAAACTTTATTTATTTTATATCCATATCGGACAGCTATAAAATTAAACGTATTCATTTGGACGGTAGTAATCCGGAAACTATCGTTGAAGATAGCTGCAGTACCTTTAATATATCCCCGGAAGGAAAATATCTTTATTATCAGGTTGATGATACCAAAAATAACCGGATTTGCATTATGAACTTAGAGACAGGTGAAGTAAATACCCTTCTGGACGGTAATTATAAACAAATTCACATCGCCGGTAATAACGTATATTTTAGTGATTTTAATGAAACCAAAACCTATTATCTTCCTATTGGAGGTACCAATGGAATATCTACCTTCAATCCGCCTGTTTATAAATAAAAATTTAGTTTACTAATGAACGTACGCTCAATGTCGTCAACTTTAGATGATAGCAAATTTCTACAAGAAAAATATTATATTATTTATATTTTATATTTTCATTTTTTTAAAAAAAGAGTATAATAAATAAACCTAACAGAATAGGCTTTTTGCAAATATTCACTTAAATATACTTATAAAGTTGGTTTTGAATTTTTGTGATATTTTCTTCTGTTACGTGTCATTTGTCGTTCATATTTCCGGTTGCGGCGGATTTGTGAACGACATTTTTGAATTTCGTAAATTAAATCATTATATATGTAAATCCAGTCTTTTGATGATTCTATTAAAGTTATTATTTTACG